>BATO01000018.1 GCA_000474255.1 Aquipseudomonas alcaligenes MRY13-0052
CATGCCGGGGGCTTTTTTCGTTTAGGCTGCTGGACTCTCACCAGGGACTCCGTCCCCGGTTATTCGGGACCCTCGCCCCTCACCCCCTCGAGGCCGCGCTGGAGCGCGTTCGGCTTTGCCGTCGAGTCCAGGTCGCGGAGTCAAATTCAAAAGCCCTCGGCACATGCCGGGGCTTTTTTCGTTTTAGGCCTCTAGACTCTCACCAGGGACTCCGTCCCCGGTTATTCGGGACCTTCGGCCCTCACCTCTCCGGAGCCGCGCTGAAGAGCGTTCGGCTTCGCCGTCAAGTCCGGGTCGCGGAACCAAATTCAAAAGCCCTCGGCACATGCCGGGGGGCTTTTTCGTTTAGACCACTGGACTCTCACCAGGGACTTCGTCCCCGGCTATTCGGGACCTTCGGCCCTCACCCCTTCGGGGCCGCGCTGAAGCGCGTTCGGCTTTGCCCTACGGTTGCGGTAACGAACAAGCAATCAGCAAGGCACAAAAAAGCCGGCTATCAAGCCGGCTTTCTTCGTTTCACTCTCAATGCTTATTCGACACTGAGCCTGTCACGGTTAGCCTCAAGAGTCTTGGCACCAATCCCCTTGACCTGCAATAAATCGTCTACTGATGAGAAAGCGCCATTGGCTTCACGATATTCCACTATCGCCTTGGCCTTCTGCTCACCGACTCCGATCATCACCTCCTGCAGTGCCACAGCGTCAGCCTTGTTGATATCGATCTTCTTGCTAACCTGTTCGGCGGCAACCTTTGCCGGCTCGCTCTTGGGTGGTACCTCTGCAGCAATGGCAGAACCGGCGAAGCCGAGAAAAACGAACAACAGGGACAGAATCCGTACGAGGATCATCACTTAAATCTCCATGTGACTAGCTTAAAGGGCGGTACTCCTAGATCCGCCGAGCCAAACTAGCCATTAGAGAGAGGCGGTTCAATTCCACGCCATTGATGGATTCAGTCAAAAACCTCCTATTCAAGAGGGTAAATATTGACAGTTTCCTGTAGGACCTCACGAACCAATCCATAGTCATCGGCTCGAAAGCCCACATATGGGCATGAGATCAGCTCGAAAGCTCACTGCTTGTCTTAGTGAAGATTGAGCGACCAAGAGCAAACCATCATGACGAGCATGGCCAGCCGTAACCGGCCGCATTATGTTGATGCACTAACTAAACAGACCAGCACCTCTATCAAGCAACCTTGAATACAAACCGGATGCCATGCTCCGCAAATCATTGAAAATCGCCTTCATGGTATCAAGAGCCCCATACTTACCATCTAGGTAACCCTCCATATAAACGGCGAACTCAACAGTTCCACGAAGTCTTATTTCTCGCCCTACATCAACGGTAACCTCCCCGTTGACAATAGGGAGATAGACACTGGAGAAGGTTACACGCCGGCGCTCTTCTTGCCAGTCGACGCCTCCCCCCCAAGCCTCACAATGAATAAAATGGTTATTATCAGGAACTCTCGCAAAAATCTGCGCATAGTTCATTCCGCCACTGCCCGCATCGATAGGTATATAGGCCTTCATCTTGACCAATACCAATACATGAGTCGCTGTAGATGGAATTTTAGATGGATCGACTTTATAGACATACCTGACTTGGCTGGCGGTCTCCGCCGCAGGCGAATCCGAAAGGACTGGTTCAAGCTCATTGTATTCGATAGGGATGACAGCGCTACCAGTCATAATCATAGAGTCATGCTTTGCCGGTGCTCCCGAAAACAAAAACAATCGGCCGCTTTTAGACTCACTCAAAGAGTAAAAGCCTAGGAAAAAACACAAGAAAAGCCAAAAATACTTCAATCAGCCCCCTTTCAAACGAATACCAGCCCATCACTGGCTCTGAACGACCATACCCAGAGCAGCAAAAGCCAATCAAGGCATACCAGACCGTAATCACATGAGACCCAGCAATTAATCTGAGAACCTAACCCTATAGGAAAGACTCAGTATAAATTAGCTAACCGTGCGCTTCGAATGCATCCAGTCAACTATTTCACCCTCTGGAGCATAACCAGAAACTGCCTCACGCAATAACTGGCGTACGCGATCATAATCATCCTGCTCGACAGATTCGATCAGATTGACAATAACCTCCTTGAAAGCCTCCCAAGGTAGATGTTCTTCATTAGCGCGCATGATCATCGGATGGTCAGTAGGACTTACGTTGTCACCGATCAAGAGCTCTTCATAAAGCTTCTCACCAGGCCGTAAGCCTGTGAATTCGATTGAGATGTCCCCGTGGGGATTAGCCTCGGAGCAGACACTTAGCCCTGTTAGATGAATCATCTTCTCGGCCAATTCGGCAATCTTCACAGGCTGCCCCATATCCAGAACGAATACATCACCACCCTGGCCCATTGAGCCAGCCTGGATCACCAGTTGTGCGGCCTCGGGAATAGTCATGAAGTAGCGAGTTATATTCGGATGAGTGACTGTCACGGGTCCGCCCTTACGAATCTGATCGTAAAAGCGTGGAATGACAGAGCCCGAAGAGCCCAGCACATTGCCAAAGCGCACCATGGTGAATCGTGTCTTGTTTTCTTGGTGCAGTTGCTCTTCATCACCGAACAATACCGGCGCAACTTCTTGACTCAATGCCTGCAAAACCATTTCAGCTAAACGCTTTGTGCTACCCATGACATTTGTAGGGCGCACTGCCTTGTCAGTGGAAATCAGAACGAAGTGCTCAACACCGGCGCGCAACGCTGCCTGAGCCGTATACAACGACCCCAGCACATTATTCATGACTCCTTCGGCGATATTGTGCTCCACCATCGGCACATGTTTATAAGCTGCCGCATGGTAAACGGTGTTGACCGCCCACACTCGCATCAACTCATACAGACGCTCCTGATTACGGACTGAACCAAGAACAGGGAACAACCGCACGCTGAGAGACTCCCTGCGTATACGTTGCTCCAACTCCGTATGAATGCTGTATAGATTAAATTCACTGTGCTCGAACAACAGCAATATCTTTGCATCGGTAGAAAGAATCTGCCGGCACAACTCCGAGCCGATGGAGCCACCCGCCCCTGTCACCATGACCACTTGGCCTCGAATGCAACGCTCGAACAATTCTTGCTGTGGCGGCACCGCGTCGCGCCCGAGAAGATCGGCGATGTCCACTTCCTGGACATCCTCTACCTTTACACGACCACTCGCCAAGTCCATGAAGCCCGGTACGGTTCGAACATGCAGCGGATATTGCTCCAATGTTTCCAGTACTTGCCGTCTGCGTGTACGACTTGCAGATGGCACAGCCAAAAGAATTTCTACCGCACCCGTTTCGTCGATCATCTGCTGAATGTGACCAGGCGAGTACACGCGCAGGCCTGCTATTACACGATTACAGATATTCTGATCATCATCGATGAACGCAACAGGCCGCATGGCACGCCCCATGCGGAGGGCTGCAGCCAATTGATTTCCGGCAGCTCCAGCTCCATAGATCGCAACTCGAGAAAGTCGGCTATCGAACCCACCGAATCTGGACGGCTGTTCAGGCGAGAACCAGTTGCCCACGAAATAGTGGCGCATGCATAGCCGCAAACCACCGATCAACATGATGCTCAACCACCAATAATTCAGCACCATGGATCGAGGAATCATTGCGGGAGCATCTCGATACCAGTACACCGCCAATGCCAAGACCAAGGCAGACAAGCTCACAGCCTTAACAATCGCGACAAGTGCGTCATTCCCCAGATAGCGTGTGACGACTCGGTACATACCAAAACGAATGAACAACGGTATGGACACCAATGGTGCAGCCAAGAACAACCATAAGTGCCCACTGAATGGAAAGATATTGTCCATGTCCCCGAGGCGTATTACGAATGCCAACCACAAGGCGACCCACAGCAACACAACGTCCATGAAGATCTGGATTGATCGCTTGTAACGACGCGGCAAGCGCAGCATGCGTTCTCTGAGTTTGTCAGCTAGTCTCAACACAACAACGGCACCATATCCTTCAAAAAGCCTGGTTCTGCGTTGGCAGCCCCAAGCAAAGTCCTGCAACTGAAGCGATCTCATCGACCACTACGCACACGTTTCCATACCATCGTGCCGTCCGCAACCGACAACGAATGAACTGTCCACTCTCGTAAAGTGCCAGGTCGCGCCAGACACTCGCACTTTCGTGCATGACGCAACCTGTGGCTTGATGGCTAAGGATACTCCGCTCCCAAACGCATCATTTGATCTCGAGGTCTTGCCGCATAACGGCCTGAGGCGGGTGGACGCGGGCAGCTAAACATGACACGCCACCAAGCAGCCACCCTCCACTTCCCACAGGCAGAAGCAATATCTCTCAGAGAGGAACACAGTCCTCTCCCCTCATCCCATCAAAACTCCGCAAAAATCTTCTTAGCGGTATCTATCACACGATCCTGCTCCCGCTCTGTCATATTGGACCCGGAGGGCAGGCAGATGCCATGAGCGAAAATATGATCGCTGACGGAATAATCCTCATCATGAGGAAAATAAGCACACCCTTCGAAAAGCGGCTGCAGGTGTAGCGGCTTCCATATCCTTCGTGCCTCAATACGATGCTCCGCCAGTCGCTCGATAAAGCGCTGAACATCAACACGGCCTTCAGAGTCAAAAACGCCGCAACTAAGCCATCTTGTCGAGCGGCCAAAGGAGGCCTCAGGCATCCACTGAAAGCTCTCTCCACCGATGCCACTGTCGCGATATCGTTCGAACACCGCACGTCGCTGGCCAACTCGCTCCTCCAGAACGCGCAACTGCCCACGACCGATACCAGCCAGGACATTACTCATACGGTAATTGAAACCGGCACTCGTGTGCTGATACCACGGTGCTGGATCTCTAGCTTGCGTCGCAAAGAAGCGGGCTCTCTCAATCAAGGCTCGATCATCCGACACTAACATCCCCCCTCCGGAGGTAGTGATGATCTTGTTGCCATTGAACGAATAGATACCGAGCTTACCGAAAGTACCACTGGCTCTGCCTTTGTAACTAGCACCTAGAGACTCAGCAGCATCCTCGATCAGCGGGACATTGAACTTGTCACAAATCGCGACGATAGGATCGAAATCCGAGCTCTGCCCATACAGATTGACGACAATCACAGCCTTTGGAAGACGTCCATCCCGAGCAGCCTGCTCAAGGCCACGCTGCAATGCTGCAGGTGACATATTCCAGGTTTCAGGCTCGGAGTCGATGAATACCGGGACAGCCTTCTGATAGAGAATAGGATTGGCACTGGCGACAAACGTCAGACTGGAACAGAACACACTATCCCCTTCATTAACCCCCAGAAGGATGAGTGCGAGGTGAATAGCGGCGGTGCCCGAACTCAACGCCGCCGCATGGCCAACGCCAACTTTCTCCGCCAGCTCTCGTTCGAAAGCATCGACGTTGGGGCCAAGAGGAGCAATCCAGTTAGTATCGAAAGCCTGGTTGATGAAGGAGAGTTCCTGATCCCCCATATGCGGCGTCGACAAAAGAATAGGCGACTCAAGGTCTCGAGCACGCAGCAGCTCTATTGGACGCCCGAAGTCATCAAGCACGGGGATATGATTGACATCATTTTGCTTCATCAGATCGAGAGCCAGCTCTCGGTCCGTTCCATCTTGCACCGTAATCGGCGTCTTCTCTGGAAGCTCGAACTGCACCTCCTCCAATGCGGTACCAGCCAGTAACAAGCGGCGAAGATCACCATCGGTAATGGTCCGAACCAAGCGGCCACTTCCATCTACCAATAGCAGAATTTCTGCACCGCCCTGATCCATGCGAGCAAGCAGCTCCCTCAAAGAAAGCCCTTGGTGAATAATGACGCGCTGTAACTCAATCATCACAAAGAAATCCTAGCAGGAACACCAACCAAAACAGCGCCTGCAGGTGCGTTGCGTGTAACCACCGCCCCGGCACCAACACGCACGCCATCTCCAATGCAGATACCAGGCAAGATTACTGCCCCACTGCCTATGAGAACTTCATTGCCAAGCGTAACGCCCCCACCCAATGTGGAATTCGGAGCGATATGGCAACATTCACCAACTCTGCAATCATGATCAACTATTGCACCATGGTTGATAATTGTAGATCGACCAACAATTGCATCTGGCCCAATAACAGCATACGCAGCAACGAAACAGCCATCGGCCACTTGGGCGCTTACTGCAACGCTTGAGTGGGGATGTATAACAGTAAACCAACCTAAGACTTGATTATCAAACGTCGCCAGCAGTCGTCGCCGAGTTAAATTTTCCCCAATGGCTAAATGACCATAGAACGAAGAGCCAGTCAGAACAGGCTGCAACTCAATTGCATGACCGAGCAGTATCTCACCCACTCGAGAAGAATTATTATCGAACAAACGGACAGTACGCCCGTTCCGGGCATAGGCATCCAGCACGACTTTGCCATGCCCGCCGGCGCCAAGAATAAAGTGCTCAGTATGCATTGCACTTGAGCAACAAGTCGCGGTTCAAGGGAAGTCTTTCGAGCAGTTCAGTAATACGCAGACCGGCAGCGCCATCCCCATAGACATTTCTTACGGCGACCCTCCCTTTGGCCAAGACTTGGACCAGCGCGCATTGTATTGCGGTTACATCGACCTCGACATCCACCACGTTATCACTTCGCTCCCGCCCTAATTGACGATTACCGACATTTACCACTGGAGTATGAAAACTGGCTGCCTCGATGATACCGCTACTGGAGTTCCCCACCATTACGTCAACAACCGACATCCAACGACAGAAGTCGTCTCGCTGCAAATGATTGACCACTCGCACACTGAGATATGGATCTGCCAAGACCGCACGAATCGCTTCCCCACCAGCATCCGCGTTGGGCATCAGCACCAGTGCCTGAAGGCCGTCCACCCGCCGAATGCCTTCGAGCAACGTTCGCATCTGCCGATCAGCAAGCTCTGCGTGCTGCACAACCGGGTGAAAGATAACCAACGCAATAGGGCGCAAGGGATCAAATCCATACCCCAGCGCTATCTCATCACGCACAGGTGGCTGAATATCAACAAGACCGTCGAGCCCGGGCGCCCCTGTAACGAAAATATTCTCTTCTCGCTCCCCCATCCGAACCAGTCGCTCACGCGCATCAACTGTCGCAGTGAAGTGGTAATGTGCGAGCTTAGATATAGCGTGGCGTATAGGCTCATCGACAGTACCCGAGCGCTCTCCTCCGTGAATATGAACAATTGGGATATTCAGATGAAGTGCGGCAATTGCTCCCGCCAGCATCTCACCTCGGTCGCCCAGCAGCATCACCACATCGGGTCTCCACTGCTCGAACGCCTCGACCATCCCAAGGATTTCCACGCCAATGGCCTTTGCCATGGCGGAACCGCTATCGGAACGAAGCTCTACAGGCACACGGGCAACTATCGAAATACCGCAGGACTCGACTTCACGGATAGTATCCCCGTACTGCGAGTCCAGATGCATACCCGTCGCCAGGATTCCAAGCTCCAAACCTGGACGGCCATGAATCATGAGCAAGGAAGAACGCATGAGACCAAAGTCAGCACGGGTTCCAGTGACATATAGGATACGGCGCATTAGCTTAGCATTTCCCATTGGAGAGTCGTTCCGCTAACCATGGACTCACCAAGGGTTTGGCCTATTACCTGATCCAGGGCAGCAGGCGGGATTCCGTTACCTGGGCGCAACAGGCATAAATCCTGAGCGCTCAAAGTCTCCCCAGCCTTAACATCGCGCGCCAATGAAACGCTGCGTCGTACCAATGCTCGAACAGGTAGTTCAGATGCTGCTGGGGCTTTGATGCTAGAACCCAAAGCCTGCTCGGCCACACGAACCTGCGCCACCAGCTGTGCAAGCTCATCAGGATCAAGCGAAGCTTGATGGTCTGGACCAGGCAGCGATTTATCCAATGTAAAATGCTTCTCGATTACTGTAGCGCCAAGCGCTACCGCTGCGGTTGAAACCGCCAACCCCAGCGTATGGTCCGAGTAACCGACCGGCAGACCAGTTGCCTCGGCGATCGTATTCATTGCCCGAAGGTTCACATCCCGCGCAAGCGCTGGATAATTGGAGGTGCAATGCAGAACGCACAAGACACTGGACAGCGCCTCCGTCAGGCCAGCACTCGTCCGAGCCTCTGCAATCACCGCTACAGCTTCCACAACCTCATCAAGAGATGCCATTCCAGTTGAAAGAATCAGGGGAACATTCTTTTTTGCCAAAAAGCGCAGAAAGGGCCAATTGGTTATTTCACCAGAAGGTATCTTGATTCGCCGCATGCCGGAAGCAAGCAAGAAATCAGCAGCCTCTTCATCAAAAGGGGTCGACATGAATTCGATCCCGAGTTCCGAGCAACGCAAGATCAGAGCATCGTGTAACTCTGGAGACATCTCCAACTGTTTGAGCATGTCAAACTGGTCACCTTCGCCCGTAGCGCTCTTTTGATAAGCCGCTTTCTCCGCGCCACGTCGAACAAGCTTTTCAGCAGTAAAAGTTTGAAATTTTACCGCATCAGCACCGCAGCGGGCAGCGGTCTCAACAAGCTTAATAGCCAATTCTGGCGAACCATTATGATTGACACCAGCCTCAGCGATAACGAACGTACTATTCATGCTCACCAGACCGTTAAACCGCCGTCAACCACTATATTTTGCCCTGTCACATACCCAGCCGCATCTGAGAGCAGATAAATAAGAGCGCCAACCAAATCATCTGCTTGCCCCATACAGCCGAATGGAACCCGCTGGGAATAACGATCAACGAAGACTTGATTCTGCCCGCTTTGAATACCGCCTGGTGTAAGCGCATTGACGCGAACGTGGCGACTCCCCCAGTAGGAGGATAAATAACTGGTCAGCCCCCATAAACCCGCCTTGCTCGCACTATAGACCGCAGGAGTATTGATCGCTCGCCCTAGATATTCAGAACCTTCGTATATTCGCTGATCAGGCGCAACAATACCGTATATAGAAAGAACATTGACGATACTGCCATAGCCCTGGAGCGCCATGCGGCCTCCAAACTCCTGACAGCAAACGAACGCGCCCTTTAGATTAACGGACATGACATGATCCCAATCCTCCAGTGGGAACGTCTCAAACGGCTCGAAGAAATTCTCACTTTTAGTCGCAGCATTATTGAGCAGTCCATCTATACGACCAAACTGCTCAAACACTGCATCATGGACCAAGCGCAGCGCTTCTCTGTCTCTAATATCAACGCAGTAAGTAGTCAGGCGTGTCGACAGTTGCCGCTTCGTAAGTTCTGTCAATGCTTGACTATTGGAGTCAAGCCCAATCACCTGGGCGCCATACTCAAGCAACGCATCGCAAAACCTGCTACCAAGTATGCCTGCCGCACCGGTTACGACAATAACTTTCCCGTCAAGGGAGAATCTATCCATTATTCACCTCCGCATCACGTGCAGACAGAAGCATCTCGACTATCTTGAAATCCAGCGGACTATCAATATCGATTGATCGCTCCCTCGGCATCACATGAAGCTTAAGCGCTCCATTCCAAAGCCCCTTGGCGAGCGTCTCACGATGCCAAACGTAAATAGAGGCATTCATCGAATAAACTGAAGGTGCTAACTGACGAGCAACGACTCCACCCGCGGTATCGCAAACCAGCCCTAAAAGTCCTGATTCTTTGTACTCAACCATATTGAAATATGGATTCTTCTCCGACTCGAATGCCGTTATGACCGCGTCGGTTTTATTATCCAACAGGCTTATGCAAGCCTCGATATCAGAAATAAGCCTTAAAGGAGAAGTAGGATCGAGGTCAACAATGCGATCAAACGGCCCGACATTTTCGAGAACCCAATCGCATAGATGTTGAATTACAGGAATTTTAGCGGCGGTACTTGTCGCCAGCTCGGCTGGGCGGAGAAATGGGACAATTGCCCCATAAGCACGGGCTACTTCGGCAATTTCAGGGCAGTCTGTTGACACATAAACAGATTCGATTTGGTGTACCGATAGCGCCTGTTCAATGGTGTAAGCGATAAGCGGCTTGCCTTTGAGAAGTGAAATATTCTTTCTCGGCACCCCCACAGAGCCGCCTCGAGCACAAATGGTAGCGATAGTTTTCATACGCCATACCGTGATAAACGAGTTGAATTAGAGCAAAAAATCAGCTCCAAAGCCGAAATACCATCTTCAATACCTTGCGATGTCAAAGCTTGCTCATCAATTGCCTGCAGAAGCTCGGACATCGCTGCTACATAGGTCTGAGAAATATCGAATGCATCTGGCCCCAGCGGTACTGCAGTGGATCCCTTGTGCGTTGTTACACTAAGCGTTCGACTGGGCAAGTCCCACTCAGCGGTGCCTTGGTCACCAACGATTCGATAACGCCTAAATGGTGAGCGACTTACATAATTGACATGTACAGAGACGAGCGCACCCAAGCGAGACTTCATCAAAAAAGAAGCTGAGTCTTCAACATCGATCTCAAGCGCTGAAGCTTTCGCGAAAATGGCTTGTATGTCGTACAACTCACCCAGCATCCAGCGCGCAGAATCAAGCTCATGAATAAGATCTAGAGCAACTCCGCCACCTAAGCTTCTTCTCGCACTGTAAGAGGTCCTGTAGTCAATGTCGGGCCGCCAGTCTGGCAGCCATTGTCCAGCCTCGAAGCTAGCGTGAACAATGTTCCCTAAGTCACCACTCTCAACCAGTTTCCTTAGCGCTTGTAGAGAAGGCAGAAATCGAAGATTACAACCGACGATGTTCGGCGGCAGTATTTCATGCTCACCAATGCAACTCTTGAGTGCGTCCAAGTCTTCAGCCGAAGACACAACAGGCTTTTCAGCGTAAAAAGGGATGCCTTCTCCGATAGCGACCTCCAATAACGGCAAGTGCAAAGCACTGGGATTGGCGATTACCATCAACTGAGGTCGCTTACTAATGGCCTCAGTCAGGCTAGAAGACACTGTAAAAAAAACGCCCTCTTCAACTAGGTTCGATCTCGGAGGTCGCTCTCGCAAAACATCGAAGCGCACGTCTGGACGAAGCGCTTGGATGGTTCGCATATGCCTTCTGCCAATTGATCCGGTACCGATTACTAAAACTCGCATTCGCAGGATCCTGAAAAGCCATCATCTTCACGGCGTCGTTTATGCAGACAACAAAGGGACCAGATTTCCCCTAGCCTAAGAATTTCTTAATCAATTCAAGTCCGGCAGTACCACTGCGCTCCGGATGAAATTGAGTTGCAAAAATGTTATTGCGACGAACCGCTGCGCATATCCGATGCCCACCGTACATGCACTCGGCCAGCTTATCTTCATCACGGTCGGGGTGGGCGGAGTATGAATGCACGAAATAAAATGCAGGCTGTTCATTCTCCCACCCATCCAGAGGCGTTCCTGCCCATGAAGGCTGGGAATGCGGAAGCACAAGATGATTCCAGCCAATATGAGGTACACGCTGCGCATCGCCCTCAACTGTCTTGGCCGGCACCGCTTTTACTTGGCCTGGAAGTATCCCCAGGCCATTGTGGTCACCAAATTCCTCACTCCCATCGAAAAGCATCTGCATTCCAACGCAGATGCCGAACAGTGGTCTCTCGGTTTCCGAGAATCGGCGAATGGCTTCATCGAGCCCGCGTTCCGCGAGCTCTCTAATTACATCTGCAAAAGCCCCAACACCTGGCACTACGAGACGATCCGCAGAAACAACGTCTTTAGGATCCTCAATAGTGCGAACAGTAGCGCCGCAATATTCAAATGCCCTGGCGACATTCAGTAAATTCGCCATACCGTAGTCAAGTAACGTGATATTTCTATTTACCAAAGGTCACCTTCCTAACAGGCAAATCAGCCGCTAGTGCCGCACTACGAATGTCATCAATAGTCAGTCGGTTATAGTGCAATACATCAGCCATTGCGATGGCATCTGCCTTACCTAACTTGGCCGCATCCACCATATGCTCGACTTTACCCATACCACCGCTAGCGATAACAGGTACCGAAACCGCTTCACTTATCTGGCGAATCAAGTCAATGTCAAAGCCTTTCCGAGTGCCCTCTCGGTCCACTGAGGTGACGAGCACCTCACCAGCACCTAACTCGACACCTCTTACAGCCCACTCGACAACATCCAGCCCTGTGCGCTCCCTACCATTATCTGTGTAGGCTTCCCACTTACCTGGCGCTTGCTCTTTTGCCTCGATAGACAAAACCATCGCCTGAGAGCCAAAACGCCTTGAAACCTCACGAATCAGCTCCGGCCTCAATACTGCGGCCGTATTTATGGCAACTTTATCCGCCCCAGAACGCAAGATGTGTCTCGCATCATCAATACTGCGTATCCCACCCGCCACGGTAATAGGGACAAATACCCTATCAGCAGCACGGCGAATGATATCGCTTAGATTATTTCGACCATAGAGGCTCGCAACGATGTCAACATAAAGCAACTCATCAGCGCCCGCCTCGGCATAGCGGACTGCATATTCCTGAGGGTCACCAACAACACGCAACCCCTCAAGGTGAATGCCCTTGATGAGATTGGGCCCCTTGATATCTAAGCGCGGTATTAATCGCAAATTGCTCATTTAAAAGTCCAGCCCATTACTTCTTGTGCTGTTCGTGCCATACCGCATGACGCAGCTTCCACTCACCATTGTCCCACGCCCAAAGATGTGGACTGCGGAAAGTGTCAGCCAAGGTAGTGAAGTATTCGCGCGACATAATAGGCTCTTCAAACATCTGGCTAGCACGAGGGAACTCTTCAGGCGTAATACTCAGGTAGCGGAAAATCTCCTCAGCAAACCGCTCCGGAAACTCATGATCAAATCGTTTTACAAGCGCTGCCCCTTCCTCGCGAGTGATGTCGCCCGATCGAATTTCCTGCGCAGCATCGTAACTGGCTCGACCCAGGCCAAACTTCACGCCTGTCGTGTAGTAGTGGAAGTCATCAATCCTGTCATCAATGCTATTGTACTTACTGTAAGTGCCTGGCGTTCTTTCTGGTGAAGCCTCAAAACCGCCATGCTCAACGGCATAGTAATAGCAACTCTGCGGATGCCATTTCAAGTAATAGCCCAGATAATGGACTTCGACCTTCTGCTCTTCAATCTGGTGCGGATCAGCGGGCAGATAAGGCAGCAGGTCTTGCTGCTCTACATCGAAGAATTTCTTTAAATCAGGTACAGACACGCCACCTAGACTGACCTTCGACTGATCGTCGGAAGTAAAATATGACCAATCTCGTTTGGCCGATTCAGTATCCCCAATTGGATTACCATATTCAGCTTCGTTTTCACCAAAAAAACCAATGGTATTTTATGCAGAAGCGCCATTTTGGGCGCAAGTGCCTTTTGCCCAAACATAAAAGCTTGGAAAGGATGAAAGAGATTATCTACCGCGAGGCGAGTTAATAGGCGATGCACTCGACCATTGGGTGTCATCAGGAGGTTGTCATGGCCTGCATGAATCCAACTTTGGAAATTACGCCACCCCCACTCTGTGTATACGTGTGGTGCCCAGGTCACAGTTAGCGGGTGCATACCATACTTGGTTCTCAATATATGGGATGCGTAAAAGCTATCTTTACCACCAGAGCCGGGAACAATACAGTCGTAGCTACCGTCCTTACTACGGTGCTGGTCGCACAACTCACGCAACTGACGCTCGCGATCATCCCAGTTGATACTGGCATGCTTTCTCTCCGCGAACCGGCAGGCATCACACACGCCGTGCTCATCGAAGTGAATGGTCTTCTTTTTGGTTGCCTTAGTGTGGGAGTATTCAACTGCCGAGTTTGGTCGCTGATTGGAAATGACACAGCGCACGCAATACTGCACTTCGCTAGGCAAGCCATATTTAGCTTCGGAAGTATCTGCCGAAACTGAAAATGCAGCCTTATCAATTTTCGAAGGGTACGGAATTTTGTTCATAAGAAACCACTATCCATCAATAAATATTTTAACGCTCTATCAGCTAGTCAACACACTACAACTAACCAATACCCGTATCATCAGCACTCTACCTTCAATTGCCATGAGGCAATAAAATAAGGCGCCCTTTAAACTGAAGCCTTCCAGTATCAGCGCGACACTTGACCTTCAGCATATTACAAGATTTATTCAGGAAACGCATCGCGCGGCACCCATGCAGGCCCTGAAGCTCACACTCCGCCTTCCAGCAGTTCCAGAATCACCGCCTCCACTCTCGCAGCAGCACCTCCGTCAAAAAGGTGAGGCCGCTGAAGCTCAAGAGGACGGTCGAGAACGTCGCGAATTGCCCCCCCCAGATCTCTATGAGTCTCTACCGCTCTGGCTACGCCAAGCTCTGCAAGCGGTAAATCGTGAGAAAAAATAGAATCCATGCACTGGATGACTGGCAGGCCTAGGTAAGCTGCCTCCAGCCCGACAGTCGAGCTTGCGGTGACAATACAGTCCGCGGCGCAGAGCAAATGGTCCAGCGCCTCAGATGAATCACTGTAATGAACACGATCTGCCACAATTGACGGGGGGCGAGACTCACTGGGATGCAAGCGCATGATCAGGTGCACATCAGGATCATCGCCAAATGCCTCAAAGAGGTATTTTTCGACATTAACAGGATAGTTTTCGTCACCAAGGGCGCCAGAAAAAGGATGCCGACTTGGTTCTGGCTGCGAGATCCATACAACTAGCGATTGAGATTCCTCAATGCCTAATCGATGACGGAACATACGCCTACACTGAGAGCGGTCAATGTGAGCCAATCGATCAAATGCCGGATTACCCGTGACGCTGATTCGAGACAAATGCAAACCCGCTCTCTCGAAGCGCTCGCAAACCTGCTGGTTCAAGACGCAGACCTTACTTGCGTAGAGATCTGACGCACACCATTCAATTTCATAGTATGCATACAGATCGACCAAGCAAACGGAGGGAATACCCAGTTCGCGTGCAGCCTCGAGTGCCGCACGCTCTGACCTTGGAGAGTTGGTGGAAACAACCAGCCTTGGTCGCTCCTTTTTAAAAAGCTCAATAAAGAAATCAGTGGGGAGGAATATCTGCCTGCCGGAGAGGGCGTACATTTCTTTGGCTTTTACCAAGCCGTACTCTCTCACCAGCGCATGAAATCCGACACCTAGGTAGGCAGCCGTATCCCGGGGGCTAACCAGGGGATGAGAAGCGTGAGCCTTGGCCAGTATTGAACCGACATAGGGAGCACGCCTATAGGGTCGTACCCTTCCAATAAGAGCACTAAAATCTAATGTACTGATTCCCGCGCGCTCTATAGCCTGCTTTGCTGTTGTCAATCCAAGGACGGCAACATCCACCTCCCGATCTCTAAGGCGCTTTATTACAGGCAGCAACGCAGCGGAATGCCCACCACCGTAGCAGACAAATAGAATCTTATCCTGAATGCTACTCATACCCTTTCCTTGTACCATGCCCGAGTTGGCGGATAACATTCTGCCCTTACCGCAAGTGGAACCTGACAGATAAACATGAATAGAGGAACAATCAAAGCAACAACACCTAGCCCCTCAAGAAAGAAAGCCGGAAGGCCCGCAAAAAACAACAAGCCATACCCTCTAAACTCTCGAACACATAGAGACAAGAGTATAATCAAGAGCGCCGCAAATAAAAACGCAAGATATACCCCACCTCTGATGTAGTCGCCCTCATAGAACGAGGTAAAAATAGTATTCCTAGTCAGCACTCCCAAAAGCCCACCCCCACCTATAGACACGGTGGGCTGATAGCCAATACTGGCCGACATGAAGCCAACTATTTTGTCCTGCAATGAGACCACAAAGGAGAGGATCAGACTTATAAGAAATGCACCTAAGCGCCAGTTCCATGCCGAAAACCTAAAAGCATAGATACACACCACCAGGATACCGATCAACACAGACGCGGAGCTTAGATTCAAGAACACAAAAGAGCATATTAGATAAATCGCCCGCCTAGAACAGAGAAAGTACAAAAAAATATAACCAACAGACAAAGCAACAAACACAGCACGGTAGCTAACCAATGCAATCAAGACAGGCAGCAAGATAGAAAGATATGAAAATCTCGCATGGACAAAGAGCCGCATGATGGGAATGAAGAACAGCGCAACGCCGAATGCCACCAGCCACGCTCCACCTATATAACTCAAGAAATCAAAATAATAAAACAAACCGGACCGTATCAAGTGGATCCAGATAAGTGGAGGCTGATCAAGAATATTACCTCCGAGATCGAGAATTTCGCGCACATAGAGAACTTGTGACGTATACCCATCAATCGCCTCCCCCTCCCCTGCCACCGGCAAAAACCCCTTACCACTCAGGGACACTTGAACCCAACATACGAAGAGAGAAAAACAAAACAGGATTTTAAAAAAACCTTATTGATTGATTCCTGCATAGATCTCTCTTTTATCTAACCAGCACCGTCAAGCCCTCTAAAAATCAGACCATGTCTGCCCAGTGCTTTAGCGCGATGAGAGCGCGCAACTCTCTAGTCCGGTTTCGCTTACTCGAAAAATGCTCTTCACAAATAGTATTTAATTCATCATTGGAGAAAGAATCTTTGGGGAGATTGGACAGGCAGTATTCTTTCTTGGTCGTTTTGAACCACTCACCTACAGGGACTGTAAACATCTGCTTTTTTCGATAAGCGAGATGCTCACCAATAAGTGGCGCCACGGCCTTCTTGTAGATGTATTTGGTCACACCATCCTTGAGCTTTAATTCACCCGGCATACGAAAGGCAAATTCCATCATCCGGTAGTCGAGAAACGGAGTACGCGCTTCAAGAGAAACAGCCATCCCCATTCGATCAGGTTTTACTAGATTATTGCCACTGAGCAGCAATTGCATATCCAGGAATAGAGCCTGATTAATCCTGTCCTGATGAGAAACTGCTTGAAAATAGGGAGCAGCAATATCGAAGGACTCAATACCACGTAGACGGGCAGCCATGTCTGGCTTGTAAAGTGCAGACTTGCCATGATCGGTAAACAAGGAAATACTATCAAAATAACGACGCTGAAACTCGCTATCTGTAAGTGCCCCAATATCAGGATTGGAGAAGAAATCCTTGTGCTTGTCATAACCGGCAAACAACTCGTCGCCGCCATCACCTGTTAGCACGACCTTTACATGTTTAGCTGCTAGCGCAGAAACGCGATAGGTAGGAAGAAACGACACATCGCCATGGGGTTGATCACAGTGATAAGTCGCCATGGGCCAGAGCTCGAGCATGTCAGGCGCGACACGCTCCATAATGTGCTGAGTGCCAAATCGACTGGCCGCCTCTTGGGCGAATATCGACTCATCGTAGCGGGGATCATCAAAGCCAATACAGAATGTCTTGACCGGCTCACTCATATGCCGGGCCATTAAACCTACGACAGTGCTGGAATCCACCCCACCCGACAAAAAAGCGCCAAACGGAACATCGCTTCTCAAGCGAAGCCGTACTGCATCATCGAGGATGTAGTTGAACTCTTCTATCCAATCAGCTTCGGATCGGCCATGTACCGGCTCGACGGAAGCCAAGTCCCACCAGCGTGATACCGAGCTGCCCGCCCGGGTAATCTTCATCACATGTCCCGGCATGAGATGATGAACACCCTGATATAGAGTGAGCGGGGCAGGTACATAGTTAAAGGTCAAGTAATGATGCAAGGCCTCCTCATTCATTGCAGGATGAGGCATCCCAGCACGGAGCAGTGACTTTATTTCGGAACCAAAAGTCAGCTGAAGTCCATCGTCGTGCACATAAAGAGGTTTAACGCCAATCCGATCCCTGACTAAATAGACGGACTGCTCACGGGCATCATAAATGGCAATGGCAAACATTCCATTTAGCTTGCTGACAAAAGAAATGCCTTCACGCTCATACAAGCGCAATAGCACTTCCGTATCCGAGTGAGTGCGGCACGGGTATCCCGTCCGGGCCAAATCGACGGCGAGTTCAACGTGGTTAAATATCTCTCCGTTTTGCACGACGACAATTTGCCCGTCATCTGAAACAAATGGCTGATGACCGCCTGCAAGATCAATTATCGAAAGTCTCTGATTGCCCAGCGCGAGGCCGGGGGCACTGAAAATCCCCTGATCGTCAGGCCCGCGATGCTGAATCGCCATTCCCATGGCGCTCAATTTCTCGGGGGAAAGGGAGCGCACTCCCCGGTGGAAATAGCCAAAAATGCCGCACATTTCAGTTGCCGCCCTTTCCGAAAACTTGTTTGAACGTCAGCAGGATAATCTGAATATCCTTGAGCAGGGAGACCTGTCGAGCATATTGCAAATCCAACTCCTTGCGCTGACTCTCTGTAGCCGCCGAACGTAACGTTGCCTGAGCAAGACCCGTGATACCCGGACGCACACTGAGGCGTAGGCTCAATTCCGCATCAGTGTAAAGCGACCGCTGTGCAGGTACATCTGGGCGAGGCCCCACAACACTCATTGATCCCAAAAGCACATTCAGTAATTGAGGCAGCTCATCAAGGCTAGTTCGCCTGATAAACCTTCCCACTCTGGTGATACGGGGGTCCCCATCTGCGGTGGAATAGCCCCCAAGCTTATCAGCATCTATTACCATGCTACGAAATTTATAGATGAAGAACTCATGCCCACCCCGACCAATACGCTTCTGCTTGAACAGCACGGGGCCGAAGTCAGAAAAATAGATAGCAGCTGCAACTCCGATCATGAGGGGTGAAAGAAGAACAATCGCCACAAGTGAGCTAGAAAAATCAAATATTCGCTTCATTAAATGCCACTCTTTCCCGTGATCGCATCATATGGAGTACCGCGATAGCACTGATACCGAATGCTATTCCCGCCAATCCTAAGCGCCATATTGCCAACGGCCCCACTAGCCATGACCCGGCAGGCTTCAAACAGAAGAAATCTATCAATACTGCCACTGAGACCACGACAGCAATTAGCGCGCCGAGCGGAAGAATGTACGCCCCTCCTAGCCCAGCGTTAAGCACAGCCCCTCCAGTAGCCCGAGCAAGATTAATAGCCAGCATCATATGAAAAATCGGTAGAGCCAACATCAGAGCAATAGGTTCTTTCAGCCAAAGGCCAGGAATGCAAAGTAAAGGAAGGAACAACATGACCGCAGCGGTACGGCGCAGAACCTGCCCGGGCCGTCTTTGCGCATTTACAGCAGCCGCAGCGAGGCTTGAAATACCAACGAAGGGTACGCTTAGCAACGCGACCTGTGTGAGAGTCGTAATGTGCTGTAGACCCGCAGTGCTTATCTGCCCGCCACCAAATAGTATGAATATCGCAGCATCGATGAATGGAAGCCCACACAGTACGATTACGATGGACAGCAGCACCGACCGCTGTAACGACACACGCAGAATCTCGTTGAAAGCAACGATATCCTGTCGATCATGAGCCTCACTCAATCGAGGAAAGGCCACAGTAGCGAGGGTGGTAATAAGAATACCAAGCGGCAATTCGATCAACTTAACGGCGTAATTGAACGCCGCTAACTCGCCCTCTCCGAGCCATGATGCCCCCGCCCGAATGACCAGGGGCACTATCACCAGTAGAGAGGCCGAAGCAAGCCCTGCAACAAAACCAAGCAATAACTGGCGGTCCAGAACCCACCCACAAGACACGTCATGCTTTTTAGGCAGACGTCCGACTCGAAGCGCTGAAAGCTGACTAACCCAGCGAACTAATGCACCTAGGAAAATCCCGGCACATAGCCAAGAGAGATACCGCCCACCAACAGCCAACGCGTAGAACAACCCACCAATAATGCAGAGGTTGAATATCAACGTACCGCAGCCTGCCACAAAAAAACGGTCTTTTGAATTCAACGCCGCCGAACTAACGCCAGATAGCGCAGTTAGCGGGATAGCGGCGGCAATGGCATAGATCATCCAACTGTCCAGCCAGCGCAACGGACTGAGCAGACCTGGAGCAAGCAAGTAGAGCCAAACAGTCGGCGCCACTGCAAATATCGCCGCTAGCACGGCGAATCCCCCTCCCACTACAATAGAGGCCTGGATAAAAAGCGCCGCCGCTTTGTCTGAGTCTGCCGATCTCAATGCAGGAACTAGCACGACACTTAATCCCCCGGACAAGAGGAGATTGACAAGAAGATCAGGGATCGAGAGAAGAATGATTGCGATATCTGCTTCAGCGGACAAACCGAATGAAGACGCGATTAAAACTTCCCGACCGAAACCTGCCAGCCGCCCGCCCATCAAAGCCAAGCCCAAAAAGAGCCCAGCCCCAAGCAAGTTTCGCTGCGCCTGCGTCATCACTTCAACCTGCGTGCCTTTATCGACTCAACTATCATCTCTACTTTTTCTTGAACGTCTCGATGCTTAGCTTGCAAAACCTCCGAATCATACCCCTTACTTTCCTGATATGCGCTCTTTAGTTTGCTAACTTCGGCGGAGAAGTCCATTTGCTTTTTGATTTCGGCAACAGACGAAGCCTGACGATGAAACGTTCTAGACAGAATGGCGGCACTGGATCCTAGACGAGCATGCTCGGCCAGTAGCAGCTCCGCTGGCAACAACCCCTCGCCGACACGAGCGATGCCGCCTATGCCAAAAGGCTTACCACTATCGCGTAATATCGTAGCCATGCTATCGACCATTCCGCTGGCCAGAGGCTCAAACATGAAGTCGAGGCCAAGCTCCAGATGAAGGTCGTTTAGACCGATATGCACCTCATCAACACCTGGCACTTCGATGCACGCTTTCAAATTGGCAGCAGCAGATACCGTCTCAACGAGAAGGTTGCAGCGCGCACGCCCCCCCACAGCCGCTATGAATAACTCAACCTCCTCTACACGATGAAACATCGGAAGCATGAGCACATCAGCACCTGCCTCAATTGCGAGATCGATCTCAGCCTTGGTTCCCTCATGGATTGGATTCACACGAACCAGCAAACGCCCCTCTGGCACTACAGGCCTAATCCTACGAACATCATCCAATGTGTGCCGACTGATCACGGTGTTAAGGTGCCCCTGACGCGCATCCTTACCAAGAATCTCAGTATCTACAAAGATACGATCCACGCCACTAGTGATGGCAAACTCTGCCAGATCGAGGCAATTGGTTATCATGAAGAGCTTCATCAATAAACCTCTGCACCCAGAACAACATGATCAGCAAAAAAAGCCATATAGTCATCCATACAAATTTAGCCACGGAGCCTTACAAGAGCCCCAGCCATCAGAAGTAGCATTGAGTTCATTTATTCCAAAAGGAAACAACAGACATATCAATAGCGAGCCTTTACAGTGAACCTGAAGCAGCCATGCAAAATATTTTATGTCCTTACAATAATCAGAAACAGATCACTTGGCGCCTAAGTACTACCAGTAATCACTTCATCCTTCACTGTGCCAATAGCGCGTAGCGGGAACACGGCCTAGGGACGCTGGAGCCAATCGATAGGAAATCCAATCGAAGCACTCAACCACTCGCGGGTCGGATTGAAAGCGCTTAGTCCATCGAAAGAAAATTTGCGGGCCATAGCAGTATCGTACAGCGCCGAAGAGAATACCCAGAGGAAGGATCAAGGAGTACCGCACAAGCAAATCCCTTAACGATAACGAAACCAGAGGGACTCAGCCCTAGGTGCGAGTTACTGGCTTAGCTACCTGCAAATACGCCAGAGAGTGGAGAAACGACCTTGCTCCAAGACAACTGGAGTCGCATTCTGCCTGCTTCCTAGTATTTCGCAAGCAGGGAGGTGTCAGCACCAGCCTTGAAGACGGGGGATTCACAGCGCACCCCTCCGCTCAATTACCTCAAGCTAAAGCCTACTCCTCTTCGTTAACCCGATCCCGCAACTCCTTGCCCGGCTTGAAATGCGGCACAAACTTCCCATCCAGACGGACAGACTCGCCGGTCTTCGGGTTGCGCCCCGTGCGAGGCGCACGAAAATGCAGGGAGAAGCTGCCAAAGCCGCGTATCTCGATACGATCGCCCGTGGCCAATGCCTGGGACATCTGCTCGAGCATGGTCTTGATGGCAAGCTCCACATCCTTCGAGGAAAGCTGGCCCTGATGGGTAACGATTCGTTCGATCAACTCCGACTTGGTCATGGTTTTTCCCTTCTATATCAAGCGGCTAGATCAGCTCTACGCGGTTTTAGCATGACCACGGAGCTTTGAACAGCCCTAATAACCGAGGGTAAAACTCAGGCAACAAAAAGGGCGGCCTAGGCCGCCCTTTTTGATGAAGGAATCAGGACTTAGCCCTGGTTCTCCATCTGAGCGCGGATCAGATCACCAATGGTGGTCGGACCAGTGCTCTCGGATTCCTGCTTGCGCAGTTCCTTCATTGCGTCTTTCTCGTCGTCCACGTCTTTCGACTTGACGGACAGGCTGATGACGCGGCTCTTACGGTCGATGCTGATGATCTTGGCTTCGACTTCTTCGCCTTCTTTCAGCACGTTGCGCGCGTCTTCAACGCGATCACGGCTGATTTCGGAGGCTTTCAGGATGCCTTCGATGTCATCGCCCAGGGTGATTACAGCGCCCTTGGCATCAACTTCCTTGACGATACCACGCACGATGGTGCCCTTCTCGTTCAGGGAGGCGTAGTTGGAGAACGGATCGTCTTCCAGCTGCTTGATACCCAGGGAGATGCGCTCGCGCTCCGGATCTACGGACAGAATGACGGTATCCAGCTCGTCGCCCTTCTTGAAACGACGTACGGCTTCTTCACCAACTTCGTTCCAGGAAATGTCGGACAGGTGAACCAGGCCGTCGATGCCGCCTTCCAGACCAATGAAGATACCGAAATCGGTGATCGACTTGATGGTGCCGGAGATCTTGTCGCCTTTATTGAAGCGACCGGAGAAGTCTTCCCACGGGTTGGATTTGCACTGCTTGATACCCAGGGAGATACGACGACGCTCTTCGTCGATGTCGAGAACCTGAACTTCCACTTCGTCGCCAACCTGAACGACTTTGGACGGGTGGATGTTCTTGTTGGTCCAATCCATCTCGGAAACGTGCACCAGACCTTCCACGCCTTCTTCCAGCTCTGCGAAGCAGCCGTAGTCGGTCAGGTTGGTAACGCGCGCGGTTACGCGGGTGCCTTCCGGGTAGCGAGCCTTGATGGCAACCCATGGGTCTTCGCCCAGTTGCTTCAGGCCCAGAGAAACGCGGTTGCGCTCGCGGTCGAACTTCAGAACCTTGACGTCGATCTCGTCGCCAACGTTGACGATCTCGGACGGGTGCTTGATGCGCTTCCAAGCCATGTCGGTGATGTGCAGCAGGCCGTCTACGCCGCCCAGGTCAACGAATGCGCCGTAGTCAGTGAGGTTCTTGACGATACCTTTGACTTGCTGGCCTTCCTGCAGGGATTCCAGCAGAGCTTCACGCTCGGCGCTGTTCTCGGCTTCCAGGACACTGCGGCGGGAAACGACAACGTTGTTGCGCTTCTGGTCGAGCTTGATGACTTTGAACTCGAGCTCTTTGCCTTCCAGGTGAGTGGTGTCGCGCACGGGGCGGACGTCCACCAAGGAGCCCGGCAGGAACGCGCGGATGCCGCTGACGTCGACGGTGAAACCGCCTTTGACCTTGCCGTTGATAACGCCCTTGACCACTTCTTCAGCAGCGAAAGCAGCTTCCAGAACAATCCAGCACTCGGCGCGCTTGGCTTTCTCGCGGGACAGCTTGGTTTCACCAAAGCCATCTTCTACCGCGTCCAGCGCAACGTGAACTTCGTCACCCACGCTGATGGTCAGCTCGCCCTGTTCGTTGTAGAACTGCTCGACCGGGATGACGCCCTCGGACTTGAGGCCAGCATGCACGGTGACCCAGTCACCGTCGATGTCGACCACGATGCCGGTGATGATGGCACCCGGCTGCATGTCGAGGGATTTCAGGCTTTCTTCAAAAAGTTCTGCAAAGCTTTCGCTCATGATCATACCTGTAGTCAAAGGCCACTAAAGGCCCTATTCCGCACTACCAGCAAATGCGGTCAAGTCAGTGATTAAAGGTGAAAGGGACGTTAACTGGTATCCCGTTCCCCCCCTGCGGCACCACGTTCAGTCGGATGACTGGCAATGAGGCACATCCTTTCGGAATCAGAACCGGCTCGACCTCTAACAAGAGAAATCAAGCCGACATAAGGGCTGGAATGTTAGCAATGAGGCTGACTGCCGTCAATTGCCACGACTTGGCGAAGCCCGGCATTCAGCCCGACGGATCGCCAATGCCCTGGTCGCTGTGAAAACGACAACGCCGCGACCGGGGGCCGCGGCGTTGTCGGCGTAGATATCCGATCAGTCATCCAGCCCCAGATCAGCAAAAGCCGCGAGAATCCGCTCCAGCACCTCGTCGATGCTCAGATGGGTGGAGTCGAGGATCAGTGCATCCTTGGCGGGCTTGAGCGGCGCAACCGAGCGCTGTGTATCACGCTCATCCCGCTCGATGATCTCGTTCAGCAGGGAAGCCATCTCGACTTCCATGCCCTTGCCTTTCAACTGCAGATAGCGGCGGCGCGCGCGCTCTTCTGCAGTGGCAGTGAGGAATATCTTCAGCGGCGCATCGGGGAACACCACGGTCCCCATGTCGCGACCATCGGCGACCAGACCGGGCGCCTCCTGGAAGGCACGCTGACGCTGCAACAGCGCATCGCGCACCGCCGGCAATGCGGCAACCTGCGAAGCCCCCGCCCCCACCGTCTCGGTGCGGATGACGTCGGAGACGTCCTCACCTTCGAGGATGATCCGCTGCACGCCACCGGCATTGGAGAGGAACTGCACATCGAGGTGCGCCGCCAGAACCTTCAGCGACTCCTCGTTGGTCAGGTCGACACCATGGTTACGCGCCGCGAAGGCCAGCAGGCGATAAAGCGCACCGGAGTCCAGCAGGTTCCAGCCGAGGCGCTTGGCCAGCAAGCCCGCGACCGTGCCCTTGCCCGAGCCACCCGGGCCGTCGATGGCGATGACCGGCGCTGCAGTATTCATCACTTGCCCTCTTCGGCGACTTGGATGCCCACTTGCGCCGCCAGCCCGAGGAAGTTCGGGAAGGAGGTCGCGACGTTGGCGCAATCATGGATACGGATTGCCCCACCCGCCCGCAGCGAAGCGACGCTGAAGGACATGGCGATACGGTGGTCGCCATGGCTCCAGACCTCACCACCACCGAAGGCACCGCCGTCGATGATGATGCCGTCCGGGGTCGGCTCAGCCTTCACGCCCAGCGCTACCAGGCCATCTGCCATCACCTGGATGCGGTCGGACTCCTTGACCCGCAGCTCTTCTGCGCCACGCAGTACGGTACGCCCTTCGGCACAGGCGGCAGCGACGAACAACACCGGGAACTCGTCGATGGCCAGCGGCACCAGGTCCTCGGGAATATCGATGCCCTTGAGCTTCGCGGCGCGCACGCGAATATCAGCAACCGGCTCGCCACCCACTTCGCGCCGGTTCTCCAAGGTGATATCGGCGCCCATCAGCTTGAGGATGTCGATCACGCCGGTACGGGTCGGGTTGATGCCCACGTGTTCCAGCAGCAGTTCGGAGCCCTCGGCGATGCTCGCGGCGACCAGGAAGAAGGCTGCCGAGGAAATGTCCGCAGGCACTTCGATATGGGTCGAAGACAGCTTGTGACCGCTTTCCACGGTTGCAGTGCTGCCATCCACGGCAACGGGGTAGCCGAAGCCCTGCAGCATGCGCTCGGTGTGATCACGGGTCGGCGCGGGCTCGGTGACGGAGGTCTCACCGGCGGCATAGAGACCGGCGAGCAGCAGGCAGGATTTGACCTGAGCACTGGCCATCGGCATCTCGTAGCTCATGCCGGTAAGGCGCTGGCCACCACGGATGACCATTGGCGGACGGCCTTCGGCGGCAGTTTCGATCACCGCGCCCATTTCGCGCAGCGGCTTGGCCACGCGATTCATCGGGCGCTTGGACAGCGAAGCGTCGCCGGTCAGGGTGGTGTCGAACGGCTGGGCGGCGAGCAGGCCACTGAGCAGGCGCATGGAGGTACCGGAGTTACCCAGGTACAACGGGCCGGGCGGCGGCTTCAGGCCATGCAGACCAACGCCATGGATGGTCACGCGACCATGGTGCGGGCCTTCGATGACCACCCCCATGTCGCGGAACGCCTGCAGGGTCGCCAGGGCGTCTTCACCCTCGAGGAAACCCTCGACCTCAGTCGTGCCTTCAGCCAGGGAGCCGAGCATGATCGAGCGGTGGGAAATGGACTTGTCGCCCGGAACGCGGATACGCCCGGAAAGGCGGCCACCCGGCTGGGCCAGGTAAATCAGGTCGTTATTGTGCATGGCGTCCACATAGGCCCTGCGGGCCAAGATTTTACTGAAATGTTCGCGGGCGACGCGGGCGCGAGTGAAAACGCCCAGCAGTTGATGCCCATCCCCAGCGTCGACCGCGTCGCGCAAGGCGTCGAGGTCGCCACGAAATGCGTCCAGTACCCGCAGCACGGCCTCGCGGTTGGCGAGAAAGATGTCGTGCCACATGACTGGATCACTGCCAGCGATCCGCGTGAAGTCGCGGAAGCCACCGGCGGCATAGCGGAAAATCTCCAGGTTCTCGCTGCGCTTGGCGAGCGAATCCACCAGGCCGAATGCCAACAGATGCGGCAAGTGGCTGGTGGCGGCAAGCACTTCGTCGTGATGCTCGACCTGCATGTGCTCGACGTCGGCACCCAGCTCGCGCCAGAGCGCATCGACCAGAGCCAGTGCGTCGGCATCGGTGGAATCCTGAGGCGTCAGGATCACTTTGTGGCGACTGAAGAGTGCGCCATTGGCCGCCTCCACCCCGCTCTGCTCGGAGCCGGCGATGGGGTGCCCGGGCACGAAACGCGCCGGCATACCATCGAAAGCCAGGCGCGCGGCACGCACGACATTGCCTTTGGCGCTGCCGACATCGGTCAGCACCACATTGCCGAGATCGAGCTGCGCCAGCTCTTTCAGCAGGCGCTCCATGGCCAGGATAGGCACGGCGAGCTGGATCACCGCAGCCCCCTGACAGGCGGCAGCGAGATCGACCTCGCAACGGTCCACCACCCCCAGCTCCACGGCCAGGCGGCGCGACTCGGCGTCCAGATCGACACCCACGACTTCATCGAACGCCCCCTTCTCACGCAGCCCCTTGGCAAAGGAGCCGCCGATCAGGCCAAGCCCGATCACCACGAGGCGCCCGAGCTTAGGAGAACGCTGTTGCAGCGGCATGACATCAGCCACGGGCAAGCACCTGCCCCAGAACGTCGAGGAAGCGCTGGTTCTCCTGGGGGAGACCGATGGAAACACGCAGGAAGTTCGGCATGCCATAACCGGCTACCGGGCGCACGATAACGCCAGCAGCCAGCAAGGCCTTGTTGATCCCGGCAGTATCACGACCGAAATCGATGGCAATGAAGTTGCCACGGGACGGAATCCACCCCAAGCCCAGAGCGCGGCAACCGTCTTCCAGTTGCGCCATGCCGGCATCATTGAGACGACGGCTTTCGGACAGGTAATCCACATCCGCCAGGGCCGCGCACGCGGCTGCCAGGGCGAGACTGTTGACGTTGAACGGCTGGCGCACACGGTTCAGCACATCGGCGACACGGGCCGAGGAAATCCCGTAGCCGACGCGCAGCGCAGCGAGGCCGAAAGCCTTGGAGAAGGTGCGGGAGACCAGCAGGTTCGGATAGCGCGCCAGGTAGTCGAGACCATCAGGCAGCTCATCGCCCGATGCATACTCGATATAGGCCTCATCCAGCACCACCAGCACGTTCTCCGGCACTTTGGCGAGGAAACCATCCAGCGCTTCAGGGCCGAACCAGGTACCGGTCGGGTTGTTCGGGTTGGCGACGAAGACGACGCGGGTCTGCTCATCGATGGCCGCCAGCATCGCCGGCAGGTCATGGCCCCAATCCTTGGCCGGCACCACCTTGGCAGTCGCACCGACAGCCTGGGTGACGATGGGATAGACGGCAAAAGCATGCTCGCTGAAGACCGCGTTCAGCCCCGGAGCCAGGTAGGCACGCCCCACCAGCTCGAGGATGTCGTTGGAGCCGTTGCCCAGGGTTACCTGGTCGGGTTGGACGTCGTAACGCTCGGCCAGACGGCGCTTGAGTTCGAAGCCATTGCCGTCCGGGTAACGGGTCAGCTCGGCCAGCTCGGCACGAATGGCCTCGAGCACCTTCGGGCTCGGGCCCAAGGGGTTCTCGTTACTGGCCAGCTTGACGATGCCGGCCGGGTCGAGGTTCAGCTCGCGGGCCAGCTCATCAACCGGCTTGCCCGGCACGTAAGGCGAAAGTTTCTGCACGCCCGGCTGTGCCAGGGCGAGGAAGTCGCAGCTCATGGGCGCTCCTTGGGAAATCTCTTGGGTTCAGAGAACCGCTTTCGGGTAGGACCCCAGCACCTTCAGCGCCACGGCTTCCTGGTTGATCTTCTCCAGCACATCCTTGATCAGCGGATCACGGTAATGGCCGATGAAGTCGATGAAGAACACATAGGTCCACTTGCCGCTGCGGGACGGGCGGGTCTCGATACGGGTCAAGTCGATGCCATTGGTGTGGAAGGGCACCAACAACTCATGCAGCGCGCCGGGCTTGTTGCGCATGGAGACGATGACCGAAGTCTTGTCGTCGCCGGTGGGCGGCACTTCCTGGCTACCGATGATGAGGAAGCGCGTGGAGTTGTCCGGGCGGTCCTCGATCTTCTCGCAGAGCTTGGTCAGCCCATAGAGGCTGGCGGCCATGTCGCCGGCGATGGCGGCGGAGTTCCACTCACTCTTCACCCGCTTGGCGGCGTCGGCGTTGCTGGAAACAGCCACACGCTCGACGTTCGGGTAGTGCGCGTCCAGCCACTTGCGGCACTGGGCCAGGGACTGGGCGTGGGAATAGATGCGGGTGATGTTGTCGGTCTTGGTGGTATCCCCCACCAGCAGGTGATGGTGGATACGCAGCTCCACCTCACCGCAGATAACCATGTCGTGCTCGAGGAAGCTGTCCAGCGTGTGGTTGACCGCACCCTCGGTGGAGTTCTCCACCGGCACCACGCCGAAGTTGACCGCACCGGCCGCCACTTCGCGGAACACTTCGTCGATGGCGGCCATCGGCGTGCTGATCACCGCGTGACCGAAATGCTTCATCGCCGCAGCCTGGGTGAAGGTACCCTCCGGCCCCAGGAAGGCGACCTTGAGCGGCTGCTCCAGCGCCAGGCAGGACGACATGATTTCGCGGAACAGCCGCGCCATCTCTTCGTTGTCCAGCGGCCCCTGGTTGCGCTCCATGATGTGCTTGAGCACCCAGGCTTCACGCTCGGGGCGATAGAAGATCGGCTTTTCGCCTTCCGGCAGAGCGGCCATCTTCACCCGCGCCACATCCTGGGCGCAGCGGGCGCGATCACTGATGAGCTCGAGGATCTTCTCGTCGAGGCTATCGATACGCAGGCGCAGGGCCTTCAGTTCGTGCTCGGACATCAGCCGCGCTCCTTCTCGAACTCAGCCATGTAGGCCACCAGGGCTTCGACTGCGTCCAGGCCAACGGCGTTATAGATGGAGGCGCGCATGCCGCCCACCGAGCGATGGCCCTTGAGGTTGAGCAGGCCACGGGCGTCGGCACCGACGAGGAAGTCCTTGTCCAGGCGCTCATCGGCCAGGCGGAACGGAACGTTCATCCACGAACGCGCATTCACTGCGATCGGGTTGGTATAGAAGTCGCTCTTGTCGATGTAGCCGTAGAGCAGTTCCTTCTTCGCGCGGTTGCGCTGCTCCATAGCCTCGACGCCGCCCTGCTCCTTCAGCCACTCGAACACCAGGCCCGAGAGGTACCAGGAGAAGGTCGCCGGCGTGTTGTACATGGAGCCGTTATCCGCGGCGATCTTGTAATTGAGCATGGTCGGGCAGGACGAGCGCGCGCGACCCAGAAGGTCCTCGCGGACAATGACCACGACCAGGCCGCTCGGGCCGATGTTCTTCTGCGCGCCGGCGTAGATCAGGCCGAAGCGGGACACGTCGAGCGGGCGGGAGAGGATGTCGGAAGACATGTCCACAACCAGCGGCACATCGCCGGTCTCGGGAATCCAGTCGAACTGCAGGCCACCGATGGTCTCGTTGGAGGCGTAATGCAGGTAGGCGGCATCAGCACTGAGTTTCCAGTCGTTCTGCCCGGGGATGGCGAAGTAGTCCAGGCCCTTGGCGCTGGCAGCAACGTTGACGCGGCCGTAGCGGGCAGCTTCCTCGATGCTCTTCTTCGACCAGATGCCGGTCTCGACGTAGTCGGCCACGCCGTTTTCCGGAAGCAGGTTCAGCGGGATCTCGGCGAACTGCTGGCTGGCACCGCCCTGGAGGAACAGCACCTTGTAGTTGGAGGGGATGGAGAGCAGGTCGCGCAGATCCTGCTCGGCCTTCTCGGCGATGGCGACATACTCGTCACTGCGATGGCTCATCTCCATGACGGAGAGGCCCTTGCCTTGCCAATCGAGGAGTTCCGCCTGGGCGCGTTGCAGGACAGCTTCCGGAAGCGCGGCCGGGCCGGCGCAGAAGTTAAAGGCTCGCTTGCTCACATCCACTCTCACTGGGTAGCGCGGGGGCACCTGCACCCCCACTGATGGTCTTCTACCGAGTGGACAGGCCGGCTAGGGCCCGCCCGCTCTGCAGCTTCTTACTCTTCACCTGCCGGTTGCGCGTCATCCTGCTGGACGTCGTCCGCCGGACCGTCGGCTGCGGCATCGACTGCCACCTCGCCGTCTTCCAGCTCCTCGTCCTCGTCGACACCGGACGGCTCCTGCACACGCTCCAGGCCAACCAGGGTCTCGTCCTTGGCCAGCTTGATCAGGGTCACGCCCTGGGTGTTGCGGCCGGAGCTGGAAACCTCGTCGACACGGGTACGCACCAGGGTGCCCTGGTCGGAGATCAGCATGATCTCCTCGCCGTCCTGCACCTGAATGGCGCCGACCAGCTTGCCGTTACGCTCGTTGATGACCATGGCGATCACACCCTGGCCACCACGGCCACGGCGCGGGAACTTGCCCAGGCCGGTGCGCTTGCCGAAGCCGCGCTCCGATGCGGTGAGGATCTGCGCACCGGTTTCGGGGATCAGCATGGAGATCAGTTGCTGTTCCTTGGCCAGGCGCATGCCGCGGACGCCACGGGCGGTACGGCCCATGATGCGCACCATGCTTTCGGCGAAGCGGATCACCTTGCCGGCGCTGGAGAACAGCATGACTTCCTTGGCGCCGTCGGTAATGGCGGCAGCGATCAAGGTGTCACCCTCATCCAGGCGCAGAGCGATCAGGCCACTGGAACGCGGCTTGCTGAACTGCACCAGCGGGGTCTTCTTCACGGTACCGAAGGCGGTGGCCATGAAGATGTAGGCACCGGTAGGCTCAGCCACCAGTTCCGGGGTATCGCCTTCGACTTCCTCGACTTCCTGCTCGACGATCTCGCCCTCGAGCACTGCGCCCTCGGCTTCCTCGAGGTCATCCTCGTCGCCGGCTTCGCGCTGCAACGCTTCCAGGTCGATCTGCAGCATCGCGGTGATGCGCTCGCCCTCGTCCAGCGGCAGCAGGTTCACCAGCGGACGACCACGTGCGGTACGCGAGGCTTCCGGGATTTCGAAGGTCTTCAGCCAGTACACCTTGCCCTTGCTGGAGAACAGCAGCAGCGTGGCGTGGCTGTTGGCGACCAACAGGTGTTCGATGTAGTCCTCGTCCTTCACACCGGTGGCGGACTTGCCGCGGCCACCGCGACGCTGCGCCTGGTAAGAGGCCAGCGGCTGGGACTTGGCGTAGCCACCATGGGAGATGGTGACGACGCGCTCTTCTTCGGTGATCAGGTCGGCGATGGTCAGGTCCACCTGGGACGCAACGATCTCGGTGCGGCGGGCGTCGCCGAACTCGGCCTTGACCTTCTCCAGCTCCTCGCGGATGACTTCCATCAGGCGCTCGGGGTTGGTGAGGATGCGGATCAGCTCGCCGATCAGGGTGAGGATTTCCTGATACTCGGACAGGAGCTTCTCGTGCTCCAGGCCGGTCAGGCGGTGCAGGCGCAGCTCGAGGATGGCCTGGGCCTGCTCCGGAGACAGGTAGTACTTGCCTTCGCGCAGGCCGTACTGCGGATCCAGGTCTTCCGGACGGCAGGAGTCGGCACCGGCGCGCTCGACCATGGCTTCCACGGCGGAGGATTCCCAGGCGGTGGCGATCAGGCGGTCCTTGGCCTCGGCCGGGGTCGGCGAGTTCTTGATCAGCTCGATCACCGGGTCGATGTTCGACAGGGCGACGGCCTGGCCTTCGAGGATGTGGCCGCGTTCACGGGCCTTGCGCAGCTCGTAGACGGTACGGCGGGTCACCACTTCACGGCGGTGACGGATGAACACCTCGAGCATGTCCTTGAGGTTCATCGTGCGCGGCTGGCCGTCGACCAGGGCCACCACGTTGATGCCGAACACGCTTTGCATCTGGGTCTGGGCGTAGAGGTTATTGAGCACCACCTCGCCGACTTCGCCACGACGCAGCTCGATCACTACGCGCATGCCGTCCTTGTCGGACTCGTCGCGCAGCTCGGTGATGCCTTCGAGCTTCTTCTCCTTGACCAGTTCGGCGATCTTTTCGATCAGACGCGCCTTGTTCAACTGGTAGGGCAGCTCGGTGACGATGATCTGCTGGCGGTTACCGCCCTTCTCCATGTCCTCGATTTCGGCGCGGGCACGGATATAGATGCGGCCACGGCCGGTGCGGTAGGCCTCGATGATGCCGGCACGACCGTTGATGATGCCCGCGGTCGGGAAGTCCGGACCGGGGATGTACTGCATCAGCTCATCGACGGTCAGCTCGCCGTTGTCCATCAGCGCCAGGCAACCGTCGATGACTTCGGACAGGTTGTGCGGCGGGATGTTGGTGGCCATGCCCACGGCGATGCCGCTGGAGCCGTTGACCAGCAGGTTGGGGATCTTGGTCGGCATGACCGCCGGGATCTGCTCGGTGCCGTCGTAGTTGGGCACCCAGTCGACGGTTTCCTTGTCCAGGTCCGCCAGCAGCTCGTGGGCCAGCTTGGACATGCGCACTTCGGTGTATCGCATGGCTGCGGCGTTGTCGCCGTCCACCGAACCGAAGTTGCCCTGGCCATCGACCAGCATGTAGCGCAGGGAGAAAGGCTGGGCCATGCGCACGATGGTGTCGTACACGGCGGTATCACCGTGAGGGTGGTACTTACCGATCACGTCACCGACCACACGGGCGGATTTCTTGTACGGCTTGTTCCAGTCGTTGTTCAGCTCGCTCATGGCGAACAGCACGCGACGGTGTACCGGTTTCAGACCGTCGCGCGCATCCGGCAGGGCGCGCCCGACGATCACGCTCATCGCGTAGTCGAGGTAGGACTGTTTCAGCTCGTCTTCGATATTGACCGGGAGGATTTCTTTGGCCAGTTCGCCCATGAGAAGCCTGATTCCTTTTTCTAGTGAAACCCCGACACATCCTTCCTGGATGACGCGAGGCTCGTCGCCTGGCTGCGCCAGCACGACTCACGACAAATCAACGAGTTAAGCCACGGATCCGCACAGAATGCCGACCTTGCAAAGGGAGGCTCGATAACTGGCGGAGCTTACCACAGTCACTGCCCTGCACCCAGCCCCGCCGGGCGCAGGCCCACGCCTCAATGCAGGCGTTTGCGGCACATCAGTTGCGCCAGCTTGGCGGTATCGGGCCGCTCGACTATGCCTTTCTCGGTCACGATGGCGTCGATCAGGTCCGCCGGGGTCACATCGAACACCGGATTGACCGCATGCACGTCGGCCGCGACACGCTTGCCACCTAATTCGAGCAGCTCGCGCCCTTCACGCTCCTCGATCGGAATGTCATCGCCGCTCTCCAGCGCCATATCGATGGTGGAGCTCGGCGCCACGACCATGAAGCGCACACCGTGGTGCATCGCACACACCGCCAACTGGTAGGTACCGATCTTGTTCGCCACATCGCCATTGGCAGTGATGCGGTCCGCCCCGACTATCACCCAGGTGATGCCAGCGGTCTTCATCAGGTGCGCCGCTGCCGCATCGACATTGAGACTGACTGGAACGCCTTCGTTGGCCAGCTCCCACGCGGTAAGGCGCGCGCCCTGCAACCAGGGGCGGGTCTCGTCGGCATAGACGCGCTCCACCAGTCCATCCAGGTGGGCGGCACGAATCACCCCCAATGCGGTACCGAAGCCGCCCGTGGCCAGGGCACCGGTATTGCAATGGGTCAACAGCGCCTGGGGATTGCCCTGGTGCTTGCGGATCAGCTCCATGCCCAGTTGGGCCATGGTCAGATTGGCCTCGCGGTCGCTTTCGTGAATGGAGACCGCTTCTGCCTCCAGCACCTGCAGCGGGTCTTCGCCATCCTTGAGGCGCTCCAGACGCTCGCGCATACGATTGAGCGCCCAGAACAGATTGACCGCCGTGGGTCGCGAGTCCGCCAGTACGCTGAAATCCTGCTCCAGCGCCTCACGCCAATCGCCGCCAGCCGCCAGCCGCGCACGGGCGCCCAGCACCAGCCCGTAGGCGGCACTGATGCCGATGGCCGGCGCACCGCGCACCACCATCAGGCGGATCGCTTCAGCGACGTCGGCCGCCGTGGCGTATTCCAGCCAGGTTTCCTCCTGGGGCAGGAGGCGCTGGTCGAGCAGTCGCAGGACCCCGTCCCGCCAGTCGATGGCGATCACCTTCTCGGCTGCCAACAGTTGCTCACGCATGGAACACCTCGCCACCAATAAACTCGCGGAAAAACCGCGGATTATAGCGATCCCGAGCCTGTCTGGCTCGGGTATACTGCCGCGATATTTTCCTGCGCCCAGGATGCGCCACCATGCCCGACGCCAAAGCCCCGCTCGACCTGCTCCTGCTGCCAACCTGGATAGTCCCCGTGGAACCCGCAGGCGTGGTTCTGCGTGACCATGCGCTGGGCATCCGTGACGGGCGTATCGCGCTGATCGCCACGCGCGAAGAGGCCCTGCGCTGGCCCGCGACGGAAGTGCGCGAGCTGCCAGGCATGCTGCTGGCCCCCGGGCTGATCAACGCCCACGGCCACGCCGCCATGTCGCTGTTCCGTGGCATGGCGGACGACCTGCCGCTGATGACCTGGCTGGAGCAGCACATATGGCCGGCCGAGGCCAAATGGGTCGATGAGGCCTTCGTCCGTGACGGCACCGAACTGGCCATCGCCGAGCAGATCAAGGGCGGCATCACCTGCTTCTCCGAGATGTACTTCTACCCCGCCGTGGCCAGCGAGGCGGTGCACGGCAGCGGGATCAAGGCGCAGATCACCATCCCGGTCATCGACTTCCCCATTCCCGGCGCCCTCGACGCCGCCGAAGCCATCCGCCATGGCCTCGAACTGTTCAGCGACCTCAAGCACCACCCGCGCATCAAGGTCGCCTTCGGCCCCCATGCGCCCTACACGGTCAGCGACGACAAGCTAGAAAACATCCGCATGCTCGCCGAAGAGCTGGATGCCGGCATCCACATGCACGTGCAGGAAACCGCATTCGAGGTCCAACAGAGCCTGGAGCAGCGCGGTGAACGCCCCCTGGCCCGCCTGGCACGCCTCGGCCTGCTCGGCCCGCGCTTCCAGGCCGTGCACATGACCCAGATCAGCGATGAAGACCTGGCACTGCTGGTAGAAAGCAACACCAGCGTCATCCATTGTCCGGAATCCAACCTAAAGCTCGCCAGCGGCTTCTGCCCGGTGGAGCGCCTGTGGCTGGCCGGGGTCAACGTCGCCGTGGGCACCGACGGTGCCGCCAGCAACAACGACCTCGACCTGCTGGGCGAAACCCGTACCGCCGCCATGCTGGCCAAGGCCGTCGCCGGCTCGGCCACCGCCCTGGACGCCCACCGCGCTCTGCGCATGGCTACGCTCAATGGAGCGCGGGCCCTGGGAATGGAACAGGACACCGGCTCGCTGGAGATCGGCAAGGCCGCCGACATGGTCGCCTTCGACCTCTCCGGGCTGGCCCAGCAACCGGTCTACGACCCGGTTTCGCAGCTTATCTATGCCACCGGCCGCGATTGCGTCCGGCACGTGTGGGTCGACGGCAAGGCCCTGCTCGATGCAGGCCGCCTCACCCGCCTGGACGAAGACCGCCTGATCGCCACCGCGAAAGCCTGGAGCGAGCGGATCGCCGGCCACTGAATTCCGATTGATGAAAAGGTGTCTCCATGAGCAACGTCGACCACGCTGAAATCGCCAAATTCGAAGCCCTCGCCCATCGCTGGTGGGACCGCGAAAGCGAGTTCAAACCGCTGCACGACATCAACCCCCTGCGGGTCAACTGGATCGACGAGCGCGCCCGCCTCGCCGGCAAGACGGTGCTCGACGTCGGCTGCGGCGGCGGCATCCTCAGCGAGGCCATGGCCCAGCGTGGCGCCAAGGTCACCGGCATCGACATGGGTGAAGCGCCCCTGGCCGTCGCCCGCCTGCATCAGCTGGAATCCGGCGTGCCGGTGGAATACTGCCGCATCACCGCCGAAGAGCTGGCCGCCGAGATGCCCGGCCAGTTCGATGTGGTCACCTGCCTGGAGATGCTCGAACACGTGCCGGACCCGGCCTCGGTGATCCGCGCCTGCCAGACCCTGGTCAAGCCGGGCGGCCAGGTGTTCTTCTCCACCATCAACCGCAACCCCAAGGCCTACCTGTTCGCCATCGTGGGCGCCGAATACATCATGAACCTGCTGCCCCGCGGCACCCATGACTTCAAGAAATTCATCCGCCCCTCCGAGCTGGGCGCCTGGAGCCGCGCCGCCGGCCTTCAGGTGAAGGACATCATCGGCCTCACCTACAACCCCCTCACCAAGCACTACAAGCTGGCCAGCGACGTGGACGTCAACTACATGATCCACACGCTGCGCGAGGAGTGACCGGCATGCGCCTCAGAGCGGTACTCTTCGACATGGACGGCACCCTGCTGGACTCGGCACCGGACTTCATCGCCGTGACCCAGGCCATGCGCGTCGACCGGGGCCTGCCGGCCCTGGACGACAAACTGGTGCGCGACCAGGTCTCCGGCGGCGCCCGTGCCATGGTCGCCGCCGCCTTCAACATGGACCCGCAAGCCGAGGGCTTCGAAACCCTGCGTCAGGAATTCCTGGAGCGCTACCAGGCCCATTGCGCCGTGCTCACCCGCCCCTTCGACGGCATCGATGCACTGCTGCAGGATATCGAGAAGGCACGCCTGATCTGGGGCGTGGTCACCAACAAGCCGGTGCGCTACGCCGAGCCGATCATGCAGCAGCTCGGCCTGGCCGAACGCTCGGCGATCCTCATCTGCCCGGACCACGTGAAGAACAGCAAGCCCGACCCCGAGCCCCTGCTCCTGGCCTGCAGCCGCCTGCAGCTGGACCCGGCCAGCGTGCTCTTCGTCGGTGACGACCTGCGTGACATCGAGTCCGGCCGCGCCGCCGGAACCCGCACCGCCGCCGTCACCTATGGCTACATCCACCCCGACGACAACCCCAGCCACTGGGGCGCCGACGTGGTCGTCGACCACCCCCTCGAACTGCGCGCCGTACTCGATCGCGCGCTGTGTAGCTGCTGACGCAGCAGGGGCGAGCTTCAAGCCACAAGCTGCAAGACGCCCCCTCACCCTACTTTCAGCTTCAGGCTTGCAGCTTGCAGCTCTCCGAAGGAGCCCGACATGTTCCAATATTCCGCCCGCCCCGACCTGCTCAAGGGCCGGGTCATCCTGATCACCGGCGCAGGCCGCGGCATCGGCGCCGCTGCCGCCAAGGCCTTCGCGGCCCACGGTGCCACCGTGCTGTTGCTGGGCAAGACCGAAGCCAACCTCAACCAGGTCTATGACGAGATCGAAGCGGCGGGCCACCCCCAGCCGGCGGTGATCCCCTTCAACCTGGAAACCGCCCAGCCGTACCAGTACGACGAACTGTCGGCCATGGTGGAGAACGAATTCGGCCGCCTCGACGGCCTGCTGCACAACGCCTCCATCATCGGCCCGCGCACGCCGATGGAGCAGCTATCCGGCGACAACTTCATGCGTGTCATGCAGATCAACGTCAACGCCATGTTCATGCTGACCAGCACCCTGCTGCCGCTGCTCAAGCTGTCCAGCGACGCCTCGGTGGTCTTCACCTCCAGCAGCGTTGGCCGCAAGGGTCGCGCCTACTGGGGCGCCTACGGGGTTTCCAAGTTCGCCACCGAAGGCCTGATGCAGACCCTGGCCGACGAACTGGACGGCATCGCCAACGTCCGCTCCAACAGCGTCAACCCCGGCGCCACCCGCACCAGCATGCGCTCCCAGGCCTACCCGGGCGAGAACCCGGAAAACAATCCGCTGCCCGACGCCATCATGCCGGTCTACCTCTACCTCATGGGCGCCGACAGCACCGGCGTCAACGGCCAGGCCTTCGACGCCCAGTAACCCGACACCCCGCCTCACGCGGCGACCGCAACGGTCGCCGCCCCCCCTCCGCCATTAAACCGGCACCGCCCTCTCGTGAACGGCATCACATTGCCAGGCTTGCGCCAATCCACCGGCAAAAGCTTGCCACAGGCTTTTTGCCACTACAGTTAACACCTTGAATCCAAACGCTTTTGAAGACGGAAAACGGTTCTGGCACGGAAATCGCTCTATGCCTGGTGTCGTCGCTTCGAGCGTCAGAGGTTCGCCAAATGGTCCCGTCCATCCCTACCAACACCATAGATTTCGATGCTGCCAAGCTTCAGCGCCTGGGCTTTACCAGCCCGGCCCAAAGCAAGCTGCGGCAGATGACCCTGCTGGAACTGCGTCGCCAGTTGAGCATGCAACTGCAGACCAGCCTGGATGTGGAACGCATCGTCAGCCTGTTCTTCCGTGAAGTGCAGCGCCTCGTCCCCCTCGACGCCCTGGCCTACCAGCACCAGAGCAGCGACCTGCGCCTGGAATACGGCGAACGCGCCGCCCACTCGGCCGGCTACCGCCTGAGCCACGAGGGCGAGTACCTGGGCGAGCTGATCTTCCGCCGCCGCCAGCGTTTCGACGATGCCGAACTGAGCCAGCTCGAATCGCTGCTCGCCTGCATGCTCTTCCCGCTGCGCAACGCCCTGCTCTACCGCACTGCGGTGCAATCGGCACTGCGCGACCCGCTGACCGACACCGGCAACCGCATCGCCATGGACCAGGCGCTGCAACGCGAGGTGGACCTGGCGCGGCGCAGCCAACAGCCGCTGTCGGTGCTGATGCTGGACATCGACCACTTCAAGCGCGTCAACGACGAATACGGCCACAGCACCGGCGACGAAGTGCTCAAAGCCGTGGCCGCCACCCTCAAGGGCAAGCTGCGTAACGTCGACATGGTGTTCCGCTACGGCGGCGAGGAATTCCTCGTCCTGCTCTCCAACACCTGCCGCGAAGCCGCCGGCATGGTCGGCGAGCGCCTGCGCATGGGCGTGATGGAGATCCAGCACCTGGTGGGCGGCCGCCCCATCGAGCTGTCGATGAGCCTGGGCTGCGCCACGCTGCTGCCGGCCGAATCGGTGGACAGCCTGCTGCGCCGTGCCGACAGCGCCCTCTATGTGGCCAAGCGCACCGGCCGCAATCGCCTGTCCATGGCTGGCTAAGCCCCGCCCAACGCGAACGACACCCACGAAAAAGGGGCCCATCGGGCCCCTTTTTCATTGCATCGGCCAATCAGCGCTTGCGGCCGAAACCGGGGCGCTGGCCCTCGCCTGCCGGCCCATTGGTGCGCTTGCTTACCGGGCGCGCCGGCTTGCGCTGCGGGCGTTCAGCCACTTCGCTGGCATCGCCCTGGGGCTTGCCACGGGGCTTCTTGGCCACATCACGCGGGCGCTCCGCCAGCGGCGTGCCACGGTTCTGCTCGCCACGGGCTGCCGGGCGCGGAGCGCGGGCGGGACGTTCGGCACCTTCGCCACGGGGGCTGCGTGCCGGGCGGTCAGAACCCTCGCCACGAGGAGCACGGGCCGGACGATCCGAACCTTCGCCACGCGGTGCACGGCTCGGGCGCTCAGCACCTTCGCCACGACCACGGGCAGGACGCTCGCCACCTTCGCTGCGCGGGCCACGGGCCGGGCGCTCATCGCCCTGGCGGCGGCCACGGCCGCTCACCGGCTTGACCAGCTTGCGCTGCATGCGCTCGACCTTGTCCTTGTGCTTGCTGGAAACCTCCGGCAGCTGGATAGGCTTGAGGCCCACTTCGCCACTGAGGATGTCCACTTCGGACTGGCCCATCTCGCGCCAGCGCCCCATGGTCAGCTCGGAGGTGAGGAACACCGGGCCGAAACGCACGCGCTTCAGGCGGCTGACCACCAAGCCCTGGGATTCCCACAGGCGACGTACTTCGCGGTTGCGGCCTTCCATCACCACGCAGTGGTACCAATGGTTGAAACCTTCGCCGCCGGGCGCTTCCTGGATGTCGGTGAACTTGGCGGGGCCGTCTTCCAGCATCACGCCGTTCTTCAGGTTCTCCAGGATCTCCTCGGTGACTTCGCCCCGCACGCGCACGGCGTACTCGCGGTCCATCTCGTAGGAGGGGTGCATCAGGCGGTTGGCCAGCTCACCGTCGGTGGTGAACAGCAGCAGGCCGGTGGTGTTAATGTCCAGACGACCGATGTTGATCCAGCGGCCAGCGCGCAGACGCGGCAGGCGCTCGAATACGGTGGGGCGGCCTTCCGGGTCGTCGCGGGTGCAGACTTCGCCGTCGGGCTTGTTGTAGATCAGCACGCGGCGGACGGCTTCGGTCTCTTCCTCGCGCTTGAGCAGGCGGCCGTCGACGCTGATGGCGTCGTGACGGTCGACGCGCTGGCCGAGGGTCGCGGCCACGCCGTTGACCTTGACGCGGCCTTCGGTGATCCAGGCCTCGATGTCGCGGCGCGAAGCCAGGCCAATGCGAGCCAGGACCTTCTGCAGCTTTTCCCCAGCGGGGCTGTATTCGTCTTCGTTCATCTGGGCACCTCCCGGTGTAGTCATTCAAAAAGGTCGCGCATCATACGCGGCGGGCGAACCTCAGGCTAGCTCAGCGCGTGCGGGGTCGTCAGTGTTTTCGCCGGCCGGTCGCGGCCAGGGCCAGCAGGCGCATATCGGCTTCGGCCAGCACCTCGCGGCGCGCCTGCTTGCCGAGCTTCTTCCAGCCCTTGATTTCGCTGCGGGTACGTCCGCACCCCCGGCAAACGTCGTCGGCAAACTGGCAAACCTTGATGCAGGGGTCCTTCATCGCAGCGCCTCGTCTTGTGGCCTCAGTGACGGGTCTCGTCAGGCGCCTCATCGAACAGCGCCTCGTCGCCCGCTTCCACCCCGGCGGGCTCCTCGCCCGCCGGTTGCTCGGCGTCGGCGTCGGCGACGGGCAGGTCGTCGAAGTCGATCTTCAACCCCTGCTCCATGGTGTCCAGTTCCGCCAGCAGCGAGCGGAAGCTGGTTTCTTCGCGGGGCTCGGCGGGCTCTTCGCCCGCCAGGTCGGCGCGCGCCTGCAAACCTTCGGGCACCGGCACGTCGACGTCATCGAGGGCCAGCACCGGCTCGGGCTCCAGCTCTCTCAGGGCGGCGAGCGGCGGCAGGTCATCGAGGTTCTTCAGGTTGAAATGGTCGAGGAAGCCCTTGGTGGTGGCGAACATCGCCGGGCGGCCGGGCACATCGCGGTAACCGACCACACGGATCCACTCGCGCTCGATCAGCGTCTTGACGATCTGGCTGTTCACCGCCACGCCACGGATGTCCTCGATCTCGCCCCGGGTGATCGGCTGGCGGTAGGCGATCAGCGCCAGGGTTTCCAGCATCGCGCGGGAATAACGCTGCGGGCGCTCCTCCCACAGGCGGCCGACCCAGGGCGCGAACCGTTCACGCACCTGCAGGCGGTAACCGGATGCCACTTCCTTGAGTTCGAAGGCGCGCCCCTTGCAGGAGGTGGCCAGGATCGCCAGTGCGGCACGGATCTGCGCGAGCTCCGGTCGCTCGGCCTCCTCGAACAGCTCGGCGATGCGCTCCAGCGACAGCGGCTTGCCGGAAGCCAGCAGGTACGCCTCGAGCAGGGAGGCCAGCTCCTTGGGGTCGTTAAGGTTCATCTACTCGGCTCTTGCGCGGACGTGGATGGGTGCAAAGGCCTCATTCTGCACCAGTTCCACCAGTTGTTCCTTGATCAGCTCCAGCACTGCCATGAAGGTCACCACCACACCCAATCGCCCTTCTTCGGCGGTGAACAGGCTGACGAACGGCAGGAAGGCGCCCCCCTTGAGGCGCTCCAGCACTTCACTCATGCGCTCGCGGGTGGACAGCGCCTCGCGGGTCACCTGGTGGCTTTCGAACATGTCGGCGCGGCGCAGCACCTCGGCCATGGACAGCAGCAATTCTTCCAGGCTCACATCCGGCAGCAGCTTGCGGGCCCGCGCCTCGGGAGCATCCAAGCGCGGCACGGTGTTGTCGCGGCCAACCCGGGGCAACATGTCGATGCCTTCGGCGGCGGCCTTGTAGCGCTCATACTCCTGCAGGCGGCGAATCAGCTCGGCGCGCGGGTCTTCTTCCTCGACCTCCGCCTCGTTGGAGCGCGGCAACAACATGCGCGACTTGATCTCGGCGAGCATGGCGGCCATCACCAGGTACTCGGCGGCCAGCTCCAGACGCACCGATTTCATCAGCTCGACATAGCCCATGTATTGGCGAGTGATCTCCGCCACGGGGATGTCGAGGATGTTGATGTTCTGCTTGCGGATCAGATAAAGCAGCAGGTCGAGCGGCCCTTCGAAGGCTTCGAGGAACACCTCCAGGGCATCCGGCGGGATATAGAGGTCGATGGGCAGCTCGGTGACCGCCTGCCCGTAGACCAGGGCGAACGGCAGTTCCTGCTGGGCACCGGCCTGGCTATCGACCCGGGGCGTAGCCTCTGCACTCACGCCTCGGCGTCCGTCAGGAAGGGCGCCGGGTCACCACACCCCGCGCGCACCAGGCGCGGCTCGCCTTCGGACAGGTCGACCACGGTGGAGGCTTCCATGCCGCCATAACCGCCGTCGATGATCAGGTCCACCTGGTGCTCGAGGATCTGGCGCATCTCGTAGGGATCGCTCATCGGCAGGGCTTCACCGGGCAGGGTCAGGGTGGCGCTCATCAAGGGCGCGCCCAGCTCCTCCAGCAACGCCAGGGCGATAGGGTGGTCCGGCACCCGCAGGCCGATGGTGCGGCGCTTGGGGTGCAGCAGCATGCGCGGCACTTCGCGGGTGGCGCTGAGGATGAAGGTGTAAGGCCCGGGCGTATGCGCCTTGAGCAGGCGGAACGCAGCGGTGTCGACCTTGGCGAACAGCCCCAGCTCGGAAAGGTCGCGGCAGACCAGGGTGAAGTTGTGCTTGTCATCCAGGCGGCGCAGGCGGCGGATGCGTTCCACGCCGTTCTTCTCGCCGATGGCGCAGCCGACCGCATAAGAGGAGTCGGTGGGATAGACGATCACGCCCCCCGCCCTGACGATCTCCACCGCCTGTTTGATCAGCCGCGGCTGGGGATTCTCCGGGTGGACCTGGAAAAACTGACTCACGTTATCTCCCTGCTCAGCGTTCAGTTGGTCGTTGTGCATGTTGGAAACGCGCCGCCAGGGGCGGCAGGTCCTCCGGTATGGGTCGGTACACGCCCAGCTCCGACCAGTCCCCAGGTGCGTGGAAATCGCTGCCGGCACTCACCAGCAAGCCGAATTCGCGGGCGAGAATGGTCAACACGCCCACCTGCTCCGCAGGCTGCATACCGTTGACCACCTCTATGGCGTGGCCGCCGGCGGCGATGAAATCCGCCACCAGCTTGCGACGCTTGGTCTTAGTGAAGTCGTAATGGTAGGGATGCGCCAGGCTGATCCAGGCCCCGGCGGCACGCAGCGTACCCACCGCCTCGGCCAGGGGCGGCCAGTGCTGCTTGACGTCGCCGAGCTTGCCCGAGCCCAGCCATTTGCGGAAGGCCTCGGCACGGTCGCGCACATGCTTCTCGCGCACCAGGAACTCGGCGAAATGCGGGCGTGCCGGCGCGTTGCCGCTGTCGCCCAGTTCGCGCTGGATCGCCCGCGCGCCTTCCAGCGCCCCGGGCATGCCCTTGGCGGTCAGGCGCCGGTCGATCTCCTCGGCACGCGACCAGCGGCCCTGGTGCAGGTCGGCGATGGCCTGGCGCAGCTCTGGCGCCTCCTGACGGAAGGCATAGCCGAGCACGTGAATCGTGGCGCCGCCCCAGGTGCAGGACAGCTCCACGCCGTTTATCAGTTCGATGTCCAGGTCGGCGGCGGCGCTACGCGCTTCCTCCAGCCCTTCGAGGGTGTCATGGTCGGTCAGCGCCAGCACCCGCACGCCCTTTTCATGGGCGCGCGCCACCAGTACGGCGGGCGCCAGGGCGCCGTCGGAGGCCGTGCTGTGACAGTGCAGATCAATGTGCATGGCGTGCGCTTTCGCTACGAGAATGGTTTGTTATTATGCCGCCACATCCCGCTTCTGGCTGCCGCCGTGAAACAATTCATCGACTTCATCCCGCTCATCCTCTTCTTCATCGTTTACAAGCTCAAGCCACGCGCCATCGAATTCGCCGGGCACAGCGTCATGCTGGGCGGCATCTTCAGCGCCACCGCCGTGCTGATCGCCGCCTCGGTGGTGGTCTACGGGGCGATCTTCGTCACCCAGCGCCGCCTGGAAAAAGGCCAGTGGCTGACCCTGGCCGCCTGCCTGGTGTTCGGCGGCCTGACCCTGACCTTCCACAGCGAAACCTTCCTCAAATGGAAGGCGCCGGTGGTCAACTGGCTGTTCGCCCTGGGCTTCGCCGCCAGCCACTTCATCGGCGACAAGCCGCTGATCCAGCGCGTCATGGGCCACGCTGTCGCGCTGCCCCAGGCCATCTGGGTGCGCCTCAACCTGGCCTGGATCGTCTTCTTCCTGTTCTGTGGCTTCGCCAACCTTTATGTCGCCTTCACCTATCAAGAGTTCTGGGTCGACTTCAAAGTCTTCGGCAGCCTGGGCCTGACCCTGCTATTCCTCATCGGCCAGGGCATCTTCCTGGCGCGCCACATGCACGATCCCGAATCCGAAAAACCTCAAGAATAAGGACTGTCATGCTCTACGCGATCATCTCCACCGATGTTGCCGACTCCCTGGAAAAACGCGTGGCCAACCGCCCCGCGCACCTCGTCCGCCTGGAGCAGTTGAAAGCCGAAGGCCGCCTGGTACTGGCCGGCCCGCACCCGGCCGTGGACAGCAACGACCCGGGCAGCGCCGGCTTCACCGGCAGCCTGGTCGTCGCCGAGTTCGAGTCCCTGGTCGCCGCCCAGTCCTGGGCCGATGCCGACCCATTCCGCACCTCGGGTGTCTACGCCAACGTGACCGTAAAACCCTTCAAGCAGGTCTTCTGACAGCAGCACGCCGAATCCATTCGTAGGAAACAGGAGTTCCGATGCGCCACGCCTCGCTGTCCCTGCTGTTCGCCCTGTCCTTGACCGTCGCGCTGGCCCAGGCCGAAGAGGCCCTGCCAACGGTGGCCCCCAACGTGGCGGTGGAGCCGCGCCCGGTGGAAAACGTCGCTGCCCAGGAGTTCACCGCCCTGCAGCAGCGCCTGGCGGAAAGCGAGCGCCAGCGCAACGAGCTGGCCGCCCAACTGGCCAACGGCACCACGGCCGAACGCGACACCGCCTTGCTGGCGCGCCTGCGCCAGGAAAACCAGCGCCTCAAGCTGCAACTCAAGGAGGCCCAGGCGGATCGCTCGCCGCGCCTGGTCAGCGACGACCAGATGTGGTTCGCCATCGGCGGCGGCGTCGCCCTGCTGTCGCTGCTGATCGGCCTGTTCGCCCGCGGCGGACGACGCCAGCCCCGCCCGTGGATCAACTGATGCGAAACGACGGCCATGAGTGAACTGCTGCTGATCGACGACGACCAGGAACTCTGCGAGCTGCTCAACAGCTGGCTGAGCCAGGAAGGCTTCAGCGTGCGCGCCTGCCACGACGGCGTCAGTGCCCGCGCCGCCCTCGCGGCCCATGCACCGGCGGTCGTCGTGCTCGATGTGATGCTGCCCGACGGCAGCGGCCTGGAACTGCTCAAGCAATTGCGCGGCGACCACCCCGAGCTGCCGGTGCTAATGCTCTCCGCACGGGGCGAGCCGCTGGACCGCATCCTCGGCCTGGAACTGGGCGCCGACGACTACCTGGCCAAGCCCTGCGACCCGCGCGAGCTCACCGCCCGCCTGCGCGCCGTGCTGCGCCGCACCCAGCCGCCGACGCAATCCAGCCAGCTGGAGTTGGGCGACCTCTGCTACAGCCCGGTGCGTGGCGTGGTCAACGTCGGCGATCACGAAATCAGCCTCACCGTTTCCGAAGGCCGCTTGCTGGAGGCCCTGCTGCGCCAGCCCGGCGAGCCGCTGGACAAGCAAGAGCTCGCGCAGCTGGCCCTGGGCCGCAAGCTCACCCTCTATGACCGCAGCCTCGACATGCACGTCAGCAACCTGCGCAAGAAGCTCGGCCCGCACGCCGATGGCCGGCCACGCATCGTCGCCCTGCGCAGCCGCGGCTACTACTACAGCGCCTGAAACGCCTCACCCGGCGCCGCGTCGCAGAGCGCCCCGGGCCTTTCGTAACAGTTCCCTGAGCCTCTCTTTACCCAAGCTTTACCCTGGCCTGACCGCCCTTGACCTTGCCCTCCCTAGACTGAGCACATCCGGCAACCAGCCGGTTCAGAGACAAGGAGATAGACCATGCGCAAGACAATCGCCGCCCTGCTTCTCGCAGCCGCCCTGCCCACCGTCGCCATGGCCATGCCCGAAGGTGGCCCCGGCCCGGAACGCGGCTTCGGCGGCCCCGGTCACGGTGGCCCCGGCCTGTTCAAGGAACTGGACCTCAGCCGCGACCAGCGCCACCAGGTCGGCAAGCTGATGGGCGAGTCCATGAAGAACCGCCACGACATCACCCAGAAGTACCTGGACAAGCTGTCCGCCGCCGACAAGAAGGCCATGCAGGACGAGCTGAAGGCCAGCGAAGAGAAGAACCGCGCCGACATCCGCGCGCTGCTCACCCCCGAGCAGCAGAAGGAGTTCGACGCGCAGCAGAAGAAGATGGAAGAGCGTCGCGCCGAGCGTGCCGAGTTCGAAGCCTGGAAAGCCCAGCGCGCCAAGGCCCAATGACCACGGCGGCCTGACCGCCCGTCCTACCGCCCATCAGGCTCCCACCTGATGGGCTTTGCCGTTTCCGGAGGAGCATCGCGTGCGTTCACTGTTCTGGCGGATCCTCGCCGCCTTCTGGCTCGCCCTGGCGCTGGTCGCCGGCCTGGCCATGTTGCTGGGCCGCGCGCTCAACCAGGACGCCTGGATCCTCAGCCGCCACCCCGCCCTGCAAGGCCTGGCGGAAACCCTGGTGCAACGCTACGAAGTCGGCGGCCCGGACGAGGTGCAGCGTATGCTCGAGCAGTTCAAGCGCCGCGCCCGCATCGACGTGCAAATCCTCAACGACAGCGGCCAGCCCGTGGTGCGCGGCACCTTCCCGCCCCGCGCCGCCGCCTTCGAGGCCCGCCAGCACGATGAACGCCTGCCCTGGCGCCGCCTCACCGAGGAATACACCAGCACCCGCAGCGGCGATTCCTTCCTGCTCATCTACCGCATCCCCTACCCCGAACTGGAAGCCTGGCACCGTGGCAGCCTGCTCTGGCCCTTCAGCGCCCTTGGCATCGCCCTGGTGGTACTGACCCTGTTCAGCCTGGCGTTGACGCTCTACATCACCCGGCCACTCAACCGCCTGCGCCGCGCCGTGCACGACCTCGGCCAGACGGCCTACCAGCAGGACAGCCTGGCGCGCCTGTCACGGCGTCGCGACGAGCTGGGCGTGCTGGCCGGCGACTTCAACCGCATGGGCCAGCGCCTGCAGGGCCTGATCGGCAGCCAGCGCCAGCTGCTGCGGGACGTCTCCCACGAGCTGCGCTCGCCCCTGGCTCGCCTGCGCATCGCCCTCGCCCTGGCCGAGCGCGCCGGCCCGGAGCAGCGCGAGGCCCTGTGGCCACGCCTGAGCCAGGAATGTGACCGACTGGAAGCGCTGATCAGCGAAATCCTCGCCCTCGCCCGCCTCGACGCCGAGCCGGGCGCCACCCGCCCGATTGCGGTGCGGCCGCTACTGGTAAGCCTGGCCGATGACGCGCGCCTGCTGCACCCGGATCAGCACATCGAGATCCGCTGCCCCGCCGAGCTGCGCCTGGACGGCTGGCCGGACATGCTCGAACGAGCCCTCGACAACCTGCTGCGCAATGCCCTGCGCTTCAACCCGGCCGAACAACCGGTGGAAATAGACGCCAGCCAGGCCGACGGCCTGCTGCACGTGCAGGTGCGTGACCATGGGCCCGGCGTGCAACCCGAGCACCTGGCCCAGCTGGGTGAGCCCTTCTACCGGGCCCCAGGCCAGGCAGCTCCCGGCCATGGCCTGGGCCTGGCCATCGCCCGTCGCGCCGTGGAGCGCCACGGCGGCACCCTGGCGCTGGCCAACCACCCTGGTGGCGGTTTCGTCGCCAGCATCGAACTGCCGCTGCGGCCGCTGAACTGAACCACCCTCCAGGCAATAAAAAGCCCGGCGCAGGCAACCTGCGCCGGGCTCGTTGGGCCGCTGCCGATCAGCCCCAGGCTTTGACGAAATCAGCAGGCGCCAGCTCCGGCGGGCCACGACGCTCGCCGTCGACACTGCCCAGGTACAGGAAACCCACCACCTGTTCGTTGTCCGCCAGGCCCAGGCCACGGGCGACATGGCGGTCGTAGCTCAGCTCGCCGGTGCGCCAGATGGCGCCCAGCCCCTGGGCATGGGCGGCCAGGAGGATGCCGTGGGCAGCACAGGCAGCCGACAGCACCTGTTCGCTTTCCGGCACCTTGTGCCCCGCGGTCAGGCTGGCGATCACTACCACCAGCAGGGGCGCACGCAGCGGCATGCCGAGGGCCTTGTTCACCGCCGCCTCGGGGGCTTGCGGGTCCTTGGCCTTCACCGCCTCGGCCAACAGCTCGCCCAGCCGGTTACGGGCCTCGTCCTCGACGGTAAGAAAGCGCCAGGGCCGCAGGTAGCCGTGATCCGGTGCACGCAGGGCGGCGCGGAACAGCACCTCGCGTTGCGCCGCATCGGGCGCCGGCTCCACCAGGCGGGACAGGGATACACGGTTGAGCAGAGCGTCTAGAGCCTCCATCGGGCCACCTCCAGATTCGAGTGAAGCGGCATTCTAGCCGAAGTTGCGACGCATTCCGGGCTCACACTCTGCTTTACAGCGTCATGCACCTACGTAGAATCTCGCTCCTTTTCCCTCGGTCCAGACTTGCCATGGCACTGCCGACCCTCCGCATCATCGCCTTCATCATCGGCATCTTTCTCATCACCCTGTCCGTCAGCATGGTCGTGCCCATGCTGGCACTGCTGGTGTTCGAACGTACCGACGACCTCAGCGCCTTCACCTGGTCGAGCCTGATCACCTTCGTCTGCGGCCTGGCCCTGGTCGCTCCGGGCCGTCCCGAACACCTGCACATGCGCCCCCGCGACATGTACCTGCTGACCACCAGCAGCTGGGTGGTGGTGTGCTGCTTCGCGGCACTGCCGATGGTGCTCATCCAGCACATCAGCTACACCGACGCCTTCTTCGAGACCATGTCCGGCATCACCACCACCGGGTCGACCGTGCTGACCGGGCTGGACACCGCCTCGCCGGGCTTGCTGCTGTGGCGCTCGATGCTGCACTGGCTGGGGGGCATCGGCTTCATCGGCATGGCGGTGGCCATCCTGCCGCTGCTGCGTATCGGCGGCATGCGCCTGTTCCAGACAGAATCCTCCGACTGGGGAGAAAAGGTCATGCCGCGCTCGCACATGGCGGCCAAGTACATCCTCGTCGTCTACATCGGCCTCACCGCGCTAGGCACCCTGGCCTTCTGGCTGGCCGGCATGACCCCGTTCGAAGCCATCAACCACTCCGCCTCGTTGATCTCGACCGGCGGCTTCTCCACCTCCGACAGCTCCATCGCCCATTGGCCGCAGCCGGCGGTGCACTGGGTGGCGATAGCGGTGATGATCCTCGGCAGCCTGCCCTTCACCCTTTACGTTGCCAGCCTGCGAGGCAATCGCAAGGCCCTGGTCCGCGATCATCAGGTCCGAGGCTTCATTGGCTTCCTGGTCATCACCTGGCTGCTCTTCGGCACCTGGTTCTGGGCCAACTCGGAAAACAGCTGGCTCGACGCCGTTCGCATCGTCGCCGTGAATGTCACCTCGGTGGTCACCACCACCGGCATCGCCCTGGGTGACTACACCCTCTGGGGCAGCTTCTCGGTCATGCTGTTCTTCTACCTGACCTTCGTCGGTGGCTGCTCGGGGTCCACCGCCGGCGGCCTGAAGATCTTCCGCTTCCAGGTGGCCCTGGTGATGCTCAAGGCCAACCTGCAGCAACTGGTGCACCCGCGCGCGGTGATCCGGCAGAAGTACAACGGGCATAACATCGACGAAGAGATCGTCCGCTCGCTGATCACCTTCTCCTTCTTCTTCACCGTCACCATCGGTGTCATCGCCCTGGGCCTGTGCCTGGTTGGCGTCGATTGGGCCACCGCCATCACCGGTGCCGCCACCGCCGTCTGCAACGTAGGCCCAGGCCTGGGCCCGACCATCGGCCCGGCGGGCAACTTCTCCAGCCTGCCGGATGCGGCGAAGTGGATGCTGACCGTCGGCATGCTGCTGGGGCGCCTGGAGATCCTCACCGTGCTGGTACTCTTCACCCGGGCATTCTGGAAACACTGACCTCACCGGCAGGCCGGCCGTGGACAGGCGCCCCAGCACGGCTAGAATGGCGGCCTTCACCTTTCAGAGCTTGACCCATGGCATTGCCGACCCTGCGCATCATCGGTTTCATCATCGGCATATTCCTCATCACCCTCGCCGTGAGCATGGCCATCCCCGTGCTAACGCTGTTCATCTTCGAACGCACCCAGGATATCCACTCCTTCGTCTGGTCGAGCCTGATCACCTTCCTCGCCGGCCTGGCCCTGGTCATCCCCGGGCGCCCGGAGCATGTGCACCTGCGCCCACGCGACATGTACCTGCTCACCGTTTCCAGCTGGGTGGTGGTGGCGGTCTTCGCCGCGCTGCCCTTCCTCTTCACCCAGCACATCAGCTACACCGACGCCTTCTTCGAAAGCATGTCGGGCGTCACCGCCACCGGGGCCACCGTGCTCAGCGGGCTGGACAGCATGTCCCCCGGCATCCTCATCTGGCGCTCGCTGCTGCACTGGCTGGGAGGCATCGGCTTCATCGGCATGGCGGTGGCCATCCTGCCGCTGCTGCGCATCGGCGGCATGCGCCTGTTCCAGACCGAATCCTCCGACCGCTCCGACAAGGTCATGCCGCGCTCGCACATGGTGGCCAAGTACATCGTCCTGGTTTACGTCAGCTTCACCCTGCTCGGCACCCTGGGCTTCTGGGTCGCCGGCATGAGCCCATTCGACGCGGTCAACCACGCCATGTCGGCCATTTCCACCGGCGGCTTCTCCACCTCCGACCAGTCCCTGGCCAAATGGCCGCAGCCGGCGGTGCACTGGGTGGCGGTGGTGGTAATGATCCTCGGCAGCCTGCCCTTCGCCCTCTACGTCTCCACCCTGCGCGGGCACCGCAAGGCGCTGATCAAGGACCACCAGGTGCGCGGCTTCCTCGGCCTGCTGCTGGTGATCTGGCTGGTACTCGGCACCTGGTACTGGGCCACCACCAAGCTGCATTGGCTCGACGCCCTGCGCCACGTGGCGGTCAACACCACTTCGATTCTCACCACCACCGGCTTCGCCCTGGGCGACTACAGCCTGTGGGGCAACTTCTCGCTGATGCTGTTCTTCTACCTGGGCTTCATCGGCGGCTGCTCCGGCTCCACGGCCGGCGGCATCAAGATCTTCCGCTTCCAGGTCGCCTACATCCTGCTCAAGGCCAACCTCTACCAGCTGATCCACCCGCGCGCGGTGATCAAGCAGAAGTACAACGGCCACCGCCTGGACGAAGAGATCGTCCGCTCGATCCTTACCTTCTCCTTCTTCTTCACCATCACCATCTGCGTCATGGCCCTGGGCCTCTCGCTGATGGGGGTGGACTGGATCACCGCGCTGACCGGCGCCGCCAGCACCGTCTCCGGCGTCGGCCCCGGCCTAGGCGAAGTGATCGGGCCGGCGGGCAACTTCTCCAGCCTGCCCGATGGCGCCAAGTGGCTGCTCTCCCTCGGTATGCTGCTGGGCCGCCTGGAGATCATCACCGTGCTGGTGATCTGCACGCCGTACTTCTGGAGGCATTGAGGCTCCCGCATGCGCTGAGAACTGGCTCCTGCTCTTCAGGTGGAGATCGGAGGCCGGCGGATGCGAGGCGGCGCGGGCGCCGCTGGGCGACTGAAGTCGCCCCTACAGGCCGGAAGGTGATTACAGGCGCGCGCGGTACTCGCCAGGCGTGGCGTCGAACCAGCGGCGGAAGGCGCGGAAGAAGTTGCTCGGGTCGGCAAAGCCCAGCAGGTAGGCGATCTCCAGCAAGGTCAGGTTGGGCTGGGCCAGGTACTGCCCGGCCAGTTCGCGGCGGGTGTCGTCCAGCAGTTGCTGGAAGCTGGTGCCCTCTTCCTGCAGGCGACGCTGCAGGGTGCGCTGGGACAGGTGCAAGGCGCTGGCCACCACTTCCCGCTTGGGTTCGCCCTGGGGCAGCAGGCGGCACAGCACCTGGCGCGCCTGGTGGGTCACCCGGCTGCCGGAGAAACGTGCCAGGTACTCGCCCGCAAAACGGTCATGCAATTGCGCCAGGGACTCGTTGGCCGTGGGCAGCGGCGTCTCCATGTCGGCGCGATCGAACAGCAGCGCATAGTGCTCGGCGTTGAACCGCAGCGGCGCCTGGAACACCTGGCGATAGGGCTCCATGTCCACAGGCGGCGGGCCCTGGAAACGAATCTCCAACGGGTTGATCGGCCGCCCGGTCATCCAGCGGCAGAAGGCCAGGGAATAGGCCATGGACGCCTCGGCGCTCTGCCGTGCCGGTGGCAACCGGTCGCCATGGATCGCCAGGATCAGCGCATAGCCTTCCGGCGTAGCGCGAAAGCTCAGGTCCGCGCCTTCGGCGATGATCCGCTGGTAGCGCACCAGGCGGGCGAAGCCCTCCTTCAAGGTGCGGCTGGACATCAGCGCATAACCCACCACATGGAAAGACGCCGGCCTCACCACCTTGGCCATGTTCAAGCCGATGGCCGGGTTGCCCGAGAGCTCCACTGCACGCAACCACAGGCGGGTCATGCCGTCCTGGGGGAAACGGGCATCGGGATCGCTCAGTGCGGCATAGTCGAGGCCCAGCTCGGGAAACAGGTTGCGGCAGTCGACGCCGCCCATTTCCAGCGCCTGGACAATCCCCAGGGCCCAGCTCGATGACGTGGTACGTTCGCTCATGGCGCCTTCTTGTTCTGTCAGACACGGAGACCGCAGGACACGGCCTGGCGACGAAGGATACTAACCCAAGAGGGTGAATGTAAGGCTCAGTATCTATGCGGCTTTCAGCGATCTCACCGCACTGAAAACCGGATATAAACGGGCTGAATCGGCTGGGTTATGCCGGCTTGATGGCAGCCTGCTCAGCCTCTTGCTCCATAGCGACAGCCCCATCACGGTGAAGGCATGACGCCATACACCTGACACGGAGGTCGCACTGCGCGAGGCCTCCCCATACAGTTACAAGATCTCCGGTCACTACGGCGCGCCCCGGGCAACTGACTCCTCTCCCCTCCTCCTCATATCCGCCTGCCTAAACCAAAACCTGCCGCGTGCTGGCAATCAGCTGGTTGATCTGGAGCACCACTGATTCATCAGTCGGCGTCTCTGGCCCTCTCCCTTCCGGGCAAGGCATTTGGGGTGTAGTTCCGAATAGCCTGCAGATGAGCGGCCTCTGCTCATAGGCCTCACATCCATTGGGGCCAAGGTGGACGCAGTTCCACTCCTCCAGGGCTGCTTCGTGTTCGGCCTCACTCTTGACGGGGAGCCTGGCCAACTCCACCGAGCTCGCAGTAACCGGCCCGCAGCAGTCGTGACAGCCTGGCTTGCACTCGAAGCCGGGGATTCTCCGACGTAACTGATCAATCCTGCGGCTCAAGCTATCCATTGGCACATCCTGATTTTGGGGCGCGGATTGTACATCCACCCGCACCTCCCACACCGAATCCCGCCTTGACGGCCCAGCTAGCCAGACCCACACACAACAGCTGGACGCTACTCAAATCGGGGGAGACGTCGCTCCTTTTCGCCGGAAATGCCCGCTTGATGGCAACAATCAACCCGAAAGCCCCGGAATCACTGGCGGCGCGCCGGGATACTAAACTGGCACCTAATGTCACTGGTCTGGAAAGGCCCCGGTCCTACACTCTCTCCCAACAAGAAAGAGGAGATATCCCATGAGCACCGTGCCCGCCGAGCGTTTCAACAGCTTCGCCGAGTTCTACCCCTATTACCTCCAGGAACACAGCAACGACGTGTGCCGCCGCCTGCACTACGTCGGCAGCCTGCTGGTCCTGAGCATCCTCGCCTACGCCGTCGTCACCCAGCAGTGGCTGTGGCTGCTGGCCCTGCCGGTGGCTGGCTACGGTTTCGCCTGGGTCGGCCATTTCGTATTCGAGAAGAACCGCCCCGCCACCTTCAAGTACCCGCTCTACAGCCTGATGGGCGACTGGGTGATGCTGAAGGACGCCTTCACCGGCCGCATCCGCTTCTGAGGAAGCGGCAGGCCCCCGAAAACAACAACAAGAGAGGCCCCTGATGAATGCCCACGCCCGCTTCACCCATATGGAAGACGGCACCGCCGAGGACTGGGGCATCATCGCCCAGGACTTCGCCCGCTACGCCGCCCAGTTGCCCGATCGCATCCTCACCCACCTCAAGCTGCTGGACGGCGACTTCGGCGGCTTCCCGGTGGACCGCCTGACCCACTCGCTGCAGACCGCAACCCTTGCCCACCGCGACGGCAAGGACGAGGAGTACGTGATCTGCGCGCTGCTCCACGACATCGGCGACACCCTCGGTTCCTTCAACCACGCCGATATCGCAGCCGCCATGCTCAAGCCCTTCGTCAGCCCCGAGAACCACTGGATGGTTGAGAAGCACGCGATCTTCCAGGGCTATTACTTCTTCCACCACCTGGGCCTGGATCGCCACCTGCGCGAGCAGTTCAAGGACCACCCGCAGTACCGCCAGACCATCGAGTTCTGCGCGCGCTACGACGCCGCCGCCTTCGACCCGGAAGCCGAGTACCTGCCCCTGGACTACTTCGAGCCGATGCTGCGCCGGGTCTTCGCCCAGCCCAAGCAATCCATCTACAAGGCCGCGATGGAACGCAACGCGAGCTGACCGTCCATTCCGCCCCACCGTTCGGCGGCCACGCTTGGCCGCCGTAGTGGCACTTGGTTATGATCCCGCACCCGCCAGGCATTGGCTCAGGTCTTGCAGACCATCGGACGCCCGTACAACGCGTCAGAAAAACATCAGGGATCGTTCGTTTACATGAAGTCAGCCAATCTAGACCGGCTCAGCAGTCTTCCGACCCCGCCGCTCCGCGAGTATTACTCCCGCGTACTGGCCTATATCGCCACCGCCGCCAGTATCGCCGCCGGCACCTACACCCAGTACTTCGGCTTCGATGTGCTGTGGATCGTCCCCTACGCCCTGCTCTATCCGCACCTGGCCCATCACCTGAGCCTGCGCTTCAAGCGCGACCACCCCGAGCGCACCCACCTGGTCCTGCTGTTCATCGACGCCCTGCACGCCGGCGCCGGCGCGGCCCTACTCGGCTTCTCGGTGGTGCCGAGCCTGATGTTCCTGCTCACCCTGTCGTTCAGCGCACTGATCATCGGCGGCCTGCGCCAACTGGGCCTGGCCATCCTCGTCGCCGCCAGCGCCACGGTACTGACCACGGTAATCGCCCACCCCGACCTCAAGCTCGGCACGCCGGCCCTGGTGTCCTTCGTCAGCATCTGCTTCACCACGCTCTACGTGTGCATCACCGCCTTCTTCGTGCACCAGCAGGGCCTGCGCCTGGCGCTGGCGCGCAGCGAGATCAAGCTGGAGCAGGAAAAGGCCGCGCGCCTGGCCCGCAACCTCGCCAAGTACCTGTCGCCGCAGGTCTGGGAAATGATCTTCAGCGGCAAGCGCCACGTGCGCCTGGAAACCCAGCGCAAGAAGCTCACGGTGTTCTTCTCCGACATCAAGGGCTTCACCGAGCTCTCCGAAGAACTGGAAGCCGAAGCGCTCACCGACCTGCTCAACAACTACCTCAACGAAATGTCGAAGATCGCCCTCAAGTACGGCGGCACCATCGACAAGTTCGTCGGCGACTGCGTGATGGTGTTCTTCGGCGACCCCTCCACCCAGGGCGCCAAGAAGGACGCCGTGGCCGCCGTGTCCATGGCCATCGCCATGCGCAAGCACATGAAGGTGCTGCGCCAGCAGTGGCGCGCCCAAGGCATCACCAAGCCCCTGGAAATCCGCATGGGCCTGAACACCGGCTACTGCACCGTGGGCAACTTCGGCGCCGACACGCGCATGGACTACACCATCATCGGCCGCGACGTGAACCTCGCCAGCCGCCTGGAAAGCGCCTCCGAAGCCGGCGAGATCCTCATCTCCCACGAGACCTATTCGCTGATCAAGGACGTGATCATGTGCCGCGACAAGGGCCAGATCACCGTCAAGGGCTTCGCCCGCCCGGTGCAGATCTACCAGGTGGTGGACTTCCGCCGCGACCTGGGCGCCACCTCCAGCTACGTCGAGCACGAACTGCCGGGCTTCTCCATGTACCTGGATACCAACGGCATCCAGAACTACGACAAGGAAAAGGTCATCCAGGCCCTGCACCTGGCTGCCGAGAAACTGCGCGATAAAGTCATTCTCTGACCTAATGGGTCACAAGAAGGCCGCCCTCGGGCGGCCTTTTTCATGGGCGCGATGCAGGCTTCACACGCCGCAACGACGTCTTTTCACGTACGTCCATGGCACCCTCCGTAGGAGCGAGCTCTGCTCGCGAAGCTGTACGTCGGCTGGCGCGAATCCATTCGCAATCGGGATCACGGGAATTAACCCTACGACAGCGACCCTTCCCCCACCGCCTCGCCGCACAACTCGCCATCCAGCAGCGGCTGGCGTGCCAGGAACTCCTGGGCGGAGGCCCGCCAGGACAGGCGCGCGGCACGCTCGGCGCAGACGCCACGGTCCAGCTCCAGTGCGCGTAGGCAGGCAGCGTGAAGATCCTCGTCCATCACCCCGGTGAGGTCCGCTTCCAGCACGTCCAGCGGGCCGGGCACCGGGAAGGCGGCCACCGGCGTGCCGCAGGCCAGGGCCTCGAGCATCACCAGGCCGTAGGTATCGGTGCGCGAAGGGAAGACCAGCACGCTGGCGCCGGCAAAGGCATCGGCCAACGCCTGGCCGTGGCGGTAGCCGAGGAAGCGCGCATCGGGGTAGTCGACTTCCAGCTCGGCCCGTTGCGGCCCATCACCCACCAGCCATTTCTCGCCGGGCAGGTCCAGGTCGAGGAAAGCCCGCAGGTTCTTCTCCGGGGCGATACGGCCGACGTAGAGGAACACCGGCTTCAGCGGTCGCGGCTGCTCCGGGCGCGGGTGGAACAGGCGGGTGTCCACGCCCTTGCGCCACAGCGACAGGTGGCCCAGCCCACGGCAGGCCAATTCGCCGCGCAGGCGCTCGGTGGTCACCAGCACCGTCCGGCTGGGGCGGTGGAAGGCCCGCAGCACCGCGTAGCCCCATTCCAGCGGAACGCGCGGCCAGCGGGTGTGCACGTATTCAGGGAAGCGCGTGTGCACGGCACTGGAGAAGGCCAGGCCTCGGCGCTTCAGCCAGCGCCGCGCGGCCCAGCCCAACGGCCCTTCGGTGGCGAGGTGCACGCAGTCCGGGCGGAAATCGCGGATCGCCGGGCCCACGCGCCAGAGGTCCCACACCAGGGGGATTTCCGGGTAGGTCGGGCACGGCCGCGAGCGGAAATCCCGGGGCGACAGCACCTTCACCAAATGGCCAAGCCCGCGCAGTTCGGCCACCAGGGCCTGCAGGCTGGTGACCACGCCATTCACCTGGGGTGCCCAGGCATCGCTGACGATGAGAATCCTCATGCAGCGGGCTCGAGGGCGGGCTGCTTGGTCTCGGTTGCCAGGCGCGCCTGGTCATCGGCCAGGCGGTACAGCTCGATGGTGCCGTCCCAGTGCTCGATCAGCGCGGTGCAGGATTCCACCCAATCGCCACAGTTCATGTACTCGACGCCGCCCACCTGGCGGATCTCGGCGTGGTGGATGTGGCCGCAGACGGCACCATCCAGCCCGCGCTTGACGCACTCGTGGGCGATGGACTCCTCGAAGTCGCTGATGAAGTTCACCGCCGTCTTGACCTTGTGCTTGAGGAAGGCCGACAGCGACCAGTAGCCATAGCCCCAGCGCTCGCGCCAGTGGTTGAGCCATCGGTTGAGGGTCAGGGTGAACTCGTAGGCCGAGTCGCCGAGGAAGGCCAGCCACTTGTGGTAGCGGGTGATGACGTCGAACTGGTCGCCGTGGATCACCAGCAGGCGGCGGCCGTCGGCGGTCTCGTGGATCGCTTCGTCCACCAGCTGGATGTTGCCCAGCATCAGGCTGGAGTAACGGCGCAGGAATTCGTCGTGGTTGCCGGTGACATAGATCACCTCGGTGCCACGCTTGCTCATGGTCAGCAGGCGGCGGATCACGTTGGTGTGTGCCTGGGGCCAGTAGATGCCGCCACGCAGCTTCCAGCCGTCGATGATGTCGCCCACCAGGTAGATGCGGTCGGCATGGTGGCGCTTGAGGAAGCGCGCCAGGTGCTCCGCCTGGCAATCGCGGGTGCCAAGGTGAACGTCGGATATCCACAGGGTGCGGACGCGTTGCTTGCGGGGACGAGCCGGGTCGGCCGGCTCCAGGCGTTGAACGCTGCTCATGGGCGGCCTCCAGCTGGGTTTTTCCGATCTTGCGCAGGCCCGGTGAAGTGCAGGTGACGGTTAGGCTGCAGAACGATGACACTGGCGGCGCCCGCGCCGGGGAGTAGACTGGCCACCTGCCGAGGAACACCCCATGAGCCCGATGCTGACCCTGCGCCGCTACAACCACGACCTGCTCGCCCACAGCCACGACCACGCCCAGTTGGTGTTCGGCCTGAGCGGCAGCCTGGAATTCGAGGTGGGTGGCATCGGCGCGCGGGTCGAGCGGCAGAACCTCGCCGTGGTCCCGCCGGGCGAACACCATGCCTGCGGCAGCCCGCGCGGCAGCCTGTGCCTGGTGCTCGACGTGCCCGACGACGCCTGGCTGCAACGCACCCTCGGCGGTCACTTCGACGCCAGCCGGCGCCTGCTGGAGAAACCCGGCGCCCTGCAGCTCGACCCTGCCCAGAGCCAACTGGTGGGCTGGCTCGCCGCCAGCCCCATAGATGACCCGGTGATCGCCACCCAGGGCGTCGGCCTGCTGCTGGCCAGCCTGGTGGCACCGAGCGCCACACCAGCGTCGGAGCGGAACACATTGCCGCTGACAGCCCTCGACGCCTACATCGACCAGCACGCCCCACGCCCCCTGCAGGTGGCCGACTTAGCCCGGCTCTGTGGGCTGTCGGTGGCGCGCTTCCACAGCCGCTTCCTCGCTGCCACCGGGCAAACGCCCATGGACTACCTGCGCACCCGGCGCCTGCTCCAGGGCCGCCGGCTGCTGCTGGAGTGCAGCCTGAGCGTGGCCGAGATCGCGGCCCAGGTGGGCTACAGCTCGCAAAGCGCATTCACCGCCGCGCTGTCCCGCGAGTTCGGCACCACCCCGCGCGCCCTGCGCCGCCAGCGCGGCTGACGCGAGGGCCGCGACGAAAGCCGCGAGTCCCGCGACAGACAAGCCACCCCGCCGCCCTCTAGACTGCGGCCATCGTCAAACAAGGGGGCTGTATGTCGTCGACCATCGAATGGGCGGATTTCGAACGCGTTGAGCTGCGCGTCGGCACCGTCGTATCCGCCGCACCCAACGTCAAGGCCAACAAGCCGGCCTACGTGCTGGAAGTGGACCTGGGCGAGCTGGGGGTGAAGACCTCCAGCGCGCAGATCACCGCCCACTACGCCGCCGAGGAACTGGTCGGCCGCCAGGTGCTGTGCGTCTGCAACTTCGAGCCCAAGCGCATCGCCGGGGTGCGCTCGGAAGTGCTGGTCACCGGCGTCCACGATGCCGAAGGCAAGGTGGTGCTGGCCGGCTTCGACAAGCCGCTGCCCAACGGCGCGCGCCTGGCATGAACGAACGCAACGCGCTGCTCGCCATCCACCTGGGCGCCCTGCTCTTTGGCCTCTCCGGCATCTTCGGCAAGCTGGCGGAAACCACGCCGGTGGTGATCACCTTCGGCCGCGCGCTGTTCGCCGTCATCGCCCTGGCGCTGTTCGCCCAGTTGGCCGGCCGTGCCCGTGGCGGCGCGCCCTCGCGGCGGCAGATTCCTCTGCTGCTGCTCGGAGGCCTGCTGCTGGGCGGGCACTGGGTGCTGTTCTTCCAGGCGGTGAAGATCGGCGGCGTGGCCATCGCCACCCTGGGCTTCGCCAGCTTCCCGGCCTTCACCCTGCTGCTGGAGGGGCTGCTGTTCCGCGAGCGCATCCACCTGCGCGAATTCGTGGTGGTGGCCCTGGTGAGCCTGGGCCTGGTGCTGGTGACGCCGGACTTCGATTTCGCCAGCGACGCCACCCAAGGGCTGATCGCCGCCATCCTCTCCGGCCTGCTGTTCTCCCTGCTGTCGCTGCTCAACCGTGCCAGCACCAAGGGGCTGGACCCGGTGAAGGTGGCGCTGTGGCAGAACCTCTGCATCGTCGTCTGCGTGCTGCCCCTGGGCTGGGCGGTACTGCCCACGGTGCGGGCCATCGACTGGCTGTGGATCGCCATGCTCGGCGTGCTCTGCACCGGCCTCGCCCACAGCCTGTTCGTGGCCAGCCTCAAGGTGCTCAAGGCGCGCACCACGGCGGTGATCTTCGCCCTGGAGCCGGTCTACGGCATCGCTTTCGCCTGGTGGCTGTTCAGCGAGGAGCCCTCGCTGCGCATGCTTGCCGGCGGCACGCTGATCATCGCCGCCATCGCCTTCCCGGCGCGCAAAACCAACGCGGTGAAGCCCGCCGAAGCGGCGAGCTGACGGTAACCACCGGAAGCCCGGACTGAAGTCCGGGCTACGCACCGCCCCCTGCGCAGCCCGCCGTTTTCAGTTCACGCTGTACCCACGCCCCATCAGGCAGGCGCCCAGCGCGCGGCGGTAGCGGTCGGTGCTGTCGCTGCCCACCGGGCGGGTGACGGTGGCCGGGTCGAAACCGCTCTGGGTCACCGCCCAAGTGTGGCACTCATAGCGGTCGCGGCCCTGCTGGTCGACGCTCTGGCCGTTGGCCGGGTAGGCGATCACTTCATAACTGACGGCAGCGTTGCCCTGGACCACCGCAGGCGGCGTCACCACTTCGTAGCGCTGCACATTGGCGTTCCACAGGTAGTAGGTGCCGGCGGCGACGAAGTACAGCGCACTGCCGATCCACAGTTCGCGGGCGCCGGACGGCAGGCCACGGTCGTGCCCACCGCCACCCGGGCCCCAGCCGCCCTGCCCGCCCGGGCCGGGACCACTGCCATGGCCGCCAGGGCCACCCTGGCCGGGGCCGGCGAATAGCGGGGTGGACAGGCCGAGCAGCAGTGCCAGCGCCAGGGTTGTTTTCAAGGACATCATTCACCTCGTGCAATACGGCCGTAGGGTTCGCGGCCTCTGGAGGGAATTATTCGCCCGGCGCCCCCGGGCGAGCGTCAGCCCTGTGTAAATCCGGGGTAAACGTCCTGATACACGCCCGCCTCAGGCCCGCTCCTGCTCCAGCAGCCAGCGGCAATAGCGCGCCACGCCGGTCTCCAGATTGAGGAAGCCCTCGCCGGCACCGGCCTCGCGCAGCAACTTGATGTCTGCCTGGGTATGGCTCTGGTAACGGCCCTGGAGCACGGCGGGGAAGTCCTCGTAGTGCAACACGCCCTGCTCGATCAGCGCGGCCAGACCCAGGGGCGGCCGATCCTCCTCGGCGCGCAGGGCATTGACCACCGCCATGGCCACCGCATTGAAAGGCCGGGCGACGCCAGTGCCGAGGTTGAAGATGCCCGAACGCTGGGAATGGTCGAGAAAGTGCAGGTTGACCCGCGCCACGTCCTCCACCGACACGAAATCGCGCTGCTGCTCGCCAGCGGCGTAACCGTCGCAGCCGCCGAACAAGCGTACCCGCCCCTCCGCCCGGTACTGGTGGAAGCAGTGCAGCGCCACCGAGGCCATGCGCCCCTTGTGCCCTTCGCGCGGGCCATAGACGTTGAAGTAGCGCAGCCCCACCACCTGGGCGCGGGCATGGGGCAGCAGGCGCCGCACGCGCTGGTCGAACAGCAGCTTGGAGTAGCCGTAGACGTTCAGCGGCAGCTCGTGCTCGCGGCCTTCACGAAACACCTGGCCCGCGCCATAGACGGCCGCCGACGAGGCATAGATGAAGGGCAGGCCGCGGCGCTGGGCGGCATCCAGCAGCTCGCAGCTGTAGCGGTAGTTGTTGTCCATCATGTAGCGCCCGTCCGCTTCCAGGGTGCTGGAGCAGGCGCCCTGGTGGAACAGCGCGCGGACCATGCCGAACTCGCCGGCGGCGAAGCGCGGCACGAAGTCGCGCTTGTCCAGGTAGTCACGGATCTCGCAATCGGCGAGGTTGCGGAATTTGTCGCCTTCGGTCAGGTCGTCGACGGCGATGATGTCCGTCTCGCCGCGCTGGTTGAGGGCCTTGACCAGGTTGCTGCCGATGAAGCCGGCGGCACCGGTGACGATGATGCTCATGACGGCACTCCAGGGACGTGGAAGTACCGTCAAGGCTATGCCTGCGTGATCAGCCCGCCGTTGACCTGGGGCAAGGCCGCTCAGGGGCGGTCGTTGTGGCCCAGGTCACGCGTCGGATCGATGCAGTCACGCACCCGCTGCTTGAGCACCTTGGCCTCGGGGAAGCCGCCGTCGGCCTTGCGCTCCCAGATCTGCTCGCCGTCGCAGGTGATGCGGAACACACCGCCAGTGCCCGGCTCCAGGGCCACCCGGCCGAGGTCGTCGGCGAAGGTGCTGAGCAGCTCCTGGGCCAGCCAGGCCGCGCGCAGCAGCCATTGGCACTGGGTGCAGTAGGTGATGACGATCTCGGGCCTGGAGCTGGACATGACGGGACTCGGTGGCGGCGTGCGGGGCGCCTATAATAGCGGCCTTTTTCCTCCCCGCCTGACCAGGGATGCGTTATGCGCCGCGTGCTCGTTTTCCTCGCCCTTATCCTCCTGCCACTGGCCACCCTGGCCGACCAGGCCCACCCACGCATCGGCCTGGTGCTGTCCGGTGGCGCCGCACGCGGCCTGGCCCATATCGGCGTGCTGCGAGCCCTGGAAGAACAGGGCGTGCACATCGACGCCATCGCCGGCACCAGCATGGGCGCGGTGATCGGCGGCCTCTACGCCTCGGGCTACAGCGTCGACGAACTGGAAAAGCTGGCCCTGGCCATCGACTGGCGCCAGGCGCTCTCCGACGCGCCCCTGCGCGATGACGTCCCCTTCCGCCGCAAGCAGGACGATCGCGATTTCCTGGTCAAGCAGAAGCTCAGCTTCCGCGACGACGGCAGCCTGGGCCTGCCGCTCGGCGTGATCCAGGGCCAGAACCTCGCCCTGCTGCTTGAAAGCCTGCTGGTGCACACCAGCGACACCCGTGACTTCGACCGCCTGGCCATCCCCTTCCGCGCCGTGGCCACCGACATTTCCACCGGCGAGAAGGTGGTGTTCCGCAAGGGCCACCTGCCCCAGGCGATCCGCGCCAGCATGTCGATCCCGGCGGTGTTCGCGCCCGTGGAGGTGGACGGCCAGCTGCTGGTGGACGGCGGCATGGTGGACAACATCCCGGTGGACGTGGCCCGGGAGATGGGCGTCGACCTGGTGATCACGGTGGATATCGGCACCCCGCTGCGCGGGCGCAAGGAGCTGCTCACCGTGGTCGACGTGCTCAACCAGTCGGTGACCCTGATGACCCGACGCAACTCCGAGGCGCAACTGGCCACCCTCGGCCCGGACGACATCCTGGTGCAGCCGCCGCTGGCGGGTTTCAGCGCCACCGACTTCGGCCGCGCGCGGCAGATGATCGACGCCGGGTACCGCGCGGCCACCATCCTCAAGCACCGTTTCGCCCCGCTGGCGCGCCAGCACGGCCAGCACGAAGCGGAATTGGCCGAGGCGCGCCTGCCCGTGGAACGCCGCCCGGTAATCGCCCGCATCAGCGTGGAGAACGACTCCAAGGTGGGCGACGAGGTGATCCGCCGCATCATCCGCCAGGAAACCGGCCAGCCGCTGGACCTGGAGCGCCTGCAGAGCGACATGGGCACCCTCTACGGCCTCGACTACTTCGAGCAGGTGCATTACCGCGTGGTCAAGCGCAAGGATGGCAACACGCTGGTGATCAACGCCCGCGGCAAGCGCACCGGCACCGACTACCTGCGCCTGGGCCTGAGCCTGGACGACGACATGCGCGGCGGCAGCACCTTCAACCTGGGCGCCAGCTACCGGGTCAACGGCATCAACAAACTCGGCGCCGAATGGCTGACCCGCGCCCAGATCGGCAGCGACCAGGAGCTCTACAGCGAGTTCTACCAGCCGCTGGACTACGGCTCGCGCTACTTCGTCGCGCCCTATATCGCCGCCGAGGCGCAGAACGTCGACGCCACCCTGGACAACGACCCCATCGCCGAATACCGCCTGCAGCGCTACGGCTACGGCTTCAACATCGGCCGGCAGATCGCCAACAACGGCGAGCTGCGCCTCGGCATCGGCCAGGGCTGGGGCGATGCCGACGTGCGCATCGGCGACCGCCGCCTGCCCAGCTTCAGCTTCAGCGAGGGCTACTACGAGGCCAAGTACTCCTTCGACACCCTCGACAACGTCGATTACCCCCACGAGGGCGAGGACATCAAGCTGACCCTGCGCCAGTACGACCCCGAACTGGGCTCGGACGATCGCTACCGGCAGTGGGAACTGAGCCTGGACAAGGCCCTCTCCAGCGACGCCAACACCTTCGTCCTCGGTGGCCGCTACGGCCGCACCCTGGACAGCGCCGAGGTGGTCACCTCCAGCTTCCAGCTCGGCGGCGCACGCCAGCTCTCGGGCTTCCGCGAGGATTCGATCTCCGGGCAGAACGTCGCCCTGGCCCGGATGGTGTACTACCGCCGGATGACCCAGCGCTCCTTCCTGCCGCTGGACTTCCCCTTCTACCTCGGCGCCAGCCTGGAGCGCGGCCGGGCCTGGAACCAAGACAACAGCTTCGACAGCGGCTACATCAACGCCGGCAGCCTGTTCATCAGCTTCGACACGCCCCTGGGCCCGCTGGACTTCAGCTACGGCCTCAACGACGTCTCCGAGCAGGCGCTCTACCTCAAGCTGGGCCGGGTGTTCTAAGCACCCGACTCACTTACTTCCCAGCAGGAGCGAGCTCTGCTCGCGAAGCGCTGCCGGGCAATACGCGCCGTGTTCAACCATGAAAAAGCCCGGAACAGTGTCCGGGCTTTTGGGTGTTGCGTGAGCGGTCAGGCGATCTTCGCCAACAGCTGGCGGGCCTCCTGCTTCTGCTCTTCGTCACCGCCGTCGATCACCTCGTTGAGGATGCTGCAGGCGCTTTCGATGTCGCCCTGGTCGATGTAGGCCAACGCCAGGTTGAGCTTCATCAGGTTTTCCTGCCGTGCGGCCAGGTGGTCCAGGTCATCGCTGGCTTCCAGCGGGTCCTCGAAGTCGAACGACAGCTCGTCCAGCTCCTCGGCCTGGGGCAGCTCCGGCAGTTCGAGGCGATCGGCCTGCTCCAGGTCGTCCAGTTCGAACACCTCGGGCATGTCCTGCAGGTTGCTGCGGAAGGCCGGGTCAACGTGGTGATGCACCGGCTCGGGCTTGCTGCCCGTCGCCTTGGTCTTGGGCGCCTCGGTCTTGAAGGGGCTGAGGCTGTCCCAGTCGGCGTCCAGGGGCAGGTCGTCGAGGTTGAGCTGGAATTCATCGGTCAGCTCATCATCACGCACCATCAGCGGCTCGGCCGGCTGCAGGTCCGGGGCCTGGTCACCGAGGACGAACTCCGGCTCCTCGAACATCGGCTCGGCCTTGCGGCCCTGGTCGATGCCGGGATAGCGCGCCTTGATCGGGTCGATACGGGCCGAACCGACGCCCATCTCCAGCAGGTTGCTTTCCTCGATGGCGAAGCCGCTCGGGTCACGCAGTTCACCCAGCACTTCCAGAAGGCGGAAGCGCAGGTCGGTGCGGTTGGGCTCCTGGACGATGGCACTGCGCAGCGCGCTCTCGGCATCGTTGAAGCGGCCATAGGCGATGTAGATGTTGGCGCCATCCAGGGAATCGCTGGACGGGCGTACCGTCGCCAGGGTGGGTTGCGGCCTGGGCGCGGGAGCCGCCACCGGTGCATCGGCAGCGCCGACCGCCACCACCGGCTCGGGGCGGACCTGGGGCACAGCGGCGATACGGGGGCGCTCGGCCGGCACGGCGACGGCCTCGGCCGGACGCACCTTGGGTATGACCACCGGCTCAGGCGCCTCGGGGCGGGTTTCCTGGCGACGACGCAGCAGTGCCACGGCCAGGACGAACAGCAGCAGGATGCCGCCGATGATCATCAGCGCGCGGGACCAGGTGTCCAGGCTGTCCGGCTCTTGCACTGCCACATCGGGCGCCGCGACCGCCGGCGTGCCCTGCTGGGTCGCCTCGGCAGCCGGCTCGGCCGGAGCCTGTGGAACGGCGTTGTCGACAGGGGCGGGGCTTTCGCTGGGGGCAGGTGCCTGGGCCGCTTGCGGTGCGACCGGGGCACCATCGTCCAGCGGGGGCAGGTTGGTTGCATCGGCGACCGGCGCGTCCGCCGGGGCGGTGGCCGTTAGCGGCGGCAGCCCGGCATCGGCGGACGCCTGCTGGACACTGTTCGGACCGAGCGCGCTCTGCAGGCGCGCCAGCTGCGCGTCCTTCTGCTCCATCTGCCGTTGCAGGGTTTCCAGCTTGAGCTGGAGGTCGGCGATGTCCTGGCGCAGTTGCAGGCGTTCGTTCTCGCTGTTGACCAGTTCGGTGTCGACGCGGCGCTGCACCTCGGCGATCTGCTGGGGCAACGGCGCCGGCTGGCTCGGGGTGCCGGGGGCGGACACCGGGCCGGGAGCGCTGCCCGACATGGCCTGGCCGGTGGTGCCGGCATCGTTGGCCGCGGCATTCGCAGCGGCGCCCGACACGGCGGCATCGGGCAGCAACAGGCTCTGGCCCACGCTCAGGCGGCTCGGGTCGCCATTGGCGAAGGCGCTGGGGTTGAGGGCGTGGATGCCGTTCATCATCTGCGCCGTGCTCATGCCGCTGCCGGCACTCTGGCGCTGGGCGATGGCCCAGAGGTTGTCGCCCTTGACCACGGTGTAACGCTTGCCCTGGGTGGCGGGCGGCGCCTCGGTCGGGGCCGGCTGGCTGCTGGCGGCGCTGCTGCGACGGTTGTCCCGTTGGGCGGCGGTGTTGCCCAGGGGCGCGGCCACGGGGTTGTAGGCGGAAGCTTCCGGCGGGTCCAGCAGCAGGGTGTATTCACGCAACAGGCGGCCGTTGGGGCGGGCCACCTCGACGATGAAATTCAGGTAGGGCTCGCGCACCGGCTTGTTGGAGACCACGCGGATGTGGCCACTGGCGCCACGGATCATCGGGCTGAAGCGCAGGTCGTTGAGGAACAGCACGCGGTCGACGCCGGCACGCTCGAACACATCGGCGGGGGCCAGGCTGATCTTGATGTCGCTGTCGGTCAGGTCGCCGACGTCGAGCAGGCCGATGTCAGCCTCGAGCGGCTGGTTCAGCGCGGAATGCAGGGTGATTTCGCCCAGGCCTATGGCGGAGGCCAGGCTGGAATAAAGGATAGGTCCCGATGCAAGCGCAAGCAGGATCCTGTTGACTCGAGCCATGTGCCCTCCCCCGGTCATGCCGGCTCGAACGCCACAGCCGCCTCCCTACGATCCTGAGTCCATGGAGGGGCGAAAACGGGCGTCGGCATTGAAAGAAAACGCGTCGGGCGGCGATCCCTGGAACCCAACTGAAAATAAGTATGGATGCAATTTCCCAGATTGCCCGGCGTAGAGGCCTTGGGCCATCAGGCAGGTGAAATCCTACCGCAAGTTCGCCATGAAAGTGACGGAAATCACACCTTTACTGAATATTTATAGAGCTTCGTCAGCCTTTTGTCGCGCGCACGCCCCACGCAGGCCACACCGCCAGGAGAAAAAGCCCGGCGACCAGCCAAAAGGTCTGCTGGAAGGCCAGTGCCTCGGCCTGCAGGTCGCCGCCGCCGGCGTGGTAGCGCCACTCCAGGAAGAAGGTCATCAGGTTGACCCCGAAGGCTCCGCCGAGCTGGCGCACGAAGGTGATGGCGCCGGCGCCCAGGGCAAGTTCCTCGGCACTGAGCACGTCCAGCGAACCGGTGCTCAAGGCCGGCAGCAGCAAGCCCAGGCCGAGGCGACCGAGGCAGGCCCAGAAGCACAGCACGAGGAAGGAGGCGCCGCTGTCCACCAGGCCCAGCCCCAGGGATGACAGGGCGAACACCAGCAGCCCGGCCACCAGTAGCAGCGCGGCGGAAAGCTTGTCGCTGAGCCAGCCGCCCACGAACGAGGCCACGCCCAGCACCACCCCGGTGGGCAGCAGCAACAGGCCCGCGCGGCCGGCGCTGTAGCCTTCGACCGTCTGCAGGAACAGCGGGATCAGGTAGGTGGAGCCGTAGAGCCCGAGGCCGAGGATCAGCGCCACCCAACTGGCCTTGCGGAAGGCCCGGTGGCGCCACAGCGCCAACGGCAGCAAAGGCCGTGGGCTGGCGCGGCTGCGCAGGACGAAGCCCAGGGTTGCGCCCAGGCCCAGCAGCCCGGGGATCCAGCAGCTCGGTGCCAGCCAGCCGAAGCGCTGGGCTTCGGCCAAGGCGCCGAGCAGCGCGAACAGCGCCACGCTGAGGAACAGGAACGCCACGAGGTCGACGCCCGGCGTGCTGCGGTCGCGGTCCGAGGGCATCAGCCACTGGGCGCCAACGGCCGCCGCCAGGCACATGGGCAAGGGCAGCCAGAACACCGCCTCCCAGCCGAAATGGTCGATCAGGTAGCCGCCGATGGTCGGCCCGAGCGTTGGCGCAATCATCACCCCGAGCCCGTAGGTGCCCAGCGCCATGCCGCGCCCGCCCTCGGCGAAGATGCGGAAGATCAGCACCATCGCCAGCGGCTGGATGATCCCGGCGCAGGCCCCCTGGACGATGCGCAGGGCGATCAGCTGCCAGGCGGAAGTGGCCGCCAGGGCCAGCAGGGAGCACAGGGTGAAGATCAGCAAACCGCCCTGCACGGTACGGCGCGCACCGAGCCGCGACTGGGCCCAGGCGGCGAGCAGCAGTCCGGCGGTCATGGAGGCGAGGAACCCCGTCGCCAGCCATTGCGCCAGCGGCCGGCCGATGGCGAAGTCGGCCATGATCGCGGGCAAGGCCACGTTGATGCTGGTGGACGCGAGGATCATCGCCATGCTGCCGACCATCAGCAGCCCCAGCAGCAACTGCGGGTAACGCGGGCCGTAGAGCGCGTGCAGGGCCTCGAGGTCCTGCATCAACGCCGTTCCAGGTTGGCCAGTATCCGCGCGTGTACCTGCTGGCAGCGGCGCAGTTCCTCTTCATCGATATCGGTGAAGACCTCCCTGCGTAGCTGGTTGGAGATGGCCTCGATCTTCTCGATCAGCGGCCGTGCCTTGGGGCACAGGGTGATCTTCTTGGCGCGGCGGTCCTCGGCGACGGCCAGGCGCTGCACCAGCCCCTGGGCTTCCAGGCTGTCGAGCAGCCGGGCCAGGGTCGGGCCCTCGACGCCGACGCTCTGCGCCAGTTCACGCTGGGTGGGGAGTTCTTCGAAGCGAGCGAGATGCAGGAGAACCAGCCAGCGAGCCTGGGACAGGCCGAGGTCGACGAGCCGGCGATCCAGCTCCGCACGCCAGGCCCGCGACATCTGCGCGAGCTGCATGGCAAAGCGGTGTTGGTCGGTATGGGACATTGAAACGGACTCTAACTGCCTAAACTAATAATTAGCGAGCTAACCATAGGCGACAGCCGGGAGCAAGCGCAGCTTTGTATCTACCACTTCACATATTGGTCTTCGACGAAGCCCCAGAGCCCATCGATGCTCACGGGCGCCCGGCCGTGAGGGCGCAGCACGCCGTCGAAGCGGCCGAATATCTGCTTGAAGTTGCTGGCGATGAAGCCCAGGTTCAGGCGCTCCTTGTGCAGGCCGGTGCCGGTGAAGCGCAGCTCCACCTGGCCGTCGTTGGAAGTGATCAGCCACTGCTCCAGCGGCCGGTCGCGATCGAAGGCGAAGCGCACGCAGTCCACCTTGATCAGCTCGCCATCGATCCAGAAACAGTTCTCGGTGAAGCTGGTTTCGTTGACCCCGCAGGACAGGTTCACCCCCACCCGCAGCCCCTGGGCCTCTCCGGACAGGCAAGCCCAGTTCCAGAAGGTCTCCGGGCGCATGTAGCCGGCGGACCAATCGTGGTGGGCGAAGGCGCCGATGGCCTGCAGGTCGAAATCACCCAACGCGCTGCGCACCTCGCCCCGGCAGGTGACCCCCGCCACCTTGCGCGCATAGACCCAGCCGTTCACGGCGGTGGGCGTGCACAGGCTCATGGGCTGGAAGGCCGGCTCATCCTCGGAGAAACAGGCGTCGATGTGGGTACCGTCGTCCAGTTCCACCCGCAGGCGCTTCTCCTTGGGGTTCGGTGAATTCTCCAGGCGCAGCAGGTTGCGGCCCTGGCGCAGTTCGCAGACGCCCTCGTCCGGCACCTGGGAAAAACGCGTGCCCATGCCAAGCGGCAGCTTGAACTGGCGCTCGATCATGCGCCCGCTGGCCGGGTGGAACAGGTAGACGAAGCCGATGCCGGCCAGGCTCAGGTTGGCCAGGGCGCAGCCGCCGATGAGCTGGTCGCTGATCAGGCCGAAGTACTGGAACTGATGGAAGCGCCGCCACTTCGCCAGCGCCCCTAGGCGACGGCCCATGGGCGAGCGGAAGTCGAAATCGCGGTAGTTGACCAGGCCGGGAGTGCCGTCGAAAAGTCCGTAATGCGGCTGGCCGCCAGCGCCGATCAGCTTGTCCATGGGCAGGGCTCGTCAGGTGGGAAGGCGCGATCCTAGCACCGCCGTACCAGGGCGCGCAGTCACGCAGCGCGCCACCGCGAGCGACGAACTACGCCACCACCTGGTTACGCCCGAACGCCTTGGCCTCGTAGAGCGCGCGGTCGGCGTGCTCGTAGAGTTCGTACAGCTGGCCCAGGGGCATGTCGTTGCCCGGGAAGATGCAGGCCAGGCCGATGGACATCGTCAGCACCTCGGCCACCTGCGAGCCCTCGTGGCGGATCGCCAGGCCCTCCAGGGCCGCGCGCACGTTCTCCGCGCACTGCCGCGCCTCCGCTTCCGGCGTGCCATAGAGCAGCACCGCGAACTCCTCGCCCCCCAGGCGCACCGCCATGTCCAGCGGCCGTCGCGCGGCATCTTCCAGCACCCCCGCCACCCGCTGCAGGGCGTGGTCGCCGCCTTGGTGGCCGTAGAGGTCGTTGTAGGCCTTGAAGTGGTCGACATCGCAGAGCATCAGCGCCAGCGGCAGCCCCTCGCGCTGGGCCTGGCGCCAGACGCGCTCCAACTGGCGGTTGAAGCTGCGCCGGTTATGCAGCCCGGTGAGGCTGTCGTGCTCGGCCAGCACCCGCATCAGCCGGCTGACGAGGAAGTGCTCCCGCGACTTGAACTCCAGCAGGTAGCAGCCCACCGCCCCCACCAGGTTGCCGAACACCAGGAACAGCAGGTTGTTGACCAGGCGCGGCCAGGGCAACCCGGCCCAGAGCTCCAGCGCCACGTAGGCCACCAGGATCAGCAGTGACACCAGCAGCGCTTCGCCCAGGCGCAGGCCCACCACGAAATAGGCCGCCATGCACACCAGCAGCAGGCCTTCATAGGGGAATGACGGGTCGACCCGATGGGCGATGGCCACCACCGCCGCCGCCCCCACGCCCAGGGCGCTGACGCACACCAGGCTCAGGGGCACCAGCAGATGAACATGGCGCCGCTGCAGGATCAGCAAGCCGCAGACCACCAGCAGCACCAGCACCCCCAGGCGCACGGCGAGCATCCACCAGCGTTCGGCGCTGGCGATCAGGTGGAAATCGAGAAAGGCGAAGGCCAGCCAGATGGGCAGCCCGAGCAGCAGCGCGATGCGCTTGAGGTCGAAGGTCTGCTCGAGGAAGTAGTTGCGGTATTCCTGTTCCAGCGGTCGGACGAAACGCAGTTGCCGGAAGCCCAGGGCGAGCTGGTCGGCGTAGGGATTCGGGCGCACTTCGTCCAGCCAGGCGTTGAGTGTCGACACTGCCACCTCTTCTTATTTGAGCCGGGACCTACTGCCGCGCCCGGCCTTGCAGCGTCAGGACAGGAGTACATCGCCGCCTACCTCACGTAGACGAAGCGCCCTCACGGCCCTGACCCTCACGGCACCGGCGGCGACCTCACATCGCCGGCCGGAAGCTTTGTTGCACATTAGTAGCAGGCGGAATCGGCCACAAGAGGCCGGAGGGGTCACGAGGGGCCGTGCCCCTCCACTCAGGATTCGAATTCCGCCTGCAGCGCGGCACGCACGCAATGCAGCACGCCTTCCGGCACCTTGCCGCCGAGCATCTCGGCAACCTGGGCGACGCTGGGCAACTCGCCCTCGCCATCGAGGAAGGCGTCCTGCACCTCGCCGAGCATCGCTTCGGGCAGGTCCAGGGCCTGTTCCAGGCTCAGTTGCTGCTCGCTGATGGCCTCGGCCAGCAGGCTGTAGACGTTCTTCTCGGTGCAGTCGAGCTGGCGGGCGATCTGCGCCGGGGTCATGCCCGCGCGGGCCAGGCTGACCAGTTCGTGGCGCAGGTCGGCCACCGCGCGCGGGGCTGGCGCGGCTTCGGAGCCACCGTTGAGCACATCGAGGAAGGCCTCGCCGTAGCGCTCCAGCTTGCGCGCGCCCACGCCACTGACCCGCGCCATCTCCGCCAGGGTGCTCGGCTGGCTGCGCAGCATTTCCAGCAAGGTGGCGTCGGGGAAAATCACATAGGGCGGCACGCTGTGCTCTTCGGCAAGCTTGCGACGCAGGGCGCGAAGGGCTTCCCACTGCTCGCGCTCCTCGCCCCGCACCAGTTGGCTGGCGGCGCTGGCGGCGGGCTTCGGCGCCTTGGTGGAAATGTCCCGGCGCAGTTGCAGGCTCACCTCGCCACGCAGCAGCGGGCGGCAGGCATCGGTCAGGCGCAGGCCGCCGAAACCGTCGAGGTCGACATCGGCCAGGCCACGGGCGACCAGTTGGCGGAACAGCGTGCGCCACTCCCCTTCGGACAGCGCCTTGCCCATACCAAAAACAGACAGGTGTTGGTGGCCCGAAGCGCGGACCTTCTCGTTGTCGCGACCCAGCAGCAGGTCGACCAGGTGACCGACGCCGTAGCGCTGGCCGCTGCGGTAGATGGCCGACAGCGCCTGGCGCGCGGGCTCGGTGGCGTCCCAGGTCTGCACGCCGTCGACGCAGATGTCGCAATGGCCGCAGGGCTGGGGCAGCTCTTCGTCGAAGTAGGCCAGCAGCGCCTGGCGGCGGCAGCGGATTTCCTCGCACAGGGCCAGCATGGCGTCGAGCTTGTGCTGCTCGATGCGCTTGTGGCGTTCGTCGCCCTCGGAGTTGTTGAGCATCTGCTTGAGCAGCAGCACGTCCTGCAGTCCGTAGGCCATCCAGGCATCGGCGGGCAGGCCATCACGGCCGGCGCGGCCGGTCTCCTGGTAATAGGCTTCCAGGGACTTGGGCAGGTCCAGGTGGGCGACGAAGCGCACGTTGGGCTTGTCGATGCCCATGCCGAAGGCGATGGTCGCCACCATGATCAGCCCTTCCTCGTTGAGGAAGCGCTTCTGGTGGTAGGCGCGCAGGTCGCTGGGCAGGCCCGCGTGGTACGGCAGCGCCGGGTAGCCCTGCTCGGAAAGGAAGGCCGCGACCTCGTCGACCTTCTTGCGCGACAGGCAATAGACGATGCCGGCGTCGCCGCGGCGCTCGGTGAGGAAGCCCAGCAGCTGCTTGCGCGGGTTGTCCTTGGCGACGATGCGATAAAAGATGTTCGGCCGGTCGAAGCTCGACAGGAAGCGCTCGGCATCCTGCAGGTGCAGGCGCTGGACGATCTCCTCGCGGGTGCGCATGTCCGCCGTGGCGGTCAGGGCGATGCGCGGCACATTGGGGAACAGCTCGGCGAGCTGGCCCAGCTGCAGGTATTCGGGGCGGAAGTCATGGCCCCACTGGGAAACGCAGTGGGCTTCGTCGATGGCGAACAGGGCGATGTCCAGGCGCTCGAGGAAGGCCAGCATGCGCGGCTGCACCAGGCGCTCGGGGGCCAGGTAGAGCATCTTGATCTCGCCACGGCGGATGCGGTCGGCAATGTCGCGCTGCTCGTCGTTGCTCAGGGTCGAGTTCAGCGCCACGGCGGCCACGCCGAGCTCGTCGAGGGTGGCGACCTGGTCCTCCATCAGCGCGATCAGCGGCGAAACCACCACCGCCAGGCCGTCGCGCAGCAGCGCCGGCACCTGGAAGCACAGCGACTTGCCGCCGCCGGTGGGCATCAGCACCAGCACATCGCCGCCCTTGGCCACGCGGTCGATGATCGCCGCCTGGTGGCCGCGGAAGGCGTCGTAGCCGAATACGTCTTTGAGGATGCGCTGGGCGTGGTCGAGCATGCGGGTCTCCGAAGGAAGCCGCGCATTATACGTCAGCAAACGCCCGAGGAAGCCCTCGCCCATCGGGGCCGCTTTTGCCGCGGGCCTTCCACTCGACTAGAATCCACCCTCGTTTATTCCTCAAGGTAGTCCCACGATGTCCTTCGCTGAGCAACTGTCCCGCCTGCAAGCCTTCCTCGATGCCGATGACCTGCACGAAGAAGCCCTGGACTACGTGGCCGCCCATGGCTACCTGACCGCCCTGTGCATCTGCCCGGACCAGGTTCCGGAGCGCGAGTGGATCGACGCCCTGTTCGCCGAGCCGCCGCACTACCGCAGCGACGCCGAGCGCGAGGAGATCGAAGCCACCCTGCTGCTGCTCAAGGCCCACATCGCCCGCCAGCTGGCCAGCGACGAAGACCCGGAGATGCCCTGCGACCTCGACCTGGGCGACGACCCGGATGATTCCGACCTGCGCGGCTGGTGCATCGGCTTCATGGAAGGCGTGTTCCTGCGCGAGGCCGTGTGGTTCGAGGAATCCGAAGAGGAAGTCAGCGAGCTGCTGCTGCCGATCATGGTCGGCTCCGGCCTGTTCGACGAGCAGCCCGAGTTCGCCGACATCGCCGCCGACCGCAACCTGGTCGACGAGATGATCGAGCAGATCCCCGAGCTGCTGACCGCCCTGTTCCTGCTCTGCAACGCCCCCGAAGAGAAACCCGCACTGCTCAAGCCGCGCAGCCACTGAGCAGGTCGCGCTGATGGCGCACGGTGACATCCGCCAGAGCCGCAACCCGGCAGTACGCTACGTACTGCTGGTGGTCGGCTGGCTCGCCGTCGCCCTGGGTGTGATCGGCATCTTCCTGCCGGTGCTGCCGACCACGCCCTTTCTCCTCCTCGCCGCGGCCTGTTTCGTACGCAGTTCGCAGCGGTTCTACCTCTGGCTGGTCAACCACAAGCACCTCGGTCCCTGGATCAGGGACTACCTCGAAGGCAACGGCATCCCGCTCAAGGGCAAGGTCTACGCCATCGGCCTGATGTGGGTCAGCATCGCCTTCTCCTGCTACCTCGTGCCCCTGCCCTGGGCGCGCGGCTTCATGCTCACCAGCGCCGTGCTGGTCACCGTCTACATCCTGCGCCAGAAGACCCTGGACCGCGGCTGAAGCCCGCCCCGAAACATCGCCCAAGCCCACCGGCAAAAAGCCCGACCACCACCTAGACTGCACTGATCCAAGGGCGGAGACCCTGATGATGCGGCTAGGGCGGCGTGCGAAAGCGAAGCAAGGACGGCCACGGACGACGTGGCTGGCCCTGCTCGCCTGCCTGCTGGTCTCGGCGGTCGCCGCCAACTGGGATTTCGGCCTGATCCTGCAAAACGCGCAGAAGCGCTACGGCAGCCTCGGCACCGCCAAGGAACGCATCGAAGCCTGGAGCGTGCTGATCGACGGCAGCGGCGCATTGCCGGAGAAAGACAAGCTCGCCGCCGTCAATCGCTTCTTCAATCGCCAGCTGCGCTTCGTCGACGACCAGCGCAACTGGGGCCAGAACGACTACTGGGCCACCCCCGTCGAAGCCCTGGTCAAGGGCGCCGGCGACTGCGAGGACTACTCCATCGCCAAGTACTTCACCCTGCGCCGCCTCGGCATCCCGTCCGAGAAGCTGCGCATCACCTACGTCAAGGCGCTCAACTACAACCAGGCGCACATGGTGCTCACCTACTACGCCAGCCCCAGCTCAGACCCGCTGGTGCTGGACAACCTGATCGGCGAAATAAGGCCGGCCTCGCAACGCAAGGACCTGCTGCCCGTGTACGCCTTCAACGCCGAAGGCCTGTACACCGCCGGCAAGCGCAGTGGTGACAGCAAGAAGCTTTCGCGCTGGCAGGACATCCTGCAAAAGATGCGCGCCGAAGGCTTCGCCATTGGAGAGGGATAGACGATGTCGTTACTCAAGCAGCTGTTTCTGGCGATCTGCCTGTTCCTGGTGGTGGCCTTCACCGGCAGCTTCCTCGCCGGGGTGGAAAGCTCCCGGGAACAGCTACGCAGCCAGTTGCGCTCCCACGCCCAGGACGCCGCCACCGCCCTCGCCCTGTCCATGACGCCCCACGTGGACGACCCGGCGATGATCGAGCTGATGGTCAGCTCGATCTTCGACAGCGGCTACTTCGCGCGCATCCGCGTGGTCAACATCGCCGATGAACAGGTCATCGTCGAACGCCAGGCCGACCCGACCTCGGAAAAGGTCCCCGCCTGGTTCGTGAAGCTGGTCGACCTGCGCGCCCAGGGCGGCGACGCCCTGATCATGCGCGGCTGGGAACAGGCCGCGCGGGTCGAGGTGCTCAGCCACCCGCAATTCGCCCTGGCCAAACTGTGGGACAGCGCCATCGGCAGCCTGCTCTGGCTGCTGCTCTGCGGGCTGGTCAGCGCCGTGCTCGGCGGCTTCCTCCTGCGCACCCAGCTGCGCCCGCTGGACAACATGGTGCAGCAGGCCCAGGCCATCAGCCGCCGCGAATTCCTCACCCTGCCCAAGGTGCCGCGCACCCCCGAGCTCAAGCGCGTGGTGCTGGCCATGAACCAGATGGTCGACAAGCTCAAGACCCTTTTCGCCGAAGAAGCCGCGCGCAGCGAGAAGCTGCGCGAAGAGGCCTACCAGGACAGCCTCACCGGCCTGGCCAACCGCCGTCAGTTCGACATCCGCCTGGGCAACCAGCTGGCCGTGGCCGAGCAGAACGCCGCCGGCTACCTGGTGCTGCTGCGGGTCAACGACCTCGGCGGCCTCAACCAGCGCCTCGGCGGCCAGCGCACCGACGCCCTGATCGGCGAGATCGGCGAACTGCTGAAGAAAGTCCTGGAAGACCGCGGCAACCCCGACTGGCTGGCCGCCCGCAGCCGGGGCGGTGAATTCACCCTGCTCGCCCCCGGCCTGGTCAACGACGACGCCGACCTCCTCGCCCAAAGCCTCAGCGACGCCCTGGAAAGCCTGCGCAGCACCGGCGCCAGCGACTGCACCCCGGTGGCCCACCTGGGCATCGCCGCCTTCCGCCCCGGCGAGGACGCCGCCAGCGTCATCGGTCGCGCCGACCAGGCCCTGGCCCAGGCGCAAAGCAACCCGACACACCCCTGGGAACGCCTCGACGACTACCAGGCCGCGCCCAATCAGGGCCTGCACAGCTGGCGCGCGTGGATCGACGAAGCCCTTCAGCAAGGCAAGCTGCAGCTCTACTTCCAGCCCGTGGCCGACTGCGCCGATACCGGCAAGCTGTTGCACCGCAAGGTTCTCGCGCGCCTGCTCGACCCGCAGGGCGAAGCCGTGGCCGCCGGCCGCTTCCTGCCCTGGATCGAACGCCTGGGCTGGGCCGCGCGCTTCGACCTGGCGATGCTCGAACACACCCTCACCCACCTGGAGCAGCACCCCGAACCGCTGGCCCTGAGCCTCTCCGCCGCCACCCTGCGCGAGCCCGCCAGCCAGGAACGCCTGCTCGCCATGCTCCGCGCCCACCCGCAGCACGCCGACCTGATGACCCTGGAAGTGGACGAGCGCTTCCTGCCGCCCCCCGCCGCTCTGGAGCAGCTCAGCCAGGCGGTACGCGAAGCCGGCTTCCACCTCGGCCTGCAACACTTCGGCGGGCGCTTCAGCCTGATCGGCAACCTCACCCACCTGGGGCTGGCCTACCTGAAGATCGACGGCACCTACATCCGCGCCATCGACCAGGAGAACGACAAGCGCATGTTCATCGAAGCGATGTACCGCGCCACCAACAGCATCGACCTGCCATTGATCGCCGAGATGGTGGAAACCCCGGGCGAGCTGGCCGTGCTCGGCGAGCTGGGCATCCAGGGCGCCATGGGCCGCCTCATCGGGCCCCCCGCCCCCTGGAGCGAAATCCAGGCCTGATGAATGTTGGCCGGCGGCGCACCCGTGGGAGCGGTTTCAACCGCGAAAACCCAGGCACCCGGCCCAGCCCTTTTCGCGAATGAATTGGCTATGTCTGCGTTAAGTGTTGCTAGAGGATTTGAGTCCAGCTGATTGCCGAGCTCTGGTGATGTTTCTGGTTTCGCCCACCCGGGCGAGTCCCTTTTCTCAGTCGTCGGGATGCCGAACCACAGAAAAGGAACCAAAAGGGCTTGCCCCATCATCCGGCCCCGGCTTCGCCGGGGCTCCCTCACTCCATCGTCGCTCTGGGGGCCGGCGCGATGGGCCATCCATGGCCTGGCGCGCCTCTCGCGGCATCCATGCCGCTCGTCCCCCGGCGCAACGACTGCGTTCGGCCTCCTGGAGGGGCCTTGGCGGTTGCTCCAACTTTCTTCGTCCAGCGCATCGCCACGTGGTGCGCACAGGCTTTCGTAGGATGGTGTAGAGCGAAGCGAAACCCATGGGGTGGCGGTGGCACGAACCCTTGGGCGCCCGGAAAGGGTCGTGCTTGAGCGCCTGCATTAAAACCACAACAGCTAACGCCGACAGAGCCAATGAATTCGCTCCCACAACCCAGGGTGGGCTTCAGCCCACCAGGCCGTCCGCAAAAGAAAACGCCCGCATCTGCGGGCGTTCTCGTTACGGGTGGAGCCGCTTAATCGTCACGGTTGGTGTCGTTGTCGCTGTCATGGTCACTGCCACCGAACTGGGCGTCACGGTAACCATCGTTGTCCAGATCATGGTCACTGCCGCCGAACTGCGCATCGCGATAACCATCGTTGTCCTGGTCATGGTCGCTGCCACCGAACTCGGCATCGCGATAGCCGTCGTTGTCCAGGTCATGGTCACTGCCGCCGAACTGGGCATCGCGGTAGCCGTCGTTGTCCAGGTCGTGGTCGCTGCCACCGAACTGGGCATCACGATAGCCATCGTTATCCAGGTCGTAATCCACCGCATGGGCCGTCACCGCCCCAAGCGCCACCACAGTCAAAAGCACGCCCAACACTCGTCTGGTGAAGACACCCGCTTTTGTCGCCATCTCGCGTATCGCTCCTGAAGAGGACATGACGGCCGCAACCCGGGTCACCCTCGGTGAACCGAGGAGCCGTCGCGCAATAGAACGCAACGGCAGGCGCCGGTTCTGTCGCCTCCGGGGCATTATCTTTTGCCATTCATTTCAGGAGGAAAACCCGTGGGAGCGGTTTCAACCGCGATGAGCCCAGGCACGCATCCAAGCCCTTTTGCGCATGGGCACCGCCCCACGGCGACCGTGGCTCAATACGGCAAACGCCCCTCGTCCTGCACCAGGCTGCCGAGCCCCTCCACCTGGGCGCGGGCCTGGGCGCGGTGCTGGAGCTTGGTGCGCGCGGCCTCGGGCAGGTCGGTGTAGCGCATCACGCCACGGTCGACGAGGACACTGACAAGGTCCTCGATCACCCGCACCAGCTCCAGGTCGGAATGCTGCAGCGACATCAGGTGCTCGTGCAGCGAACGGCTGGCCAGCCAGCTCTGCACCTCCGGATCTGCGGCCGGCATGCTGTGGGTCATGTGCTCGAAAGGCTCCGACTCGACCCGCAGCACCCGGCCCCGCTCATCTCGCTGTACGTACACCATGGACTGCTCTCCCCAATCCGCATAAAAAAGGCCCGCCACCCGGAGAGGTGGCGGGCCGCTTCGTTTACAGAGCTTAGACGTCAACCTTCAACGTGCCATCGCCCAGCATGCCGGAGATCACACCGCCAGCATCCGCCACCCCGTAGGAGGTTTGCAGGTTGATGCCGTCCAGCACGATGGTCGGCCCCGTGGCCCCGGCACCGGCGCCATTGGAGTCCACCGTGATGGTGGTGCTGGCCCCGAAGCTGAAGGTCAGGTACTGGCTCAGGCTGCCCAGGTTGGCATGTTCGCCGGAGAGCAGCTGGGACAGGTCCAGCGAATCCACACCCTTGGTGAAGTCGGTGATATGGGTCAGCCCCGTCTCGCCCGCCTGCCACTTGAAGGTGTCGGCCCCGTCGCCGCCACTGAGGATGTCGTTGCCACCGTTGCCGATCAGGGTGTCGTTGCCCGCCAACCCGCTCAGCGTGTTGTCACCGGAGTTGCCGGTGAGCACATCGCCGAAGTTGGAGCCGATCAGGTTCTCGATCCCCGACAGGGTGTCGGTGCCCGCACCGCCGGTGTTCTGCGCTGCTGCGGAAGCCAGGCTCACCGTTACCCCGGAGGTGGCGTCGATGTAGCTGGCGGTGTCGATCCCGCCGCCGCCGTTGAGGGCATCGTTGCCGGCGCCCCCCACCAGCAGGTCGTTGCCGTTACCACCGTTGAGGGTGTCATCACCCACGCCACCGATCAGCACATCGTTGCCACTGCCACCGGCCAGCGTGTTCCCGAGAGCACTGTTGTCGATGACGATCTGGTCGCTGCTGTCACCCGAACTGCCAAGGGTGCCGCTGTTGTCGCGGTCGACATCGACCGTGGTCGAGCCACTGACGGCGCCCTGCTCATCCTTGGTGGTGTAGGTGAACGAGCCGCCCACCGAGCCGCTGTCGGTGAAGCTGGTGGTGCCCGCCAGCCCGCTGCCGCTGTGGGAGACCGAACCACCGCTGGCACCGCCGACGCTGTTCAGCGAAAGGACATTGCTGTCTGCATCGCTGTCGTTCCACAGCAGCGCCCAGTCCGGCACCACCACCGAGGCGTTGTAGGCCACCACGTGGTCGGCGTTGGCGACCGGTGCATCGTTCACGGCATTGAGGTGCACGTAGGCGATGGCCGAGGCGCTGTCGACGCCGCCGTTGGCGGTGCCGTCGCCATCCTTGACGGTGAAGCTCAGGGTACGGTCCAGGGTGGACGGGTTGTCGGAGGTGTTGGCGTAGGCGATCTGCTGGATCAGCGCCTGGACCACGGCGAGGGTCGCCAGGTTGTTGGTGAAGCTGATCGTCAGGCTGCTGCCGTTGGTGCCGCCGGCGATGGTGCCGATGTTGGTGGAGCCGAGGCGCAGGTTGCTGCCGCTCACGTTGAGCTGGCCGCTACCGGTGCCCTGGTTGACCACCGACAGCTGGTCGGCTGCCGTGCCGTTGGCGGTGAAGGCCACCACCAGCGAGCCACCGTTGAAGTTCGGCGAGTCGACATCGCTCAGCGTGACGCTGCTGTCGATGATCTTCACGCCGGCGTTCTCGGTGTAGTTCAGCGTACCGCCCATGCCACCCAGCACCGGCGCATCGTTCACCGCGGTGACGTTGAAGGTGATGGTGTTGGGGTTCGGGTCGAGGTTGACCCCGCCGTTGGCCGTGCCGCCGTCGTCCTGCACCTGGAAGGTGAGCTTGGCGTAGCCGGTGCCGCTGGCATTCGCCGCCGGGGTGAAGACCAGCTTGCCGGCGTTGATATCAGCCACCGAGACGGTGGTCCCGGCACTGATGGCGCTGCCGTTCAGGGTGAGCTGACCGGCGGTGGGCAGGGTGGTGATCTTCACGGCAGCCAGGCTGTCGCCCTCGTCATCGGAGAAGCCGAAGCTGCTCGCACTGAGCACGTGGCTGGCATCTTCCAGCAGGCTGAGGGTCGCGTCCGCACCGGCCGGTGGGCTGTTGGCGTCGGTCACGTTGACCGTCAGGGTCGCGGTGTCGGTGGTGCCATCGGAATCCACCAGGCTGTAGCCAAACTGCTCGGTGAGGTTGCTGGTGAGCCCGTCGGGCGCCACGTAGCTCCACGCACCGGTGGCGAAGTTGAAGGTCAGCTTGCCGTGTTCCGGCGTCTCGATACCGGTCAGCACACTGCCGGAAATCGGCGAGCCGCTGCTCGGGGTGATGGTCGAGGTGCCGTTCCAGGTGTAGGTGACGCTGCCGATGGTGACCGACTTGATGTAGCCGGCCCCGTCAACGCCGTAGCTGTCGTCGTCCGCGGTACCGCTGACGCCATCGCTGCCCCAGAGCACGTTGCCGGAGACATCGCCACCGACCACCTGGCCGAGCAGCGCGTCCACCAGCTGGCCGAAGCCGGCCACGTTGAGCGGCGAACCCTGGCCGTCGAGGTCGACGTCCTGCAGGCGGGCATTGTTGATGCCGTCGCCGATGCCCACGGTGGTGACGTTGATGCCATTGCTGTCGACGAAGGTGTTCCAGGCCGTCGAGGTGGCATCCGTCAGCGAGTTGCCACCGGTACCGGTCTGCTCGTTGGGGTTGCCGTCGCTGATGAACACGACCTGGTTGCTCCAGCCCGAGATCGGGGTGTAGGCACTCATGGTCTGCTGGATACCTGCGGTGAAGTCGGTGTTGCCGTCGAACGGACGGACCCCACCGGCATTCGGGTTGAGGCTGTCGATCAGCGAGCTGAAGGCCTCGACGCTGGTGACCGGCACATAAGAGGTGGCGGTCGAGGAGAACGCCACGATCTGCAGCTGCACATGCCCCGAGGTGCCGTCGAACAGCTCGGCGCCCGCCTGCTTGACCGCCGTCAGCATCTGGTTCAGCTCGGCGTTGTCGATGCTGCCGCTGAAGTCGAGGACAAAGACCACGTTGAAGTCCTGGCCATGGCCTTCGACCACGTTGGCGACATCGTTCTTGGCATCCGGCCCGTTGTCCACCGCCACCACCTTGATGGTGGTCTGCGCGGTGTTGGAATCGGTCGCACCGTCATTGACCACCACCGTCACGTTGCGCGGCGTGGTGCTCGGGTTGGTGCTGGTGCTGGAGTAGCGGATGGTCTCGATCGCCGTCTCGTAGGCCGCCTTGGTGGCGACGCCGGTGAGGGTGACGGTGATCTTGCCGGCGACGCTGGTGTCCACCACGCCGGTGATGCCGCTCGGCAGGCCGGTGGCGGTCAGCACGTCCCCTGCCTGGGCGTTGGTCAGCACGACCTTGGCCGAGGCGATGGTGCTGTTGTCGATATCGGTCACCAGGGTGTCGATATCGGCGATGGCCACCGCGGCAGAGCCTTCGGTGTAGGTGGTCTGGTAACCCGTACCCACCACACCGGCACTGTCGTTGCCGTCCAGATCAAGCAGCGGCGCGTCGTTCACCGCCGTGACGTTGATGGTCACCGTGGCCGTGTTGCTATAGAGGCTGCCGTCGCTCACCTGGTACTGGAAGGTGGCATAGGGCGCGCCGTTCTCGTTGCCGTCCGGCACGAACACCAGCTTGCCGGCGTTGATGTCGGCGATGCTGATCACCTGGTTCAGGGTCACCGCGGCGCCGTTGAACTGCAGCACGCCGTTGCTCGCCAGCTGGGTCACCTTGATGGTGGTGAAGGCGCTGGAGTCCGCGTCGTGGTCGTTCAGCGGCCCGGTGCCATCGGCGCCGAACAGGCCTGCGCTGGTGATGGTCACCGAGGTGTCTTCGTTGGTGCTGAAGGTGTCGTTGACCGCCACCGGCGCGTCGTTCGCGGCGGTGATGTTGATGGTCAGCGTGGCATTGGACGGGTCACCGTCGGAGTCGACGATGGTGTAGCCGATCTGCTCGGCGGTATTGCCGGTCAACCCGCTCGGCGCGGTGTAGCTCCAGGCGCCGGTGGCGAAGTTGAAGGCCAGCTTGCCACCCAGGTCGGTGGTGATGTTCAACTGGGCGGTGGCATTGCTGCCGTTCCAGGTATACACGTCGCCATCGACGGTCAGGGACTTGATACCGCCCTTGCCGTCGGCGCCGAAGCCGTCGTCGTCGGCGGTGCCGGCGACGCCATCGCTGCCATTGAGCACGTTGCCGGAAACCATGCCGGTGCTGACCTGGTCGAGCAAGGTGTCCACCAGGTCGGAGAAGTCCCCGATCAGGATGGGCGAGCCGCTGCCGTCGAGATCGACGTCCTGCAGGTTGTCGTTGTCGATGCCGTCACCGATACCGATGGTGGTGACGTTGATGCCGTTGTCGTTGATGAACTGCTGCCAGTCGGTGGCCGTCTGGTTGAGCAGCGCATTGCCGCTCTGGGTCTGCTCGTTGGGGTTGCCGTCGCTGATGAACACGACCTGGTTGTTCCAGCCCGGAAGCGGGTTGAAGGCATCCATGGTCTTCTCGATGGCCGCAGTGAAGTCGGTGTTGCCGTCATAGGGGCGCACGCCACCGGGCTCGTTCGGGTCGAGGGAGTTGATCAGGCTTTCGAAGGCCGCATAGCTGGTCACCGGCGCGTAGGACTTGGCGTCTCCCGAGAAGGCCACCACCTGCATCTGCACATCACCGGTGTTACCGGTGAACAGCGCCTGGGCAGCAGCCTTCACGGCATCGAGCATCTGCCCGAGTTCGGACTTGCTGATGCTGCCGCTGAAGTCCAGCACGAACACCATGTTGATGTCCGGCGCCACGCTTTCGCCCACGGTCGCCACGTCGTTCTTCGCCACCGGGGTGTCGTCGTCGACGTTGATGTTCAGGGTGCCGTTGGCGCTGTCACCGTCCTTGTCGGTGACCTTGTAGGTGAGCTGGAAGGCCTGGTTGTTCTCGTTGTCGCCATCGGCGTGGTGGATCGGCGCGTTCTGCACCACCGAGTAGGCACCGGTCTGGCTATTGGTCAGGGTCACCGTCAGTACGGTGGTGGTGCCCTGCTTGATCACCAGGTTGTTGCCCGAGGTCTCGTAGGTGAAGCCTGCCGGTGCGCCGGTGTTGACCCAGCTGATGCTGCCCGCACCGTCGTTGCCATAGCTATGGCTGAGGGTGCCGGTGGCATTCTGCGAGTCGGCGTCGTCGCCGGTACCGCCGGGGATGCCGTTGGGCCGTGCGTCGTCGTCCAGCTGCACCGTCTGGTTGGTGCCGGTGGCCGGGGCGTCGTCCTTGAAGCTGATGACCTTGCCGATGTCCAGGTTGCCGGTGGCCGTATCGCCGTCCTTATCGGTGGCGGTGGCACTCAGGCTGATATGGCCCGAGCCAAGGAACTTGGCCTCGTCCGGATCAGAGGTCGGGTGGACGATGGAGCGGAGCTGGTCAAGGGTGACCTTGCCGTCCGCACCCACGGTGAGGGTGAACACCAGGTCGTTGCCGGTGGCGGTACGCCCTTCGACCACGCCTGCGCCGTTGACGCTGAGCACCACGTTCTGCCCGCTGGCGGTATCCACCAGGCCGGAGTTGGCGTCCTGCACGGTCAGTTTGTAGGCCAGGCTCTGCAGGCCGTCGGCACCCGGTTGCACGTTGAACAGGCCGCTGAAATCAGCGGTGGCGTTCAGCGCCAGGTTCGACTCGTCCACCTGCAACTGCTGGGTGGCGCCCCAGGTCACGCTGGTGCTGACGTCGTTGTAGTCGTAGTCGGACGAGTTGGTCTGGTCCTCCCAGTTCTGGTTGCCGGCGCTGCCGGTGTCCTGCAGGTGCGAGCCGCCGGGGTTCAGCGTGGCGTCGCTGAACAGCACGTTGGCACCGTCGGCGCCGGTCAGCGGGGTGCTGCCGATGAAGGCCTGCCACTTGCCGCCCACCAGCTGGAAGGTGATTTCCGCACCGTTGGCCAGCCCGGCGTTGGCGCCGCCGTTGGGGATGATGAAGAAGCCGGTGTGCGCCGGGTCCAGGCCACTGATGTCGGAGGTGTCGCCAGCGGTCTGGCTGTGCACGTTGGCCCAGATCACCTTGCCGCTGACCGGGGTGCCGTCGTCGCCCTTGATGTAGTAGCCATAGCTGTTGCTGTAGCCGGCCGAGCTGCCAACGAAGGTCACCGAGGAGTTGAGGTCCAGGGCGCCGACCTGGATGGTCGGGGTGTCGTCGTTGATGGTCACGGCCAGGCTGCCGGTGGCCGAGTCATCGTCCTTGTCGGTGACCTTGTAGCCGACGTTGAGGGTGATGTTGTCCTCGGTGCCGTTCACCGTGTGCATCAGCGGTTTCAGCAGGTTGACGGTGTAGGCGCCACTGGCCAGGTCGGTCAGCACCACGGTCATCAGGGCGCCGCGGGCGCTGCTGATGGTCAGGGTGTTGGTCGAGGCGTTCCAGGTGGAGGTCACGCTCTCGCTGCCCAGGCTGGTGGGCCCGGTCAGTTCGATGGACTTCAGCCCGTCGGCGCCGGCGCTGTAGTTCAGCGTGCCGCTGGTGCTGGTGCTGGCGCCGGCCACATCGCCGGGCCCGCCGTTGATGCCGCCGGACAGGCCTTCGTCGTCCAGCACGTTCGGAGCGGTGCTGTTGCCGGCGGTGGGCGCGTCGTCACGGAAGCTGATGGCATTGCCCAGGTTGAGGGTGGCGCTGCTGGCGTCACCGTCCTTGTCGGTGATGGTCGCGGTCAGTTTCACCAGGTCGGCGGCGGAGAGGCCGGTAGGCTGATCCGGGCCGCTGTTGGGGGTGTGCAGCACGGCCAGTTTCTGGTCGAGGGTGACCTTGCCGTCGGCGTCCACCGTGACCCTGAAGGCGACGGCACCGGTGTCACTGCCGACACGGCCGACCACGGCATTGCCTTCCAGGTACAGCTTGATGTCGCTGCCAGTGGCGGAGTCTTTCAGGCCGCTGTCGGCGCCTGCGGCCTTGACGTCCAGGGCGTAGGTGGTAGTACCGGCACCGTCGGCGCCGTAGTTGCGGGTGAAGGAACCGCTGAAGTCACGGGTGGCATCGGTGCCGAGAACGGTTTCGTCCACCTGCAGGCTGGCCGTCTGGGCCTGGCCGGCGTTGATGGTCGGGGCGTCGTCCTTGAAGCTGATGGCATTGCCGAGGTTGAGGCTGGCGCTGTTGGCGTCACCGTCCTTGTCGGTGATGGTCGCCACCAGTTTCACCAGATCCGCAGCGGAGAGGCCGGTGGCCTGGTCCGGCCCGGTGTTGGGCGAGTGGACGATGGCACGCACCTGGTCGAGGGTGACGTTACCGGAAGCATCCACCGTGACCTTGAAGGCGATGGCGCCGGTGGAGGTGCCGACACGGCCCACCACTTCACCCCCTTCCAGGTACAGCTTGATGTCGCTGCCGCTGGCGGTGTCTTTCAAGCCGCTGTCGGCACCCTGGGATTTCACTTCCAGCGTGTAGCCGATGTTGCCGGCACCGTCGGCG
>BATO01000017.1 GCA_000474255.1 Aquipseudomonas alcaligenes MRY13-0052
GGGCAGGACGTCAGGGGGCTTTTTCGCAGGCAAAGAAAAAGCCCCCAGGTATCGCTACCTGAGGGCTTTCTATATATGGCGCAGCGGACGGGACTCGAACCCGCGACCCCCGGCGTGACAGGCCGGTATTCTAACCGACTGAACTACCGCTGCGCATTACTGCAAGATTGGTGGGTGATGACGGGATCGAACCGCCGACCCTCTGCTTGTAAGGCAGATGCTCTCCCGGCTGAGCTAATCACCCTTCACTCTCGAAGTGGGGCGCATTCTAGAGTGGTATCCCGACCCTGGCAAGCCCCTTTTTAAAAAAATTTTGCTAGCCGTTCCAAAGGCTTAGCTCAGGGTTGGCCTGAGTGCTCCGGGGGAGAATAATGCGCGCTTTGTGTCCGGAGAGAATTCCCCCATGTGGTTCCGTAACCTGCTCGTCTACCGCCTCACCCAGGATGTGCCCTTCGACGTCGAGGCCCTGGAAGCCGCCCTGGCCACCAAGCCGGCCCGCTCCTGCGCCAGCCAGGAACTGACCACCTACGGTTTCATCGCCCCCTTCGGCAAAGGCCCCGACGCGCCCCTCGTCCACTCCAGCGAAGGCTTCCTGCTGGTGGCCGCGCGCAAGGAAGAACGCATCCTCCCCGGCAGCGTGGTGCGTGACGCCCTGAAGGAGAAGGTCGACGAGATCGAAGCCGAACAGATGCGCAAGGTCTACAAGAAGGAGCGCGACCAGCTCAAGGACGAGATCGTCCAGACCTTCCTGCCCCGCGCCTTCATCCGCAAGTCCGCCACCTTCGCCGCCATCGCTCCGGCCCAGGGCCTGATCCTGGTCGATGCTTCCAGCCCGAAGCGCGCCGAAGACCTGCTCTCCACCCTGCGCGAGGCCATCGGCTCCCTGCCCGTGCGCCCGGTCTCGGTGAAGATCGCCCCCACCGCCACCCTCACCGAGTGGGTCAAGACCCAGGAAGCCGCCAAGGACTTCTACGTGCTCGATGAGTGCGAACTGCGCGACACCGACGAAGACGGCGGCGTGGTGCGCTGCAAGCGCCAGGACCTGACCAGCGACGAAATCCAGCTGCACCTGTCCTCCGGCAAGCTGGTCACCCAGCTGTCCCTGGCGTGGCAGGACAAGCTGTCCTTCATCCTCGACGACAAGCTGGTGGTCAAGCGCCTGCGCTTCGAAGACCTGCTGCAGGACAAGGCCGAGCAGGACGGCGGCGAAGACGCCCTGAGCCAGCTCGACGCCAGCTTCACCCTGATGATGCTGACCCTGGTGGAGTTCCTGCCCCAGCTGATCGACGCCCTCGGCGGCGAAGAGATCCCGCAAGGTATCTGACGCCCCCGCGCCCGGCAGATGCCGGGCGCCCCTCCCTAAGGAACGAGCATGCGCGCACTGGCCGCCCTGAGCCGCTTCGTCGGCAACACATTCGCCCTCTGGATCCTGTTGTTCGCCGTGCTGGCGTTCTACCAACCCGCCTGGTTCCTGCCGCTGGTGAAATGGATAGTGCCGCTGCTCGGCCTGATCATGTTCGGCATGGGCCTGACCCTGAAGACCGAAGACTTCCGCGAAGTCGCACGCCGCCCCTTGCGCGTGCTGATCGGCGTGCTCGCCCAGTTCCTGATCATGCCCGGGCTCGCCTGGCTGCTGTGCCAGGTACTGCGCCTTCCGCCGGAAGTGGCCGTCGGTGTGATCCTGGTGGGCTGCTGCCCCGGGGGTACCGCGTCCAACGTGATGACCTGGTTCGCCCGCGGCGACCTGGCGCTCTCCGTGGCCATCACCGCCGTCACCACCCTGCTCGCTCCCCTGGTGACTCCGGCGCTGATCTGGTTATTGGCCTCCGCCTGGCTACCGGTGCAGTTCGGCGCACTGTTCATGTCGATCCTTCAGGTCGTGCTGCTGCCCATCGCCCTCGGTTTGATCGCCCAGCGCCTGCTCGGCGTGCGTGTGCGTCACCTGGTCGAGGTCCTGCCCCTGGTTTCGGTGGTGAGCATCGTCGTCATCGTCGCGGCGGTGGTTGCCGCGAGCCAGGCGAAGATTGCCGAATCCGGCCTGCTGATCATGGCCGTGGTGGTGCTGCACAACGGCCTCGGCCTGGCCCTGGGTTACCTCGCCGGCAAGGTCTTCGGCCTGCCGCTGGCCCAGCGCAAGACACTCGCCATCGAGGTGGGCATGCAGAACTCCGGCCTCGGCGCCGCCCTGGCCAGTGCCCACTTCTCGCCCCTGGCGGCCGTGCCAAGCGCCCTGTTCAGTGTCTGGCACAACCTCTCGGGCTCCCTGCTCGCTGCGCTGTTCCGGCGCATGAAGGATGAGTCCGACAAGCCTGCCGTCTGACATCTGTCAGGCCGCCCGTCCCATGCAACTTGTCCGGGCGGCCAGGATGTGCAAAATACTGCGCAGTGCAGGGACGGCCCTGCCACTCGCCGAGTGACCATTCCGGGGACGGCCCCGATCCAATCAGTCGTACCTTTGGAGGTCACCATGTCCTGGATCATCCTGTTCTTCGCCGGCCTGTTCGAAGTCGGTTGGGCCGTCGGCCTGAAATACACCGAGGGCTTCACCCGCCCCATCCCCACCGCGCTCACTGTATTGGCCATGGCCATCAGCCTCGGCCTGCTGGGCCTGGCCATGAAGCACCTGCCGCTGGGTACCGCCTATGCGATCTGGACCGGCATCGGCGCCATCGGCACGGTGATCGCCGGCGTCATCCTCTTCGGCGAATCCGTGGCGCTGATGCGCCTGGCCAGCGTGGCGCTGATCCTCTGCGGGCTGATCGGGCTGAAGCTGAGCACCTGAGTGCCCTGACGAAGCCGCCGCCCACAAAAAAGCCCGCCGATATGGCGGGCTTTTTCATGCCTGCGGCACCTAGCGCTGGTCACCGCGCAAGGCCGCCACCGAGGCCTGCAGGCTCAGGCGGTCGACACCCTCCGGCGCCAGCGGCTGGCCGGCCACCAGGTTGATCCGCGACCAGAAGCGCTTGAACAGGCCCTTGCCCGGGTCGCGGCTGAAGAAGCTGCCCCACAGCCCCTGCAGCGCCATCGGAATCACCTGGACCGGGTTCTCCTCGAGGATGCGCTCGACGCCGTTCTTGAACTCGTTCATCTCGCCATCGGTGGTCAGCTTGCCTTCCGGGAAGATGCACACCACCTCCCCTGCACGCAGGTACTCGGAGATCTTCTTGAAGGCGCGGTCATAGACCAGCAGGTCCTCGTTGCGCCCGGCGATGGGCACCGTGCCCGCCGTGCGGAAGATGAAGTTGAGCACCGGCAGGTTGTAGATCTTGTAATACATGACGAAACGCACCGGCCGCCGTACCGCACCGCCGATCAGCAGGGCATCGACGAAGGACACGTGATTGCACACCAGCAGCGCGGCGCCCTCGTCCGGAATCGCCTCCAGGCCCTTGTGCTCGACGCGGTACATCGAGTGGCCCAGCAGCCAGATGAGGAAGCGCATGCTGAATTCGGGGACGATCTTGAAGATGTAGCTGTTCACCGCGATGTTCATCAGCGACACCACCAGGAACAGCTGCGGAATCGACAGCCCGGCGACGCTGAGGAACAGGATCGAGGCGATGGCCGAAACCACCATGAACAGCGCGTTGAGGATGTTGTTGGCGGCGATCACCCGAGCCCGCTCGTTCTCCGCGGTGCGCGACTGGATCAGCGCATACAGCGGCACGATGTAGAAGCCGCCGAACAGGCCGATGCCGAAGATGTCGGCGAGGATCAGCCATGCCTGGGGCACGCTGATCACCGCCAGCCAGTCATGGGGCGCAGTGCCTTGGGGGAAGCCGCCCGAGTGCCACCAGAGCAGGATGCCGAAGACGGTCAGGCCGATGGAGCCGAAGGGCACCAGGCCCACTTCTACCTTGCCGCCGGAGAGGCGCTCGCAGAGCATCGAACCCATGGCGATGCCGACCGAGAACACGGTGAGGATCAGGGTCACCACGCTCTCGTCACCGAACAGCAGGTCCTTCGAGTAGGCGGGAATCTGCGTCAGGTACACCGCACCGAGGAACCAGAACCAGGAGTTGCCCACCAGCGAGCGCGACACCGAGGGACGCTGGCCGAGGCCCAGCTGCAGGATGCGCCAGGACTGGCTGAAGATGTTCCAGTCGAGCTTCAGCTCCGGCATCGCCGCCGCAGCGCGGGGGATGCCGCGGCTGGCCAGGTAGCCGAGGGAAGCGGTGATCAGGATGGCGGCGGCGACTATGGGCTCGTAGCGCTCGGCGGACATCATGATCCCGGCGCCGATGGTGCCGGCGAGGATGGCCAGGAAAGTGCCCATCTCCACCAGGGCGTTGCCGCCCACCAGCTCGTTCTCACGCAATGCCTGGGGCAGGATCGAGTACTTTACCGGGCCGAACAGTGCCGAATGGGTGCCCATGGCGAACAGCGCGGCCAGCAGCAGCCAGAGGTTGTCGAGGTAGAAGCCCAGGGCGCCCACCGCCATGATCCCCACCTCGGCCGCCTTGATCGCGCGGATCAGCGAGTCCTTGGCGAACTTCTCGCCGAACTGCCCGCCGAGGGCGGAGAAGAGGAAGAACGGCAGGATGAACAGCAGGGCGCACAGGTTGACGTAGACCGTCTTGTCACCAGAGATCGCCAGCTTGTAGAGGATGGCGAGGATCAGCGACTGCTTGAAGATGTTGTCGTTGAAGGCGCCGAGCAGCTGGGTCACGAAGAACGGCAGGAAACGTCGCTTGCCCAGCAGGGCGAATTGCGAATGTTGGCTCATCTTCCTTGGTACCTGGGTAATGGCTGGGGTAAAGCCGGTGCACGAAGCACGTCGCTGATTTGACAGCAACTGGCCAGCTCCAGGCCACACTTTGAGACGAAAAATGCCGAATCCCCACGCAAAAAGGGCGCCTTTCGCGGCGCCCCCTTCCCCTTAGATCGGCAGCTGCCCCAGCCCCCAGCGCAGGGCGAAGAACAGCAGCAGGCCGCCGAGGATGGTCGCCAGCAGGTGGCGAGTGACCGCGGCGATGAGGATGCAGCCCAGCCCTCCCAGCAGGTAGGCATTATCCAGTGCCAGCGCGGCGTGGACGCCATCGGGCATCACCATGCCCGGCACCACGATGGCGGTGAGTACGGCCGTGGGCACGTAGTGCAGGCCCTGGCGCACCACGGGCGGGAAGCGCAGGTCGGGCCAGGCGAACAGGCTGTAGCGGATCGAGAAGGTGATCGCGGTCATGCCGAGGATCAGCAGCCAGGTTTCCATCAGAGCACCTCCTCCAGTTGGCCGAGCCGATAGCGGCGCTCCAGCACGATGCCGACGACGATGCCGCTCAGGGCCGCCGCCATCAGCCCCAGCTTGTAGGGCAACCCGTGGCACAGCAGCGCCACCGCACCGGCCACCAGCGCCGCCGCCACCTGCGGACGGTTGCGCAGCATGGGCACGACGATGCCGATAAAGGTCGCCAGCATGGCGAAGTCCAGCCCCCAGGCGGCGAGATTGGGCACGGCCTGGCCGAACACCACGCCGACCAGGGTGCACAGCTGCCAGTTGAGGTACATGGCCAGCGCCGCGCCGAGGAAGTACCAGTGCTTGTGTGGCGAAGCGTCCGTCTCCGCGTAACGGTGCTGCACCACGGCGAAGGCCTCGTCGGTGAGCCAGAAGGCCAGGGGCATGCGCCAACGCTTGGGCAGGTGGCTGACGAAGGGCTGCAGGCTGGCGCTGTACAGGGCGTGGCGCAGGTTGACCACCAGGGTGGTGAGCAGCACCACCGCGATGCCCGCGCCACCACCGAGCAGGGTGATGGCGATGAACTGGGCGGAGCCGGCAAACACCAGCAACGACATGCCGAGGGTCTGCCAGGCACTGAGCCCGGCGCCGGCGGCGAGGGTGCCGAAGATGATGCCGAAAGGCACGGCGCCGATGAGCATCGGCACCATATCGCGCCAGGCGCGGAGGAATTCGGTTGAGCGGGACATGGGTTCTCCTTGTCCGCGCAGCTTAGAAGAGGCCTTTCAGTGAGTCTTGAACGATCTTGCGCAGGCGCTGCGGTATTCGCCCGGCGCCACGCCATAGGCCTGCTTGAACTGCCGGCTCAAATGGCTCTGGTCGGCGAAGCCCAGTTGCATGGCCACCGACAGCGGCGCGCAGCCCTCGCGCAGCAATGCCCGCGCCTGCTCCAGGCGACGCTGCTTGAGCCAGGAATGCGGCGGTAACCCGGTGGCCCGGCGGAACACCCGGGCAAAGTGGAAGGGCGAGAGCCCTACCGCTGCGGCCAGTTCCTCCAGGGATGGCGGTTCGGCCAGGCGCGAAGCCAACAGCTCGCGGGCAAGGGTCACCGCCTGGGGCTCATGCCCGGCGGCACGGGGCGCGCCGATGCGTGCATAGCGTTGAAACAGCAGCAGCACCGCTTCGCGCCAGGCCATCTGCTGCTCCAGCGCCGTGGCGCCCTGCTCCAGCAAACGGTGCAGGGCGAGGAAGCGATTGGTCACCTCGGGGTCATGCAGCACGCTGTCAGCGAAAGTGGGCAGGCCGCCCGTGGAGATATCCAGCTCCTCCAGCACCTCGGTCACCCGTTGGAGGTCGGGGTAGAAACCGCGATAGCGCCAGCCTTCGTCGTGGGCCTTGGAGCCGGTGTGGAGTTCGTCGGGGTTGATCAGCACCATGCTGCCCTGCTCCGCCAGGTGGTCGCTGCCACGGTGGCGGAAACGCTGGGCGCCGGACTCGATCACGGTAAAGACGTAGCCCTCGTGCACATGGGGCGCGAAACGCTGCTCGATGTAGCGTGCATGCAGCAACTCGACACCGCCGAGTTCGCTGGCCTGCCAGAAATGCGTCTGCTCGCCGCCGATGCCACTCATGTTCAGTTGCCGAAGGAGGCTTCCAGGGCCTGCTTCACCGCCGGCCATTCACGGTCGGTGATGCTGTAGAGCACGCTGTCGTCGAGGCGCCCATCGGCCAGGCGGCGGTTGTTGCGCAGCACGCCTTCGCGCTGTGCACCGAGCTTTTCGATGGCCTTCTGCGAGCGCAGGTTGCTGCCGGCGGTCTTCAGTTGCACGCGCACCACCTGCCACTCCTCGAAGGCGTGGCGCAGCATCAGGTATTTGATCGAAGCATTGAGGCCGCTGGCGTGCTCGCTGCGGGCCAGCCAGGTCCAGCCGATCTCCACCGCCGGCAGGGCAGGCATGAAATCCGCGAAACGGCTGGTGCCCACCAGACGGTCGCCCAGGCGGATGGCGAACACCACGGCCAGGCCTTCGCGCTGCTGGGCCAGGCCCTGGCGGTACCAGTCCGGGCGCAGCGGGCCGCTCATGTAGACCAGCTCGTCGCGGTTGGCTTCAGCCAGGGCCGAGAGCTCGGTGATGTCGGCCTCAGTCAGCGGTTCCAGGCGCAAGGCGCCACGCTGCAGGATGACCGGTTGCGGATTGAACATCTGCGCCTCCTCAGGCGAAAGACCCCTGCTGATCAGAGCGTCCGGGCACCCGGAAGTGCCCTGCAGGGCGCCGGCCTGGACGATTGGAAGTCCGCCGGCAAGGTTGCCACGCTAGCAGCCCCGCCAGCAGCGCTCAACCCCGCCTGCGACCTTGGTCGCAGCTGCCTGACGGACAACCGGCTTTGGTGCGAAACTGCCGCATCGAGACACAGGTGGGCGCATCCGTCCGCCGCTTTCACTTCGGAGTCTGCATGTCGTTGTCCAGCGGGCTGATCGCCGCGGTCGCCCTTCTCTATATGGCCGTGCTGTTCGCCATCGCCTTCTATGGCGACCGCCGTCGCGCGCCCATGCCGCCGAAGGGCCGTGCCCTGGTCTACAGCCTGTCGCTGGCGGTGTACTGCACCAGCTGGACCTTCTTCGGCGCCGTGGGCCAGGCCGCCGGCCAGCTCTGGGCCTTTTTGCCGATCTACCTCGGCCCCATCCTGCTGATGGTCTTCGCCCCCTGGGTGCTGCAGAAGATGGTGCTGATCAGCAAGCAGGAGAACATCACCTCCATCGCCGACTTCATCGCCGCCCGCTATGGCAAATCCCAGGCCCTGGCGGTGGTGGTGGCGCTGATCTGCCTGGTCAGCGTGCTGCCCTACATCGCCCTGCAGCTCAAGGGCATCGTCCTGGGCGTCAACCTGCTGATCGGCTCCGGCGCCGAATCCACCGGCACGCGCGCCCAGGACACCGCGCTGATCGTGTCCCTGGTGCTGGCGCTGTTCACCATCCTCTTCGGCACCCGCAACCTCGACGCCACCGAGCACCACCGCGGCATGGTGCTGGCCATCTCGTTCGAGTCGCTGATCAAGCTGCTGGCCTTCCTCGCCGTCGGCATCTTCGTCAGCTTCAGCCTGTTCGATGGCTTCGACGACCTGACCCTGCGCGCCATGCAGGCCACCCACCTGGAGAGCTTCTGGCTGCAGCCGGTGGACTGGCCGACCCTGATCGTGCAGACCGGCGTGGCGATGGTGGCGTTCGTCTGCCTGCCCCGGCAGTTCCATGTCGCGGTGGTGGAAAACATCGAGCCCCGTGACCTGCGCACCGCGCGCTGGGTGTTCCCGCTCTACCTGGGGCTGGCGGCGCTGTTCGTGGTGCCCATCGCCCTGGCCGGCAAGATGCTGCTGCCCGCCGGCGTGATGCCCGACTCCTTCGTCATCAGCCTGCCCCTGGCCGAGGCCCATCCGTCCCTCGCCCTGCTGGCCTTCATCGGCGGCGCCTCGGCCGCCACCGGCATGGTCATCGTCGAAGCCGTGGCGCTCTCGACCATGGTCTCCAACGACATGCTGCTGCCCTGGCTGCTGCGCCGGCAGAGCGCCGAGCGCCCCTTCGAGGTGTTCCGTCACTGGATGCTCTCGGTGCGCCGGGTCAGCATCGTGGTGATCATCCTCCTCGGCTACGTCAGCTACCGCCTGCTGGGCTCCACCGCGAGCCTGGCCACCATCGGCCAGATCGCCTTCGCCGCCATCGCCCAGCTCGGCCCGGCCATGGCCGGCGCCCTGTACTGGAAGCAGGCCAACCGTCGCGGCGTGTTCGCCGGCCTCGCCACCGGCGCCCTGCTCTGGACCTACACCCTGGTGCTGCCACAGGTGGCCCGGGGGCTCGGCTGGCCGCTGGAGGCCTTCCCCGGTCTCGCCGGGCTGATGGCCAACCCGCTGAACCTGCCCATCGACCCGCAAACCCAGGGCGTGGTGCTGTCGCTGGCCGGCAACTGGCTGCTGTTCGCCTGGGTCTCGGTGTTCTCCCGCACCCGGGTGTCCGAGCACTGGCAGGCCAGCCGCTTCATCGGCCAGATCGTTTCGGCGCGGCCGAGCAACCGTTCGCTGCTGGCGGTGCAGGTGGAAGACCTGCTGATGCTGGCGGCGCGCTTCGTCGGCGAGGAACGTGCGCGGCAGAGCTTCGTGCGCTTCGCCTACCGCCAGGGCACCAGCTTCAACCCGGTGCAGAACGCCAACCAGGACTGGATCACCCACACCGAACGCCTGCTCGCCGGCGTGCTCGGCGCCTCCTCCGCCCGCGCGGTGGTGAAGGCCGCCATCGAGGGCCGCGAGATGCAGGTGGAGGACGTCGTGCGCATCGTCGACGAAGCCTCCGAGGTGCTGCAGTTCAACCGCGCCCTGCTGCAAGGGGCCATCGAGAACATCACCCAGGGCATCAGCGTGGTCGACCAGTCCCTGCGCCTGGTCGCCTGGAACCGCCGCTACCTGGAGCTGTTCGACTATCCCGAAGGCCTGATCAGCGTCGGCCGGCCGATCGCCGACATCATCCGCTACAACGCCGAACGCGGCCTGTGCGGGCCGGGCGATGCCGAGGCCCACGTCTCGCGCCGGCTGTTCTGGATGCGCCAGGGCAACGCCCACACCTCCGAGCGGCTGTTCCCCAATGGCCGGGTCATCGAGCTGATCGGCAACCCCATGCCCGGTGGCGGCTTCGTCATGAGCTTCACCGACATCACCGCGTTCCGCGAGGCCGAGAAGGCGCTCAAGGAGGCCAACGAAGGCCTGGAACAACGGGTCATCGACCGCACCCTCGAACTGTCCCAGCTCAACCAGGCGCTGATCGAAGCCAAGGGCACCGCCGAGGCGGCCAACCAGTCGAAGACGCGTTTCCTCGCCGCCGTCAGCCACGACCTGATGCAGCCGCTGAACGCCGCCCGATTGTTCTCCGCCGCCCTCGCCCACCAGCAGGACGCGCTGCCGGTTGAATCCCGCGAGCTGGTGGGCCACCTCGACAGCGCGTTGCGCTCGGCGGAGGACCTGATCACCGACCTGCTGGACATCTCGCGCCTGGAAAGCGGCCGCATCACCCCCGACCGTGCCGCCTTCCCCCTGGCCACGCTGTACGACGCCCTCGGTGCCGAATTCAAGGCACTGGCCCAGGAGCAGGGCGTGGACTTCCGCGTCAGCGGCAGCAAGCTGCGCATCGAGAGCGACATGAAGCTGCTGCGCCGTGTGCTGCAGAACTTCCTCACCAACGCCTTCCGCTATGCCAAGGGCCACGTGCTGCTGGGCGTGCGCCGCGAGGGCGGGCTGTTGCGCCTGGAAGTCTGGGACCGCGGCCCGGGCATTCCCGAAGACAAGCGCAAGGTGATCTTCGAAGAATTCAAGCGCCTGGACAGCCACCAGACCCGCGCAGAGAAAGGCCTGGGCCTGGGCCTGGCCATCGCCGACGGCCTCTGCCGCGTGCTCGGCCACCCCCTGGAAGTGCGCTCCTGGCCGGGCAAGGGCAGCGTGTTCAGCGTCAGCGTGCCCCTGGCGCGCACCCCGGCGCCCTCCCCGGTGGCAGTGCCGAAGGAAACCAACGGCCACGCCCTCGACGGCACCCAGGTGCTGTGCATCGACAACGAGGACAGCATCCTCACCGGCATGCACAGCCTGCTCTCGCGCTGGGGCTGCCAGGTGTGGACGGCGCGCAACCGCCTGGAATGCGAACACCTGCTGGCCGAGGACGTGCGCCCGCAACTGGCGCTGGTGGACTACCACCTCGACGAGGGCGAGACCGGCACCGAGCTGATGGCCTGGCTGCGCACCCGCCTCGGCGCCCCGGTGCCGGGCGTGGTGATCAGCGCCGATGCCCGCGCCGAGCTGGTGGCGGAGGTCCACGCGGCCGGACTCGACTACCTGGCCAAACCCGTCAAGCCCGCCGCCCTGCGCGCCCTGCTCAGCCGGCACCTGGCACTGCGCTGAGCGCGAGGCCAGCGCGCTGGAGGCCAGGGGGCACGGCCAACGCCAGGTGCCGCTTCGCTCCCGCCTCCTGCGCAGCCTGGGCAGGGACGCGCCGGTGACAGCGGCGACAGTCGATAGGCCGCTGTTCTCCTCGGCGATGCGGGACGGTATAAGGAACCCCTGGCGCACCCTGCCGCCAGGCCGTCATGCCAGGAGCCATCGCAATGAATCTTTCCAGTGGGTCGGGCCCGGTGCCGACCCACCTTCCCGAGCGCCCAGCCGAGGACTACCTCGCCGAACGGGTCGCCACGCTGTTCTCCACCAGTCCCTCGACTGCGGTCGGCAACGTCTTCTCCGGGTCCATGGTGTTCGGCGTCTACCACGCCAGCGCGCCACTGCGCGGGCTGTGCATCTGGCTGGCCATCCTGGTGGTGCTGATGGTGGTGCGCCTGTCCCTGGTGCGCGCCTGGCGGCGTGATCCGCAACGCTTCCCGCCGCTGACCTGGGCGCGCATGACCATGTGCCAGTGCGGCGCCGTGGGCGTGGCCTGGGGTGTCGGCGCCATCTGGCTGATGGGCTATGGCACGCCCTACGAGGACGTGATCTTCGGCTGCATCGCCCTGGCCTCGGTGATGGTCGCCATGAGCAACGTCTCCTACTGGCCGGCGCACCTGGCCTTCCATGTGCCCATGTTCTTCTTCCTCGGCATCGCCTACGGCCGTGACCCGGAGCCCCAGGCGATGTTCCTCGCCGTCTCCGCCTGGGTGGTCTGCCCCTTCATCGCCGAGATGGGCCGGCGCCTGCAGATCCGCTTCAACGAGGCCCTGAAGCTGGCCTGGGAACACCAGGTGCTGGCGCACAAGTACGCCCTGGCCAACCAGGAACTGGCCATCCTCAGCCGCACCGATGACCTCACCCGCATCGCCAACAAGCGCCACCTCGACGAAACCCTGAAGCGTGAATGGCACCGCTGCGCGCGCAACCACGAGCACCTGGGCGTGTTGATGCTGGATATCGACCACTTCAAGCTCTACAACGACAGCTACGGCCACCTCGCCGGCGACATCTGCATCCGCCAGGTGGCCGAGGCGATGCGTGCGAGCATCCGCGAGCACTGCGATTTCGTCGCACGCTTCGGCGGTGAGGAGTTCACCGTGGTCATGCCCGGGGCCGACCTGGAAACCGCCCGCGCCATCGCCGAACGCATCCGCGCGGCCGTGGAGGACCTGGACCAGCCCCATGCCGGTGCCGAGCGCGGCCACCTCACCGTGAGCATTGGCGTGGCCTCCACCGAGCAGGGCACGGCGATCAGCGAGGAGGCCCTGGTGGGTAACGCCGACGTGGCCCTCTACGCGGCCAAGCACGCCGGGCGCAACCGGGTGGAAGCCTTTCGCGGGCAGTCCACCCTCCTCGCCCCCGTGCACTGAAGGCGCGGGCTTCAGCCCTTGAGAAAGCCCCTGAGCAGCTCGCCCACACGGCCACCCAGCTCCTGGTTGGCCGAGAGCTGCAGCCCGCGCGCAAGCTCGCTGTCCACCACCTGTTCCACCAGCGGGCGCAGCGCCAGCAACTGACGGTTGAGGCCTTCCAGTTCGGCGACATGGGGCAGGCTGGTGCTGAGCAGCGGGTTGACCAGGTGATCGACGATCATCCGCACGATGCCCTCCGCCACCGGCTCCACCTGCTGGCGGATCGTGGCGAACTGCTCCAGCAGCACCAGCAGCGGAATCCCTGAACGGTGCAGCTGCACCCCGGCATTGAAGATGCGCGGGTTGAGCACGCGCAGGTGGTCCCCGGCGAACTCGATCAGCCCCAGTTCATGGGCGATGTCCATGGCTTCATCGGTGAGCTCGTCGCCGAACAGCGCCTGCACCTCGTCGAAGCCCAGGGGCGTAGGCTCAAGCTGGGTCCAGTCGCCGACTATGGCCTGCTCCAGGCCGAGCACATGAGCCAGGTCGCGGCCCTGTTCCCAGGCCTCGAACAGCTCGCGGATGCTGGCGATGCTGTAGCCGCGCTCCAGCAACTGGCCGATCAGGCGCAGGCGCGCCAGGTGCTCGCCGCTGTAGATACCCACACGACCCCGGCGCTCGGGCGGTGGCAAGAGCCCGCGATCCTGGTAGGCACGCAGGTTGCGCACGGTGGTACCGGCCTCGCGGGCCAGCTCGTCGACTGTGTATTCCTCACCGGGAACGGGCTCGGGGATGTGCGGCGCCTGGGCGAGCAAGCGCTGCATGAAACTGGGGGAATTCTTCATGGGCGGATCATATCTCCGTGCCACAACGGCCAACAACAGTGCCGCCAGAGGCCCAACCTATGGCTGGACCTGCCGGCACAGAGGGCCCGCCAAAACCCGGATAACGCCACGCAAGCCGCCTGGCACGGCACTTTGCGGGCAGCGGTAACGCGGTAACAGGCGCACCGCCGATAGGGCCTCCGCATCTGGCCAGCACCGCATCCCTGGCCGACAATCGATGACATCGAATGATGTAACGATTCAGGCCCGCAGGAGATCCGCCATGCCCGCCACGCACCCCGCCCCCCCTTTGCCCGCACCGGGAGGCGAGCCGATGAACGCGCCCCTCACCCTCGAACCCCAGCGCGTGACGGTGCAAGGCGACGGCGTGCGCCTGGCCACCTACCAGTGGGGCAATGCCAAGGGGCCGACCCTACTGCTGGTGCACGGCTACCCGGACAGCCACGAGGTGTGGCTGCCGCTGGTGCGCGAACTGGCGGCGGACTACCGCATCATCGCCTACGACGTGCGTGGCGCCGGCGCATCGGGGGTGCCGCCGCGCATCCGCGACTACCGCCTGCCGCGCCTGGCCAATGACCTGGAAGCCGTGCTGCGTGCCCTCAGCCCGGATCGCCGCGTGCACCTGGTGGCCCACGACTGGGGCTCGATCCAGAGCTGGGAAGCGGTGACCGAGCCGCGTATCCAGCCACTACTGGCGTCCTACACCAGCATCTCCGGCCCCTGCCTGGACCACGTCGGCCACTGGATGCGCAGCCGCCTGCGGGAAAAGCGCGTCGGCGCCTACCTGCAGATGATCGGGCAACTGCTCAGCTCCTGGTACATCGCCTTTTTCCACACCCCGCTGCTGCCGGAGCTCACCTGGAAACTGGGACTTGCCCGCGCCTGGCCAGGCCTGCTGCGCCGCGTCGAAGGCATCGCCAAGCCACACGTCAGCAGCACCCAGCTCACCGACGGCCAGCGTGGGGTGAGGCTCTACCGCGCCAATTTCATCAGCAGCCTGTTCCGCCCCCGTGAACGCCACACCGACCTGCCCGTGCACCTGGTCATCCCCACCCGCGACCGCTTCGTGCGTCCGCAGCTGTTCGATGAGCTGACCCGTTGGGCGCCGACCCTGTGGCGCCGTGAAGTGCGCGCCGGCCACTGGCAACTGCTGGCCGAGCCGCAGCGGCTGGCCGGTTGGCTGCGTGAATTCGTCGACCGCGAGGAACCGGCCAGGAGAGCCTCATGAGCACCGAGCACCACCGCCTCGAACAGCGCAAGGTGCGCTTCGACTTCGCCGACACGCCGCTGCACTGGGTGCCGGGCGAACCCGAGGCTTCGCACATCATGAACAGCCTGCACCTGATCCTGCCGGCCGGGGAGTTCTGGTTCTGCCGGGTCTACAACAAGGCCCTGCCCCAGGTGACCGACCCGCTGCTGGCCGAAGACGTGCGCGGCTTCGTGCGCCAGGAGGCTCAGCACGCCCGTGCCCACGACAGCGCATTGAAACCCTACCTGGAACGCCACGGGCTGGACCCAGCGCCGGTCACCGCCGGCATCTACCGCCTGTTCGACAAGGTGCTTTGCGACCACCCGCTGGGCGAACACCGCCTGAGCCGCTGGCTGCAACCCTGGTGGCTGCGCCAGCGCGTCGGCCTGATCGCCGCCGTGGAACATTTCACCTGCGTGCTGGGCAACTGGATCATCACCACCCGCAGCCTCGACCAAGCCGACCCGGTGATGCTCGACCTGCTGCGCTGGCACGGTGCCGAGGAAGTGGAGCACCGCTGCGTCGCCCATGACCTGCATGTGCACCTGGGCGGCAGCCTGCTGGCGCGGGGGTTCTACATGGTGGTGGCGTGCATCGCACTGATCACCCTGTTCAGCGTCGGCTCCGCCAGCCTGATGCGCCAGGACCCGGCCACCCGCAAGCGCGCCGGCTTCCTCCGTCACTGGCGCCGCCTGGGCGCCCGCGACACGCTGCCCACGCCCGCCAGCATAGGCCGCGCGGTGCTGCGCTATTACGAGCCGGGTTTCCACCCGCGTACCGAAGGCGATCTGTCAGTGGCGCTGAGTTACCTGGAGCGCTCGCCGGCAGCGCAGCGTGCCGCGGCGGAAGCGGGCGCCTGACCCGCCGGCCGGCACCGAGGAATGAGGCCCACCAGCTGGGCCCAGAACGAAGGCATCACTCCTCCAGCTCATCCAGCAGCGGCAGCCCTGCCGCGCGCTCGAGCAGGTCGGTGGGTAGGCTCTTGCTGGCGCGGGCCCCTAGCAGCTTGATGTTCTCGACCCGGCTGACGAGGTTGCCGCGCCCGTCCACCAGCTTGTTGCGGGCGGCGGCGTAGGCCTTGTCCAGCTGCTGCAGGCGGCTGCCCATCTCGTCCAGGTCCTGCACGAAGGCGACGAACTTGTCGTAAAGGGCCCCGGCGCGCTCGGCGATCTCACGGGCGTTCTGGCTCTGCCGCTCCTGGCGCCACAGGCTGTCGATGACCCGCAGGGTGGCCAGCAGGGTGGTCGGGCTGACGATGACGATGTGCTGGTCGTAAGCCTCCTGGAACAACCCCGGATCGGCCTGCAAGGCGGCAGCGAACGCGGCCTCGATGGGCACGAAGAGCAGCACGAAGTCCAGGCTGTGCAGGCCCTCCAGGCGCTGGTAATCCTTCACCGACAGACCCTTGAGGTGATTACGCAAGGACAGCACGTGCTGTTTCAGCGCCTGGGCACGGACGGCCTCGTCTTCGGCGGCAATCAGCGCCTGGTAGGCGGTAAGGCTGACCTTGGCGTCCACCACCACCTGCTTGTCGCCCGGCAACTGGATCAGCACGTCGGGCTGGAAGCGCTGGCCATCGGCGCTGTTCAGGCTGACCTGGGTCTGGTACTCGCGGCCCTTCTCCAGGCCGGCATGCTCCAGCACCCGTTCCAGCACCAGCTCGCCCCAATTGCCCTGGGTCTTCTGGCCCTTGAGCGCGCGGGTGAGGTTGGTGGCCTCATCCCCCAGGCGCTGGTTGAGCTGCTGCAGGCGCTCCAGCTCCTTGCCCAGGGAGAAGCGTTCGCGCGCCTCCTGTTGATAACTCTCCTCGACACGCTTCTCGAAGGCCTGGATGCGCTCCTTCAACGGGTCGAGCATCTGCCCCAAGCGCTGCTGGCTGGTCTCGGCGAAACGCTGCTCGCGCTCATCGAAGATCTTCCCGGCCAGCTCGGCGAACTGGGCGCGCAAATCATCGCGGGCGGCCTGCAGGTCGGCCAGGCGCTGGGCGTGGGAATCCTGCTGTTCGCGCAGCTCCGCGACCAGGGCGGCACGCTCGCTATCCAGGCGACGCAGCTCGCCCTCCTTGCGCTCGCGCTCCTCGCTCCAGGCCGCCTGGGCTTCGCGAGCGGCCTTGCGCTCGACGCCGAGCAGCTCGGCCTCGCGGCGCAACGCTGCCAGTTCGGCCTGTTGGGCGGCGTTGTTCTGGGTGAGTTCGCGGATTTCCACGCGGCTGTCGTCGAGCTGGGCACCGAGCCCGTCCTGGGCCATCTGCGCGGTGGCGAGGCGCTCGTCGAGCAACAGCCGTTCGAGTTCGCCGACGGCAATGCGGCGTTGCTGATGCCAGGCCAGGCCCAACAGGGGAACAGCGGCGAGCGCGAGGCCGATCAGCAGATTGGGCAGGTCGAAGGGCATGGGGGGCTCCGCGGAAGGATGCCGAGCAGTATACCCAGCGCCCAGGCGGCGGTCAGGCGCTGGGCAGACGGCTCAGCAGGCGCTTGGCCTCGTGGGAACCCTGGGCGGCTGCCTGCTCCAGCCAGTGGCGGGCCTGCTGCAATTCCTGGGTGCGGGGCTGTGCATAAAGGCGGCCCAGTTCGAGCTGGGCGCGGCGATCACCGGCACGCGCGGCCTGGCGCAGCATGTCGAAGCCGATGCGGCGATCACGGGTGTTGCCACAGTCGCGGCAGAGCATCTGGCCGAGGCGGCTCTGAGCAGCCACCACGCCCTGACGGGCCGGTTGCTTGAGCAGTTTGCCGGCAAGCCGCTTGACGCTGGCGGCCTGGCCGAGGCGAGGGTTGTCGAGCAACCAGAGGGCCATGCGCAGGGGCAAGCGTTGATTCTGCTGGGCGGTTTCGACGAGTGCTCTGGACTTCATGTAAAGGGGTGTGGCGGCCGGGAAGGTCGCGCACTCTACTCCTTTTTCGCCGCAGGTAAAGTCTTGCCAAGCCTGGGAGCAGCGTTCTAGAGCAAGCGCTCGGGACAATCCACAGAAGCTGTGGATAACTCTGTGGGAAAACAGCGAGAAATCCCCTTCAAACCCGATGAAACGGGCGCTCCCGTCAAATTGACGATTTTTTCACCAACCTGAAAACCCTTTATTTTTCATTGCTTTAATAGAGCACCACGAAGAATCAAGCGGTTACGCGCGAATGTGACTGCGAAATGACAAGCTGCCTCGCCATTGTGCACAACTCATTCCTGTCAACCCCTGCAGCGCCCCGTTTCAGGGCGCTTCGGCCGCTTTTCCCCGGCGAAAAGCCGTCGGCGGCAATCCCGTCCAGCGACGAAAGGCTCGGGAGAATGAGCTTTGTTCGGCGAAGCCCAGCAGGTAGGCGATTTCCAGCAAGGCGAAGTCGGTGTGCTGCAGGTAAAGCTGCGCCAGATCCTTGCGCACTTCATCGAGCAGACCGGGCAAGGCCAGGCCGGCTTCCCCCAGGCGGCGACGCAGGATGCGTGCAGTGAGCCCCAGATGCCCGGCCACGTCATCGAGGCCGATCCGCCCCTGCGCCAGGCCGGTGCAAAGCGCCGCACGCACCTCGTTGGCCAGGTTGGCGTCGAGGCGATAGGCCGCCAGGCAGGCTTCGCCCTGGGCGTCCATCAGGCTGCGCAGGTGGGGGTCGGCCTCTCGCAACGGCGTCTGCAGCAGCGCCCTGTGGAAAATCACCGCATTGCGCGTGCAACCACCCTGGACCGGGCAGCCAAGCACCTCGGCATAGACGTCGGCAGCCGTGTCGAGGCGATGGCGGAACTCCACCTGCAAGGGCTGCGCGCGCCCGTCACTCAGCCAGCGACCGAAGGCCAGCCAGCCGGCCAGGGCCATTTCCACCGCCTGGCGGGGCACCCAGGGCAACAAGCGTGGCCGCCAGGTCAGGGCAACCTGCTCGCCCTCCTCCTCCAACCGGGTTTCGCCGATGTCCCAGACCAGTTGCTCGAAACGCTGCAGACGCTGGATGGCCTCACCCAGCGTGGCGCAGCTCATGGCCGAATAACCGAGCACCTGGAACGAACGCGGGCGCACGGCCAGGCCCAGGCGCAGGCCGATCAGCGGATCGCCCCCCAGGCGCTCGGCCTGCAACAGCAAGGCAAAGGCCTTGAACAGTGGCAAGCGATAGCCCGGCAACGCCAGCTGCTCCGCCGGGATATCCACAACCCGCAGCAGCTCGCGGACATCCAGGCCGCGCTCTGCCGCCGCAGGCAGCAGCGACTCCACGTAGCTCGCAGCGATGCCGGCGGGGGAACCGACCAGGGACAGCAGCCGTTGTGGCCAGGATTCGCTCATCGGGCGGGGGCTCATGCCGGCTGCGGCAGGCGACCGTCGACGAGGAACTGGGTCATGCGGAACAGACGCGGTGTGTCCGGTGCCTGGGCATGCTTGAAGGCGACGTATTCGGCCGTGGTTTCGCAGAGCCAAGGCGTGAGATTGCGCGGCCGCCGCTCGGTGAAGGCTTCAGGGGTGAACAGCGCGATATTGGTGCCCTGCAACGGACAACGCGCGGAGCGGTACTCGAAGGCCTCGACCCCCGCAGCGCGCATGGCGGCACCCAGCGCCTGGCTGGTGCGGTAGTCCACCGGGTCGGCGAGTGCTTCGTCGTGGGCATCGAAAGGCGGCAATTGCAGTTGCACACCGCGCTCGACCTGGAAGCGGGCCTCGAAGGACGAATGCTCGGACAGGATGCGCCCGCTGGGCGGCGGCACCGCCATGCCACTCCACAGCACGAAGCGGTAGAAGGCCCCCTCGGCCATGGCAGTTTCCAGGCGCGAGGCAGCATAGAACAGGCTGGGCTCATGAACGGTGCCGAAGCGCGAACCCCAGCGCAGCGGCGGGTAGCGGAACGGGGTCTTCAGCAGGTAGTGCAGCGGTTCGGCGCTGCGGGGCAGTGGCGGCTTGCTGGTCTCGATGAGTTCCTCCAGCAACGCCTGTTCGGCGAGGTTGTCCACCAGTTGCAGGGTGGCCACCTGCTCCTGGCTCTCCACCAGGCGCACCAGGCGGCCACGCAAGGGCCTGATCCGTTCCGGGCCTTGGCAGGTCGTCCAGATATCCATGTCCAGCCTTCCTTCGTTGTTGTTATCGGGGGGACGTTCAGATCTTGCCGCGGATGGCGTCCAGGTACTCCACCACCCTTACCAGACCCTGCACCTGGGCCATCAGTTCGAGGGGCACGGCACCCAGGTGGCGGTTCTCGGTGCGCAGGAAATGGCGCATGTCGTCGAGGTTGCCGCCGAACAAGGCGAACAGGGCGCGGTAGGCGCGGATCAGCAGCAGCGCCAGCTCGCCGGTCTTGCTCTGTGGGCGGATGCCGCCGCTGTCCGCCCAGCGGGTGATGGCGGTACGGTGCACCCCGACGATGTCGGCCAGTTGCTGCTGGGTCAGCCCCAGTTGCTCACGGGTATTGAGCAGGGCCTTGGCCAATACGGCATCGGGATCGAGGGTGGGGCGGCTGAGGGCGCTCATGGGATTCCTCCGTGCGTTTGCATCAATATAAAGCAAATATGCTGCAAACACACAAAATACAATCCCCTCCTCTTCACCGATTGGCAGCCGTAGAATGCACCCTTCGCCGCAGGAACCTTCGCCATGGACAAAGCCCGTATCCAGCACTTGATCATCGACACGCTCACGCACGATCTGGAGCTGCTGCAACGTGCCGCACAGACGGCTTATGAAGCAGCGACCCATGAAGAGAACGTCGCCGAGAACAAGTACGACACCCTGGGCCTGGAAGCCTCCTACCTGGCTACCGGGCAAGCCCGCCGCGCGGCCGAGATCAAGCAGGCGATCGGGCTGTTCCAGAACCTGGTGCTGCGTGAACACGACCCGGCCATCGGCATCCAGCTCAGCGCACTGGTGCACCTGGAGGCCGAGAACGGCAGCGGCCAGCTACTCTTCCTCGGCCCGGAGGCTGCCGGGCTGAAAGTGCAGGGCGAAGACGGAGAAGTCACCGTGATCACCCCGCGCTCCCCGCTGGGGCAAGCCTTGCTGGGCAAGGGCGCCGGCGCGGAGATCACCCTGGTGATCGGCGGCACTCGGCAATGCTATGAGGTGATAGCAGCCCATTGAGATCGAACCTGGCACGCCCGGATCGGTCCATTGGCCACACAGGAGGTCCCCATGCCCACTCGCAGCCGCACGCTTCACGTCAGCCTCAACCCGGTGAAACTGGTGCTGTGCATCGCCCTGGGCATCTGGCTCGGTTTCCTCGCCGTTGCCGGCACCGCCTGGTTCGGTTATCGCCACCTGGTGAGCGCCGCCTGGGAGCAAGTGGGCCAGAGCGCTACCGCCCCCTTGGGTTCGCCGGTGGGGCCTGCCCCCACACCTGCACCCGCCCCACAAAGCAACGCGCAGATGTTCGAGCGCTACCAGCAGAACCAGGGTGCTGCCCAGCAGCGCGACAACGCCCGTATCGAAGAGGCGGAACGCCTGGCCAGCCCCAAGTGCCAGTTCTGGACCGCCCAGCAGCGCAACGCGCCCAATGAGAAAGCCCGGCAGAACATGGAGCGCTTCTGCAACTGAGGCAACCCCGCCGCACGTCGTTCGACCCGCACTTTATTGCGCCCCAGCTGCCGAAGTTTTCAAGCACCGGCGCATTTCGCCCAAAGGAGCCGGCCAGCCGACCGAAGGCGGGGCCTGTCAGGGAAGCGTCATGGATGCCGGACTAAACTCCAGATGTGTGCCCATCTGCGGGCACCGAGGCGGTTAGCGATGAGTCCTGAAGCCTTTATCGTGTTGTTGATCCTGGGTTGGCTACTGGTAGCCGTTGCGATGCTCTGGGCCATGCTCAGAATCACCCATCACCACCATCACCCCACCACCCGAGCGCCACGTGAGCAGGTCGAACACCCGACCAGCGGGCGCAAACCCCGGCAAGCGACCGTACCCCATCACTGAGGTACGGCCTCCCCCCCTCACGCCAATGGCTGCCAGCGCTCCGGTCGACGGAAGCTGTGGGTGACCACGCCGCGGATCATCCAATCCTGCTCGGGCGAGAGGTTCAGCGCGGGGTAACGGGCGTTCTCCGCCATCAGCACGCGGCGCCCGTCCTCGTGGCGCAATCGGCGTATGTAGAAATCCCCATCGATGACCGCCACCACCAGGCTGCCGTCGACGGCTACGCGGGAGCGATCCGCCAGCAGCAGGTCACCGGCGACCAGGCCCATGCCATCCATGCTGTCGTCTTCCAGACGCACGGTGAAGGTTTGCGGAATGTCGATGCCCAGGAGCTCGTCCAGGCTGACGCAGCCTTCCAGGCGCAAGCGCACCGGCCCTTTGGCGTTTTCATCGATGGCGAGGGTGTAAAGCGGGAGTTTGGCGAATGACGGCCCCAAGCGGCCGATGATGCGGACGTTACCCATGGCGGAGCCTCCATATACTGTTCATGCATACAGTATTTGCGCGCCCGGGCTTCGTCAATGGGGAGCTTGCGCCGGGATACCCGGCGCAAGTTAGATCAGGCGTTACTGGATGTAGGCATCACCCCAACGCTCGATATCGCGTACCGCGGCCTTGCGCAGGGTTGCGCCCTGGGCCTTCTTCGCCGCTGCGATTTCGTCGTCGATGATCTTGGTGGAAATCGACAGCCAGCTGGTGGCGAACGCCATGGCGTCACCATTGATCTCCAGTGCATCGAGATCGATGTTCGCCGTGCTGTCACAGGCACTGTGGTAGCAGGGGTCGAACGGCTGGCCGGCGGCTCCGCCATATTTCTGCGCCTGCTCTTCGGTCTTGATGTCCTCGGCGCCGGTGAACAAGCCACCGAAGGCGATGCCATCCTCGAAGAACTGCGCATAGTCGGAGCGGAAGTCGATCTCGGTGCCTTCGAACTGCGCACGGCGCAGCTTGAAGTAGGCCTCGAACAGATGCTCGATCGCCGCCGAACCGGCCGGCCCCTTCAGGCCGAAGGAAGAACCGTCGCCGTCATAGATGAAGTTCGCGTAGTTCGGCGAGCCGATCATGTCGAAGTTCAGGTAGGCCTTGATCTTCTTCTTCTCCTCGGGGGTGAGGTTGTTGACGTAGTAGGTCGAGCCCACCAGCCCGGATTCCTCGGCGCCCCACCAGGCGAAACGCACCTTGTTCAGCGGGTAGGCCTTGCGCAGCAGCACGGCCATCTCCAGCAGCGCGGCGCTGCCGGAACCGTTGTCGTTGATGCCTGCGCCCTCGAACACGGAGTCCAGGTGCGAACCGACCATCACCACGTTGTTCGGGTTGCCGTAGCGAGTCTCGGCCACCAGGTTGTAGGTCTGGGTCTTGGAGCGCACCACATCGACCACCATGCGCAGTTGCAGGCCTTCAGTACCAGCCCAGGCGGCACCGTTGTCGTAAGTGGCGAAGATCACCGGGATGCCGCCTTCGTAGCCATCACCCAGGGTGACGTTCTCCAGGCCCTTGCGATCGTCGGTGTTGCCCTGGTTGAAGATGATCACCCCGGCGGCACCAGCGGCGGCCGCGTTCTCGGCCTTGATCTCGAAGTTGCAGGTGCCCCGCTGGATCAGCGCAATGGAACCGCTGGGGAAGTTGGCGAAGTCTTCCGCCTCGCAGCCGCTGGAGGAGTTGTTGCCCGCTCCCAGGGCTACGTCCACGGGCACCACCTTGGCGCTCACGTCACCGGCTTCGGTTTGCGAGAGGTAAGTGAAGTCCGTATCCCAGACGTAGTTGCCAGGGGTTGGTGTGACTGCGTTCAGGGTGCCCGGCCCTTTCGGGTAGTAGGCGGTGAAGGGGAACGGCTGCACCGTCACCTTGTAGCCGGCCTTCTGCAGGGTCTTCTTCACATAGTCGATGGACGCCTGGTAGCCAGGCTGCCCAGCGGCGCGGTTGCCGCCATTGAGGCTGGCAATGTCCTGTAGCGCCTGGAGCCGGGTGAAGATGTTGCTCGCCTGCAGGCAACGCGGCAGGCCGAGCGGCGTGCCGACCAGCAAGGGCGAGTTGCAGATGGAAGGGTTGGGTTTGCCGGGACTCCAGAACTCCTTGAATTCGGCGTCTGCGGCGGGGCTGGCGAAGGAAGCGGTGGAAACGGCGAAAGCGAGGGAACCGACAACACGTCTAAAATTATTTTTCATGCTGACTCCAATCCTTTTGAAGTGGTTGTAGGCAGGCCTGAAATGGCATTGCGCCACTGTCCGGTACTTCATCCTTCGGACGGCCTAAAACCTAGACTGGAGGGTGTAGCCGGGGTTCTTCGCGCGTGACGGGGAAAACGTGCGCTTTGTCGCTTTTTCGATACAAAAAGGCGCAAGCTGCGACGAACGTGTCGAGAAGCCAACCCATTTTGATATCAATAAAATGTCTTGTGGCCATCACTTCCGAAACGGTGAGGGATGAGCGACGCGGCAACGGTTCCGGAGGATCACGGGGCACTGAAGAAGGATTCAGGGCCTTGCTTGACCAGGTACCAATCTGTGGCCCTTGAGCTCCTGCTCGGCAGCGACGGTGTCATCCGCGTAGGCGCAAGCCAGATCAGAGGCATTGTACAGCGGCAGTTCCTCGATCTCGCTGGCTTCCTGCTCGGTTTTCAGCCGGGCGCGCTACCATCCCGGCCCCACACCCTGGATCAACTGCAGGAAGCCCATGAGCAGCACCCCGGACATCACCCTTCACACCGCACCGGTAGCCGATTCGGACCTCGACTTCGTGTTCACCTTCGAGCGGCGGCAGGTAGTGGACCGGGTCATTCGCTTGCAGGCGGGCCACGCGGTGGAGAGCGCCGATCCCTTCATCGACGACTGGTCCCCGGCCGACCGCCAGGAAGTGAAGGACACGCTGCGGGCCGCTCTGGCCAACGGCGGCTTGGTCTGCCTGGCGACCCGCCTGGGGCGGGTCGTCGGCTTCGCCTGTGTGGACGGCGCGCCTATAGAACCCACCGGGCGCTACCGGCCATTGAAGGAGTTCCATGTCGAGGCCACCGAGCGTGGCAGGGGCGTCGGGCGCCTGCTGTTTGCCCGCTGTCTCGAAGAGGCCCGCCACAAGGGCATCCAGCGCCTGTATGTCTCGTCCCACTCGGCGAGGGAGACGGTGCGGTTCTACCAGCGTCAGGGTTGTGTGGATGCGCAGTGGTTGTGGCCGGAACAGGCTGAGCGGGAGCCTTGCGACTATCCGATGGAATACGAGGTTAGGCGATGAGCAGCTCTCCTTGTCTGGCATTCCCTTGCCCATGAACTTGGCGAAGCATGGCATCCACTATTCAGGAATGCACTGGCGTTCGTCCGGTCTCAGCTGCCGGGAGCACGACTGGAGAAGCCAGGCGCTTAGGCAAAAGCGATACAGCGCTGGGCGGTAAGCTGCGGGTCACAGCCCGTGGTCACTCAGCGCTGGATGGCGATAAATCTGGATGGGTGTCGTCATAGGCCGGGCTTGTCTGCCCGATCTCGGGTGCAATCTGGCCGCAAGCCAGCCAGAACGCGTACTGGGGATAGGCCTTCACAAGCACGTCGATCTCTTCCGTGCTGACTCTCACCGCACCTTTGCTGACGCTTCGCCAACGGTCGTGGTTGCCTCCACCCAGTTCACTGGCCTTTTTCGGTCCCAGCCGCTTGATCAACGCTCGTGCTCTATCGCCCGCTGTCTGCATAAAACATCTTCGACCTTAATTCTGGGCAATAACTTCCCAGAACATGATTTCGTGGGATATAGTTCACCCGTGGGAAATAGTTACCCAAGGGAAGAAGGCGTGCAGGCCTTCGAAATAGCCACGGATAGTGACGGAATGGGCATGGAACGGGAAGACCTCTTGCCGGCGGCACTGGCTGCTTTGCCGTCAGCGACTGGCACTGGAGTGGAAAGCATGAGCGAGCAACCTGTGGACACCAGAACGGCCCTGGTAAACCTGGGACAGACGGTAGTAATGGAGCTGCACTGGGAAGAGGTGCCGCACCCGCTGTTCTGCTGCTACCACATCGTGGGCGTGGTGGTGCCGGTGGAGGGTATTTGCGAGGAGGGCTACTTCCTGGTGAAGAACGCGCTGGCGCCGGGGCCGTTCCCGGATGAGCTGTTCTGGTCAGACATCCGCCGGATGAAGGTGCTGGTACAGCGCACCCTGCTAGCGCAAGGCGCGCACGGGCATGCCTGAAAGCACAAAGCCCCTGGCTCTCGCGAACCAGGGGCTTTGTTGTATATGGCGGGAAGATAGGGATTTGAACCCTAGGTGCCATTGCTGACACAACGGATTTCGAATCCGTCCCGTTCGGCCACTCCGGCATCTTCCCGAACGGCGCGCATGATACCAGCTGAAAGGCGTTTGGCGAAGCCCGCCGAGGCAATTTTTTCGCGTGCATTCAGATGCTTGCGTATTGCCCGGGCTGGCGGCCCTGCCGCCGGGATCAGGCGGTGAGCTTGGTCAGGGCTTCGCGGTACTTGTCCGCGGTCTTCTGCGCGACGTCGGCGGGCACGGCGGGAGCCGGCGGCTCCTTGTTCCAGCCGGTGGACTCGAGCCAGTCACGGACGAACTGCTTGTCGAAGCTGGGCGGGTTGCTGCCTTCGACGTAGCTCTCCACCGGCCAGAAGCGGCTGGAGTCGGGGGTCAGCACTTCGTCCATCAGGGTCAGGGTGCCGTCTTCGTCGATACCGAACTCGAACTTGGTGTCGGCGATGATGATGCCACGGGTGGCCGCGTATTCGACGGCGGTGCTGTAGAGGGCGATGGCGGTGTCACGGACCTTGGCGGCCAGCTCCTTGCCGATGATGGCTTCGCACTGCTCGAAGGAGATGTTCTCGTCATGGTCGCCTACGGCGGCCTTGGTCGAGGGGGTGAAGATCGGCTGGGGCAGCTTGGAAGCCTCCTTGAGGCCGGCGGGCAACTGGATGCCGCAGACGGTGCCGCTCTTCTGGTACTCCTTCCAGCCGGAACCGACGATGTAGCCGCGCACGATGGCTTCGACGGCAACGGGCTTGAGGCGCTTGGCGACCACGGCGCGACCTTCCACCAGCGGCAGCTCGGCAGCGGGGACCACGTCCTCGACCTTGTCGCCTGTGAAGTGGTTGGGCACCACGTCGGCGAGCTTGTCGAACCAGAAGTTGGAGATGGCGGTGAGGATCTTGCCCTTGTCCGGGATCGGCTGTTCGAGGATGACGTCGAAGGCCGAGAGCCGGTCGGTGGCGACCATGAGCATGCGCTTGGCATCGATCTCATAGAGGTCGCGGACTTTACCGGAGTAGATCTTCTTCAGGCTCAGGGTGCTGGGAGTGGTCATGGGGATTTTCCGCCTCTGTTAAACGAAACAGGCGAAACCTGCGGGGTTTCGCCTATTGTCTTGCCGCCGCGCCCTGGGGCGCGTCGACTGGAGCCCGGGTGAAGGTTGCCCGCCACCCGGTCGGTCCGGCCTCAGCCGAGGTTTTCCTGGATCAGGCCCAGCACACGGCGCGCCACATCGGCGGGTGCCACGGTGTTGATGTCCTTCTCCACGGTGACCTGCACGCTGTCGCCGACGCGGGTCAGGCGGACCTGGTAACGGTCGGCGCGGGCTTCGATCTCTTCCTTGCTGGGCGCGCTGCCCCACAGGCGGCTGAAGAAGCCGGGTTCCTGGTCCTTCTCCGCGCCTTCGGCGAGGTTGATGTAGTACACGCCCAGGCTGCGGTTGATGTCGTCGACGCGTACGTCGGCCACTTCCAGGGCACGGCCCACGCTCGACCAGGAACGGTCGAAGTCGGCGCCCAGGTTGAGGATGGGGTTACCGCTGCCGTCTTCGGACAGGGTCACGCGGCTCGGCGCATCGAAGTCGCGGGCGGCCAGCAGGGACACGGAACCACCCTGCTCGGCGCTGCGCGCCATGGTGGCGAGCATTTCGTCCATCAGCGCGGCCTCGAGGCTCGGGCTGTCGGAACGGCTCGGCCAGCCGGTGTCGGCGGTGCTGCCTGCCGGACGGGTGGTGGTGAGGACGAAGATCTCGCTGGTGTTGCGCTGCACACCCGGCTCGATGCGTACGCGGGCACGCACTTCGCTGTCGGGCTCGACACCGCTCACGCGGCTGCCGAGGCGGCGTGCCAGGGGAGCGGAGAGCTGATCCAGGCGCTGCCAGCCGGTGCTGAACTCACCGGTCTGCGGGCGCTCGTCGACGACCTTGAAGCCGCCGTCTTCGAAGAACTGGCGCGCGACCGGCCAGACTTCTGCCGGGACGCGCTGGGCAACCACCCAGCGGGAGTCGCCGCTCTTCTGCAGGCTGTAGTCGCTGACCTCGCCCTTGACCTGCAGGGGCTGCGGGCGCGGGACTTCGTAGTCGGCATCGTTGCGGCTGTCGGCGACGTTCACCGGCACCGGCAGCAACGGGTCAAGACGTTTGGATTGGGCATCCGGGGGCAGCTGCATGGGCGCGGTCTGGCGCGCTTCCAGGTAGTCGTTGCCGCGGTCGCGGAAATAGCCATCTTCGCCCCAAAGCCAGCCGCAGCCGCTGGTGCTGGAGATCATCAGGGCGAGAGCGGAAAGTCCGGCCAGTCGCTTCATGCGTAGTAATTCCTCGGATTAAACCAATACACCGGACTGGCGGAGCGCCTGACGCAGCGGTTCGTGGCAACGCGGGCTGAGCCAGGTCAGCGGCAGACGGATGCCATCGGGCATCAGGCCCATCTCGTGCAGGGCCCATTTCACCGGAATCGGGTTCGATTCGATGAACAGCGCCTTGTGCAGCGGCATCAGCTTGTCGTTGATGGCACGGGCGGTTTCAGCATCGCCACGCATGGCGGCGGCGCAGAGTTCGGCCATCTCGCGGGGGGCGACGTTGGCGGTCACGGAGATGTTGCCCTTGCCGCCCATGAGCATCAGCTCGACGGCGGTGGCGTCGTCACCGGAATAGACGAGGAAGTCCTTGCTCACGCGATCCAGTACTTCCTGGCCACGCTTGAGGTCGCCGGTGGCTTCCTTGATACCGATGATGTTGGAGATCTTCGCCAGGCGCTCGACGGTCTCGGGCAGCATGTCGCAGACGGTGCGGCCGGGGACGTTGTAGAGGATCTGCGGGATCGCGACGGATTCGGCGATGTGGCGGAAATGCTGGTACAGGCCTTCCTGGGTCGGCTTGTTGTAGTACGGGGTCACCAGCAGGCAGGCATCGGCGCCAACGCCCTTGGCGGCGGCGGTGAGGTCGACCGACTCACGGGTGGAGTTGCCACCGGTGCCGGCGATGACCGGGATGCGGCCATTGACCTGATCCACCACGCGGCGGATGACTTCGATGTGTTCGTTCACGTCCAGCGTCGCGGATTCACCCGTGGTGCCGACTGCGACTATGGCGTTGGTGCCTTCCTGCAGGTGGAAATCCACCAGCTTGGTCAGACTCGCCCAGTCCAGTTGACCTTGTGCATCCATGGGCGTGACCAGTGCCACCATACTGCCCGCAATCATGCAACCGCTCCTGCCGGAAAAAGAGAGCCGTAATGGTACTGGTGCCCATTGCCCAGCACAAGCTGACGAGGGTGCCTCAAGCATTCCCCTCGGCGGCGCTTTTCGCTAACCTTCCCGCTTTGATCGGCGCGGCTTTGCCCGCCCTCCTCTCGCTTTAGGAATGCTGCATGTCCACCACCCCGCCCCGCGAACAATTCCTTGTGATCAGTGCCCTTGGCGTCAACCCGATGGAGCTGACCAACGTGCTGTGCCGAGCCAGCCAGGAAAACCGCTGCGCAGTGGTCAGCAGCCGCCTGACCCGCCACGGTGAGTACTGCGCCCTGGTACTGCAGGTATCCGGCAGTTGGGATGCCCTGGCCCGCCTCGAAGCCGGCCTGCCGGCCCTGGCCAAGCGCCACGAGTTCACCACCCAGGTGACCCGCAGCGCCGCGCTGGAGCCCCGCCCGCAGTCGCTGCCCTACGTCGCCTACGTCAGCGCCGCGTACCGCCCGGATATCCTCAACGAGCTGTGCCAGTTCTTCATCGATCACCGTGTCGAACTGGAGAGCCTCACCTGCGACACCTACCAGGCGCCGCAGACCATGAGCACCATGCTCAACGCCACCATCACCGTGACGCTGCCCGCCGGCACCCAGATCAGTTGGCTGCGCGACCAGTTCCTCGACTTCGCCGACGCGCTGAACCTCGACGCGCTGATCGAGCCCTGGCGCCCGCAGCACCCGTAAGGAGCAAGACATGGCCGTAACCATCGACCAGCCGGTCGCCGATTTCACCGCCCCCGCCACCAGCGGCCAGCAGGTGACCCTCTCCGCCCTCAGGGGCAAGCAGGTAGTGATCTATTTCTACCCGAAGGACAGCACCCCGGGCTGCACCACCGAAGGCCAGGGTTTCCGTGACCAGCACGGCGCCTTCGCAGCAGCCAACACGGTGATCTTCGGTGTCTCCCGCGATGGCCTGAAGTCCCACGAGAACTTCAAGTGCAAGCAGGAGTTCCCCTTCGAGCTGATCTCCGACAAGGACGAGGCGGTCTGCCAGCTGTTCGACGTGATCAAGCTGAAGAAGCTCTACGGCAAGGAATACATGGGCGTCGACCGCAGCACCTTCCTCATCGACAAGGACGGCGTGCTGCGCCAGGAGTGGCGTGGCGTGAAGGTTCCCGGCCATGTGGATGCCGTGCTCGCCGCCGCGCAGGCGCTGAACAAGGGCTGAGCCCAGGCGCCATGCAGACGCAATGAAAGAAGGCCGCGATCGCGGCCTTTTTCATGTGCACTTACATCAGCGAGGCTCACATCAGCGGTGATGGCCCTTCCCGCAGGGGCCCGCTGCGTGGCCAGGCATCCAGCACCGCCTTGAACAGGGTCGCCAGGGGGATAGCGAAGAAGATCCCCCAAAAGCCCCAGAGCCCGCCAAACAGCAGCACTGCGCAAATGATCGCCACCGGGTGCATGTTCACCGCCTCGGAGAACAGCAGCGGCACCAGGATGTTGCCATCCAGCGCCTGGATCACCCCGTAAACCACCATCAGGTAGATGAACTGGTCGCCCCAGCCCCACTGGAACAGCGCGATCAGGGCCACCGGCACGGTCACCACCACCGCGCCTATGTAGGGCACCACCACCGAGAGGCCGACCAACAGGGCCAGCAACGCCGCATAGTTGAGCCCGAGAGAGACGAAGGCGACGTAGGTCACGCCGCCACAGATGACGATCTCGATCACCTTGCCGCGGATGTAGTTGGCGATCTGCTGGTGCATTTCCCGCCAGACCTGGGTCATCAGCGCCCGCTCGCGCGGCAGGTAGCCGCTCATCCAGCGCTGGATCAGCTCGCGGTCCTTGAGGAAGAAGAACACCAGGATCGGCACAAGCACCAGGTAGATCATCAGGTTGACCACCAGCGGCAGGCTGGAGAGCGAGAAGGTCAACGCCCACTGGCCGAACTTGCCGATCTCGCTGCGGGTCACCTCGATGGCATTGAGCACCTGCTCGTCGGTGACCAGGTGCGGGTAGCGCTCGGGCAGCAGCAGGAGCAGCGACTGCCACTCGCCGAGCATGCGCGGCAGCTCGTTGAACAGGGTGCTGAGCTGCTGCCAGAGCAGCGGCATGAGCACCACCAGGAACAGCGCCAGGGCACCGATGAACAGCGCGAACACCAGCCACACGGCCAGCGTCTCGGGCATGCGCAGGCGCTCGAGGAAATTCACCACCCCCTGCATCAGGAAGGCCAGCACCAGACCCGCCAGGACCGGCGCCAACATGTTGCCGAGGGTGAGGACGAGGGTGAAGCCCAGGACCAGGAAGACCGCCAGTACCACCGCTTCTTCATCGGAGAAGTAGCGCTGCACCCAATCGCGAAGCACCTTGAACATCGGAGTTCCTTGGTAAGCGGAGAAATTCAGGCCTTGCGCAGCCAGTAGCGATAGGTCCCGCCCTGCTCTTCCTCGTGCAGCAGCACGTGGCCGGCGAGGCGGGCGAAGGCGCGGAAGTCGCGTTGCGAACCGGCATCGGTGGCGGTGACCTTGAGCACTGCGCCACTGGCCAGACGGTTGAGTTCCAGCTTGGCCTTGAGCAGCGGCAAGGGGCAGTTGAGCCCGCTGGCGTCGAGTTCGGCGTCGAAGGTATCGGGAGCGCCGGTGGCGTCTGTCATGGGTGTTCTCCAGGAGGGCGCCTAGGATACAGAAGCCCGCGCAACCCTGGCCAGCCGACCGGGCGGGAGGCTACAGTTAGCGCTTTGCCGACAAGAGCCCTGTGCATGAATCCGCTGCGCCCCACTCTGCTGACGCTTGCCTGCCTCCTCGCATCGCCCGTGATGGCCGATGACCTGCCGTCCCTCGGCGACTCCAGTTCGGCCATCGTCTCCCCGGAACAGGAACACCAGCTGGGCCGCGCCTGGCTCAGCCTGCTGCGCGGCCAGGTGGAACAGCTCCCGGACCCGCAGCTCAAGGACTATGTCGAAACCAGCGTCTACCGCCTGGCCGAAACCAGCCAGTTGCAGGACCGTCGCCTGGAATTCGTGCTGCTCAAGAGCCCGCAGCTCAACGCCTTCGCCGCGCCGGGCGGCATCGTCGGCGTCAACGGCGGCCTGTTCCTCTATGCACCGAACGAAGCCGAGTACGCCTCGGTCCTCGCCCACGAACTGGCTCACCTGTCGCAACGCCACTTCGCACGCGGCATCGAAGCCCAGCAACGCATGCAGATCCCGGTGATGGCGGCCATGCTGGCCGGTATCGTCGCGGCCGCCGCAGGCGCCGGTGACGCGGGCATGGCAGCGATCATGTCGACCCAGGCCGCCGCGATCCAGGAGCAGCGCCGCTTCTCCCGGCAGAACGAACAGGAAGCCGACCGCATCGGTCTGCTCAACCTGGAAAAGGCCGGTTACGACCCCCGCGCCATGCCCAACATGTTCGAGCGCCTGATGCGCCAGTACCGCTACGACTCCAAACCGCCGGAATTCCTCCTCACCCACCCGGTGACCGAGTCGCGTATCGCCGACACCCGCAACCGTGCCGAACAGGCGCCACCGGGCGGCGTGGAGAACAGCCTGCGCTACCAGTTGATGCGCGCCCGCGTGCAGCTGATGTTCGAAGAAACCCCGGGGATTTCCGCCAAGCGCTTCCGCGCCATGCTCGACGCCGATCCCAAGCTGGATGCCGCGCGCTACGGCCTGGCCATTGCGCAGATCAAGAACGGCCAGCTCAACGAGGCGCGTGAAGGCCTGGCGCAATTGCTGGCCAAGTCGCCCAACGAGATCGTCTACAACCTCGCCCAGGTGGACCTGGACATCACCGCCAACCGTCTGCCGGACGCGCAGAAACGGGTCGACCGACTGCTGGGCCTGTACCCCAACAACTACCCGCTGAAGCAGGCGCGCAGCGACCTGATGCTCAAGCTCAACAAACCCCAGGAAGCGGAGAAAATCCTCGACGGCCTGGTGAAGTCCCGGCCCAACGACCCGGACGTCTGGTACCAGGTGGCCGAAGTACGCGGGCTGGCCGGCAACACCATCGGCCTGCACCAGGCGCGCGCAGAGTTCTTCGCCCTGGTCGGCGACTACGACCAGGCCATCGAACAGCTGGATTTCGCCAAACGCCGCGCCACCAACAACTTCCCGCTCGCCTCGCGCATCGATGCACGCCAGCAGGAGATGATCGAGCAGCAGAAGACCATCAAGCAGATGATGCGCTGACAGCAAGCGCACACGAAAAAGCCCGGACAGGTCCGGGCTTTTTTGTGCGTGCCGATCAGGCGTTGCCGGCGAGCTTCAACCGTGCGGCCTGGGTGAAGTCGAGCATGCGCTTGAGCGGCTTGATCGCCCGGGGCACCAGCGCGGCATCGACGAAGATTTCGTTGCTGCCTTCGCGCAGGCACTGCAGGGTGCGCTCCAGGGTGTTCATGGCCATCCAGGGGCAGTGCGCGCAACTGCGGCAGGCAGCGCCATTGCCGGCGGTAGGCGCTTCGATGAACTGCTTGTCCGGGCACAGCTGCTGCATCTTGTAGAAGATGCCGCGGTCGGTGGCGACGATGAACATTTTGTTCGGCAGGGTTTGCGCAGCCTTGATCAGTTGGCTGGTGGAACCCACCGCATCGGCCAGTTCAATGACCGCCTCGGGCGATTCCGGGTGGACCAGGATGGCCGCCTCCGGGTACAGCGCCTTCATGTCTTCGAGCTGCTTGGCCTTGAACTCCTCGTGGACGATGCAGGCACCGTCCCAGAGCAGCATATCGGCACCGGTCTCGCGCTGGATGTAACGGCCCAGGTGCTGGTCCGGCGCCCAGATGATCTTCTCGCCGTTGTCCATCAGGCTCTCGACGATCTCCAGCGCACAGCTGGAGGTCACCACCCAGTCGGCCCGGGCCTTCACCGCCGCGGAGGTATTGGCGTAGACGACCACGGTGCGCTCCGGATGCTGGTCGCAGAACGCCGAGAACTCGTCCACCGGGCAACCCAGGTCCAGGGAGCAGGTCGCTTCCAGGGTCGGCATCAGCACGCGCTTTTCCGGGTTGAGGATCTTCGCCGTCTCGCCCATGAAGCGCACGCCCGCCACCAGCACCGTCTTCGCCGAATGCTGGTTGCCGAAGCGGGCCATCTCCAGCGAGTCGGACACGCAACCACCGGTTTCCTCGGCCAGGGCCTGGATCACCGGGTCGCAGTAGTAGTGGGCGACGAGCACTGCATCCTGCGCCTTCAGCTCGGCGGCGATGTCTGCACGCAGCTGCGCCTCTTCATCAGCCGAAAGCTGCCGGGGCTGCTTGGCGGCGAGGTGGGCCTGGACGAGAAAACGTTCGGAGAGATGAGACATGTCTGCGGGACCTGCGAGCGCACTGCGCGAAAGCCTGTTGGGTCACCGCCCCGCCAAGCCAGGGGCCATGCGGTTCGGGGCGCGGATGATAACGCAGATTAACGCCAATGGGCATGGCTGCGGGAGAGGCCATCCGTCCCCCGATGAGGGGGGGACCATACTTTTCGGCGGACAAACGAAAAGCGGGAAGACCTTTCGATCTTCCCGCTTCCGTTGCTCCTCGCGGAGCCTTGTATGGTGGGTCGTGTAGGATTCGAACCTACGACCAATTGGTTAAAAGCCAACTGCTCTACCGACTGAGCTAACGACCCGACGCGGAGCGCATAATACTGATTTTATTCAGGAATTCAACACCCCACCGAAAATATTTCAGAAATATCTCGTAGGATCCTGCACCCCAGCCGCTTCGAAGCCGGCTGCACGCAGGCGGCAGCTGTCGCATTTGCGGCAGGCGCGGCCTTCGTCATCGGCCTGGTAGCAGGACACCGTCAAAGCGTAGTCGACGCCAAGCTTCATGCCCGCCTGGACGATATCCGCCTTGCTGAGGTTCTGCAGCGGCGCCTGGATGCGGAAACCATCCCCTTCCACCCCGGCCTTGGTCGCCAGGTTGGCCATGCGCTGGAAGGCCTCGACGAACTCGGGGCGGCAATCCGGGTAGCCGGAATAGTCCACGGCATTGACGCCGATGAAGATATCCCGCGCGCCGAGTACTTCGGCCCACCCCAGGGCGAGGGACAGGAACACGGTGTTGCGTGCCGGCACATAGGTGACCGGGATGCCTTCGGTAGGGGCTTCCGGCACATCGATGCTGCTGTCGGTCAGGGCCGAGCCACCGATGCCATCGAGATTGAGGCCAATCACCTTGTGTTCGACCACACCCAACTGGCGGGCCACGCGTTCGGCCGCCTGCAGCTCGGCACGGTGACGCTGGCCGTAGTCGAAGCTCATGGTGTAGCAGGCGCAGCCTTCAGCACGGGCCATGGCTACCACGGTGGCGGAGTCCAGGCCGCCGGAGAGGAGGATTACCGCTTTCTTGTCGCTCATATCAATGTCCCGGCTCGTCGTTCCAGAGGATCTTGTGCAATTGCAGCTGCAGGCGCACCGGCAGGTTGTCGGCCACTATCCAGTCCGCCAGGTTCCGCGCGCTCACCTGCTGGTGGCTGGGCGAGAACAGCACCTCACCGGCACGCTGCTCCAGGCGGTACTCGATCAACTTGGACACGGCCCAGTCGTAGTCCTCGCGGGAACAGATGACGAACTTCACCTGGTCGTTGCTGGTCAGCAGGGCCATGTTCTCGTAGCGGTTGCGCCCGACTTCGGCGGAGCCCGGCGTCTTCAGGTCGACGACACGGCTGACGCGGGTGTCCACGGGGGCGATATCCAGGGCTCCGCTGGTCTCCAGGGAAACCTCGTAGCCGGCATCACAGAGCCGTTGCAGGAGCGGGATGCAGTTGGGTTGCGCCAGCGGCTCACCGCCCGTCACACAGACGTAGCGGGGCTTGTAGGCGGCTACCTGGGCGAGGATGTCGTCCAGGGTGTGGATCTGGCCGCCATTGAAGGCGTAGGCGGTGTCGCAGTACTGGCAGCGCAGGGGACAGCCGGTCAGGCGCACGAATACCGTCGGCAAGCCGGCGGTACGCGTCTCCCCCTGCAGCGAGTAGAAGATCTCGGTCAGTCGCAGGGTCTGTTGCATAAGGGCCACGGGCGTGACGGCTAAACAGGCCATCCGCCTCCGTTGCTGGAAGAAAATATGAGGGCGGCGATTCTAAACGAAAAAACCCGCGACAGGCGCGGGTTAATCGATGCTCGGGGCGTGGATCAGGGCAGGCGCTGAAGGTCCCGCTGCGCCAGCTGGGCGGCGGAGCTGCCCGGGTACTGGGCGACGACCTGCTTGAGGATGCCCTTGGCCTTGTCGGTGTTGCCCAGGCGCTGCTCGACGTCGGCGAGCTTGTAGAGGGAATCCGGCACCTTGGCGTGCTGCGGATAAACCTGGCTGACCTTGGCGAAGGCCTGGCCGGCGCCCTGCAGGTCGCCCTTGGCGAGGTTCACCTCACCCAGCCAGTACTGCGCGTTGCCGGCGTACTGGCTGTTGGGGTACTTGCGCAGGAAAGCGCCGAAGGCCTGGCTGGCCTTGTCGAAATCCTTGGCTTTGATCAGGTCGAAGGCGGCGTCGTAGTACAGCTTTTCCTTCGCCGGATCGCCCGGTTCGGTGCTGGCCGCCGGCTGTTGTGCCGGAGCCGAGGGGGTGCCGGCGGCGTTGATCGCGCCATCGGCAGGGGGATTCTGTTGTGCGGCTGGTGCGCCCGCTGCGCCCGCATTCAAGCGGCTATCCAGATCCTGGTAACGCTCCAGCGATTCACGCTTGAGCTGCTGGATCTCGTTCTGCTGTTCTTCGACCATCCCGCGCAGGCGGGCAGTCTCTTCCTGCATCTGTTGCAGCTGCATGAACAGTTCGCCTTGCGCGGACACCGGGGCCGAAGCCCCGGATCCGGCATAGGCGCCAGTCGTGCCATAACCAGCGGGCGGGTAACTGTTGCCGTAACCGGCATCGTTTCCGTCCACCACGGGAACCTCAGCAAAGGCGGCCAGGGGCAGGCTGCTGAGGGCCAATACAGTCAAAGCACGACGGCACTTACGCATATCGAATTACTTACGCAGTTCGACGCGACGGTTCTGAGCCCAGGACTGCTCGTCGTTGCCAGTGGCAACCGGACGCTCTTCGCCGTAGGAAACCAGTTCCAGCTGAGCCGGGGAAACGCCCTGCAGAACCAGGTAGCGCTGAACGGCCTTGGCACGACGCTCGCCCAGAGCCATGTTGTACTCGCGGGTGCCGCGCTCGTCGGTGTGGCCTTCCAGAACGACGCGAGCGCCGTTGCCTTTCAGGTCCTTGGCGTGTACGTCCAGAGCGCGCATGGCTTCCGGCTTCAGGTCGGAGCTGTCGTACTCGAAGTAGAAGGTGGTGATGGCGCGCAGAGCAGCTTCTTCGCTCAGGCTGCCGTCAACACCGCTGTTGCCGCTGTTGTAGCCAGCGTTCGGGTCTACAGCGCCCTGGCCGGCATCGTCGCCGCCCTTGGAGGAGCAACCAACTGCAACAGCCATGGCCAGAGCCAGAGCAGCGAACTTACCGAATTTAATCATTTCCATCATGTAACTCCTAATGAGCCCCAGTGTGTTTAGCAAAACAATAGTGGATACCGCGTCAGTTCAGGTACGGCGACCAGGACGGTTCGCGGATATCGCCTTGAACGGTTGGAATCGGGAGTCGCACGCGCCCGTTTGTGGACACGAGCATCAGGACTCCCCGGCCCTGCTGGCGGGTGGCGTAGATTAGCATGGTGCCGTTTGGCGCAACAGTGGGCGAGTCATCCAGAGTGGTGCCGGAAAGGATGCGCGGAGCACCGCCACGCACCAGGTCCATGGCCGCCACCTTGAAGTTGGTGAAGCCGTCCTGGCGGTGGATCATCACCAGGGTCTTTTCATCAGCCGAGAGCTTCGGGTTGGCGTTGTAGTTGCCCACGAAAGTCACGCGCTGCGGCTCGCCGCCGTTGATGTTGGTCTTGTAGATCTGCGGCTTGCCGGCGCGATCCGAGGTGAAATAGATGGTCTGGCCATCGGCGCCCCAGAAGGGTTCGGTATCGATCGCCATATGGTTCGTGACGCGGCGCAGCTGGCGGCTGCCCAGGTCCATCACGTAGATCTCCGGGTTGCCGTCCTTGGACAGCACGAACGCCAGGCGATTGCCCTCCGGCGACCAGGCCGGCGCGCCGTTCAGGCCTTCGAAGTTGGTGATCTGCTCGCGGCGACCGGTGTCGACGTGCTGGATGAAGATGCGCGGGCGCTTCTGCTCGAAGGAGACATAAGCGATGCGGCGGCCATCCGGCGCGTAGCGCGGCGAAAGAATCGGCTCACGGGACTGCAGCAGGGTCACGGCGCGCTGGCCGTCATAGTCCGAGCGTTGCAGGGTGTAGCGGGTATTGTTCACCGAGAAACGCTCTGCGGTCACGTAGAGCATGCGGGTGGAGAACGCACCCTTCACGCCGGTGAGCTTCTCGAAGGACTGGTCGGCCACGTAGTGCGCCATGTCGCGCAGCTGGTCGGTGGAGCCGCTGACGCTGCCGGCGAACACCTGCTGCTCGGTGGCGACGTTGAACAGGGCGAACTGCACTTGCAGGCGGCCGCCGGCGGGGGCGATGCTGCCCACCAGCACGTATTGGGCGCCAAGGGCTTTCCAGTCGCGGTAGATCACTTCGCTGGCCTGGGTCGGCAAGCTGATCATGTTCTGCCGCGGGATGGGCTCGAAGTAGCCCGAGTTGCGCAGGTCGTTGCCGATGATCTCGGACATGTCTTCGGGCAGGACGTTGCCGCCCTGCCAGCCGAAGGGCACTACGGCGACGGGAACCGCGCGATCAGCGCCAGTGCGCACCAGAATGTTCTTTTCTTCGGCCTGAGCGACGCCAGCCAAGAAGAAAAGAGTTAACAGAACACCTTTAAGAATCTTCATCACAACGCTAGGTCCTCAGGCGTGAATGTCATCTTGAATGAACGATAGGGATTGAAGTCTGCGGAACTCATACCCTGCATCTCGGTTATACGACCCACATTCTTCACTGCGCTGATGGCCGATTGGTCAAATGCCGAATCACCACTGGAGCGCGATATCGAAGCGTTGGTGATGGTGCCGTCCGGCAGCATATTGATCTGAACAACGACCGACATGCCATTGCGCGCCGACGGTGGCCTTGTCCACAGCTCCGATACTCTAGAACGAATCAGGTCGTCATAATTACCCGCCGTCTTGTCACCCACCTCATCGGCCAGCGCTTGCTCGCGCTCTACCTTATCGGAGAGCAATTCGGCGAGCGCGGCAGCCTTCTTCTCATCATTCGATTTGCGCTTGGCCTCCTCCGCTGCCTTTTTCTTCGCGGCTTCGGCGGCGGCCTTCTTCTTCGCATCCTCGGCAGCCTTCTTCTTCGCCGCCTCGGCTGCAGCTTTCTTCTTCGCTTCTTCAGCGGCTTTCTTCTTGGCCTCTTCGGCAGCCTTTTTCTTGGCTTCCTCTTCGGACTTCTTCTTGGCGATGTCGGCCTGCTGCTTCTTGGCCTCCTCAGCTTTCTTGGCGTCGTCGGCCTTCTTGGCTTCGGCCGCCTCTTCCGCTTTTCGAGCTTCGTCGGCTTTCTTTTGTTCCGCAGCCTTGGCGGCAGCGACCTTCTGCTGCTCCAGCTTCTGCTGCTCGGCCTTCTTCTGCTCCATCTGCTCGGTTTCGTACTGCGGAGCAGCGGCCTTCTTCGACTCGCCGGCGATCTTCTGGTTGGTCTGGGTGGTCGCCTGGCTCTGCGATTTCAGCTGATACAGCGTAGCCTGCACGATGGGGCGCGCCGGTGGCAGTTCAGGGGTGAAGGCGAAACTGACGAACAGCGTGCCGAAGATCAGCACGTGCAGGCCTATGGCCCAGACCGCGGGCCAGAAGTAGCTTTCCGATGGGGAGCGTTCGCTCTGCTGCTGCATCAGGGCGCCTCGGTGATCAGCCCGACATTACCCACGCCGGCCTGCTGCAGGCCGCCCATGACGGCCATCACGGAGCCGTAGTCGACGGCTTTGTCGCCACGCACGAAGACCTGGACCTTCTTACCCTGGCTGGTGTTCTGACTCATGATCGCCGTGACCGCCTGGACCAGCTGCGGCAGCGTACTGGACGTCTCGCTGGCCTTGCCCTGATCCGGGTCCACTTCCTCGCCCATGTTCCAGTAGTAGCTTTTGTCGGCCTTGATGGAGATGGTCAGCACCCGGGAGTCGTTGTCCTGGGGCAGCGCCTCGCTGGAGACCTTCGGCAAGTCGACCTTGACGCCCTGGTTGAGCATGGGCGCGGTCACCATGAAGATGACCAGCAGCACCAACATCACGTCGATGTAGGGCACCACGTTCATCTCGGCGACCGGCTTGCGTTTGTGGCGAATTCTGGCCATGGCGTGAAACCTGTCCTCTATTGAACCTGCGTCTTATTCGTCGCTGGTGTGCACTTTGCGGTGCAGGATGGCCTGGAACTCGTCGGCGAAGGTGTAGTAGCGACTGATCAGGGTCTCACCACGCGCGGCGAAGCGGTTGTACGCGATGACCGCCGGGATCGCCGCGAACAGGCCGATGGCTGTAGCGATCAGCGCCTCGGCAATGCCGGGGGCCACGGTGGCCAGGGTCGCCTGCTGCACCTGAGCCAGGCCGCGGAAGGAATTCATGATCCCCCAGACGGTGCCGAATAGGCCGATGTAGGGGCTGGTGGAGCCGACGGTGGCGAGGAACGGCAGGCTCTGCTCGAGCTTCTCTTCCTCACGGGAGATGGCCACACGCATGGCACGGGCCACGCCTTCCATCACCGCATCCGGGTCGACGCCAGGCTGCTGGCGCAGGCGGGAGAACTCCTTGAAGCCGGCACGGAAGATCTGCTCGACGCCGGAATCCGGGTCCGGGTTGCTACCGGCCTGGCGATACAGCTTGGACAGGTCGATGCCCGACCAGAAACGCTCCTCGAAGGACACGAGGGATTTCTTGGCCGCGCGCAGCAGGTTGCTGCGCTGGAAAATCATGATCCACGAGGTGACCGAGGCGGCCACCAGAGTGAGCATGACCAGTTGCACCACGATGCTGGCGTTGCTGATCAGGCTCCACATGGAGGTATGGTCGACGACGTTGGCTTCCACGCTTAGTCTCCTGCAGGGGATTGGCCCGGTACGGCGGCGAAGGCTGAACGCAGCGCTTCGGGGATCGCCCGGGGTTTCAAACTGTCGGCGCGCACACAGGCCACCAGGAACTGCCCTTCACAGAGCAGCGCATCATCCGTAGCCCGCCTCACCTGTTGACGAAAGCGCAGGCTGGCACGGTTCAATTCGATCACTTCGGCGCTGATGGTCAGCTCGTCGTCGAGCCTGGCGGGGGCGTGATAACGCGCCTCGGCCGAATGCACGACGAACAACAGGTTCTCCCCGACCAGCTCGGACTGGGCAAAGCCCAGGCTCCGCAGGCATTCGGTTCGAGCCCGTTCCATGAACTTGAGGTAGTTGACGTAATAGACGATGCCACCGGCATCGGTGTCTTCGTAATAGACGCGGCTCCGATGCACGAAAGGCTGGGCCCCATTTTGCGCGCGCATACTCTAGTGCTTACTCCAAAGGTTGCCAATCGGGCCGGGTAACTGTTTTTTTCATCCCGGCCCCCGCCGCTCGCTTCGACAGCGATTTCCCTTATTCGTCCCCCGCCCCGGAGAAATCATCAGCGGGCGGCTCGACCATGCGCTTGGGCAGGTTCAACCCGAAATGCAGGTAGGCATGACGGGTGACCACACGCCCACGCGGCGTGCGCATGATGTAGCCCTGCTGGATCAGATAGGGCTCGAGAACATCCTCGATGGTGTGGCGTTCTTCGCTGATCGCCGCCGCCAGGTTGTCGACACCTACTGGGCCACCGTCGAACTTGTCGATCATCGCCAACAGCAGACGCCGGTCCTGGTGGTCGAAGCCACGTTCGTCGACATCCAGCAGGTTGAGCGCCTGATCGGCGATGCCCCGGGTGATCTGCCCCTGGCCACGGACTTCAGCGAAGTCACGCACGCGGCGCAGCAGGCGGTTGGCGATGCGCGGCGTGCCACGGGCGCGGCGGGCGATCTCGAAGGCACCCTCCGGCTCGATGTGCAGCCCGAGAATGCCGGCCGAGCGGGTGACGATGCTGGTCAGGTCCGCGGTGCTGTAGAACTCCAGGCGCTGGACGATGCCGAAGCGGTCGCGCAGCGGGTTGGTCAGCATGCCGGCGCGCGTGGTGGCGCCGACCAGGGTGAAGGGCGGCAGGTCGAGCTTGATCGAGCGGGCAGCCGGGCCCTCGCCGATCATGATGTCGAGCTGGAAGTCCTCCATCGCCGGATACAGCACTTCTTCGACGATGGGCGACAGGCGGTGGATTTCGTCGACGAAAAGCACATCGCCGGACTCGAGGTTGGTCAGCAACGCCGCCAGGTCACCCGGGCGCTCCAGTACAGGGCCGGACGTGCTCTTGATCGAGACACCCATTTCCTGGGCGATGATGTTGGCCAGGGTGGTCTTGCCCAGGCCCGGCGGACCGAAGATCAGCGTGTGGTCGAGCGCTTCGCTGCGCCCCCGGGCCGCCTGGATGAACAGCTCCATCTGCTCACGAACGGTCGGCTGGCCGACATAGTCGGCGAGGCTCAGCGGGCGGATGGCCCGGTCCAGCTGCTCGTCGCGATCGCGGCTGCTGGCGGTTATCAGGCGGTCTGCTTCGATCATGCGGTGTTACACCATTCCTTTCAGGGCACGGCGGATCAGTTCTTCGCTGGAAAGCCCTTCTTCCTTGATGGCTGCAACGGCACGGCTGGCTTCCTGGGGCTTGAAGCCCAGGGAGATCAGGGCGCTGAGCGCATCGTTTTCGGCGCTGGAGGCGGCAGCCTTGAGCGGCTCCACCACCAGGGTGGAAATGCTCGGCATGGTTTCCCAGGCCTTGAAACGGTCCTTCAGCTCCACCAGCAGGCGCTCGGCGGTCTTCTTGCCAACCCCGGGGATCTTCACCAGGGTCGAGGTGTCCTGGGCCTGCACGCAACGCACCAGCTCGTCCACTTCCAGCCCGGACATCAGCGCCAGGGCCAGCTTCGGGCCAACGCCGTTGAGACGGATCAGCTCACGGAACAGCTCACGCTCGCGCTTCTCGAAGAAGCCATAGAGCAGGTGCGCATCCTCACGCACCACCAGATGGGTGTGCAGGGTCACGGGCTCGCCGGTCGAGGGCAGGCGGTAGAGGGTGGTCATGGGCACTTCCAGCTCGTAGCCGACGCCGTTGACATCGAGAATCAGGTGCGGCGGCTGTTTTTCCGCCAGGGTGCCACGCAAACGTCCAATCACGAAGTGCGTCCTTATATGGGGTTACAAACGGAGCCGCCCGCCACGGCGCTTGGCGGTGGCCAGGCCATGGGGAATCAGGCTCTGCCGGTGGTGCGCATGGCACAGGGCGATGGCCAGGGCGTCGGAGGCGTCGATCTGTGGCTTCTGCACCAGCTTGAGCAGGTGCATGACCATCATCTGCACCTGTTGCTTGTCAGCGCCGCCGGTGCCGGCGATGGCCTGCTTGACCTGACTGGCACTGTACTCGGCCACCTCCAACCCTTCCTCACTGGCCGCGACTATGGCGGCACCGCGAGCCTGGCCCAGCTTGAGGGCGGAGTCGGCGTTGCGCGCCATGAACACCTTTTCGATGCCCATGGTCACCGGCCCGTAGGTCTGGATGACCTCGCGCACGCCACGGAAGACGATCAGCAGGCGCTCCTGCAGTTCGCCGCTGCCGGTGCGGATGCAGCCGGAAGCGATGTATTCACAGCCGCGCCCGGTATCGCGAACCACGCCGTAACCGGTGATGCGCGAACCAGGGTCGATACCGAGGATCAGGGTCATTGGCGCTCTATATCAGGTGCCCAAGTAAAAAAGCCGAAGCGTCGGCTCCGGCTTTTTCGTGTCAGCCCAACTGGGCCATCACATCGTCGGGGATGTCCACGTTGCTGTAGACGTTCTGCACGTCGTCGAGGTCTTCGAGCATGTCGATGAGCTTCAACACCTTCTGTGCGGTTTCCACATCGGTGATCGGCGCGCTGATCGAGGGGATCATCGCCACTTCTGCCTCGTCGCCCTTGAAACCGGCGGCGGTGAGCGCTTCGTTGACGCTGAGGAAGTCGGCGAAGGAGGTGTACACCTCGACCGAGCCGTCTTCAGCGGCAACCACGTCATCGGCACCCGCTTCCAGCGCGGCTTCCATCAGGGCGTCTTCATTCACGCCAGGGGCGTAGCTGATCTGGCCCTTGCGGTCGAACATGTAAGCCACCGAACCGTCGGTTCCGAGGTTGCCGCCACACTTGCTGAAGGCGTGACGCACTTCAGCGGCGGTGCGGTTGCGGTTGTCGGTCATGGCTTCGACGATGATCGCCACGCCGCTCGGCGCATAACCCTCGTAGCTCAGCTCGACCATGTTGTCGGCTTCGTTGGAGCCGGCGCCACGGGCGATCGCGCGATCGATGGTGTCGCGGGTCATGTTGGCGGTGAGCGCCTTGTCCACGGCCAGGCGCAGACGCGGGTTGTCCGCCGGGTTGCCACCGCCATGCTTGGCGGCAACGGTCAGCTCACGGATGAGCTTGGTGAAGATCTTGCCGCGCTTGGCGTCCTGGCGCTCCTTGCGGTGCTTGATGTTGGCCCATTTGGAATGACCAGCCATATCTGACTCCGTGCTTGCTAGGTGGCGGCGGCGCACCGGGCGCCACCGTCGGGATGGAACGGTTTACTCGGCCTTGGGCTGTTCGCGCAGGCGGATGTGCAGTTCGCGCAGTGCCTTGCCATCCACGCTGCCCGGAGCCTGGGTCATGACGTCGCCGGCGCTCTGGGTTTTCGGGAAGGCGATCACTTCGCGGATCGACGCAGCACCGGTCATCAGCATGACCAGGCGATCCAGGCCGAAGGCCAGGCCACCGTGCGGCGGAGCACCGTACTTCAGCGCATCGAGGAGGAAGCCGAACTTCTCTTCCTGCTCGGCATCGTCGATGCCCAGCACGCGGAACACGGCCTGCTGCATGGCCTTGTCGTGGATACGGATGGAGCCGCCGCCCAGTTCGGTGCCGTTGAGCACCATGTCATAGGCACGGGACAGCTTGCCGGCCGGGTTGGCCTCCAGCTCTTCCGGGCTGCACTTGGGCGCAGTGAACGGGTGGTGCAGGGAGGTGAGGCTGCCGTCGTCGTTCTCTTCGAACATCGGGAAGTCGACGACCCACATCGGCGCCCATTCCTTGGTGAGCAGGTTGAGGTCATGGCCGACCTTGATGCGCAGGGCACCCAGGGCGTCGCAGACGACCTTGGCCTTGTCGGCACCGAAGAACACGATGTCGCCATCGACCGCACCGACGCGATCGAGGATCACGTTGAGGTTCGGCTCGGCGATATTCTTGACGATCGGCGACTGCAGGCCGTCGATACCGTTGGCGCGCTCGTTGACCTTGATGTAGGCCAGGCCCTTGGCACCGTAGATGCCGACGAACTTGGTGTAGTCGTCGATCTGCTTGCGCGGCATGCTCGCCCCGCCCGGAACGCGCAGTGCGGCAACGCGGCCTTTCGGATCGTTGGCCGGGCCGGAGAAGACCTTGAATTCAACGTCTTTCAACTGGTCGGCAACGTCCACCAGTTCCAGCGGGATGCGCAGGTCGGGCTTGTCCGAGCCGTAGCGGCGCATGGCTTCTTCGAAGGGCATGTGCGGGAACTCGTCGAACTCGACGTCGAGGACTTCCTTGAACAGCTGGCGAACCATCTTCTCGGTGATGGCGATGATGTCGCTCTCGTCGAGGAAGCTGGTTTCGATGTCGATCTGGGTGAATTCCGGCTGACGGTCGGCACGCAGGTCTTCGTCGCGGAAGCATTTGGCGATCTGGTAGTAGCGATCGAAGCCGGCAACCATCAGCAGCTGCTTGAACAGCTGCGGCGATTGCGGCAGGGCGAAGAAGTTGCCCGGGTAGGTGCGGCTCGGCACCAGGTAGTCACGCGCGCCTTCCGGAGTCGGGCGACCGAGGATCGGCGTCTCGACGTCGAGGAAGCCGTTCTCGTCCAGGTAGCGGCGGATGCTGCTGGTGATGCGCGCACGCAGCTTCAGCTTGGCGGCCATTTCCGGGCGACGCAGGTCGATGAAGCGGTAGCGCAGGCGGGTCTCTTCGCCCACGTCGGAGTATTCGTCCAGCGGGAAGGGCGGGGTCTCGGCCTGGTTGAGGACTTCGAGCTCATAGCCCAGCACTTCGATACCGCCGGACGCCATGTTGGCGTTGACCGCACCGGCCGGGCGCGGACGCACCTTGCCGGTCACCTTGACGACGTACTCGCTGCGCACGCGGTCAGCCTTGGCGAAGGTCTCGGCGCGATCCGGGTCGAACACCACCTGGGCCAGGCCTTCACGATCACGGATATCGAGGAAGATGACCCCGCCATGGTCGCGGCGACGGTGGACCCAGCCGCAAAGGGTGATTTCCTGGCCGTCCAGGCTCTCGTTCAGTTGGCCGCAATAGTGGCTGCGCATCATGGTCGTGTTTCGCTTCTCTTGAGTCTTGAATTCGTCGGGCCGCCAGTGTGCGTGCCGTCGATGACCGCGAACGGGCTGCGAATCGCCGCCGGGCATCGGGACCACACTGCCGCTGGCCAGGGACCGGTGGCAAAGGGGCGGATTATATATGGTTAATCGACACCGCGCAGCCGCCCGCCGGAAGCCTTTCTATACTGAAGGGCCCAAGCCGGTGGAGGACCATCCATGGCCACGCCTCGCCCCGTCGACATCACCACGGACCTGCTGGACGACTTCCGCCAGGAGACACGTGAGCAGTTCTCCCGCTGCGAGCACCTGCTGATCGAACTCGAGCGCCATCCCGATGACGACGAGCGCCTGCGCGAGCTGTTCCGCCTGGTGCACACGCTCAAGGGCAACCTCGGCTACGTCGGGCTGGACCGGCTGAACACCCTGCCCCAGGCCCTGGAGGATGTGCTCGCCCAATTGCGCGAAGGCACCCTGGTGTTCGACAGCCTGCTGGGCGACATCCTCCTGCTGCTGCAGGACCGCCTGCGCCTGCAGATCGAACAGGCGCTGAAGGGCGACACCCGCGAGCCGGAGGACATCCGCTCACTGAGCAAAGCCCTCAAGGCACTGGCCAATGCCCCCGAACAGCGCCAGGCGGAACTGCGCAGCGCGCTGCTGCATCGCCTGGACCCGAGCACGCGCCTGCTGCCCCCCGAACCCGAAGCGAAGAACACTGGCCCCCTGGCCCGCCACGGCCTGGAAGACGAACCCGACCTGCGGTTCTTCGCCGAGCTGATGCTGGCGGCGGAGAACCGCTCGCGCTTCTGGCTGGGCCGTGGCCAGCGCCAGCTGGAACTCGCCCTGGCGATGAACGAGCGCGCCGGGCGCCCCGTATCGCCCCGCCAGTTGGCCGCAGCCGTGTGCCTGCACGACCTGGGCATGGCGCTGCTACCGCTGGAGCTGCTGCACAAGCAGGAGCCACTCAACCATGACGAGCGCCGGCGCATGCAATCCCACCCGCGCATGGGGGCGGAACTGCTCAAGCGCATGCCGCAATGGGAAGACGCCGCCGAGATCATCCTGCAGCACCAGGAGCACGCCGACGGCAGCGGCTACCCCAAGGGCCTGCATGAAACGGAGATCAGCCCCGGCGCACTGATCCTCGACATCGTCGACACCTTCGACGCCCGCACCCATGAGCGCGCCCACCAGACACTGAGCAAACGCCCACTGCTGCGCGCCATCCTGGAGATCAACGGCCTCGGCGGCAGCCAGTTCAGCGCCTACTGGGTCAATATGTTCAACCTCTGCCTGCAGGAAGACCCCGCCCTCGCCCACCTTTGATTCGGTTGTCGCCCCCTCGCCCCCTGACTAAGCTGCCCACGCAGCCCGGCCACCCGTAACGGGGCAGAACCAACAAGGAGTCCAGATGCAGGCGCTAGCAGGGAAAGTCGCAGTGGTGACGGGAGCAGGATCAGGCATCGGCCGCGCACTGGCTCACCAACTGGCCGCCGAAGGCTGCCACCTGGCGCTGGCCGACCTCGACCGGGAAAACCTCAGCCAGGTGGCCAGTGAACTGCAACGCGACGGGCTGAAGATCACCACCCACCCGCTGGATGTCGCCGAACGCGCGGCTGTCTACGCCTTCGCCGACGAGGTGCTGGCCGCCCACGGCAGCGTGCAACTGGTGATCAACAATGCCGGCGTCGCCCTTTCGCAAACGATCGCGGAGCTGCGCTACGACGACTTCGAATGGATCATGAACATCAACTTCTGGGGCGTGGTACACGGCACCAAGGCCTTCCTGCCGCACCTGCTGAAGAACAACGAAGGGCAGATCGTCAACGTCTCCAGCATTTTCGGCATCATCAGCCTGCCCACCCAGGGCGCCTACAACGCCAGCAAGTTCGCCGTCCGCGGCTTCACCGAGGCCCTGCGCCAGGAGCTGGCGCACACGGGAGTGAAAGCCGCCTGCGTGCACCCCGGCGGCATCCGCACCAATATCGCCAAGGCCGCACGCTTCTACCAGGGGCCCGACGGCCGCCAGGACGCCGCCCGTGCAGCAGCGCAGTTCGACAAGGTGGCCCGCACCACACCCGACGAAGCCGCCCGGGTGATACTCGACGGCATTCGTCGGCAGCACCCGCGCATCCTGATCGGCGCCGACGCCCGCCTGCTCGACCGCATCCAGCGGCTGCTGCCGGCCAGCTACCCGCGAATCCTGGCGAAACTGCTCGGTCGTCGCTGACGTTATCGACGGCCGATAGCCTCTACGCATCGCAACGATTGATATAAGCCAAGGCAGACCATGGGGCGCTCTATGCTAGGCTCTGCCGCATCACGGGCCCTAGCCAGGCCCTGGCCACTGAGAGGAGTAAAGGCATGGAAATCAATATCGGAATCGCCGAACAGGATCGCGCAGCTATCGCCGAGGGCCTGTCCCGCTTGCTGGCGGACACCTACACCCTCTACCTCAAGACCCACAACTTCCACTGGAACGTCACCGGGCCGATGTTCAACACCCTGCACCTGATGTTCGAAGGGCAGTACACCGAACTGGCACTGGCCGTGGACTCCATCGCCGAGCGCATTCGCGCCCTGGGCTTCCCGGCACCAGGCACCTACGCCTCTTATGCGCGCCTGTCGTCGATCAAGGAAGAAGAAGGCGTACCCGCTTCCGAAGACATGATCCGCCAACTGGTGCAGGGCCAGGAAGCCGTTGTACGCACCGCCCGCGGCATCTTCCCGCTGCTGGACAAGGTCAGCGACGAGCCGACCGCCGACCTGCTGACCCAGCGCATGCAGGTCCATGAAAAGACCGCCTGGATGCTGCGCAGCCTGCTCGCCAACTGATCACGGAAAATCTCCAGCAAAGGCCCGGTTCTCCGGGCCTTTAGCTATGCGCAAAAGCCTGCCTGAACTATGCTCTGGCAATCCGCTCCCGACACAGTGACGCGAATGAGTCAGCCGCCGAAAACACCCCTGCTCATCGAGCTGTTCCCCGAAGAAACCCGCGAAGCAGCCGAGTTGCTCAAGCAGGCGGTACCCCTCATGGTGCGCCACGACATTCCGCCGAATCCGGTGCACTACGCCCTCTGGTACACCTATAGCAAAGGCCTGGAGCCCGACCTCAACCGGCGCCTCGACAAGATCGTCAAGGACTTCGACAGTTTTCCCCCGGAATCCGCGATCAAGCTGTACCGCGACTACATCATCCGTGGCGAGCTGGACGCCGCCCGCGCCGGGCAACAGCAGGTCATCGAACTGGTGGATGACATCGAATCCGGCGTTACCCGCAGCGTTGTCGGCAGCACCGCCTACCAGCACAGCCTGACCCTCGGCCTCGCCGCCCTGCACGACCCGATCATCGACGACCTGCCCGGTGTCCTTGGCGAGCTGCAACAGAGCACCCAATTGATGCAAGAGCAGCAGGAACAGTTCCTCTATCGACTGCGCGCCGCCCAATCGGAGATCCAGAACCTGCGCAACCAACTGGAAAAAGCCCAGATGGCCGCCACCCTGGACAGCCTCACCCAGGTGTTCAACCGCCACGCCTTCACCCGCCTGCTGGAACAGGCACTGGCCAACAGCCACGACGGGCTGGCCCTGGTGATGCTGGATATCGACCACTTCAAGCAGTTCAACGATCACTTCGGCCACCCCCTGGGTGACCGGGTGCTGCAGCACGTCGGCCAGTTGCTCCGCGAACTGCTCCCCCCCGTGCCATGGCGGCCCGCTATGGCGGCGAAGAGTTCTGCGTAGTACTGCGGGACTGCTACGACCTGGCCACCGCTCACCAATTCGCCGAAAACCTGCGCCTGAAGTTCCAGTCGCTACGGGTCAAGGTGCGCCGTACCGACCAGGTCCTCGACACCATCACCGCCAGCTTCGGCCTGGCCCTGGCAGAGCCCGGCGACAACCTGGAAAGCCTGCTCACCCGGGCGGACGACGCCCTCTACCAGGCCAAGCGCAACGGCCGCAATCAGGTCCACCCCCAGGCCCCGGAAGCGGCGCTAACCGCTTGATTTGAGTAGCCCTCCTCTTTGCTGTTAAATACGGCCCGGTGCTCCCGGCCTCAAGTTGCCGAGGCCCGGAAACGACCCCCAGATCAGCCTTCCGTAAACCGGAACCGCTGCCCGGATGGTCCTTCCGACGCGAGCGTTATCAAGGTGAGTCCATTGAATATGTTGAAGATCGTCCATCTGCTGACGGGCGCTGCTGCGCTCCTGTTGTCCTTCGTCCCTAGCCTGCGCACCGACGCCCTGCCCTACCTGCAACAACCCGATGCCCTTTATCTGGCACTGCTCGGCCTGCTCAACCTGCTGCTCGCGCCCGTCGTACCGGCCTGGGCCAAGGGCCTGCGCAACCAATTGCAAGGCGTCGTCTCCGCCCTGCTGGTCCTGGCCGTGGTCCTGCAGACCCTGAACCTGCTCGCGCCGCTGTCCACCATCGGCAACCAGCCGGCCATCCTCCTCAGCCTGCTGACCGCCATCGCCGCCGTGCTGCTTCACCTGGCGATCAACCTGCGCAAGGTCACCCAGGCCGTCCCCCTGCCCCAGGACATGTCCAACCGCGAGACCGGCACGGTCAAGTGGTTCAACACCTCCAAGGGCTTCGGCTTCATCTCCCGCGACTCGGGCGATGACATCTTCGTGCACTTCCGCGCCATCCGCGGCGAAGGCCACCGCGTCCTGATCGAAGGGCAGCGCGTCGAGTTCTCCGTCATGCAACGCGACAAGGGCCTGCAAGCCGAAGACGTTATCGCCGCACTGCCTGGCCGCCGCTAAGCCAGCCACCAAAGAAAAGCCCGCCAGATGGCGGGCTTTTTCATTCACTCGATTCAATAGTGGGGGGGCGGCACGTCGTCATCACCACCGCCACCAAACTGCCCGATCAGTTCCTCCTGGCGCTTGGCCAAGGCAGCCAGTTGCAGCTGCAAACGCTCCACGACCCGCTGCTGCATGACCAGCACATCGTTGAGCGCCTGGATGGTGTCGTCCTGGAACGCCAGGCGGGTTTCCAGTTCGTTGATGCGCTCCTCAAGGCTCATGGCTGAACCTCAGCGAAACGGAAATCATCGGTAAGCACCAGGCGCAGCTTGGCCATCACCTCGTCGACTTGCTCCGCCGTATAGGGCTGCGCTGGATGCCGCCCCCACACCGGAGCGGGCCAGGCAGCATCTTCACGACGACGCGCGATCACATGCATATGCAGTTGGCTGACCACGTTGCCCAGGGTGGCGACGTTCATCTTGTCGGCGCCGAAGCTGTCCTTGAGCACCTCCGCCAAGCGAGTGGTTTCGCTCCACAGGCGCAGTTGGTCATCAGCATCGAGCTGGAACAGCTCGCTGACGTCCTCACGACGGGGCACGAGAATGAACCAGGGGTAGTGCACGTCATTCATCAGTAGCAGACGGCACAGTGGGAAATCTCCGACCTGCAGGCAATCCTGCTGCAGTCTCTGATCCAGGGCGAACATAACGACCTCTCCTGTTCTTCCGGGTGTAACCCAAGCTTAATCCCGCCCCGGCGACAGACAAAACAGCGCGAGACAGGAAACGGCGCGCAGGATACCCAAGGAAAGATTCCGGCGGAACCGTAAGCCCTTCTATATAAGGAGGCGCACGCATGCTGGCGCCCTGCGTCCTGAAAGTGCGCAGCGGTTACCGCAACGCACCAAAATCGCACACAGAGTCAAAGACCGTTACCCCACGCCACACTCGCCCCATCACGGGGCATGGCCCTAGCGAAGCCAACGCCACACCGCAACCCCCGGAAAGCATGAGAACACCCGCCATCCCCCAGGCTGACAGGCTGCACGGCAGAGCCGCCGGGCAACACCGGCCCGCCCCGAACGAGCCATCCGCCACACTGCGGCAAAATTTCCAGGCAGAGGACCCACTTTGAGCACGCTTGTTGCTTTAGAGGGAACAAGGTCGTAGCAGGCACCCGCAAGTGCCCGTACCCCGCCTTCGAAGTGCCGGCAACAGGCTGTCAAACAGCCATCAGCAGCGTGCAGTGAATGTAGGACGGAAGTGCAGGCTTAGTTGTGCTAAGTGCCCGCCCAGACCGCATAAAAATACGAAACGAAGGGATTGCAAGGCGAAAACTACGAATATGCGACATGCTCACACTGAATTTGCGACATGGCCGTGAAGAATTCGTAAGGAATAGAGTTGAACTATCGCCAACATAGACGTCGTGCTATAAGTTAGCGCCGACACAAAAAGAAAGAACCGCCTTCAACATATAAGAAAGCGGCGAGAATCTTCAAAAACCAAAGGAGCAATCACAATGCAAGTGATGAAGTGGAGCGCACTGGCCCTGGCCGTGACCGCCGGTACCACCCAACTGGCATTCGCCAGCGCCCAGGACGAATCCAAGGGCTTCGTTGAAGACAGCAAGCTGTCCGTTCTGAACAAGAACTACGCCTTCTACCGCGACTTCCGCAACAATGGCGTAAACAACGGCGGCAGTGCTACCAATCAGAACTACCGTAACGAGTGGGCCCACGGCATCCTCGCCAACTACCAGTCGGGTTATACCCAAGGTACCGTCGGCTTCGGCGTCGATGCTCACGGCGCGCTGGGCATCAAGCTCAACAGCGGGGGTGGCACCTCCGGTACCGGCCTGATGCCGATCGGCAGCGACGGCAAGGCTCAAGACGATTACTCCTACGCTGGCGGTGCTGTAAAAGTTCGCGTATCCAACACCGAACTGAAATACGGCAACCTGATTCCGACTGCTCCAGTTTTTGCTACTGGCACGGCTCGCCTGTTCCCCGGCTCCGCTGAAGGCTTCCAGATCCTCAGCAGCGAGCTCGAAGGCCTGACCCTCGACGCCGGCCACTTCACCTCGATTCGTGACGGCAGCCTGTCTACCAACAAAGACGGCGACATCACCCTGGCTTATGGCGGCGCAATCGACGCTAAGAGCGCGGATTACGTAGGTGGCACTTACGCAATCTCTGATCAGCTGTCCGTTAGCCTTTACGGTGCAGAGCTGGAAGATATCTATCGCCAGTACTACGCCAACGCCAACTACAGCATCCCCCTGTCTGATGACCAGGCTCTGGGCTTCGACTTCAACATCTACCGCACCCTCGACGAAGGCCAGTCGAAAGCTGGCGAGATCGAGAACACTGCATTCTCCCTCGCAGCCTCTTACTCGATCGGCGCTCACAAGCTGACCCTTGCTCACCAGCGCGTTAATGGCGACGAGCCGTTCGATTACATCGGCATGGATGGCGGCAACTCTGGCGACTCCATCTTCCTGGCCAACTCCGTGCAGTACTCCGACTTCAACGCCCCGGGCGAGAAGTCCTGGCAACTGCGCTATGACCTGAACATGGCCACCCTTGGCGTTCCGGGCCTGAGCTTCATGGCTCGCTACATCACCGGTTCCGATGCAGACGGCACCAAAGCCGATCCGAATGGCGCCTACGCTGGTGCGTTCGGTGAAGACGGCAAAGAGTGGGAACGCAACCTGGAAGCCAAGTACGTAGTCCAGGACGGCCCGGCCAAGGACCTTTCTGTCCGCATCCGTCACTCCACCTGGCGAGCCAACAACGACATGGGCGGCTTCTACTCTAGCGGCAGCAGCGCTGTGGACGAAGTTCGCGTCATCACCGAGTACCCGCTGGACATCCTGTAACACAGGCCCAGCTGTTACTTCGATACAAAAGAGCCCGGCTTATGCCGGGCTCTTTCTTTATATAGATGTATACATACGGAGTTGATTGTTATTACCAACTAAAAGTTGTCGCCTCAGTCAGATTGGCAATGCATAAGTCCCCGTTACATGTGCCACCAGCTCATCTTCCCCGCCCTGTGAATACAACGACACTTCGCACACCGCCTGCCTTCTGCTCAACCTGAGTATCCGCGCATCGGCGAGCAGATCCACAGCCTGTGGTCGCGCCAGGAAGTTGATGTTGAGGTTACTGGTCACCGCCATCTCCACCCGCCCCAACCTGCCGAGCACGACTGCATACATCGCCGCTTCAGCCAGCGCCATGATGGTCGGGCCGGACAGGGTGCCGCCCGGCCGCACCAATTTGGGCTGGAAGGGGACCCGCGCCAGTGCACCCGTTTCGTCGAGGCGCTCGATGCGCAGGTCGATGTCATCGGCCATGGGCACGCCCTGGCGGATCAGCGCCTCCACCTGTTTTGCACTCAAACCGCCCATCACCTCTCCCCTTGCCGATTACCGGGCCGCAACCTGTACGCGCCCCAACGAGCGCCGTACAATGCCGAGCCTATAAAACCCATCGCAACCGACGAAACGGCCAAACATGCGTACCAGTCAGTACCTGCTCTCCACCCTGAAGGAAACCCCCACCGACGCGGTGGTGATCAGTCATCAGCTGCTGCTGCGCGCGGGCATGATCCGCAAGCTGGCTTCCGGTCTCTACACCTGGTTGCCGATGGGGCTGCGCGCGCTGCGCAAGGCCGAAGCCGTGGTGCGCGAGGAGATGAACGCCGCAGGCGCCCTCGAAGTGCTGATGCCGGCCATCCAGCCCGCCGAACTCTGGCAGGAATCCGGCCGCTGGGAACAGTACGGCCCCGAGTTGCTGCGCCTGAAGGACCGCCATGGTCGCGAATTCTGCGTCGGCCCGACCCACGAGGAGGTCATCACCGACCTCGCGCGCAACGAGCTGAACAGCTACCGCCAGCTGCCCATCAACATGTATCAGGTGCAGACCAAGTTCCGCGACGAGATCCGTCCGCGCTTCGGCCTGATGCGCGGCCGCGAATTCATCATGAAGGACGCCTACTCCTTCCACGCCTCCCAGGAATCCCTGCAGGACACCTACGACGTCATGTACGGCGCCTACTGCAAGGTGTTCACCCGCCTGGGCCTGAACTTCCGCCCCGTGCAGGCCGACAACGGCTCCATCGGTGGCAGCGGCTCCCATGAATTCCACGTGCTCGCCGACTCGGGCGAGGACGACATCGTCTTCAGCGACAGCTCCGACTACGCGGCCAACATCGAGAAGGCCGAAGCCGTACCGCGCGAAACCTCCCGTGGCGCCGCCACCGAGGAGCTGCGCCTGGTGGATACCCCCGACACCAAGACCATCGCCGCCCTGGTCGAGAACTTCGGCCTGGCCATCGAGAAGACCATCAAGACCCTGGTCGTGCATGGCGCCGAAGAAGGCACCCTGGTCGCCCTGATCGTCCGCGGTGATCACGAGCTGAACGAAATCAAGGCCTCCAACCAGGCCCTGGTCGCCAGCCCCCTGGTCTTCGCCAGCGAAGAGGAACTGCGTGCCGCCATCGGCGCCGGCGCCGGCTCCCTGGGCCCGCTGAACCTGCCCATGCCCTGTATCATCGACCGCTCCGTGGCCCTGATGAGCGACTTCGCCATCGGCGCCAACATCGATGACAAGCACTACTTCGGCGTGAACTGGGAACGCGACCTGGCCCTGCCGGAAATCGCCGACCTGCGCAACGTCGTCGCCGGCGACCCGAGCCCCGACGGCAAGGGCACCCTGGTGATCAAGCGCGGCATCGAAGTGGGTCATATCTTCCAGCTCGGCACCAAGTACAGCGAAGCGATGAACCTCAGCGTACTGGGCGAGAACGGCAAGCCCGTCACCCTGATCATGGGCTGCTACGGCATCGGCGTATCCCGCGTGGTCGCTGCTGCCATCGAGCAGAGCTACGACGAGCGCGGCATCCTCTGGCCGGACGCCCTGGCGCCCTTCCAGGTCGCCCTGGTACCGCTCAAGTACGAAACGCCCGCCGTCAAGGAAGCCACCGACAAGCTCTACGCCGAGCTCACTGCCGCTGGCATCGAGGTGCTGCTGGACGACCGTGACAAGAAGACCAGCCCTGGCGTGAAGTTCGCCGACATGGAACTGATCGGCATCCCCCACCGCATCGTGGTGAGCGAGCGCGGCCTGGCCGAAGGCAACCTGGAATACAAGAACCGCCGCGAGACCGACAGCCAGGCTGTCGCAGTCGACGAGGTTCTGTCCTATATCACAGCCCGCGTACGTCGCTGATCGAGAAGAAATGTTCAAGCGTAGTTCCATCCGCCTCACCGGCGCCGCCCTTGGCGGCGCCCTCTTCCTCAGCGGCTGCGCCAACCACCTGCCCCAGCGGGCGGAACACGAGGAGCGCGTCGAGCGCAAGCTGCTCAACCATGAGCTGCAGATCGACGTCGGCGAGCCCCGCGTGCTGGAACTGCCACAGCGCCGCGTGCGCGTGAACGAGCAGAAGACCTTCGAGGTGACCGAGTTCGAGGTCACCCGCCGCTACGACCGCTACACGCCCTACCAACCCTGGCGCGAACTCTATGAAGTGCCGCTGGGCGCGGTAGCGGTAGTGGCCGGCGTCGGCGCCAACGTACTCAACGTGGTGCTTCTCGGCAGCCTGCCCGATACCGCCACCAAGGACTGGATCAGCTACGGCTTCGCCGGGCTCAACCCGTTCATGAACGTCGAGTCCAATGGCCGCTCCGAACAGAACCTGGCCAGCCTCGACGAGCAGCAGCGCGACAAGCGCGTCGAATACTCCAGCCTGCCCTGGTCCGAACGCCCGGTACTGGTGACCGCCGGCAAGCAGAGCAATGAACTACTCACCGACCGCCACGGCGTGCTGCGCCTGAACCTGCTCGACGGCCCCTTCGCCGAACAGGACACCAGCCGCATCGGCAAGCTCCTGCTCAGCGTCGAAGACCCGTTGGACACCACCCGCGCCGAAGCCACGCTGATGGTCAGCCGCAGCCTGCGCAGCAAGCTGCAGGAAGCCCATGCGCTGATCTTCGAAGACCTGGAAGACGACGAGGTGCCGCAATGGGTGCACCGGGTCAAACGTCTGTCCGAGCTGGGCCTGGAAGAGGAAGCCAGCGAGCTGGAACAGAGCCTGATCGAACTGACCCGCAATGACCCCGAGCTGCAGCAGGAATTCCTCAAGGCGCTGATGAAGGACGCCGGCCGCCTGGCAGCCGATCCTGGCGAAAGCGACTGAGCCACTCCGTGCCCGCGCCCTGGCGAACCCTGCTCCTGAGCGGCCTGCTGGCGCTGGCCCTGCCCGCCTTCGGCAATCTGCGCCAGGCGCCGGAACCCGAGCTGCGGGAACTGCTGCAACACACGGTGGCCGAGGCCGATAGCTTCGGCGACCGTTTCGACGCCGAAGTCTGGCTACTCGACATGTCCACCCGCCTGAAACGCTATGTGCCCGACCCGGCGCAGCGCCTCGACCTGCTCAGGCTGGTGCACCACGAAGCCAGCAAGGCCGGGCTCAGGCCTGACCTGGTGCTGGCGCTGATCCACGCTGAAAGCCGCTTCGATCGCTTCGCCATCTCATCCGTAGGCGCGCAGGGGATGATGCAGGTGATGCCCTTCTGGAAAGCCGAGCTGGGCCGCCCCCAGGACAACCTCACCGACAACGCCACCAACCTGCGCTACGGCTGCACCATCCTCAGCTACTACCTGAAGAAGGAACGGGGCGATATCAACCGGGCCCTGGCCCGCTACAACGGCAGCCTCGGCGAGAACTGGTACCCGGCCAAGGTGGTCGGGCTCTGGCAGGACATCTGGTACGTGCGCCCCTAACCTAGCGCCGCACGATGAACCCGGCGATACCCTGCAAGGGTTGCTCCGTCAGTTCCACCGCATCGACCTTCGCCCCGCTCGGGCCTTGCTCGAGCCAGGCGGCGAGCTCGCGAACCGCGCCATCCTCGCCCTCGAACAGCACCTCGACGCGACCATCCGCAAGGTTACGCACCCAACCGTCCAGATCGAGGCGGTCCGCCTCCTCCTGGGTCGACTGGCGGAAACACACGCCCTGGACCTTGCCGCTGACATAACCGTGCAGGCAGATGCGCGCCATGCTTACTTTCCTTCCTTCAGTCTGGTCAGGTGCCCGGAAAGCCCGGCAGCGGTCTGTTCGCCCATCAGGCGCTCACGCACCTGGCCCTGGGGGTCGATGATATAGGTCACCGGCAGCGCTTCGCTGCGTGGCAATTTGTAGCGCTCGGCCGGGTCCTGGGCGAGCACGGTGAAGTCGATGCCCATCTGCTGGGCAGCTTTTTCCAGCTCGGCCCCCTGCAGGCCGTCGAAGTTGACGCCCAGCACGCGCGCACTGCCACCCTTGAGCTGCCCGGCCAGGGCGTTGAGCTCGGGAATCTCGGTACGACAGGGCCCGCACCACTCCGCCCAGTAATTAATCACCAACCACTGGTTTTCGAGGCCGTCAGTCGCTACCTTCTGTCCATGCTGATCGAGGCCGACGTCATCCGAACAACCTCCCAGCAACAGCCCGGCACCCATGAGAATGAGCGCCCCGAAAACAGCCTGGAGTCGTGATCCCATGCAATCGATCCTCGTGTACGCAGGGTTGATATGACGCTGGATGCCCTGTGCCTGGAAGTGCCGGACATCCTCGAAGAGGACACCCCTATCCTGGCGGGCCTGAACCAGTTCCTCGCCGAGGCGCGCCTGCAGCCCCAGGATGGCGCGCTGCAGGAGGTGCTCGGGCGATTGTTCCGGCTGAACCGGAGTGCGGTGACCTTACTCGAAAGGCAACGGGCGCTGCAAAGCTTCAGCGAGGAATACCGTCACTACGCCACGGCCTATGAACAGGGCGCCCTGCCGCCGATGCTGTTCCTGCGCCTGTGCAGCGAGCTGGCCGCCGGCTTCAAGCGCCTGCTGCTGCAGATACTCCAGGGCCGCCAGCCTTCCCGGCCGCACCTGGCCTGGTGCCTGTACATGGCCCAGCACTTCATTGCGCAGACGCTGATGCGCCACTACCAGCACTACCAGGAGCCGCCCGGCTCGCTGTGGCGCGACAGCCACCTGCTGTACTGGATCGGCGAGCATCAGGAGTGCCTGGACGAGCCGGTCGCCGCGGCCTTCCGCCCGGTGCCCGCCAGCACCCTGCGCGGCCTCTACCAGCAGGTGCTGCTGCTGGCCCTGAGCAACCCCTTCCACCTCACCGAAGGCGAATGCACGCTGCTGTTCGGCGCCCTTGCGCCCCTGGCCGGCCTAGCGCACCTGCTGCCCTGGGATCAGGAGGACGATAGCGACGGGGCGACGATCGACCTCACCGAGGCGCAACCCTATGTGCCCCAGGACCGCCTCGACAGCATCATCGCCGGCCCCTATCTGCGCCGCCTGGAACTGGGCCCCCTGCTGATCGCCCTGCATGAACCCGCGCCCCTGCAAAGCAGCGCCGAGCACGAACTGCTCGAGCGTGTGCGGCAGAACTGGCTGGGCCGCCAGCAGCGACGCCATCCGCGTACCGAATACGAAGGCTCCTGCAGCATGGTGGTGGGCCTACCCGCCATCCATGCCCAGTTGCTGGCGCAACGCCCGGCCAGCCTGGATGCGCAGATGCTCGACTCCAGCGCCGGTGGCGCCCGGCTGCTGTGCCACGCCGACCAGGGCGCGCAACTGCCGGTAGGCCAACTGACCCTGCTGCTCAACAGTGGCACGCCGACCCTGGCACTGGTGCGCTGGCGGCACACCAACCAGGAAGGCCTGCATCTCGGCCTGCGCTACCTCAAGGGCCTGCCAAGGCCGGTCTGGCTGCGCCGGGCCCCCAACTCGCAGACCCACCCCGGCGTGCTGCAAAGCACCCCGGCCCCCGGCAATGGCTGGCATCACGGCCTGTGGCTGCCCAAGGATCAGTTCGTGGGGGGCGAACACCTCTGGCTGCAGCTCGCCAGCGTGCACAACCAGGCCATCCTGCCGCTGCCCGAGCCCAACCTCAGCACCGCCATGGTCGCGCGCTATCCGCTGAAAATGGCCTGATCGGCGAAAGTGCGAGACGGGTCACGCCGCTCATCGGCGAAGCGCACAGTTTCATCCGGGCACCCTCCCTATAATTCCCCGCACTAACCGTACGAACGTTCCGCTATCAGCCTGGAAACCCCCCTAATGTCCCAGAATCAAGACAAGCTGATCGGCCCCGTGCCGTCCCGCATCGTCGAGGCGGCACGCCCGATCGTGACCCCCTACGAGGGCCGGGTCGCCGAATTCAATATCGCCGCCTGGCTGCAGCTGCCTGGCCTAGCCACCCTGCCGGTATCGCTGCTGGTCAGCTACCGCGATGGCGAAATCCGTCGCGAAGTCGCGGTGGACCACGGCAAGGTCAACGCCCACGGCAAGATCCTGCTCTCGGGCATCGCCCGCATGCCGGTGAAGCACAAGATCGAAGACATGCAGGTGCGCCTCAAATCGGCGGTCACCGTGCAAGGCCTGCTGGTGGAAGAACTCTTCGTCCAGGCCGTCGAGCAGGCCGGAGCGGACAGCCGCCAGGCGCTCGCCTGATCGGCCATAAGCGCTGAAAACAAAAACCCCGCGCCTGCCGCGGGGTTTTTCGTTTTCGCTCAGGCGCGGGCAGCGCCATTGCTGGGGGTTGGTGGCTCCTGGTCCTCTTCCCGACGGGCTTCGGGTACGGGCGCGGGGGGAACCAGGGATTCGGGCCATTGCGAGAACTGCAGGCCGGTGATCCGGTTCAGGCGCTCGAGCGCCTCCTGCGGATCACGCTCATGGAGATGGACAACTTTGCCCTTGGCCTTACTCATAGAACACTTCTTTCCTTGGCTTATCCCTGCCTAATGGCAGAGTGACAGCAAACTCTCCCTGAGTTTGCCAGAAACGTGCCATTTTTCACCTCCCCACACTTTCTGGCTCTTGCGCCAGGTGGAGACGGAAATGGCAGCTGGCAATATGCCGCAAACTGCCATTTTTTGTCACTCCGATGCAGGCCGCAACCAACCCGCCAGGCTGCCGTCGAACAGCGCCTGCTGCTCCTGCTGCAAGGCCTCCAGGGCAGCCTTCAGCGGCGGGTACCAGGCTTCGTCGAGGTGCTCCGGCAGTTGCGCCGGGCGCGGCAACGGCCAGGGACAGTGGCTGAGCAACTGATGCAGGCTGTAGTTGTTCAGGTCACGGGAAAGCACCCAGGAGCCCCCACCTACCCGGCAGGCCAGGTGCTGGCCTTCGAGCAGTTCCATGAACTCCAGCCACTCGTCCTCCGGCAGCAGCCAACCGGCACGCTGCACATCCAGGTGCCGTGCCGGCAGGCCGCGGATCTGGCGGTCATGCATAACCCGCAGGATGCCCATCAGGGACAGCAGGCGCGGCATCTGCCGGCGCCGCCAGTGACGCGAACCGGACAGGTTGCACACCAGTTCCGCACCGAAGAGCACGATCACCCAGGACACATAGACCCACAGCAGGAACAACGGCACGGTGGCGAAGGCGCCGTAGATCAGTTGGTAGCCCGGGAAGAAGCTCACGTAGAGCCCGAACAGCGCCTTGGCGGACTCGAACAGCAGGGCCGTGAAGGCACCACCGATCAGCGCATGGCGGATCGGCACCCGGGCATTGGGCACCGCCGCATACAGCAAGGTGAAGGCCGCCACGTTGAACAGCAGCGGCGTGAAGCCCAACAGGATGCGGGTACCGGCAATCTCGTTGAGGCTGGAAAGCAGCGACAGCGAGGTGATGTAGGTGCTCACCGCGAAGCCCGTGCCCAGCAGCAGCGGCCCCAGGCTGAGGATCGCCCAGTACAGCAGGAAGCTGGAAACGCCCCGGCGCGGCTGGCGCACCCGCCAGATGGTGTTGAACGCCTTCTCGATGGTCACCAGCATGGTGAAGGCGGTCACCGCCAGCAGCGCCACGCCCACCCAGGTCAGGTGCCGGGCCTGCAGGGTGAAGCCTTGCAGGTACTCCTGCACCGCCTCGCCGCTCGACGGCACGAAGTTATGGAAGATGAAACGCTGGATCTGCTCGCCCATGCCCTGGAAGGCCGGAATGGCCGAGAGCATGGTGAAGGTCACGGTCATGATGGGCACCACCGCGAACAGGCTGGTGTAGGTCAGCGCGGCTGCGCTGTTCATGCCGTGGTCACTGAGAAAGCGATGCAACAGGAAGCGCCAGAACTCTTCCACGTCTTTGATGCGTTGGCGCATTCCATCTCCTTAGTTGCTGGGTGCCCTGTCCGCTGGCCGACTCGACACGCAAGGTTCAGACCTGCGCCCGGACGCGGTTAGAATAGCCGCCTCCCACAAGGCCTTGCGACCCCCGCCATGACCGAAATGACGCTGTATCACAATCCCCGCTGCTCGAAATCACGCGGCGCCCTGGAACTGCTCGAAGCACGCGGCCTCGTACCGCATGTCGTGCGCTACCTGGAAACCCCGCCCAGCGTCGCCGAAATCGAAACCCTGCTCAGCCGCCTCGGCATCGGCGCGCGCCAACTGCTGCGCACCGGCGAGGACGAATACAAGAGCCTCGGCCTGGACGACGCCGGCCTCGATGACGCCGCACTGGTCGCCGCCATGAGCGCTCACCCCAAGCTGATCGAGCGCCCCATCCTGGTGGTGGGCGATAAGGCCGTGATCGGCCGCCCGCCGGAGAAGATCCTGGAGATCCTGCCTTGAGCGCGCCCTACATCCTGGTCCTCTACTACAGCCGCCATGGCGCCACCGAGCAGATGGCCCGGCAGATCGCCCGGGGCGTGGAGCTGGGTGGCATGGAGGCGCGCCTGCGCACCGTGCCCGCCGTCTCCACCGAATGCGAGGCGGTCGCCAGCGACATTCCCGCCGACGGCCCGCTCTACGCCAGCCTCGACGACCTGAAGAACTGCGCCGGCCTGGCCCTCGGCAGCCCGACCCGCTTCGGCAACATGGCCGCCGCGCTCAAATACTTCCTCGACGGCACCAGCAGCCTCTGGCTCAGCGGTGAACTGGTGGGCAAGCCGGCCGGCGTCTTCACCTCCACCGCCAGCCTGCACGGCGGCCAGGAAAGCACCCTGCTGTCCATGCTGCTGCCGCTACTGCACCACGGCATGCTGGTCACCGGCCTGCCCTACAGTGAGCCGGCCCTCCTCTCCACCAGCGGTGGCGGCACGCCCTACGGCCCCAGCCACTACGCCGGTGCCGACGGCAAGCGCGCCCTCGACGAACAGGAAACCACCCTTTGCCGCGCCCTGGGCCAACGCCTGGCGACGACTGCGATCCGCCTGGAGAAACCCCGTGGCTAAGCAACCCAAGATCCTCCCCGAACTGAGCTGGCTCGCCCCGCGCCTGGCCATCAGCCGCGCCCTGAGCCTGTTCGCCTTCTTCGGCCTGGCCCTGCTGCTGGTGGTCTGGACCCTGGTCTACGCCGAGCTCAACGGCGCCCGCCCCTGGGTGGTGCTGAGCATCGAGCTGCTGCCGCTGGCGCTGCTGGCGCCGGGCATGGTCCTCGGCAACGCCCGCGCCCATGCCTGGGCCTGCTTCATGATCAACCTGTACTTCATCCAGGGCGTGCTGGCGGCCACCGACCCGAACCGCGCACTGTTCGGCTGGCTGATGGGCGGGCTCAGCCTGCTGCTGTTCTGCGCCGCACTGCTCTACACGCGCTGGCGCTTCCAGTACAACCGCAAGCTGGCCGGGGAAAGCTGAAGGGGGATGCGAAACGGCGCGGCCTTGGGCCGCGCCGGGCTCACCAGCCCAGGGTTTCCTTGAGGAAGGGAATGGTGAGCTTGCGCTGGGCCTGCAGGGAGGCCTGATCGAGACGTTCGAGCAATTCGAACAGGGCGCTCATGCTGCGTGACCCGCGGGTGAGGATGAAACGCCCGACCTCGTCGGTCAGGTGCAGGCCACGGCGCGAGGCGCGCAGTTGCAGGGCGCGCAGCTTGTCCTCGTCGGACAGCGACTGCAGTTGGAAGATCAGCGCCAGGGTCAGGCGTGATTTCAGATCCGGCAGCTTCACCGGCAACCCGCGCGGCGCGGTGTTGGCCGCCAGCAGCAGCTTGCGGCCGGAATCGCGCAGGCGGTTGAACAGGTGGAACAGCGCCTCTTCCCAATCCGCGCGACCGACGACCGCGTCGAGGTCATCGAGGCAGACCAGCTCGCACTGCTCCAGGTTGTCGAGGATTGCCGTCCCGTATTGCGCCAGCTCCGCCAGGGGCAGATAGACCGCCTGCTCGCCACGCTGCTCGAAGCGCAGGCACGCTGCCTGCTGCAAGTGGCTGCGCCCAACACCCTCCCCGCCCCACAGGTAGATCAGGCTTTCGGTCCAGCCGGCATCGGCCTCGCAGAGACGCTCGACATAGCCGAGCGCCGCGGCGTTGGCGCCGGGGTAGTAGTTGGCAAAGGTCGCGTCGTCACGCAGGCGAATGCCGAGGGGAAGCTGAATGGGTTTCATGCCGAATCGCTGGGTTCGTCGGAACCGCTGCCGGTCTCTCCGTAAAGTTGGGAAAGTTTATATAAATCATGAGCATGACGCAGCAAAACCATGATCACCGCTGCAACAGGCAGCGCCAGTAGCACGCCGGTGAAGCCAAACAACTGGCCACCAGCGAGTATGGCGAAGATCACCGCCACCGGATGTAGGCCGATGCGATCGCCCACCAGCAGCGGCGTCAGCAGCATGCCTTCGAGCAGTTGGCCGATGCCGAACACCACCGCGACGCCGATCAGCGGGTACAGCTCGAAGCCGCCGAACTGGAACAGCGCGGCCGCCACGGCAGAGCCGAAACCGACCACGAAGCCCATGTAGGGAACGATGCTGGCCAGCCCGGCGAGCAGGCCGATCAGCAGGCCGAGGTCCAGCCCGATGGCCATGAGCCCGACGGAGTAGATGACGCCCAGCGCCAACATCACCAGCAGCTGGCCGCGAATGAAGGCACCCAGCACTTCATGGCATTCGCCCGTCAGCTTCAGCACCAGCCCCTCGCGGTTACGTGGCAACAGGCCGCGCAGCTTGGCCATCATCAGGTCCCAGTCACGCAGCAGGTAGAAACCGACCACCGGGATCAGCAGCAGGTTGCCGATCCAGCCCACCAGCGCCAGCCCGGAGGCGGTGGCGCTGGCCAGCAGCACGCCGACCACATCGGTGGTCTGGCCGAGGTGGCCGCTGATCACTTCCTTGAGCTTGTCGAAACGCCAGAAGCCCTGGGGCAGCCCCAGCTTGGCCTGGACCCAGGGCAGCGCGCTGTTCTGCAGCCAGTCGAGCATCTGCGGCGCCAGTTCATAGAGGCGCACTAACTGGCGACCCAGCATGGGCACGAGGACCAGCAGCAACGCCAGGAGGATCAGGCTGAACAGGGTGAACACCGCCACCACGCCCCAGGTGCGCGACAGGCCCAGGCGTTCCAGCCGGTCCACCAGCGGATCGCCCAGGTAGGCCAGCAGCATGCCCACCAGGAACGGGGAAAGAATGGGGTGCAGCTGATACAGCAGCCAGCCAAGAAGCAGGACGCCCCCCAGCCAGAGCCAGCGACGCGAATCGGTCATGGGAAATCCTCAGCCTTGAGTTGCGGGAGTGGCCGTCCGGGCCCTCACCAGTGGAATCGCAATACCGGGTCACGCGGCTGCACCTGCGGCGCAGGGGCGGCGCCCGGGGTGGCCGGAGCCTGACCGGCATCCACCGGAGCGGCCTCACCGGGCGACTCCTGCAAACCGTTCAGTGCCAGCTGGGCACGCAGTTGTTCGCTGCTGGCGTTGACCTGGTAGCGCAACAGATCGCCTTCGACCTGCACCAGGCGGGCGCCGAACGGCTCCAGCGCGCGGGACAGTTCGGCGTAGCGCGCAAGGTCAGCGCCCTTCACTTCCAGGATCTGGCTCTGGCCGACACCCGCCGCCACCACGAAACGCGGTGCCAGGCGCTGGCTTACGGCGAGCAGCACGGCATCGGCCAGCGCGCCCTGGTCGGCAGCTTCCAGGGTGCCCTGGTCGCGGTTGTCACCCAGCCACAGGTGCCATTGCGCCTTCCACTTGCCATCGGCTTCGCTGGCCAGCACGGCGAGCAAGGCATCGGCGGAATAACGTTCGGAGGCCGGGCGCAGCGCCTCGGGATCGGTCGCCACCAGGGCTTCCGGGGTGGCCACCAGTTGCTCGCTGAGGTCGGCCAACGGCAGGCGCAGGGGCAGGCCGCGGTGTTGGGCGGCATCACGCAGCGGCTTGGCCGCTTCCTGGGCATCTCCCACCAGGCTGGCCCCCTCGCTGCTCTGGTTCAGCCACCAGCCGAGGATCACTGGGCGGTTGGCGCCCCACAGCGGTACGCCGGCCTGACGCAGGGTGCGCTCGGAGGTCACGGGGTCGAAATCCACCAGCAGGGACTGGCCTTCGTAGCCGAACTGGCTGATCAGTTGCTGCGGATTCTTGCGCACCTCGGCCAGGGCCGGGTTGTCCAGCGCCTTGGCATCGCCGGCCAGGCGGATCACCAGGGTCTCCAGCGCGCGGTTCAGGGCCTGGTCACGGTCCGCCGGCTGCTGCGAAGCCACGGGCTCGCGCACCTGGTAGAGGCCGCTGACCGTTTCGGCGAAGGCCGGCAGGCTGGACAACGGCAGGCAGACCATGAGCAGGCGGGCGATCAGGCGCATTGAAGACTCTCGACATTCTGTTGGGCGGCGGCTGGCCGCGAGCGAAGGGCTATACCTTAAACAGGCCCAACCTCACGGGCAACGGGCCGGGGCCGGGTGAGCACTTATTTGAACGCTTTTCGCCAACGCCGACCGCTGCCGATGGCTGCTATGGGCCAAGCCTGATAAAATCGCGCGCCTTCGCAAACCGGCAGCCAGACTTGCCGGTTGATCCTCGAATTTCCCCTATAGGCCTGGATTTATGAGCAAGCAACCCTCCCTGAGCTACAAGGACGCCGGTGTGGACATCGACGCAGGCGAAGCCCTGGTCGAACGCATCAAAGGCGTGGCCAAGCGCACCGCGCGCCCTGAAGTGATGGGCGGCCTGGGTGGCTTCGGCGCCCTCTGCGAAATCCCGGCCGGCTACAAGCAGCCCGTGCTGGTCTCCGGCACCGACGGCGTCGGCACCAAGCTGCGCCTGGCGCTGAACCTGAACAAGCACGACAGCATCGGCCAGGACCTGGTCGCCATGTGCGTGAACGACCTGGTGGTCTGCGGCGCCGAGCCGCTGTTCTTCCTCGACTACTACGCCACCGGCAAGCTCAACGTCGACGTGGCCGCCACCGTGGTCACCGGCATCGGAGCCGGTTGCGAACTGGCCGGCTGCTCCCTGGTGGGTGGCGAGACCGCCGAGATGCCCGGCATGTACGAGGGCGAAGACTACGACCTGGCCGGCTTCTGCGTCGGCGTCGTGGAAAAGGCCGAAATCATCGACGGTTCCAAGGTTGCCACCGGCGACACCCTGATCGCCCTGCCCTCCTCCGGCCCGCACTCCAACGGCTACTCGCTGATCCGCAAGATCATCGAAGTCAGCGGCGCCGACATCGAGAGCGTGCAGCTTGATGGCAAGCCCCTGGCCGACCTGCTGATGGCGCCGACCCGCATCTACGTCAAGCCGCTGCTCAAGCTGATCAAGGACACCGGCGCGGTGAAGGCCATGGCCCACATCACCGGCGGTGGCCTCACCGAGAACATCCCGCGCGTGCTGCCCGAAGGCGCCCAGGCGGTGATCGACGTCGCCAGTTGGCAGCGTCCGGCCGTGTTCGACTGGCTGCAGGAAAAAGGCAACGTCGATGAGCACGAGATGCACCGCGTACTCAACTGCGGCGTCGGCATGGTCATCTGCATCGCCCCCGAGCAGGTCGACGTGGCCCTGGAAACCCTGCGCGCCGCTGGCGAGCAACCCTGGGTCATCGGCCAGATCGCCGCTGGCGTCGAAGGCAGCGAACGCGTCGTCCTGAACAACCTGAAAAGCCACTGATGTCCGACCGCTGTGATGTGGTGGTGCTGATCTCCGGTTCCGGCAGCAACCTCCAGGCCCTGATCGACAGCAGCTCCACAGCCGACAGCCCGGCACGCATCCGCGCGGTGATTTCCAACCGCGCCGATGCCTACGGGCTGGAGCGCGCCCGCCAGGCGGGGATCGCCACCCAGGTGCTCGACCACACGCAGTACGAAGGCCGCGAGGCCTTCGATGCGGCGCTGGTTGCAGCCATCGACGCCCATGCCCCGCGCCTGGTGCTGCTGGCCGGTTTCATGCGCATCCTCACCCCTGGTTTCGTGCGTCACTACCAGGGCCGCCTGCTCAATATCCACCCGTCCCTGCTGCCCCTGCACAAGGGCCTGCACACCCACCAGCGCGCGCTGGAAGCCGGTGATGCCGAGCATGGCTGCAGCGTGCACTTCGTCACCGAGGAACTCGATGGGGGCCCTCTGGTCGTACAGGCGGTAATCCCGGTAGAGTCTGATGACACACCGGAAAGCCTGGCCAGACGGGTGCATGTGCAGGAACACCGTATCTACCCGCTGGCCATGCGCTGGTTCGCCGAAGGTCGCCTGAGCCTGGGCGAGCAAGGCGCGCTACTGGATGGCCAAGCGCTGCCCCCCTGCGGGCAGCAACTGCGTAACTAGGAGATTTTGCCGATGCGTCGTGCCCTGTTGTTGCTCCTCGCCCTGTTCACCCTGCCGGTCACCGCGGCCGAGCTGAAACCCTTCGAGGCCAGCTACACCGCCGACTGGAAGACGATGCCCATCAGCGGCACCGCCGGCCGCAGCCTGAAGAAACTGGACGATGGCCGCTGGCAGCTGGATTTCGAGGCCTCCATGCTGGTGGCCAGCCTGACCGAAACGAGCGTATTCCGCCTGGAAAACAACGCCTTCCTGCCCCAGACCTACCGCTTCAACCGCAGCGGCCTGGGCAAGAGCAAGCAGATCGAACTGGACTTCGACTGGAGCCAGAAGCAGGTGATCGGCAGCGATCGCGGCGACCAGGTGCGCGTGCCCCTGAACCGTGGCCTGGTGGACAAGTCCACCTACCAACTGGTGCTGCAGCATGACGTCGCCGCCGGCAAGAAAAGCATGAGCTACCAGGTGATCGACGGCGACGAGGTCGAGACCTATGACTTCCGCGTCCTCGGCGAGGAAAAGGTCGAGACCAAGGCCGGCACGGTCGATGCCATCAAGGTCGAGCGCGTGCGCGATCCCACCCAGAGCAACCGCAAGACCACCCTCTGGTTCGCCAAAGACTGGGGCTACCTGCTGGTGCGCCTGAACCAGGTGGAGAAGGACGGCAAGGAATACCAGATCATGCTCAAGGACGGCACGGTCGACGGCCGCAAGGTCGAAGGCGCCCAGTAAGGCGCCAGCGTTGCCGAGAAGCCGGGCCCATGCCCGGCTTTTTCATGCCCTTACAAAGGTGGGCTGGCGGCGCGCCTCCACGGGTATAGGATGATCGGCATCCTGAGTCGAGACTCCCGCCCCGAGGAGACCGAGATGAGCCACTACCTGCCCCTTTCCTGCGAACTCTATGACTTCATCGAGATCGCCTGCCTGCACCGCTACCAGTTGCTGATCGAGCTGGACGACGGCGCCAGCCTGGAAGCCCGCGCGGTGAATACCGAGACCACGCCGGCGAAGGAGGAATTCTTCCTCGTCCAGGGCGAGGCCGGCCCCGAGCGCCTGCGCCTGGACCACATCACCGCCATCACCCCGCTGACCGAAGGCGCCAGCTTCGGCCGGGTGCTGCTGGGCAACCAGATCTGCTGATGGGTCGCCTCCCGGGCTGAAGCCCGGGCTACGGAAAGCGGACTCACTCCCGACACCCCGCCTCACCGAACGCCCATGAAAAAGCCGGGCATCGCCCGGCTCTCTTCATGCCTGCACCACACTCACCACATCAGGTCGTCCGGCACCTTGTAGGCGGCGTAGGAATCGTCCGCATCGGCTTCTTCGGTGGGAGTGTTGAGCAGCAGGATGCGGCGCGGGTCGCGCTCCTGGATACGCAGCGCAGCATCGCGGGGGATGATCTCGTAGCCACCACCGTGCTGGACGATGGCCAGGGAACCACGGCTCAGCTTGTCGCGGACCATGTCGTTGACGGCGATGCGCTTGACCTTCTTGTCGTCGACGAAGTTGTAGTAGTCCTCGGTGGTCAGCTTGGGCAGGCGCGAGCTGTCGATGAGCTGCTTGATCTGCGCCGAGCGGGCCTTCTGCTCGGCCTTTTCCTGCTGCTGACGGTTCAGTTCCTGGTCACGGGCGACCTTCTCGGCCTGTGCCTGAAGAGCGGCCTGGCGCTGGCTGTCATCCTTCTCGACCTGGTTTTTCTTCTCCAGGCGCTGTTGCTTCTGCTGTTGCTTGCCGGCCTGCTTGACCTGCTTTTCATTGACCAGCCCGGCTTTCAGCAGTTGGTCACGGAGGGAAAGGCTCATGGGTAATTCAGTCTCTCTGCTTAGCAGCCAAGGGCGGCTTTTTCCTGTTTCTTGGCTTCGCCCCACAGGGCATCCAGTTCGTCCAGGGTGCAATCTTCAATGGGACGACCCGCTTCACGCAATGCCTGTTCGATGAATCGGAAGCGCCGCTCGAATTTACCGTTGGCTCCACGCAAGGCGGTTTCCGGGTCCACCTTGAGATGGCGCGCCAGGTTCACCACCACGAACAGCAGGTCGCCGATCTCATCGGCGATGGCGGCGGGGTCGTTGTCGGCCATGGCCTCCAGCACCTCGTCCAGCTCCTCGCGCACCTTGTCCACCACCGGCAGCGCCTCGGGCCAGTCGAAGCCGACCTGGGCCGCACGCTTCTGCAGCTTGGCCGCGCGGCTCAGGGCGGGTAGCACGGCGGGCACGTCATCCAGCAGGGACAACTGCTCGGGCGCTGCGGCCTTCTCGGCACGCTCCTCGGCCTTGATCTCCTCCCAGCGCTGCTTGATGGCGGCCTCTTCCAGGCGCGCCATGTCCGGCGCGCCGTACAGGTCGCCATCGGGAAACACATGGGGATGGCGGCGCACCAGCTTGCGGGTGATCGCATCGACCACGGTGGCGAACTCGAAACGGCCCTCCTCCCGCGCCAGCTGGCTGTAGTAGACGACCTGGAACAGCAGGTCGCCCAGTTCGCCCGGCAACTGCTCGAAGTCGCTGCGCTCGATGGCATCGGCCACCTCGTAGGCTTCCTCGATGGTGTGCGGAACGATGGTCGCGTAGTCCTGCTTCAGGTCCCAGGGGCAACCGTACTGCGGGTCACGCAGCCGGGCCATCAGGTGCAGCAGGTCGTCGAGTTGATACATGGCAGGTCCAGTGATTTATGCCCGGCACGACCTGAACGTCACGAGCGAAGGGCTGGCTAGGCGGGACGGCTTCGGAAAAGCGGAGTTGGCTACTGCCAATGAGCATTTTCCGAAGCCGGCCCAACAACGCCAGACCGAGCGCAGTAGTTCAGGCAGCGCGGTTACGGCGGGCTTCGATGATATTGGGCAGCTGCGAGATCCTGGCCAGCAGGCGCCCCAGCGCATCCAGCCCGGGAATCTCGATGGTCAACAGCATGGACGCGGTGTTGTCTTCCTTGTTCGAGCGGGTGTTCACCGCCAGCACGTTGATGCGCTCGTTGAGCAGCACCTGGGAGACGTCGCGGAGCAGGCCGGAACGGTCATAGGCACGAATGACGATGTCCACCGGGTAGGTCTGCACCGGCACCGGCCCCCAGCTGACCTGGATCATCCGCTCCGGCTCGCGGCCGGCCAGTTGCAAGGCCGAGGCGCAATCCTGGCGGTGGATGCTGACGCCACGCCCGAGGGTGATGTAGCCGACGATGGGGTCGCCCGGCAGCGGCTGGCAGCAGCCCGCCATCTGGGTCATCAGGTTGCCCACGCCCTGGATCTGGATGTCGCCACGCTTGCCCGGCTTGTACTGGCCGGTCGCGCGGCGGGGAATCAGCTCCAGCTGCTCGCTGGCGCCGCGCTCCGGCTCCACCAACTGCTGCGCGCAATTGACCACATGGGCCAGGCGCAGGTCGCCGGCACCCAGCGCCGCATGCATGTCTTCGGCGGTGCGCAGGTTGCACTTCTCGGCGAGCTTCTCGAAGTCCACCGGCGGCAGGGCCAGGCGGGCCAGCTCGCGTTCGAGCATGGCCTTGCCCGCAGCGACGTTCTGGTCGCGGGCCTGCAGCTTGAACCAGTGGACGATCTTCGCCCGTGCACGGGAGGTGGTGATGTAGCCGAGGTTGGGGTTGAGCCAGTCGCGGCTGGGCGAACCCTGCTTGCCGGTGATGATCTCCACCTGCTCGCCGGTCTGCAGGCTGTAGTTCAGCGGCACGATGCGGCCGTTGATCTTCGCGCCCCGGCAGTTGTGGCCGATCTCGGTGTGCACGCGGTAGGCGAAGTCCAGCGGTGTCGCGCCCTTGGGCAGGTCGATGGCATGGCCGTCGGGGGTGAAGACGTAGACCCGGTCGGGCTCGATGTCCACCCGCAGCTGCTCGGCCAGGCCGCCGATATCACCCAGTTCCTCGTGCCATTCCAGCACCTGGCGCAGCCAGGAAATCTTCTCTTCGTAATGGTTGGAGCTGGATTTGACGTCGGTGCCCTTGTAGCGCCAGTGGGCGCAGACCCCGAGCTCGGCTTCCTCGTGCATGGCGTGGGTCCGGATCTGCACCTCCAGCACCTTGCCGTCCGGGCCGATCACCGCCGTATGCAGGGAGCGGTAGCCGTTCTCCTTGGGGTTGGCGATGTAGTCGTCGAATTCCTTGGGAATGTGGCGCCACAGGGTGTGCACGATGCCGAGCGCGGTGTAGCAATCACGCACCTCCGGCACCAGCACGCGCACGGCACGCACGTCATAGATCTGGCTGAACTGCAGGCCCTTGCGCTGCATCTTCCGCCAGATGGAATAGATGTGTTTGGCACGCCCGCTGATATCGGAGCGGATGCCGGTCGCGGCCAGCTCTTCGCGCAGTTGGTTCATCACATCGGCGATGTACTGCTCCCGATCCAGGCGGCGCTCATGCAGCAGCTTGGCGATCTGCTTGTACTGGTCCGGCTCCAGGTAGCGGAAGGACAGGTCCTCCAGCTCCCACTTGATATGGCCGATGCCCAGCCGATGGGCCAGGGGCGCGTAGATGTCGAAGACTTCGCGGGCGACGCGGTGGCGCTTCTCGTCGTCGGCGTTCTTCACCTCGCGGATGGCGCAGGTCCGCTCGGCCAGCTTGATCAGAGCGACGCGCACGTCGTCGACCATGGCCACCAGCATTTTGCGCAGGTTCTCCACCTGGGCCTGGGTGCCCAGCACCAGGGACTGGCGCGGGCTGAGGCTGGCGCTGATGGCGGCCATGCGCAGCACGCCCTCGATCAGCTTGGCCACCACCGGGCCGAAGCGCTGGTTGACCTCGGGGAGCGGGATCTTGCCCTCGCGCACGCCACGGTAGATGACCGCAGCCACCAGGGATTCCTGGTCCAGCTTGAGATCAGCGAGGATCTCGGCGATCTCCAGGCCGGTCTGGAAACTCGAGGTGCCTTCGGCCCAGAGGTTCTGTGCGGCATTGGCCTGCTGCTCGGAGTCCCGGGCGAATTCGCAGGCCTTTTTCAGCACCTCGCGGTCCAGCACCGGATCGAGACTGAGGACATGGTCCAGCCACGCCTCGAGGTTGATACTGCCGTCGGTATTGACCGGCTGTTGCGCTCTGACCTGTACCATCTTGCCTTACCTTCCCTACGACGTACGCCCGTCACGCCGAATGTTCGCCAGCCTCTCTGGGCCAGTCGGATTACGCGAGCATCCTAGCCCGCCTCGAATAACGCCATGGCCTCGACATGGGCCGTCTGCGGAAACATGTCGAGGATGCCGGCTCTCCTGAGCCGATAACCCTGTCGGACCAGCTCGGCACTGTCACGCGCCAGCGTCGCCGGGTTGCAGGACACATACACCACGCGTTTCGCGCCGAGCTCGCCGAGGTGGCGGGCGATCTCGAACGCGCCGTCGCGCGGCGGGTCCAGCAGTACCGCATCGAAGCCCTGGGCAGCCCACCGGGCCTCGGCCAGCGGCTTCGACAAGTCGGCCTGGAAAAAGTGCGCATTCTCCAAACCATTGGTTACAGCATTGCCGCGGGCGCGTTGGACCATGACGTCCACACCTTCCACCGCCACCACTTCGCGCGCCTGGCGCGCCAGTGGCAGGGCGAAATTGCCGAGCCCGCAGAACAGGTCCAGCACCCGCTCGGAAGCCTGTGGTGCCAACCAGTCTAGCGCCTGGGCGACCATCGCTTCGTTGACCACGGCGTTGACCTGGACGAAATCCCCCGGTCGGTATTCCAGCTCCAGACCCCATTGTTCCAAACGGTAACCCAGGCGCGCGGCGGCATCGTCCGGCTGCGGTTCGCCCGCACCGTGGAGCCACAGCTGGGCCTGGTGTTCGGCGCAGAAATGACGCAGACGCTGCAGGTCCGCCTTACCCAGGGGCTGGGTATGGCGCAGCAGCAGCGACGAGGCATTGCCGTGAAAGAGCTCGACATGACCGAGGGCTTGCGGCCTTTCCAGGCTGCGCAGCAGTTGCGGTAACGCACGGACGATGGACTGCAAGGGCTGTACCAGCACGGCGCAATCGTCGATGCCGACGATCAACTGGCTGGCGGCGGCGCGGAAGCCCACATCCAGGCGCGCGGCCTTAGCGTCCCAGCGCACGGCAATGCGCGCGCGGCGGCGGTAGCCCAACTCGGGCCCCACCAGCGGCGCGGCCCAGGCTTCGGGCTCGAGCCCGGCGAAGCGCGCCAGCTGTTCGGCCAGCGTGCGCTGTTTCAGGGCAAGCTGCTCGGCATGGGGCAGGTGCTGCAGGGTGCAACCGCCGCACTGGCCGGCGTGGGCACAAGGCTCGACGCGGCGCAGCGGGCTGGCGACCAGCACCTTCTCCGCTCGGGCTTCGACTATCTGGGCGCGGGCACCGAGCACACGGCTCTCCACCTCTTCGCCCGGCAGCGCGCCGGAAACGAACCAGGTGCGTCCGTCGACAAAGGCGATGCCGCGGCCATCGTTGGCCAGGCGCTCGATGGCCAGGCGCTGCTTCTTGCCGGTGGGCACCTGCTGCGCCGGGCGCGAGCCGCCACTGGGCTGGAACCGCAGGCCACCACTACGCTTGGCCATCTTTCACACTCTTGGGCAGGAACCAGGGGCGCTGCAGCAAAACCGACGGCGCATAACGGGAAACGGCCGGAGCGGCGCCCAGGGCGATGCCCCGGCCATTGCCGCTCACGGGGTGCAGGTGAATGCGATAGGCGCGCAGCGAGTAACGGCCTGCGCAGCCATCGGGACGGGGAATGACGAGTTTCACGGGATCGGGTCGTACACGCCGGTGGACAGGTAGCGGTCGCCGCGATCGCAGATGATCGCCACCATCACCGCGTTCTCCACTTCGCGGGAGAGGCGCAGCATGGCCGCCACCGAACCGCCGGAGGAGACGCCGCAGAAGATGCCTTCCTCGCGGGCCAGGCGGCGCATGGTCTGCTCCGCTTCGACCTGGGCCATGTCGACGACGCGGTCGACGCGATCGGCCTGGTAGATCTTCGGCAGGTATTCCTCGGGCCAGCGGCGGATGCCGGGAATGGCCGAGCCTTCCTGGGGTTGCAGGCCGACGATCTGGATCTCGGGGTTCTGCTCCTTGAGGTAGCGCGAGGTGCCCATGATGGTGCCGGTGGTGCCCATGGAACTGATGAAGTGGGTGATGCTGCCCTGGGTCTGGCGCCAGATCTCGGGGCCGGTGCCCACGTAATGGGCCTCGGGGTTGTCGCCGTTGGCGAACTGGTCCAGGACCTTGCCGCGGCCTTCGGCCTGCATGCGCTCGGCCAGGTCGCGGGCGCCTTCCATGCCCTCTTCCTTGGTGACGATGATCAGCTCGGCGCCGTAGGCGGTCATGGCGGCCTTGCGCTCGGCACTCATGTTGTCCGGCATGATCAGGACCATCTTGTAGCCCTTGATCGCCGCTGCCATGGCCAGCGCGATGCCGGTGTTGCCCGAGGTCGCCTCGATCAGGGTGTCGCCGGGCTGGATGGCGCCGCGCAGTTCGGCGCGGGTGATCATCGACAGGGCCGGGCGGTCCTTCACGGAACCCGCGGGGTTGTTGCCTTCGAGCTTGACCAGGAGGGTATTGCTGGTATCTCCGCCCAGGCGCTGCAGGCGCACCAGCGGAGTGTTGCCGATGCAGTCGGCGATGGTTGGGTACTGCAGGGTCATGGCGAGGTTCGCAATCCAGACGCAGGGGGTGCACATGATACCGGCAAACCGCCGGAGGCCATATCGCAGGAACGTATCGCGTTATGCCATGAAGCTATAAGCATGGAACCAGCGGCTATGGCCTACGCATCGCTTGCCCTCTTCTATATAGAGGCCGCTGAACGACGAAGCCCCGGCAGCGGGTGCGGCCGGGGCTTCGTTGGCTGAAGGAGCGGCCAGGGCCGCACCGGTCAGAAGTGGAAGTTGGTGCTCAGCAGTGCCGTGCGACCCGCCGCCTGGTTGGCGAAGTGGGTGGAGTAGGCCTTGTCGTAGTAGGTCTCGTCGGTGAGGTTCTGCACGTTCAGCTGCAGGTCGACGTTCTTCGTCAGCTTGTAGGCGACCATCGCGTCGTAGCGCCAGTAGGACGGGACGTAAACAGAGTTGTTGTTGTCGCCGAACACATCGTCCACGTAGAAGGCGCCACCACCGACGGTCAGCTGCGGCAGGACCTGGTAAGTGGTCCACAGGCTGAAGCTGTTCTTCGGCGTGTTGGGCATCTCGTTGCCCTTGGCCGCGTTGGTGATGCTGGTGACCACACCGGTACGGTTGCCCACCGCGCCCGGGTCGACCAGCTCGCTGTCCAGGTAGCTGTAGCCGGCGAACACCTGCCACTTGTCGGTGATCTTGCCGCTGGCGCTCAGCTCGAAACCGTCGACACGGGTCTTGCCGGCGTTCTCGTAGGTGTAGTTGCTCACCAGGATGCGGGTGTTCTCTTTCTCCGTACGGAAGATCGCAGCGGTCAGCGACAGGCGCTCATCCAGCAAGTCCCACTTGGTGCCCAGCTCGTAGTTGACGGTCTCTTCCGGCTCCAGGTCGCTGACGATGCTGGTCGGAGTGCCCACGGACGTCGGCAGGCCGTTGCCCTCGGTGCCCTCGCCGAGCATGGCGCCCGGCGGGGTCGCGGAGGTGGCGTAGGAGGCGTAGATGCTGCCGTTGCTGGCCGGCTTCCACACCAGGCCCACCTGGTAGTTGACGAACTCGGACGTGTCGGACGCCTTGAAGGTGGTGGCACCCGAGGCCGCCTTGGTCTTGGCATCGGTCTCGAAGCTGTCGTAGCGCAGGCCCAGGTTGAGGATCCACTGCGGGTCCAGCTCGATGCTGTCGAACGCGTAGATCGCGCGGGTGTCACCCGTTGTGACGGTTCCCGAATAGTCGCGCGCCACGCTTCCGGCCCAGGGGTCATCCGGATTGGGGTTGCCCAGGGAGGTGCAGTTGTAACCGGTGCTCGCGCCAGTGGTCGGGCAGTTGAGGTTACCGGTGCCTACCGAGTTGGCCACTGTGTAGGTGGAACGATCGGACTCCTCGCGGGACAGTTCGATGCCCGTGGAGAAGCTGTTCTTGAAGCCCGCCAGTTGGAAGTCACCGAACAGGTCGGTCTGGTTGGTGGTGGTGGCGGTGTTGCCCACACGGGTGTTGGCGCGGCGCCATACGTTGCCATTGCGCACGTTGCCTTTGCTGTCGTCCGGCTGGGTCAGGATGTAGTCCTGCATGCTGTTGCCATGGCGCAGGGTGTTCTTGATGGTCAGCGAGTCGGTCAGGTCGTGCTCGATGGCGATGGTGGCGATGTCCGCCCGGGTCTTGCGGAAGTCACGGTTGGTCAGGCCATAGAAGTTGCTGCTGTCGCCGCCGTCGACCGGCTTGTCGGGGCTGGCCGCAGTGTGGGTGGTACCCACCGAGTAGCCATAGGGAATGCCCGAGTCCGGCAGGTCGTTGCTTTCCATGTGGTAGAAATCGAGGTTCAGCCGGGTGTCGGTGCCCAGGCCGAAGGCCAGCGAGGGCGCGACGCCCCAACGGTCGTAGTTGACCTTGTCACGGCCGGCGACGTTGCTTTCGTGGCTCATCAGGTTGAGGCGGAACGCCGCAGTGTCGAGGAACTGCTGGTTGATGTCGGCGGTGTAGCGCTGGGTCTGGTCGGAGCCCCAGGTGAAGCCGCCGTCGATGGAGTCGCCCAGGTGCGCCTTCTTGGTCACCAGATTGAGGCTGCCGCCGGCCGAGCCGCGGCCGCCGAAGGAAGAGTTCGGGCCCTTGCTCACTTCCACTGACTCGATGGCGAAGATCTCGCGGGTCTGTGCGCCGGTGTCACGCACGCCGTCCAGATAGGTATCGGACTGGGCATCGAAGCCCCGGATGAAGGGGCGGTCGCCCTGGGGATTGCCACCCTCGCCCGCGCCCATGGTGATGCCGGGAACGGTGCGCAGGGCATCCTGCAGGGACAGCGCGCCGGTGTCCTTGATCACCTGCTGCGGAATCACGGTGACCGAGCGCGGGGTGTCCACCAGCGGCGCGGTGTATTTCTGCGAGGCGGAACGCTGGACCTGGTAGTCCTCGCTCTCGATCTGCTCGCCCACCACCGAGGTGGCATCGAGGGAAATCACGCCATCCTTCTCGCCGTCCTTCTTTTCCGGCTGTGCGGCATGGACGACCGGCGCCATGGAGGCGGCCGACAGGGCGACGCCGATGGCGGAAGCCAGCAGGCGCTGGGCAGAAACAGTGGACTCGAGCAGCTGACGCGACATCGTTTTCCCTCCCCAGGGATTTCAGAGGTCGCGGAATCTATTTCAAAATATTTACAGTAGCAATTGCCAAGAATTCTCATTTGCGTCTTTTTTACAATATTTACACTTGTCATGACGGGTCGTCGGCAGCCCTTGCGAATCCGCTTGTAAGTATCAAATGAAAATCACTACTATCCGCGTCATTTTCCTATCCGGAGGCCGATGACCATGCTCCTGCGCATACCCGGCGTATTCACCCCCGACGAGGCCGCCCGCATCCGCGAGGCGCTGGAACAGGCTGATTGGATGGACGGCCGCATCACCGCCGGGCATCAGTCGGCGAGGGCCAAGCACAACGAGCAACTGGTGGAAGGCCACCCCCTGGCCAAGGAGATCAGCGCGGCCATGCTGCAGCGCCTGTGGAGCCACCCCCTCTTCGTTTCCGCCGTGCTGCCGCTGAAGGTCTACCCGCCGCTGTTCAACCGCTATTCGGGTGGTGGCACCTTCGACTACCACATCGACAACGCCATCCGCCGCATCCAGGGCAGCCCGGAGCAGGTGCGCACCGACGTCTCAGCGACGCTGTTCTTCAGCGAGCCGGACAGCTACTACGGCGGCGAACTGGTGATCCAGGACACCTACGGCACCCAACGGGTGAAGTTCGCCGCCGGCGACCTGGTCATCTACCCCTCCCACAGCCTGCACAAGGTCGAGCCGGTGACCCGTGGCGCGCGCATCGCCTCGTTCTTCTGGACCCAGAGCATGGTCCGCGACGACGGCCAGCGCACCCTGCTCTACGAGATGGACCAGGCCATCCAGAGCCTGACCCGCGACGTACCGGACCACCCCGCACTGGTGCAGCTGACCGGTAACTACCACAACCTGCTGCGCCGCTGGGCGGAGCTCTGAGCATGGCCTTCGTCCTGCGCCGCCAGGAGACCCTGGACGCCCAGGCCCTGCGCGAGCGCCTGGCCGGCGACCCCCGTGACGTCGCCCGCAGCCTGCTCGCCGCCGCCCGCCAGGGGGCGCCGGAAGCCCAGGCGCTGCTGGGGCAGATCCTCCTCGACGGCCAGGGCATAGAGCGCGACCCAGCATTGGCGCGCACCTGGTTCGGCATCGCTGCCGAACAAGGCCACGCCATGGCGCGCAACATGCTCGGCCGCTGCCTGGAGCACGGCTGGGGGGGTGACCAGGACCTGCCCGGCGCCGCCCGCCACTACCGCCTGGCGATGCAGCAAGGCCTCGATTGGGCCGCCTACAACTACGCCGGGCTGCTGGCCACCGGGCGTGGCGTCGAGCGTGACCAGGCCGCCGCCTTCGCCCTCTACCTGCAGGCAGCCGAAGCCGGGCACGCCAAGTCGATGAACCTGGTGGGGCGCTACTTCGAAGAAGGCATCAGCGTGCCGGTGGACGCCCGGCAGGCGCGCAACTGGTACCGCCGCTCGGCGCTGGCGGGTGATTTCCGCGGTCAGTTCAGCCATGCCGCGGTACTGGCCGAAGCCGGTGAGCTGAACGAAGCCCTGCATTGGCTGCGCGAAGCCCTGGTCGGCGGCAACCTCAATTTCCTTCGGGTCGCTCGCACCAGCCTGGCCAACGCGCGACAGGCCGAGCTGCGCGAGCTGGCCCTGGCCTATCACCAGCGCGCGGCGGAGCTGGGTGACGAACATGACGGGCAGGCACTGCGGGATTACCAGGCACCGAGCACGGCCGTTGCAGCGCCCCTCCCGGGCTGAAGCCCTGGCTACTACCCGGTAACGTTCAGGTCAGCAACCAGGCCAGCGCCAGCAGCGGAGCGCTGGCCAGGGGCAGCCAGACCGCCAGGCGTGGCCGGTACGGCAGCAGCAGCACCAGTCCGAACCCTGCCACGGACAGCATCCCGAACCAGCCCACCGGGCCCATCGCCCAGCCCCAGGCGGCAACGCTGGCGACCAAGCTCAAGCCCAGCGCCAGCCAACCGCCAACGCGCAGGCCGCGACGCAGCAGGGGGGCCGGCAACCGCTGCCAGACCTGCTTGAAGTGCCGCTCCATGCCCATGCACAGCGCCAGCATCCCGCCGTAGGCCAGCCAGAGGCCGGCGAAGAGAACAGTCGCCATCTCAGTTCACCTCAGCCAGCTTGTGTGCCGCCTGCGTTGCCACCGGTTGCCCGGCTTTCCTGTGCACCTTCAGCGCGGTCCAGGCCAGCAGCAGGCCGCAGCCACAAGCGGTGAGCTCCAGCAACAGCCGGGTCCGCTCGCCCCAGGGCGTCTCCAGGGTCATGGCGCTGGCCAGGGGCAGGCCCAGGCAGAGCAGCGCGGCCAACCCCAGTTGCTCACGCCAGGCCACCAGGCTCGGGCGCAGCCAGGCATGCCCCAGGCTCAGGGCCCAGATGGCGAAGAACACCCGGGTTTCCCAGTGACCGCGCTGGGCCAGCTCCACCGGCAGCAGACGGTTGGCCCAGAACAGCCCGATGCAGGCCAGGGTCAGGCCCGCCACCACGGCCACGTTCACCGGCTCGGCCACCCGGTAGAACGCAGCCGCCAGCGCGCCCTCGGCATCGGGGCGGCGACTGCGCTTGACGGTGAACAGCACCAGCCCGGTGGCGATCATCGCGCTGCTCACCAGGCCACAGACGAAGTACAGCCAGCGCATCGGGTAACCGCCGAACTGGGCGAAATGCAGCCCTGCCATCACCCGCTGGGTGAGCGGCGCCGGCCGGCTCTCGCTGGGCATGCGCAGCACCTTGCCGCTTACCCCGTCGAACAGCATGCTCTGGCCCTTGGTCAACTCGATGCGGTTGCCCAGCACCGGTCGCGCCTCGATGCGCGCATCCGCCCGCCCCGGGTTGCGGATGGACAGGCCGGCGACCGGCCCGAGCACCCGGGTCGCCTCCTCCAGCAATGGGCCGAGGTCGGCCAGCTCGGCGCGCGCGACAACCTCGTGCCCTGTCCCGTCGCCCTGCCCTTGCGGCCTGCGCCCCTGGTGCTGCTCGCCCCCCTGTGGCCCGCGCCCGAAGGCCGCCTCGCGGTTGCCGTCGAACAGCGCATCCAGCGCGGCTGGCATGTAGATCAGGTAGAAGATCACCAGGCCGGTGTAAGTGATCATCAGGTGGAAGGGCAGCACCAGCACACCCGCCGCGTTGTGCGCATCCAGCCAGGAGCGCTGCCCCTTGCCCGGACGGAAGGTGAAGAACTCCTTGAAGAATTTCTTGTGGATGACGATCCCGCTCACCAGTAGCGCCAGCATCGCCATCGCCGCCAGGCCCACCAGCCAGATGCCGATGTCGCGCGGCAGGTCGAGGGTGAAGTGGAAGCGGAAGAAGAACAGCCCGCCCGCCGTATCCCGGGCCTCGATACGCTCGCCACTGCGCGGGTCGAGCTGGAGGCCGCCGCCACGGCGCTGCTCGCCGGCGGACACGCCGAGACCGGGCGAACGCTCCGTGGGCAGGGCGATGTTCCAGGCTTCGGCGTGCGGGTGATGCAAGGCGAACCAGCCCAGGGCGACACGCGCCGCATCCACCTGGCTCACCTCGACCGCCGGTATCTCCGGGCGCAGCCAGGTATCGATCTCCTTGTCGAACACGGCCAGGGTGCCGGTGAGGAAGATGGCGAACAGCAGCCAACCGAAGACCAGGCCGCTCCAGGTGTGCAGCCAGGACATGGAGTGGGTCAGGGTGCGTTTCATCCCAGGCGCTCCAGCAGTTGCGGCCAGAAGCCGATGCCCGCCAGGGGCAGCGCCAGCGCGGCGCCGGCCCAGGCCCGCCAGGCATCACGGGCGGCGAAGGCCCAGAGAATGGCCAGGGTGTACAGGGCGAAGCTCGGCAGGGTGGCGACCACCATGGCGTCCATCGGGTGCAGCGGCAGCAGGCGGCCCAGGGCGGCGGTCAGCGCATAGGTGAAGCCGTAGCCACCCACCAGCGCGGCCAGCACGCGGGAGGTGACGGGCAACCAGGTGGGCAGGGTCATGGTGCGTTCCTCATCGTTGGTTCTCCGGCGGGCGGGCATCTCCGGCCACCACGCCCAGTTGCAGCCAGGCTGGCAGCGTGCGGGCTTCAAAGCGCTGCCAATGCCCGGCGGCGTCTTCCACCTGCCAGCCATGGCGGCGCAACAGCGCCAGGGCGGTTTCCCGCAACAGGCTGCCGCGCAACTGCGGGTGCTCCAGCAGCACCCGGGCGCAGGCCATTTCCAGGGGGCTGGCCGCTACGGGGGCACCCAGGCTGGGCGCCGCCAGGTGGCCATAGCCCTCGCCAAGCAGTGCACCCTCGGCCAGCAAACGGTTGAGGCCCTGACAGCGCTCGGCGGCCACCGCGCCGGTCAACATGGGGTGGGCGTGGCCGGCCCAGGCGAGCATCTGCAAGGCACGGTTGAGGCCGGACAGCTGGCTGGCCAGGGCCGGGCGACTTGCCAGTTCGGTGAAGCGCTGCGGCCCTTCGGCTAGGGCCTGGAGCAGCGGCGAGAAAAGCGTCGCCTCGCCCTCCACCGGGCCGATACGGGTATCGAAGCGCAGCGCGCCCTGATCCGGCGCATCGGGCATGCCGGCCCAGCAGCCATCCAGCAGCGCCTGGCGGTGTTCGTCCGCGCTCAGTGCGCGCGGGGTACGCACATAGAGGTCGCGGCGTAGCGACTGGTTGCAGGCCATGTCCCGTGCCGACTCCCGCTGCGCCACATCGTCGAGCTCGGCCAGCAGCGGCAGGCAATGGCCGGGCACGGCGAGTTCGTCGATGTTTTCCAGTGGCGTGGCGCTGCCGACGAAGGTGCAGCCAACGGCAGCGAGGGATTCGATCACCTCGGCCGAATGCAGGGGCGCCCAGTGCTCACACAGCAGTTCGTGGGCGAGGAAGGCCAGGTCCTGCCCGCGGCCGGACGCCAGGCGCCGCGCCACGTCGGGGTGCTCGATGAAGTACCCGGCGCCCGCCACCTGCCAGCGTTGCAGGGCGTCGAGGGCGATGCGCAGGCGCTGTACCGGGTCACCCTCGGCGCGCTGCGCGGCCTGCCAGATGAAGCGCTGGGCGCTGGCGAAAGCCGACAGCCCGGGGTGGCTCATGTAGGCGAGGTAGAGCACGCCACCCGGTTTAAGGCGGCGCTCGACGAAACGCAGGATGGCCGCGCGGCTGGCCGGCGACACCCAGGAGAACACCCCATGCAGGGCGATGAAATCGAAGACCTCACCACCCTCCTCGTCCGCCAGCTCGACGAAGCCAGCCTGGCGGAAGACCAGGTTGTCGAGCCCCGCGGCCAGCGCCAGGCGTTGCCCGTGGTCGATGTGACGGGCGTTGAAATCCACCGCCAGGAAGCGCCCGGCGGGGTTGGCCGCCGCCAGCAGCAGGCTGTTCAGGCCCTGGCCGCAACCCAGCTCGCAGTAGCTGAAACCCGCGCCCGGTTCGGGCGCACGCTGGCCCAGGGCGGTGAGCACTGCCGCCAGCCAGGTGGGGGACAGCTCCGGGTGCACCTGGTGCGGGTAGGGGAAGTCGGCCAGGTAGCCGTCGTTCCATAACATCATGTTCGAGCCCTGATGAAAAAACTCTGCCAGGCAAGGCCTGGCAGAGCCGAACGCCCACCACGGGGGTGGGCAATGAGCGCGGTTCAGAACGAGGCGGTGACCGATGCGAAATAGGCGCGGCCTGGTTCGTTGTAGGTGTTGGCACCGGCGTCAGCGGCGTTGCCCTCACGGTAGATGCGCTTGTCGAAGAGGTTGTTGATACCCACCCGCACGCTGTAGTTCTCGCTGAACTCGTAGCCGGCGCTGACGCCCATAAGGCCGTAGGGGTCGACGTCCTTCTGCGCGGCGGTGGCATAGGCCTGGTTGGTGCGCTGGTTGAGCGCGGGGGCCTCCTGCTTGCCGTAGTAGGTGCCGTTGAGCTGCAGGGACAGCTGCTCGGTGGCGTACCAGTCCAGGGTGCTGTTGAGGGTGTACTCGGGGATGATGCTCAGCGGCTCGCCGGTGTCGCGATCCTCGGACTCGATCATGTAGGTGAAGTTGGTGTTCCAGTCCAGGCTCGGAGTCAGGGCGATGAAGAAGTTGCCCTCGACGCCCTCGACCACCGCCTTGCCGGCGTTCTCCCACTCCTGCACCCGGCGGCCGTTGCTCAGGCGGTAGAGGAAGTCGTTGCTGCCGATGATCTTGTTCTTGTAGTCGTTGCGGAAGTAGGTCGCGCTGGCGCGCCACTGGCCCATGTCCAGGGCGAGGCCGATTTCCTTGTTGATGCTGGTTTCCGGCTTCAGGTCCGGGTTGCCCACCAGGTAGCAGCCACCGGTGTTGGTCTGGCCGGCGTTGCAGCCGTTACCCATGCTGTAGAGCAGGTAGTTGGGGTTGGACTGGTAGAGGTTGGGCGTCTTGTAGGCCCGTGCGATACCGCCCTTGAGGGTCAGCACGTCGGTCAGCTTGTGGGAGGCGTTGAGGCTGGGGCTCCAGTTGCCGCCGAACTCCTCGTGCTCGTCGTAGCGCAGCCCCGGGGTGACGATGGTGCGGCTGCCCACTTCGATGTTGTCCTCGGCGAACAGCGCGAAGCTGCGGGCGTCGGTCTTGGTGTTGCCCCGGGCGAAGCCCGCCAGGGCCGGCAGGCCCGAGCTGCCGGGGTCGAAGCTCTGGGTGCGCAGGGAGCCCGGGTCGTTGAGGGTCTCGTAGAGGTACTCGCCGCCCAGGGTCAGCACCTGCTCGAAACCGAGGCTCAAGGGCAGGTTCACCTCGCCGCTGGCGCGGGTGTTGCGCAGCCGGGAGGTGAAGGCGCCAGCGCCATCGGAAGGGGCGCCTTCGGAGCTGCCGGCCAGGCCTTCGTTGAGGCGCCAGTTGCGGGTGTAGTCGTAGGCCAGGCTGGCCTCGGAGGTGCCCCACTCGAAGTCGCCGCGGTGGGTCAGCGCGTAGGCGCTGCGCTGCATCACGTTGGTCTCGGAGCCCACCAGGCTGCTGACGAAGGCCGCGCCATTGTTGAGCATGGTGTCGCCGGCGAAGATGTTGCCCTGGCGGCTGTAGCTGGCCTCCAGGTCAAGAGTCTGTTCCGGGTTCAACTGCCAGCTGAGCAGGCCGTTGATGTCCTTGTTGCGCACCCCTTCGCGGCCGGCCACCAGGGAGGTGGGGTCGCTCTGGTGGCTGGCGTTGATGTCGGCGTCGTCGGCGTCGGTCTTGCTGGCACCGCCGTAGAGGCGGAAGGCCAGGGAATCGGTCAGCGGGCCGCTGAGGTTGAAGTTGGTGCGGCGGCCGGCCCCCTCGGCATCGTCCTCGGGGAGGATGGTGTAGACGGTCATGGAGCCGCGCAGCTCTTCGGTCGGGCGCTTGGTGATGATGTTCACCACGCCACCCATGGCACCGGAGCCGTAGCGAGCCGCCGCCGGGCCCCGGAGGATCTCGATGCGTTCCACCTCTTCGGCCGGCACCCAGTTGGTTTCGCCACGGGTGTCGCGGTCGCCGTTCCAGCCGTAGCGCACGGCGTTGCGCGAGGTCGAAGGCTTGCCATCGATGAGGATCAGGGTATTTTCCGGGCCCATGCCGCGCAGGTCGATCTGGCGGTTGTTGCCACGGTTGCCGCTGGTGCTGTTACCGGTGAGGTTGACCCCCGGCTCGCGGCGGATGATGTCGGACAGGTCGTTGGCCGGCGGGCGCTTCTTGATGTCCTCGGCGGTGATGATCGACACGCCCGGTGCCTGCTTCAGCTCTTCCTCGGCGGTACCCAGCACGTGGGTTTCGCCGAGCTCCAGGGCCTGGCCGTGTTCCACCGGCTGGTCGCTGGTCGCCACAGCCTGCTCATCGCTATCCAGTTCGACGGTGTCGGCCAGCGCCGGCATCGGGGCCGAAGCGGCCAGCACGGCCAGGGTCAGGTGGTTGAGCTTGAATCGGGGTTGCATGTCGAGCACTCCTGTTGCAAGGGCGAGCGCAGGACAGCAGGCGGGACGAACGGCTCGTGGCGGGTGGGCCATGGAGCCTGGAACCATTCGGCATGCCCCGCAGTCCGCGCGGGTCGGCGCAAATGGTATTTATTCCTATTTGAGAGTAAAGCTCATTTACAATCTATACAGTTGCCAACCGCAGGTTCAGGCGCAGCCCTTCGCCAGTATTCTCCGCCCATAGGTCGCCGCCTTGGGAGCGCATGGCGCCCCGCGCGATGGCTAGGCCGAGGCCGAATCCCTCGCCGCCCGGGCGCGCCGCGCAGAGCCGCGTGAAGGGGCGGAAGATGGTTTCCAGCTGGCCGTCGCCGACGCCGCCGCCCTGGTCCTCCAGCCACAGCTCCCAGTAACCGTCCTGCAGTTGCCCACCGAGGCGGATCACCCCGCTCGGCGGTGAATGGCGGATGGCGTTGCGCAGGATGTTCTCCAACGCCTGGGCGAAACCATTGAGATTGCCCAGCACCCGGCACTCCGGCCCCAGGTCGCACACCAGCTGCCGGGCCGGCCAGCCGCTCTCGTAGCAGGCGTTCTCGCAGATCACACCCCACAGCGAGCGCACCTCGATCTCCTCCAGGGGCAGCTGTGGGCGCTCGGTGTCCAGCCAGACCAGTTCCAGGGTGTCGTCCACCAGTTGCTGCATGCACTGCACCTCGCGCTCCAGGCGTTGGCGCAGGCCTTCCACGTCCAGCTCGCTCTCCCCCGCCACGCGCAGGCGGCTGAGGGGGGTGCGCAGTTCGTGGGACAGGTCGCGCAGCAGCTGGCGCTGGAAGGACACGGTGTTCTCCAGGCGCCCGGCCATGTGATCGAAGGCGCGGGCCAGCTCGCCCAGCTCGTCGCGACGGCGGCTGACGCTGGGGGCCACGCGGGTGGACAACTGGTCGCCACGCAGCGCGTTGGCCTGTTCGCGCAGATGGCGCAACGGCGAGATCAGCAGGCGGTAGAGCAGCAGGCACAGCAGCAGCGCTAGCAAACCGGGGACCACCTTCTGCGCAAGGAAGAACAGCACCGGGCGCGGCCCCCAGGGGCTGAAGCGCTCGGGCAGCAGCATCACCAGCTGCGCACGCCCCTCGTCGAAGGGGATGCTCAGGGTGCGCGGCTCAGCCGACTGGCGCCCCATCGGCCACTCCAGACGACGCATGAAACTCAGGCGCTGGCGCTGGTCATCGGTGATGGCGCGGCTGCCAAGAGGGAACAGGTGCGCATCGAGCAGCAACGCCCAGCTGCCTTCGCGCTGCTCCAGGCTTGCCTGGAAGGCGTCGACACCCGCGGCACCGCCCTGCTTCCAGGCCAGCTCGGCCTCCTGTGCATAGCCCCGCAGCACCTGGCGGGCATCATCGGAGAGGAAGGAGGTGCGCTGGCCGATCATCTGGCCGAACGACAGCGTCAGGGCGATCATCACCAGGCAGAAGCCGACGAGGATGATCGCCAGCTTCCAGAACAGCGAATGGCGGCCAGGCATCAGCTTTTCCCGTTGGTCAGCACATAGCCCTTGCCCCAGACGGTCTCGAGCCGCCAATCGGCATAGTCGAGCCGCGCCAGCTTGCGGCGGATGTGGCTGACGTGCATGTCCAGGCTGCGGTCGTGCTGCGAATAGGCGCGATGCAGCACATGCTGATAGAGGAAGGCCTTGCTCAGCGCCTCTTCCATGTGCCGCGAGAAGGTCACCAACAGGCGGAATTCGGTAGGCGTCAGATCAGCCCACTGGCCTTTGTAGACGACGTCCGAGCGCGCTTCGTCGAACTTCAGCTCAAGCTCTTCGCTGGGCTGCTCGGGTTCGCGGCGCTCATAGGCCACGCGACGCAGCACCGCATCCACCCGCACCTGCATCTCCACCATGCTGAAGGGCTTGGGCAGGTAGTCGTCGGCGCCCTGGCTGAAACCGGCGATGCGATCCTGCTCGGCGCCCAGCGCCGACATCAGGATCACCGGCACGCCACGGCGACGGCGCAGCTCGGCGAGCACTTCCAGGCCACTGCGGCCGGGCAGCAGGATGTCCATGAGGATCAGGTCGAAATCCTCGGCGCAGGCCAGGCCCAGTCCCTCGTCGCCGTTCTGCCGCAAGGTCACGTCGAAGCCGCGACGGCCCAGATGATCACAGAGGTGAGCAGCCAGTACGGGATCGTCCTCGATGGCAAGGATGCGGGCGCTCTGAGGGGTACTGCCGTTCATGGGAACCACCAGCAAATGCGAATAATTCGTTAATAGAATCGCATTTTGGCAAATTGCAAGCGGGATTCCCATCTATAAGCGAGAGGATTCCGACCGCCCGAGTCGCTACACTCCCGGCATTCACCTTCGCAAGGAATGAGCGTGTACAAGGATCTAGGCATCAAGGGCCGCGTTCTGCTGCTCACCCTCCTGCCCACCAGCCTGCTGGCCATGGTGCTGGGTGGCTACTTCATCTGGGCGCAGCTTTCCGACATGCAGGCGCAACTGCTGCAACGCGGGCAGATGATCGCCGAGCAGCTCGCACCGCTGGCCGCCCCCGCCCTGGTGCGGGGTGATGCGGTGCTGCTGGAGCGCATCGCCGACCACGCGCTGGACCAGCCTGATGTGCGTGCAGTGAGCTTCCTCAGCCTGGAGCGCGCGCGCCTCGCCCACGCCGGGCCGAGCATGCTCAACAGCACGCCGGACAACGACGGCAGCCACCTCAGCCTGACCAGCAACACCGACGCAACGCGCTTCATGCAACCAGTGTTCGAGCGCCACCGGGTGCTGTCCGGCGACACCGCTAAACTCGGCAACGACCAGTTGCTGGGCTGGGTGGAACTGGAGATGTCCCACCACGGCACCCTGCTCAAGGGCTATCGCAGCCTGTTCGCCAGCCTGCTGCTGATCACTGCCGGCCTGGCCGTCACGGCCCTGCTCGCCCTGCGCATGAGCCACCAGATCAACGAACCGCTGCGGCGCATCAAGCAAGGCGTGGCGTTGCTCAAGGAAGGCCGCCTGGAAACCCGCCTGCCGCAACTGGGCAACCACGAGATGGACGAGCTGGCCGGCGGCATCAACCGCATGGCCGAGGCGTTGCAGAGCGCCCAGGAAGAGCTGCAGCACAACATCGACCAGGCCACCGAAGACGTCCGCCAGAACCTGGAAACCATCGAGATCCAGAACATCGAGCTGGACCTGGCGCGCAAGGAGGCCCTGGAGGCGAGCCGGATCAAGTCCGAGTTCCTCGCCAATATGAGCCACGAGATTCGCACCCCGCTCAACGGCATCCTCGGCTTCACCAACCTGCTGCAGAAGAGCGAGCTGTCGCCGCGCCAGCAGGACTACCTGTCGACCATCGAGAAATCCGCCGACAACCTGCTGGGCATCATCAACGAGATCCTCGACTTCTCGAAGATCGAGGCCGGCAAGCTGGTGCTGGAGAACATCCCCTTCAACCTGCGCGACCTGATCCAGGACACCCTGACCATCCTCGCCCCCGCCGCCCACGAGAAGCGCCTGGAGCTGGTCAGCCTGGTCTACCGCGACACCCCGCTGCAGCTGGTAGGCGACCCGCTGCGCCTCAAGCAGGTGCTGACCAACCTGGTGAGCAACGCCATCAAGTTCACCCGCGAAGGCACCATCGCCGTGCGTGCCATGCTCGAGGACGACAGCGATGCCGACCTGGTGCAGCTGCGCATCAGCGTGCAGGACACCGGCATCGGCCTCTCCGACGAAGACCTGCGCGCGCTGTTCCAGGCCTTCAGCCAGGCCGACAACTCGCTGTCGCGCCAGGCCGGCGGCACCGGGCTGGGGCTGGTCATCTCCAAGCGCCTGATCGAGCAGATGGGCGGCGAGATCGGCGTGGCCAGCACCCCGGGCGAAGGCTCGGAGTTCTGGATCAGCGTCAGCCTGCCCAAGGCCCGCGATGACGCCGACGACCTGCCCAAGGCCCTGCTGGCCGGGCGTTACGCCGCCGTGTTCGAACCCCAGGAGCTGGCCCGCCAGGCCCTGCACCACCAACTGGAGGATTGCGGCCTGGAGGTGCAGGACCATCCCAGCCTTGATGCCCTGCTGGAGGCGGTGGAAACCCAGCGCAACGGCCCCCGGGCCGTGGCCTTCGCCGTCATGGGCGTTACCGCCCGCGAACTGCCGCCCGATCGCCTCAGCCAGTACATCTGGGACCTGGAGCAGCTGGGCTGCAAGAGCCTGGTGCTCTGCCCCACCACCGAACAGGCGCTCTATCACCAGGTGCTGCCCGACTCGCACAACCAGCTGCAGGCCAAGCCGGCCTGCACGCGCAAGCTGCACCGCGCCCTCACCGGCCTGGTCAGCCCACGCCAGCAGCCGCGCCTGGAGGCACCGCAGCCGCAGAGCACCCGCGCGCCGAAGATCCTCTGCGTGGACGACAACCCGGCCAACCTGCTGCTGGTGGAAACCCTGCTCGGCGACATGGGCGCACTGGTGACGGCGGTGGACAGCGGTTATGCCGCCGTCGAGGCCGCGCAACAGCACAACTTCGACCTGGTTCTCATGGACGTGCAGATGCCCGGCATGGACGGGCGCCAGGCCACCGAGGAAATCCGCCGCCTGGAAGCCGGCAGCGAGTTGAGCCCGGTGCCCATCGTCGCCCTCACCGCCCACGCCCTGGCCAACGAGAAACGCGCCCTGCTACAGGGCGGCATGGACGACTACCTCACCAAGCCCATAGGCGAGCGCCAACTGGCCCAGGTGGTGCTCAAATGGACGGGCCTGAGCCTGCACAGCCCCGCCCCCGACCGCAGCGCCGAACACCCGACCAACGACGATGAGCCCAGCGTGCTGGACCCGGAAGAAGGCCTGCGCCTGGCAGCCGGCAAGGCCGATCTCGCCGCCGACATGCTGGCGATGCTGCTGGCCTCGCTGGCCGCCGACCGCCAGGCCATCCGCCAGGCGCTGGACAGCGACGACCACGCCACGCTGCTGGAGCGCGTGCACCGCCTGCATGGCGCCACCCGCTACTGCGGCGTGCCGCAATTGCGCGCGGCCTGCCAGCGCAGCGAAACCCTGCTGAAGAAGAACGACCCGGCCTACCGCCAGGCCCTGGACGACCTGGACGTGGCCATCGTCCGCCTGGCCGGGGAAACCCGGGTCAATGCCTGAACCGACCTGATGCAAGGCGCATGTTGCCTGGCCACGCAGACAGCCGGGCAACGCAAGGAGAGCCGATGCGTACCATTCTTTTCAGCAGCCAGAGCTACGACCGCGACAGCTTCCTCGGCGTCGCCGCCGGTATCGAACTGCACTTCCAGCCAGCCCGGCTGACCCTGGACACCACGGCCCTGGCCAACGGCTTCGACGTGGTCTGCGCCTTTATCAACGACGACCTATCCGCGCCGGTGCTGGAGCACCTGGTGGCCGGTGGCACGCGCCTGATCGCCCTGCGCTCGGCCGGCTACAACCATGTCGACCTCAAGGCCGCCCGCGAGCTCGGCCTCACCGTGGTGCGGGTGCCGGCCTACTCGCCCCACGCCGTCGCCGAGCATGCGGTGGCCTTGATCCTCGCCCTCAACCGACGCCTGCACCGCGCCTACAACCGCACCCGCGAAGGCGACTTCAGCCTGCATGGCCTCACCGGTTTCGACCTGGTGAACAAGCGCGTGGGCGTGGTCGGCACCGGGCAGATCGGCGAAACCTTCGCCCGCATCATGGCCGGCTTCGGCTGCCAGCTGCTGGCCTACGACCCCTTCCCCAACCCGGCGGTGGAAGCCCTGGGCGCGCGCTACCTGCCCCTGGATGAGCTGCTTGCCGAGAGCGACATCATCAGCCTGCATTGCCCGCTCAACGACGCCACCCGCTACCTGATCAACGCCGCCAGCCTGCAGCAGATGAAACCCGGCGCGATGCTGATCAACACCGGACGCGGCGCCCTGGTGGAGACCCCGGCGTTGATCGAGGCGCTGAAAAGCGGCCAGCTCGGCTACCTGGGCCTGGATGTGTATGAAGAGGAAGCGAACCTGTTCTTCGAGGACCGTTCCGACCTGCCGCTGCAGGATGATGTGCTGGCGCGGTTGCTGACCTTTCCCAACGTCATCGTCACCGCGCACCAGGCCTTCCTCACCCGCGAGGCGCTGGCGGCCATCGCCCGCACCACCCTCGACAACATCGCCGCCTGGGCCGCCGGGCGGCCGTGCAACCAGGTCGACACCTAGGCCGTGTTAGGATGCGCGGCGCTTCTGGAGGACCTATGGCCGAACACGATTTCCGTTACAACCTGCTCAACCCCGCTCACACCCTCAGCGAATGCCGCGCGCTCGCGCCGGGCCGCTATCAGGTCACCGGCACCGGTGGCTCGATCCAGAACGGCGACACCCTGGTCGTCACCCTCAAGGGCAGCCGTGACCTGGCCATGCGCCTGGAAGTGGAGAAGGTCCGCCACCTGATCAACCCGCCCGGCCAATGGCTGGCCGTGGCCAAGGGCCCGGTCTTCAAGGAGCTGTCCATCCTCAACTGGCACGTCGACTGCGACGCCTGCGCCAAGCGCCTGGACTTCGAGTTCGCCGTCGACTCCAGCCTGGGCAAGGCCGCGCAGGCCCCCGCCGCCGAAGCGCGCATCACCGAGCTGGGCTGGGTGAACAGGGACGGCAAGCACCTCTGCCCGCAATGCCGCAAGGAGACCCCATGAACCACAATGCGCTGATCCTCGGCCTCGCCGCCGCGACCCTGGCGGGCTGCGCCAGCGATGGCCCGAGCATCGAGACCGAACGCACCTACCAGGTGGAGTGGATCGGCGAACGCCCGCTGATCGACAACAGCCACCTGACCATCACCCTGGGCCGCGACGGCCGTGCCTATGGCAACGGCGGCTGCAACCACTGGTTCGCCTCCTACGAGCTGAAGGACGACAGGATCAGCTTCGGCCCGGTCGGCAGCACCCGCAAGATGTGCGCACCAGCGCTGATGGAGCAGGAGCAGCGCTTCCTCGACGCCCTGCCGGGCGTGCAGCGCTGGGACTTCTCGGCGATCGAACAGCTGCGCTTGTGGCCCGCCGAAGGCAAGCCGCTGCGTCTGTGGCCGGAACGCTGAATTTCAGAAGAGATTGAGTTGCTCGGCGACGCCTTGCAGGTCCTGCAGGCGCACGCCGACGCCGATCAGCCGCACCGGCTTATCGCCCCGGGCGAAGGCCGCCCCCAGCAGCAACTTGTAGCTGTCCAGGTCACGCCCCGCGCCCGCCTGCTCCAGGGTGGTCTGGGAGAAGTCGTGGAACTTCAGCTTCACGAACGGCTTGCCCGGCTTGTAGCTGGAATCCAGCCGCTGCAGGCGCCGCTGCAACTCCTCGTAGAGCTCCGGCAGGCGCTCCAGGCACGCGCCCAGGTCGGGCAGGTCCTGATCGAAGGTGTTCTCCACGCTCAATGACTGGCGGCGACTGTCCACCTGCACCGCGCGCTCATCGACGCCCCGCGCCAGCCCATACAGGCGCTCGCCGAAACTGCCGAACTCGCGAGCCAGGGCCACGCGGCTCCACTCGCGCAGGTCCACGCAGTTGATGACGCCGAGGCGGCCGAGCTTGTCCGCCGTGACCTTGCCCACCCCATGCAGCTTGCTCACCGGCAGCTCGGCGACGAAGTCATCCACCTGGTCGGGCGTGATCACGAACAACCCATTGGGCTTGCGCCAGTCGCTGGCGATCTTGGCCAGGAACTTGTTCGGCGCTACCCCGGCCGAGACGGTGATGCGCAGCTCCTGCCAGACCCGCTTGCGGATCTCCTGGGCGATGCGTGTGGCGCTGCCACTGAAGTGCGGGCTCTCGGAAACGTCGAGGTAAGCCTCATCGAGGGACAACGGCTCGATGATCTCGGTGAAATCACGAAGGATGGCGTGGATCTCCCGCGAGGCCTCACGGTAGGCGTCGAAGCGCGGGCGCACGATCAGCAAGTCCGGGCACAGCTTCAGAGCGTGATGCGACGACATGGCCGAACGCACGCCATAGGCGCGCGCCTCGTAGTTGCAGGTAGCGATCACCCCGCGCCGATCCGCCGAGCCGCCGACCGCCAGGGGCCGGCCAGCCAACGACGGGTCGTCACGCATCTCGATGGCTGCATAGAAGCAGTCGCAATCTATGTGGATGATCTTCCTTTGACTCATGAACGCCTGATACCGATGGAGCGAAGGAAGCACGCTCGGGCGGGCGAATGCCGCCGGGGGCCTCCGCGAACGGGAGGCGGCAAATTCTAGCTGATTTGTCCGGCGGGTTTCAGGGGGCGGACAGCCAGGACTTCAGGGCCCGGGCGTGGTGCTCACACCAAAGCTCCGGGCGGGGGTCGGGCGTGCGCCAGGTCCTCATATAGAGGTCATGGGCGGCGTCCACCTCATCGATCGCAGGCAGGCGCGCCGGGTCGGTCCACAACAGCAGGCGAGCGAAGGCTGCGGCGAGCACGTCGTCATGCTCCAGCGCGGCGCGCACCCGCTCATCCACCGGCGGCACCTGGCGGGCATCGCACACCGCCACGGCCAGGTCGCGGGTGACCGGGCAACGCAGAACGAAATGCACCATCTCGTCGGGCGAGCCTGACTGCCAATAACTGTGGGGCCCACCTTCGGCCAGGGGGCGCTTGTCCAAGTCGCTTTCCTGCAAGGCGATGGCGAGCAGCATCAACTGCGCCTCGGGGCTATTCATCTCATCGGGCAGCAGGGACAGGGCCGGCTCGAGGACGAGGCGGCGAAGGGAATCGAGGGTCATGGGAACTCCACAACTAAGCGCCCGGCGAAACAGGGCGGCAGGTAGAAGGCCGGCGCGCCGAAGGGTGCGCCCCGAAAGCCGGGGCAGTATCGCCAGCGCCCTGCCCGCTACAACGCCCTCGAACCGGAATCAGCCTGAGCCTACCGGTGGCTGGAAGTTTCCTACAGGCACCGCCCGGTACTCTCGACCGGCGACCAGGAAAAGGAATTCCTGTCGCCCTCGGGGCTGGTTCCCCGTTCCGGCCCCGAGGTTTCCCCCAACTGCTCTCCTTTACCTGTAATCCCCCTGTAAAAGCCCTGTAAAACTGCACGCCACTAAGGCTGCACGGGTATCTGACCGCGCGGTCCACGCTAAGCATCTGAAGAAAAAACATTTTTTTCTGAGTCAGGCGTTGACAGGGTGAATTAAATCGCTAGAATGCCGACCCACAGACGCGGGATGGAGCAGTCTGGTAGCTCGTCGGGCTCATAACCCGAAGGTCGTTGGTTCAAATCCAGCTCCCGCAACCAAATACGGAAAGGCCACTCGAAAGAGTGGCTTTTTTCGTTTGGGCGTCTTTTCTTAGGCTATAGCCGCTCCTCCCTCGGTCAGGCCATGAGCCATGGAAAATATTGCATGACGGGGCTTGGAACTTGCCCGCGCTGCCCACATCCTGTGGCGCACATTGCATGAGGTGCTCGATGCGCGCCAACTCCACCGCTGAAAACCCGCTCCCCGAAGATCCCACCCTGCAGGACGAACCTGCGCAACTGCGCTGGCTCGACCGCATAAGCGCCTACCGACAGCCCATCGGGCTGGCCTTTACCCTTCTGCTATTCACCATCGGCCTGGTCGCCTGCTGGCACCTGCTGCGCGAGCTCGACCCCGATGCGCTGCGTACGGCGGTGCGGGACGTTCCCGGCACCAGCCTGCTGATGGCCATCGGCGCCACCGCGATCGGCTTCGTCGCGCTGATGGGCTACGAGTGGTCCGGCTGCCGCTTCGCCGGGGTCAAGCTGCCTTTCCCACGCATGGCCCTGGGCAGCTTCTGCGCCACCGGCATCGGCAACGCCATCGGCCTGTCGGTGATCACCGGCGGCTCGGTGCGCTACCGCCTCTACAGCCGCGACAACGTCGGCACTGGGGATATCGCCCGCATCACCCTGTTCGCCAGCCTGGCCCTGGGCAGCGCCCTGCCGCCCCTGGCCGCCGTGGCCGCGCTGAGCGACCTGCCGGCCGCCGCCCAGGCCCTGCGCATTTCCACCACCCTGGTGGCGATCATCGCCAGCGCGGTGATCGCGGCCACCGGTCATCGCCGTGCTCTGGCTGTCGCGCCTGCG
>BATO01000016.1 GCA_000474255.1 Aquipseudomonas alcaligenes MRY13-0052
TCTCAACCGAGGCCGCGCATTCTACAGCAGCCTTTCTATCTGTCAAGCTGTTTTTCGAAGAATTTTTTCTTTCTACTCAACAACTTAGCGCTTCAGTTGACTTCGTCTTCTTCAGCGAGGGGCGCATTCTACATCACCCCGGTACCGCGTCAAGTTGTTTTTTGAAAATTTCTTTTCGTTTCAACAACTTACTTGCTTCAGCGGAGCGTTCCGCTTCAGCGAGGCGCGCATTCTACATGAGCGAGGATGGGTGTAAACCCCCATTTTGAAAAAAGCTGAACCTTTTGTTCAAACGGTCAGGAATCACCCTTTCCCTCTCTATATAGGAAGGGTCAGATAACCTGCTTGTCGCGCAGCGTGGCGATAGCGCCGCCGTCCAGCCCCAGTACCCGCGCGAGCACTTCATCGGTGTGTTCGCCCAAGCGCGGCGGCGCGAGGCGGTATTCCACAGGGGTGTCGGACAACCGCAGCGGGCTCGCCACCTGGGCAACCAGCCCCGACAGCGCGTGCGGCAGCTCCACCTTCAAGCCACGGGCCAGCACCTGCGGATCCTCGAACACTGCCGCCAGGTCGTTGATCGGCCCACAGGGCACGCCAACCTCCTCCAGCGCCGCCACCCATTCGGCCGTGGTCTTGAACACAGTGGCCTGGCGGATCAGCGGGATCAGCTCGGCCCGGTTCGCCACCCGCGCCTTGTTGGAAGAAAAACGCGAGTCGTCAGCCCACTCCCGGTGGCCGGCTACCTCGCAGAACTTGCGGAACTGCCCATCGTTGCCAACGGTGAGGATGAAATCCCCGTCTGCGGTGGGGAAGTCCTGATACGGGACGATATTGGGGTGCGCATTCCCCAGCCGGCGCGGTGCGTTGCCCGTGGTGAGGAAGTTCATCGCCTGGTTGGCCAGGCAGGCTACCTGCACGTCCAGCAGCGCCATGTCGATGTGCTGGCCACGCCCGGTCGTCTCCCGCGCGGTCAATGCCGCGAGGATAGCGACAGAGGAATACAGCCCGGTGAGGATATCGGTCAGTGCCACCCCCACTTTCACCGGCCCGGCGCCCTCCTCCACGTCCGAGCGCCCGGTCAGGCTCATCAGCCCGCCCAGCCCCTGGATCATGAAGTCGTAGCCCGCACGCTTGGCGTAAGGCCCGAACTGGCCGAAGCCGGTGATGGAGCAATAGATGAGGCGCGGATTGATCGCCTTCAGGGATTCATAGTCCAGCCCATAAGCGGCCAGCCCACCCACCTTGAAGTTCTCGATGAGGATGTCCGACTCCGCCGCCAGCTTGCGCACCAGCGCCTGCCCTTCGGCCTGGGTGAAGTCGATGGTCACCGATTGCTTGTTGCGGTTGGCGGAGAGGAAGTACGCCGCCTCGCTGGTATCCCGGCCATCGGCATCCTTCAGGTAGGGCGGCCCCCAGGAACGGGTGTCATCCCCAGCGCCCGGGCGCTCGACCTTGATCACCTCGGCGCCCAGGTCGGCGAGTATCTGCCCGGCCCAGGGGCCAGCCAGTACGCGGGAGAGATCGAGCACGCGGATATGCGAAAGGGCACCGGCCATGGAATCACCTGAAGGAGGAAGTAGAGGCAGGCACCACTCCCTCTATATATAGAAGGAGTGGCAGGCCATGGATCAGAAGAACGCCTGGATGCCGGTCTGCGCGCGACCGAGGATCAGCGCGTGCACGTCATGGGTGCCCTCGTAGGTGTTCACCACTTCCAGGTTCACCAGGTGACGGGCAATGCCGAACTCGTCGGAGATGCCGTTGCCACCCAGCATGTCGCGGGCCAGGCGGGCGATGTCCAGCGCCTTGCCGCAGCTGTTGCGCTTCATGATGGAGGTGATCTCCACGGCGGCGGTGCCCTCGTCCTTCATACGACCCAGGCGCAGGCAACCCTGCAGGGCCAGGGTGATCTCGGTCTGCATATCGGCCAGCTTCTTCTGGATCAGCTGGTTGGCGGCCAGCGGGCGACCGAACTGGTGGCGGTCCAGCACATATTGGCGCGCGGTGTGCCAGCAGAACTCGGCAGCGCCCAGGGCGCCCCAGGAGATGCCATAGCGAGCGGAGTTCAGGCAGGTGAACGGCCCCTTCAGGCCACGCACCTCGGGGAAGATGTTCTCTTCCGGTACGAACACGTTATCCATCACGATCTCACCGGTGATGGACGCCCGCAGGCCCACCTTGCCGTGGATGGCCGGAGCGCTCAGGCCTTCCCAGCCCTTCTCCAGCACGAAGCCACGGATATCGCCGGCATCGTCCTTGCCCCAGACCACGAAGACATCGGCGATCGGGCTGTTGGTGATCCACATCTTGCTGCCGCTGAGGCGATAGCCACCGTCCACCTTGCGCGCGCGGGTGATCATCGAACCCGGGTCGGAACCGTGGTTCGGCTCGGTCAGGCCGAAGCAGCCGATCCACTCGCCGCTGGCCAGCTTGGGCAGGTACTTCTGCTTCTGCGCCTCGCTGCCAAACTCGTTGATCGGCACCATCACCAGGGACGACTGCACGCTCATCATCGAGCGGTAGCCGGAATCGACACGCTCCACCTCGCGGGCGATCAGGCCGTAGCACACGTAGTTCAGGCCGCTGCCGCCGTACGCCTCCGGGATGGTCGCGCCCAGCAGGCCGACATCACCCATCTCGCGGAAGATCGCCGCGTCGGTCTTCTCATGACGGAAGGCTTCCAGCACGCGGGGGGCCAGCTTGTCCTGGGCGAACTGCTCGGCGCTGTCGCGCACCATGCGCTCTTCTTCCGTCAGTTGCTGGTCCAGCATCAGCGGGTCGATCCAGTTAAAAGCAGCTTTGGCAGCCATGGAGGAATCCTCGGTAAGCGGTGGATGCGGAACGGGTCGCGCCCGTCTTGTCGTATGCATTCATCCTAGACAGTGCTGGGCGAGAGGGGCAAACGAGGATTTCGCACCCTCTTGTGCTAATTTCTCACTCCGAAACCGCCATGACCGCCATTTAAGCCGCTCAATTGTGAGGCAGAGGTACAGCATGCGCCGCAAGATCCCCAGCACCAGCGCCCTGATCGCCTTCGAGTCCGCCGCGCGGCACCAAAGCTTCACCAAGGCCGCCGAAGAACTGGCCCTCACCCAGAGCGCGGTCTGCCGGCAGATCGGCGGGCTGGAAGAATTCCTCGGCCTGGAGCTGTTCCGCCGCTCGCGCCGTGGCGTGAAGCTCACCGAAGCCGGCCTCGCCTACTCCCGGCGCATCGCCACCCAGCTGGATGCCGTGGAACGCGACACCCTCGCCGTGATGGGCCAGCAGGGCGCCATGGCCATCGAGCTGGCCGTGGTGCCCACCTTCGGCACCCAGTGGCTGGTCCCCCGGCTGGCCGACTTCCAGCGCCTGCACCCGGAAGTGACGGTCAACCTCACCAACCGCACCCGCCCCTTCCTCTTCGCCGACACCGCCTTCGACGCCGCGCTCTACTTCGGCGACGCCGACTGGTCCGGCACCGAATCCCACTTCCTCATGCACGAACTCTCGGTGCCGGTGTGCAGCCCGCGCCTGCTGGAGGGCCGCGAGCGGCTCAGCGCCAGCGAGATCGCCCGGCTGCCGCTGCTGCAGCAAACCACCCGCCCCTATGCGTGGCGCCAATGGTTCGGCTCCCTCGGCCTCAACGTCGCCCGCGACATGAGCGGCCCGCGCTACGAACTGTTCTCCATGCTCGCCCAGGCGGCCACCCACGAGATGGGCATCGCCCTCATCCCGCCCTTCCTGATCCAGCGCGAGCTGGCCGACGGCAGCCTGGTCACCGCCCTGGACCACAGCTTCCGCAGCGACAAGGCCTATTACCTGATCATCCCCGAGCGCAAGGTCGAGTCCGCCGCCCTCGGCGCCTTCCGCGACTGGCTGGTGGAAGCCGCGCGCCTCTATCGCCAGCAGGCCGGGCAGGACTGAGACGCCAGCCCCCGGCACTGTCACGCAAAGTAGCAGCGCACCCCGCCAGGTCATCCCACGCCGGCGCCCGCACCCTGAAAAGTCCCCCAAAGCCCCGCCCGGGCGATGGCATCACCCACCCGGGTGATAGGCGAAATCGCCCGTTCAGGCAGTTATGGGCAGACTTTCGGCTGATTAGCATGAGGCCTCCTTCATCCTTCACTGGAGAGCCGCATGACAACAAGAACAATGCGCGGAATCTTCCGGCCGCACGCGCTGGCCGCCGCCGTGGCACTGGGGTGCACCGCCCCCGCCTTCGCCATCACCTTCAACATCGGGGAAATAGAAGCGCAGTTCGACTCGTCGCTGTCCGTCGGCGCGAGCTGGGGCACCCGCGCGCCGGACCCGGAATTCATCTCCGTCGCCAGCGGGGGCGAAGCGCTGTCGCGCACCTCCGATGACGGCCGCCTGAACTTCAAGAAGGGCGAAACCTTCTCGAAGATCTTCAAGGGCATCCACGACCTCGAGCTGAAGTACGGCGACACCGGCGTCTTCATCCGCGGCAAGTACTGGTACGACTTCGAGCTGAAGGACGAGCACCGCGAGTTCTACGACATCGACGACCACAACCGCAAAGAGGGCGCCAAATCCTCCGGCGCGCAGATCCTCGACGCCTTCATCTACCATAACTACAACCTGGGCGACCTGCCCGGCAGCGTGCGCGTGGGCAAGCAGGTGGTCAGCTGGGGCGAGAGCACCTTCATCGGCAACTCGATCAACAGCATCAACCCCATCGACGCCGCCGCCTTCCGCCGTCCCGGCGCCGAGATCAAGGAAGGCCTCATCCCGGTCAACATGATCTACCTGTCCCAGAGCCTGACCGACAGCCTCTCGCTGGAAGCCTTCTACCAGCTGGAATGGGACCAGACGGTGGCCGACAACTGCGGCACCTTCTTCTCCACCGCCGACGTGGTCGCCGATGGCTGCACCGACCGCCTGATCGTCAACGGCCCGGACCTGCCGCCCGGCGTCTCGCCCAACACCGGCGCCACCCTCTACATCCCCCGCGCCGGCGACAAGGACGCCCGCGACAGCGGCCAGTTCGGCGTCGCCATGCGCTGGTTCGTCCCGGAGTTCAACGACACCGAGTTCGGCGCCTATGCGATGAACTATCACAGCCGTGGCCCGATCTTCAGCACCATCCGCACCACCACCCCGAGCCTGGCAGTGATCCCCGGCGCCCCGGGCGCCCGCTACTTCATCGAATACCCCGAGGACATCCGCCTCTACGGCGTCAGCTTCCAGACCAACATCGAAGGCACCTCGGTCGCCGGTGAGCTGAGCTTCCGCCCCAACATGCCGCTGCAGCTCAACAGCACCGACCTGTCCTTCGCCGCCCTGGCCGTGCCCTCCTCGCCGATCTTCGAAAGCGGCCACGGCAGCAACACCGCCGGCGCCATCCTCCACGGCTACGAGCGCAAGCCCGTCACCCAGGCCCAGGTCACCGCCACCCAGTTCGTCGACCAGGTCATGGGCGCCAGCCGCCTCACCCTGGTGGCCGAGGTCGGCTACAACCACATCGGCGGCCTCGACGACGACATGGGCGAACTGCGCTACGGCCGCGACCCCATCTACGGCCCCGGCCAGCTCTCCTCGGCAGCCACCTGCCTGGCGCTCACCGCCACCAGCCCGGCGCAACGCGAGTGCAACGACAAGGGCTTCTACACCAGCAGCTCCTGGGGCTACCGCGCCCGCGCCGCCCTGGACTACAGCAACGTCTTCGCCGGCATCAACCTCACCCCCAGCGTCGCCTGGTCCCATGACGTCGACGGCTACGGCCCCAACTTCAACGAAGGCAGCAAGGCCATCAGCCTCGGCCTCAACGCCGAATACCAGAACACCTACACCGCCAGCCTCAGCTACACCGACTTCTTCGGCGGCCACTACAACACCACCACTGACCGCGACTTCATCGCCCTCAGTTTCGGCCTGAACTTCTGATCAACGACCGCATAGGACTCGCACAATGAGAACCACAAGAATCCTGCAAGGCGGTGTGCTGGCCCTCAGCCTGCTGGCCGCCACCGTGATGGCCGCGGTATCGCCCGACGAAGCCGCCAAGCTCGGCACCAGCCTCACCCCGCTGGGCGCCGAGAAGGCCGGCAACGCCGACGGCAGCATCCCCGAATGGACCGGTGGCCTGCCCAAAAACGCCGCCGCCATCGACGCCAACGGCTTCCTCGCCGACCCCTTCGCCAGCGAGAAGCCGCTGTTCACCATCACCGCCGCCAACGCCGCGCAGTACAAGGACAAGCTCTCCGAAGGCCAGCTGGCGATGTTCAAGCGCTACCCCGAGACCTACAAGATCCCGGTCTACACCACCCACCGCACCGCCGCCGCGCCGGACGCCATCTACGCCGCCGCCAAGCAGAGCGCCCTCAACACCCAGCCGGTGGACGGCGGCAACGGCCTGTCCAACTTCGCCGCCAGCCACTACTACGCCTTCCCCATTCCCAAGGACGGCGTCCAGGTGCTGTGGAACCACATCACCCGCTACCGTGGCGGCAACGCCCGGCGCCTGGTGGTGCAGGTCACCCCGCAAACCAACGGCTCCTTCTCCCCGGTGCAGTTCCAGGACGAAGTCGCCTTCCCCGGCGACATGAGTGACCTCGACCAGGACAAGGCCGCCAACATCCTCCTCTACTTCAAGCAGCGGGTCCTCGCGCCCTCGCGCCTGGCGGGCAACGTGCTGCTCGTCCACGAGACCATCGACCAGGTCAAGGAGCCGCGCCTGGCGTGGATCTACAACGCCGGCCAGCGCCGCGTGCGCCGCGCGCCCCAGGTCGCCTATGACGGCCCCGGCACCGCCGCCGACGGCATGCGCACCGCCGACAACTTCGACATGTTCTCCGGCGCGCCCGACCGCTACGACTGGAAGCTCATCGGCAAGAAGGAGATGTACATCCCCTACAACAGCTACAAGCTCGACTCCACCTCGCTCAAGTACAAGGACATCGTCCAGGCCGGCCACATCAACCAGGACCTGACCCGCTACGAGCTGCACCGCGTCTGGGAAGTCGAAGCCACCCTCAAGTCCGGCGAGCGGCACATCTACGCCAAGCGCCACATGTACATCGACGAAGACAGCTGGCAGGTGGCCCTGGTGGACCACTACGACGGTCGCGGCCAGCTCTGGCGCGTCGGCGAAGGCCATGCCGAGTACCACTATGGCCAGCAGGTTTCCGGCTACACCCTGGAAGCCCTGTACGACATCATCGCCGGCCGCTACATCGCCCTGGGCCTGAAGAACGAGGAGAAGCACGGCACCGAGTTCGGCTTCAAGGCCAGCGGCGCCGACTACACCCCGGCCGCCCTGCGCAACGCCGGCATCCGCTGATCCAACCAACGCTCCAACCGCTGCAAACGCGCCCCGGCCTGTCCGGGGCGCGTGCGTTCCGGGGTTGCGTTATGGCGCACAATCATTCGCGGCCATAGCACTTCAACTGTGGCCGCCTTGGGTCTAGTCTCAATGACCACGGTTCATCCCATAACAACAACATCCGCGAGAACCGCCATGCCCCGCAGCAGCTCCGGCGTTCCGTCCGTTCGCGCCCCCCACCCCAGCATCCCGCGCCTGCCGCCGGCCCACGTGCCGCGCCCCCGGCTCACCGAACGCCTGCTCGCCGAACAGAGCCGCCTGCGCCTGCTCTGCGCCCCCGCCGGCTTCGGTAAAAGCGTGCTGTTCAGCGAACTGCTGCTGGGCCTGCGCGACCCGGGCCAGGTGCTCTGGCTCAACCTCGCCGGCCAGGCGCTGCAACCCCAGCAACTGGTCGCGCAGATCGCCACCGCCCTGCAGCGCCCGGTGCCCGACCTGCCTGCGCCACTGGCCCTGCTGCAACTGCTGGACGGCGGCAACCAGCTCCTCTGGCTGGTGCTCGACGACTACCCCAGCCAGCCGCCCGCCGAACTCGACGCCTGCATCGACCAGCTCCTCGCCCGTGCCCTGCCCAACCTGCAGCTGCTGGTCAGTGCCCGCCAGCGGCCGGACTGGAACCTGCCACGCCTGTTGCTGGCCGGCGAGCTGCAGGAGCTCGACGCCACCCAGCTCGCCCTCACCCGTGACGAACTGGAGCGCCTGGTCGACCAGCTCGCCCCCCCGGCCAGCGAAGCCCAGCGCCAGGAGCTCTGGGAAGAAAGCGAAGGTTGGTGCGCCGGCACCCGCCTGCAACTGTCCAGCCGCAACCACCCCCACGCCGGCAACGCGGCAGCCACCACCCACTGCTGGCTCAAGGAATACCTCGACCACGAACTCCTCGCCCGCCTGGGTGAGGAAGAAGCCCGCTGCCTGTTCGCCCTGGTCCACCTGCCCAAGGTCTCCGCCGACCTGTGCCGCCAGCTGTGGGAAGAAAGCGACGGCGCCGACCTGTTCTCGCGCCTGCTCGCCCGCCAGGCCTTCTTCATGCCGCTGGACGACGACGGCCACTGGTACCGGGTACTCCCCGCCGTGGCCAAGGTCCTGCGCAACCGCATCTCCGCCACCGCCGCCGCGCACCTGCACCTGGCCGCCTGCCGGGTATTCATCGCCGCCGGCCAGGTGGAAGACGCCATCGAGCAAGCGCTCTGCGCCGGGCAACCGGAAGTCGCCGCCAACTACCTGGAGCACCTGGGCCAGGAATGGCTCACCGGCGAACAGCACCTCGCCCACCTGCTGGCCTGGCGCGGCCGCCTCCCCGCCCTGCTGCTGGAAAGCACGCCGCGCCTGCTCACCCTCAACGCCTGGGCCCTGCTGCTGGCCTGGCGCCTGGACGAAGCCGAAGACTGCATCCACAAGCTCGGCCGCTTCCTGCCCCAGGCCGACGCCCGCCGCAACCGCAAGCTGCTGGCCAACTGGCAGGCCCTGCACGGCGTGCTCGGCGCCCTGCGCGGCCGCCCCGGGCAGGACGCCACCCTGCACTGCCAGCAAGCCCTGGAGCACCTGCCCGAACGGGACTGGATGCCCATCCTGCTGTGCCACTCCGCCCTCGCCCGCATCGCCATGGCCAGCGGCCAACCCGACCTCGCCCCGGTGTGCCTGCACGACGCCCTGGAAATCGCCCGCCGCCAGGGCAGCCTGCTGTTCGAAACCCTGATCAACCTCGACCGCACGCGCCTGCTGCTGCTGCGCGGCGAATTCGCCCGCGCCCAGGGGCTGGTGACCCAGAGCTTCGCCCTGATCGGCCAGCGCAAGGCGGTGGACGGGCTGCTGCTCGGCCGCCTGCACCTGATCCAGGGCGAGCTGCACCTCATCCACGGCCGCCTCGACGAAGGCGAAGCCGAGCTGCGCATCGGCCTGGCACAAGCCCTGGAATGCGCCGATCCCTTCGCCCTGCACGGCTACCTCGGGCTGGCCGAGCTCTGCTCGCGGCGCGGCGAGTTCGACCAGGCCTTCGTCCACCTGCGCGATGCCGAGCGGGAGATGCATTGCCGCCAGGTCTGGCGGCTGTCCTTCAACGGCGTGCTCAGCCTGCAGAGCATGCGCGTGCTCGGCCGCCAGCAACGCTGGGATCGCGTCGAACCCGTGGGCCTGCGCATCCAGCGCTACTTCGAAGGCGAAAGCCCCTGGATGCCACCGCTGGACTACCCCACCCTGCCGCTGCGCAACCTGCTCCTGCTGGCCCGCGTGCACCTCGCGGAAGGTCGCGCCGAACAGGCCGAGGCCATGCTGCGCCCGCTGCTGCAGCGCTGCGAATTCCTCCAGTTCCGGCCGCTGGCCTGTGAAGTGGGCCTGGCCCTGGCCGAAGCGGCGCGCTGGCTCGGTCTCGAAGACGCCGCCAACCTGGAGCGCGATGCCCGGCAACAGGCCGCGAGCCTCGGCATGCAGGGCCTGCTGCAGGAATGGCCGGCCGCCAGCAGCCCCACCGGGCGCCCCGGCGTGGCAGGCGAGACCGACAACAGCAACCTGCTCAGCCAGCGCGAACGCTCGGTGCTGCAACTGCTCGCCGAAGGCTTCTCCAACCAGGAGATCGGCAGCTACCTGTTCATCTCGGTGAACACGGTGAAAACCCACACCAAGAAGATCAACAGCAAGCTCGGCGTGAAGCGCCGCACCCAGGCGGTGATGCGCGCCAAGAGCCTCGGCCTGCTGGTTTGAGGCCCACCCGCGACAATCCACCACAGGGCGCACCCGCCCTACCTGTACATACCCCTCTGGAATGGGCCTTTCGAGAATATTTGACCCTGTAGTCAAATATTCATCAAAGCTACAGAAGCCCCGTTTTCCAGACACTTATGGCAACTATAAAAAACGCTGACTAACAGTCGCGCCGCCAATAACGGCAGGATGTCGCGGCCTCCCCAGTGGGTCCGGCATGGCCTGATGGACAGCCATTCATGTCAGGGATGTCATTTCCCGCCCACAGGGCCTCCGGATAGGCTTCGCAGCCAGTCCGGGCGGTGCTTTGAATCAAATGGCCGTTTCACCGGTCAATTGGTGACTTGTAGTTACTGCCGCGTTTAGCTTCAGAACTCCTTGAAGCACTCGCGGTTCGCCTGCAAAATGCCGCGCCCGCCGGTTCACACCCCGTGCACCAGCGGTTTTGTGCTGATCCGCCCCCGCCAGAGCGCCAACGTAGTGCGCTGGTCAATCACAACGATCACGCAGGAGAATTTACGTGCACATCGGTGTTCCTCTCGAAACCCTGGCCGGTGAAACGCGGGTAGCCGCGACTCCCGAGACCATCAAGAAACTGATCGGCCAAGGCCATCAGGTCACCGTCCAGAGCGGTGCAGGCGTCAGCGCCAGCATCACCGACGCGGCCTATGAAGCCGTCGGCGCCACCATCGGCAGCGACGCCGCCGCCTTCGGCGCCGACCTGGTGCTGAAAGTCGTGGCCCCGTCCGACGCCGAACTGGCCCTCATGAAGGCCGGCACCGTGCTGGTCGGCATGCTCAACCCGTTCAGCGACGAGACCATCGCGCGCATGAATGCCCGCGGCATCACCGCCTTCGCCCTCGAAGCGGCGCCGCGCACCTCCCGCGCCCAGAGCCTCGACGTGCTGTCGTCCCAGGCCAACATCGCCGGCTACAAGTCCGTGCTGCTGGCCGCGCACCATTACCCGCGCTTCATGCCGATGCTGATGACCGCTGCCGGTACCGTTAAGGCCGCGCGCATCCTCATCCTCGGTGCCGGCGTCGCCGGCCTGCAGGCCATCGCCACGGCCAAGCGCCTGGGTGCGGTGATCGAGGCGTCCGACGTACGCCCCGCAGTGAAAGAGCAGATCGAATCCCTCGGCGCCAAGTTCGTCGACGTTCCCTTCGAGACCGACGAAGAGCGCGAATGCGCCCAGGGTGTTGGCGGTTACGCCCGCCCGATGCCGGCTTCGTGGATGGAGCGCCAGGCCAAGGCGGTGCACGAGCGCGCCAAGCAGGCCGACATCGTCATCACCACCGCACTGATCCCGGGCCGCAAGGCACCGACCCTGCTGCACGAAGCGACCGTCGCCGAAATGAAGCCGGGCTCCGTGGTCATCGACCTGGCAGCGGCACAAGGCGGCAACTGCCCGCTGACCGAGGCCGAGCAGGTCGTGGTCAAGCACGGCGTCACCATCGTCGGCTACAGCAACCTCGCGGCCCTGGTGCCGGCGGACGCTTCGGCCCTCTATGCGCGCAACCTGCTGGACTTCCTCAAGCTGGTCCTCGACAAGGACGGCCAGTTCCACGTCAACCTCGAAGACGACATCGTCGCCGCGTGCCTGATGTGCCGCGACGGGCAAGTCGTCCGCACCAACGGCTAAGGGGCAGCGGACATGGATATGATTTCTGACGGCATCTACAACCTGATCATCTTCGTACTGGCGATCTACGTCGGCTACCACGTGGTCTGGAACGTCACCCCCGCCCTGCACACCCCGCTGATGGCCGTGACCAACGCCATCTCGGCGATCGTGATCGTCGGCGCCATGCTGGCCGCCGCCCTCACCGTCACCCCGCTGGGCAAGGTGATGGGCACCCTGGCCGTGGCCCTGGCCGCGGTCAACGTCTTCGGTGGCTTCCTGGTCACCCGACGCATGCTGGAAATGTTCAAGAAGAAAGCGCCCAAGGCGTCGGCGGAGAAGCACTGACCATGAGCATGAACCTGATCACTGTTCTCTACCTCGTCGCCTCGGTGTGCTTCATCCAGGCACTCAAAGGCCTGTCGCACCCGACCACGTCCCGTCGCGGCAACCTGTTCGGCATGATCGGCATGGCCATCGCCGTGCTCACCACCATCGGCCTGATCTGGAAGCTGGGCGCCGAGCTGGCCACCCAGGGCATCGGCTACGTCATCGTCGGCCTGCTGGTCGGCGGTACCGCCGGCTCGATCATGGCCAAGCGCGTTGAAATGACCAAGATGCCGGAACTGGTCGCCTTCATGCACAGCATGATCGGCCTGGCCGCCGTGTTCATCGCCATCGCCGCCGTCATCGAGCCGCAATCCTTGGGCATCGTTGCCGCCCTGGGTGATGCGATCCCGGCCGGTAACCGCCTGGAGCTGTTCCTCGGTGCAGCCATCGGCGCCATCACCTTCTCCGGCTCGGTGATCGCCTTCGGCAAGCTCTCGGGCAAGTACAAGTTCCGTCTGTTCCAAGGCGCACCGGTCCAGTTCAAGGGCCAGCACCTGGTCAACCTGGTGGTCGGCCTGGCCATCATCGGCCTGGGCCTGTACTTCACCCTCACCGGTGATATCCGTGCCTTCGCCCTGCTGGTGGCCCTGTCCTTCGTCATCGGCGTGCTGATCATCATCCCGATCGGCGGTGCCGACATGCCGGTCGTGGTGTCGATGCTCAACAGCTACTCGGGCTGGGCGGCGGCCGGTATCGGCTTCTCGCTGAACAACTCGATGCTGATCATCGCCGGCTCGCTGGTGGGTTCGTCCGGTGCAATCCTCTCGTACATCATGTGCAAGGCGATGAACCGCTCGTTCTTCAACGTCATCCTCGGTGGTTTCGGCGGTGCGGCAGAAGCGGCCGGCCCGGCTGGCGCCCAGGAAGCCCGCCCGGTGAAATCCGGTTCGAGCGACGACGCCGCCTTCCTGCTGACCAACGCCGACACCGTCATCATCGTCCCCGGCTACGGCCTGGCGGTGGCCCGTGCCCAGCACGCGCTGATGGAACTGGCCGAGAAGCTGACCCACCGCGGCGTGACCGTGAAGTACGCGATCCACCCGGTTGCCGGCCGTATGCCGGGCCACATGAACGTCCTGCTGGCCGAGGCCGAAGTGCCTTACGAGCAGGTGTTCGAGATGGAAGACATCAACTCCGAGTTCGGCCAGGCCGACGTGGTCCTGGTGCTCGGCGCCAACGACGTGGTCAACCCGGCTGCGAAGAACGATCCGAAGTCGCCGATCGCCGGCATGCCGATCCTCGAGGCCTACAAAGCCAAGACCGTGATCGTCAACAAGCGCTCGATGGCCAGCGGCTACGCCGGCCTGGACAACGAACTGTTCTACCTCGACAAGACCATGATGGTCTTCGGCGACGCCAAGAAAGTCATCGAAGACATGGTCAAGGCGGTCGACTGACCCCTGCCCCGCACCACCGAAAACCCCGGCCACGCGCCGGGGTTTTCTTTTATGAGCCCCAAGGAGCAAGAGACCACACCGTAGGATGGGTAGAGCGAAGCGAAACCCATCGCCAAGCCGTGCCGAATCGCGAATGAATTCGCTCCTACCTCCTTTCGTACCCTCCATTCATGCGCGCGCTCTTCGACCTTGGTATAGAAGGCGCCGGCCCCCGGAGCCCCTAGACTGCGCGGCTCGTCTCCCCCGTTGCCCGAGGTTCCCCCATGCACCCTGATCGCGTACGCCTGCCCTCGCTGCTGGGCAAGGTAATGAGTGCGGCCGATGCCGCATCCCTCATCGAAGACGGCATGACCATCGGCATGAGCGGCTTCACCCGCGCCGGCGAAGCCAAGGCCGTGCCCCGGGCGCTGGCCGAGCGCGCCAAGCAGCAGCCGCTGCAGATCACCCTGATGACCGGGGCGAGCCTGGGCAACGACCTCGACAAGCAGCTCACCGAAGCGGGCGTGCTGGCCCGGCGCATGCCCTTCCAGGTGGACAGCACCCTGCGCAAGGCGATCAACGACGGCAGCGTCATGTTCATCGACCAGCACCTGTCGGAAACCGTCGAGCAGCTGCGCAACCACCAGCTCAAGCTGCCCGACATCGCCGTGATCGAAGCCGTGGCCATCACCGAGGAAGGCCACATCGTGCCCACCACCTCGGTGGGCAACTCGGCCAGCTTCGCCATCTTCGCCAAGCGGGTGATCGTCGAAATCAACCTGGCCCACGACACCAACCTCGAAGGCCTGCACGACATCTATATCCCCACCTACCGGCCGACCCGCACGCCGATCCCGCTGACCCGCGTGGACGACCGCATCGGCGCCACGGCCATCCCCATTCCGCCGGAGAAGATCGCCGCCATCGTCTTCACCGAGCAGCCCGACTCGCTCTCCACCGTGCTGCCGCCGGATGCCGAAACCCAGGCCATCGCCGACCACCTGATCGCCTTCTTCGCCCGCGAGGTCGAAGCCGGGCGCCTGTCCAACAGCCTGGCGCCCCTGCAGGCCGGCATCGGCAGCATCGCCAACGCCGTGATGTGCGGGCTGATCGACTCACCCTTCCAGGACCTCAGCATGTACTCCGAGGTGCTGCAGGACTCCACCTTCGACCTGATCGACGCCGGCAAGCTCAGCTTCGCCTCCGGCAGCTCCATCACCCTCTCCGCGCGCCGCAACGCCGACGTCTTCGGCAACCTCGAGCGCTACAAGGACAAGCTCGTGCTGCGCCCGCAGGAGATCTCCAACCACCCCGAAGTGGTGCGCCGCCTGGGCATCATCGGCATCAACACCGCCCTGGAGTTCGACCTCTACGGCAACGTCAACTCCACCCACGTCGGCGGCACGAAGATGATGAACGGGATCGGCGGCTCGGGGGACTTCGCCCGCAACGCCCACCTGGCGATCTTCGTCACCAAGTCCATCGCCAAGGGCGGCGCCATCTCCAGCGTGGTGCCCATGGTCAGCCACGTGGACCACACCGAGCACGACGTCGACATCCTCGTCACCGAACAGGGCCTGGCCGACCTGCGCGGCCTGGCGCCCCGCGAGCGCGCCCGGGTGATCATCGACAACTGTGTGCACCCTGATTTCCGCGCCGCGCTGGGGGACTACTTCGAGCGCGCCTGCGCTAAGGGCGGCCACACCCCCCACCTGCTGCGCGAAGCCATGGACTGGCACATCAACCTGGAAGAAACCGGGCGCATGCTCGCCAGTTGAACACCGGTACAGCAGGCTTTTTACTGACATACAGGTCAAAAAACAGCTTGCGGTGAAAAGCCAACTGTACTGCTGACAAACCCTGCCGAAGTTCACTTCGGCAGGTAAAACTGCGGTTTCTAGTCTTTTGCCGAGGGTTTCAACGGGGCACCATTACAGCTGATCGAAATATTGCCGGCACAGTTAGTTAGCTTGCTCAGTACTACCCGTACAATTTCAATCAGCTGTGACTACAGGGTCGTTTGTTCTGGACAGAAAATAGGCACCAGACAAACCCCTCTAGCCCCGCCACAAGCGGGAAGGAAGCGCCACCATGGAACGTACCCTCAGTTCCGACCTGATCTTCAACACCGAATCGACCGTCAAAGCCGCCTGGCCGCTGCGCGTCATCTCCACCCTGCTGATGTGGCAACGTCGTATCTCCAGCCGCCATCAGCTCGCGATGCTCGACTCCCGCCTGCTGGCCGACGCCGGCATCAGCGAGGCGCAGCGCGAACTGGAGCTGAACAAGCCCTTCTGGCGCTAAGCCCGAAGCGGCGCCAGCCGCACTGCAACACCTGACAGAACCCGCCGCAGAGGTATTGCCGGCGGGTTTCGTTTTTTCAGGGCCGCGAAAAGCGAACGGAACAGCCCGACGCAATAAGGCCGATACAGTTGCCGCCCCGCAACCACTGACCCAATACAATTACGCCTTGCTGTCTCTGCCGCGCGGCGCACCCGCACGCCAATATGGTCTCCCATAACCCGAACCCGCCCTGGAGCGGGAAGGAAGACCGCCATGGAACGCAGCTTCGTTTCCCCTGCCCCCGCCGACTCCCCCCGGCAACGCACCCCGCTGGCCATCCGCCTGTTCGCCCGCATCGCCGAGTGGCAGCGCAACCTGCGCACCCGCCATCAACTGGCACAGTTGAACGCACAACAGTTGGCGGATATCGGGCTCAGCGAGTGCGACCGCAGCCAGGAACTGGACAAGCCCTTCTGGCGCTAGGCAAGCAAGCCGTCGGGCACGGGGGCTTTTCGCCAGTACTGGAAGGGCCCCTGCCGCTTCGCTAGGCTTCACGCCATGGGGCGCCGCGCGTGCGGTGCCCTTCGTCCCGTACAGGAGTTATCCCCATGTCCCTTTCCCGCCTGCTTGGCGCGGCCACCCTGCTGGCCCTGGCCACCAGCGCCTCGGCCACCAGCTTCGTGGTCACCACTGATGCCGTCGTCGGTGCCGTCGGCGCCACCATGGATGCCACCTCGGATGTCACGTCCTCCCTGCGTGACGACAAGCTCGTGCTGGCCGCCCGCGACGACGCCGCCAGCTTCGTCGCCAGCTCCGGCGACATCCGTGGCGCACGCCTCGAAGCCGCCCTCGTGCACATCCGCAGCGCCCAGCCGCAGCTGCTGGCCAGCGACCTGCAACTGGCCGAAGCCATCCTCGCCCTGTGACGCCCCTCCCGGCAGGCGCGCCCCGCGCCTGCCGGCCCTGGCCCTGAACCCCGCATTCCGCTAGCCTTGGCGCCCGCCGCGCCCCTGGCCCGGCAGCCCTTTGCGCCGCTTCGCTCGGTTGGAACTGCGCCCGGGGTTTTTCGTCCAATGACCCGTACAGTTTTCACCTTCGGAGAGACCCCATGCGTCGCACGCTGATTGCCGCCGCCACCGCCCTCACCCTCGTTGCCGGCGCCGTCCAGGCACAGACCCTGGTTGCCACCAGCAATATCATCGTCCGCGCCTTCGGCCGCAGCATCGACTTCACCTCCGACACCACCACCTCGGTCCGCGACATGAAGGTGGTCCGCGAGGCCCGTGACGACGCCGCCAGCTTCGTCGCCAGCTCCGGCAACATCCGTGGCGTGCAGCTGGAAGCCGCCTTCAGCACCCTGCGCGAGCGCCTGCCGGAGGCCCGCGACGCCAGCGACGAAGCCCTGGCCCAGGCCATCCTCGCCCTCTGATCAGCGCCTTGAACCCGCGCCTGCCCACTGTCCTGCGCTGGCTTTGCCTCGCGGGGATAGTGGCGAGCGCAACAGTTCGGGCCGACCTGCAACTGGACCTGAACAGTGATGGCCTGAGCGCGCCCCAGCGCCAGGCCAGCCAGCAGTTGCTGGATGAAGCCCTCACCGCCCTGCCGCCGAGCTTCATCCAGCGCCTCGACCGCCGCGTCGAGGTCACCTGGGCCGATGACCTGCCCGACAACGCCTACGGCCGCGCCACCCGTATCGACGCCCTCGACCTCAACCGCGCCCTGCTGCCGGCCCTGGCCGATGGCAGCGCCGCCACCGAGAAAACCAACCGCCCCCACGGCACCGTGCGCCGCGAACTGCTGGCCACCGTGCTCCACGAACTCACCCACCTCTATGACCGCGCCCGCTGGCGCACCGCGGCCGAGCGCAGCCAGCAGTTCCGCTGCGGCCTGGCGGCCAGCAGCACCGGCCTGGTGGGCCAGCGTGGCGAATGCCGGGGACAGGTGGCGCGCCGCTTCAGCCTCAGCGACGACCCGCGCCTGCTCGACCTCGCCGGCTGGCCGCAACAGGTCGGTCGCCGGGGCGCACGTGAAGCGGAGAACCACCAGGCCGCGCGCAGCCCGGATCTCTACGAACTGAGCAACCCGCGCGAATTCGTCGCGGTGAACATGGAGTACTTCCTCCTCGACCCCGCCTTCGCCTGCCGCCGCCCGGCGCTGTACCGCTACCTGCGCCAGCACTTCGGCTGGGCCCCGGCGCAGCAGGCCGAGTGCGGCAAGGACCTGGCCTACCTCAACGCCGGGCGCGACTTCGGCCGCCAGCCCCTGGGCCGCCTCGACCCCGAGCGGGTCTATGAGGTGGATTACCTGTTCGCCGAGGCCAACGACAACTGGGTCAGCCGCTGGGGCCACAGCATGCTGCGCCTGGTCATCTGCGCCCCCGGCCGGCCCCGTGGCCCCGACTGCCGCCTCGACCTCGACCAGCACCTGGTGCTGTCCTACCGCGCCTTCGTCGGCGACGTGCAGCTCTCCAGCTGGGACGGTCTCACCGGCGCCTACCCCTCGCGCCTCTTCGTGCTGCCGCTGTCCCAGGTGATCGACGAATACACCAAGGTGGAAATGCGCAGCCTCGCCTCGGTGCCGCTCAAGCTCGACCGCGAGCAGGTGCAGCAACTGGTGGAGCGCGCCGCCGAGATGCACTGGAGCTACGACGGCAACTACTGGTTCCTCTCCAACAACTGCGCGGTGGAAACCCTCAAGCTGCTGCGCAGCGGCACCGGCGACCCGCGCCTGAACGACCTCGACAGCATCATGCCCAACGGCCTGCTGGCCCTGCTGGAAGGGCGCGGCGTGGCCGACCCGGAACCGCTGCGCGACCCCAGGGAAGCCCTGCGTCTGGGCTACCGCTTCGACTCCTTCCGCGACCGCTACCAGGCCATGTTCAGCATCGCCCGTGAACGCCTGAAGCTGCCGCAAGCCGACGTGGAAACCTGGCTCGACCTGCCCGGCGACCAGCGCCGCCCCTGGATCGCCAACGCCGACCTGCGCGCCAGCGCCGCCCTGCTGCTGCTGGAGCAGGCCGCCATGCGCAAGCAGATGCTCCTGGCCCAGGACGAGCTCAAGCGGCGCTACCTCGACAGCCGCGAGACGCTCGGCAACGCCGAGTTCTCCAAGGCCGGCGGCACCCTGGAGCAGATCCTCGCCAACAGCGGCTTCCTCAGCCGCCCGGCGGACATGCTCGAAGGCGGCTACGGCCTGCCCCAGACCAGCGAATGGCAGCGCCTGGAAGCCGAGAGCAGCAGCCGCCAGCTGAAACTGCGTGGCCTCACCGATGATCTCGACCGCGAGCTGCACCAGCTCATCGACCCGCGCATCCTCGCCGAGCTGGACGCCGTGCAGCTCAACCTCGACCAGCTCAGCGCCCACCTGCGCCAGCTGCACAAGGACGCCGGCGGCATCGAATTGCCCTGACGGCCTCGCCCTACGGATAGCCCCAACGGTGGGCTGAAGCCCACCCGATCAAGGCGCAGGCCGATAAGGAATGACTCCTGCCGGAAACCATCTGCGTGGGTTTCGCTGCGCTCTACCCACCCTACGTATTGCCGCCACGCCGTGGCATGAGCCCCGTAGGTCGGGTGCAACCCGGCGTCCCGTACACAGAACCTTCGCGGGTTTCACCCGCCCTACGCAGGCGCTGCCGTGACGGATGGCAGCACCGTAGGATGGGTTGAGCGAAGCGATACCCATCACCGCGATGGTGAGTGCGATGAGGGACTTCCCACCGAGCGCTAAGTGTCTACGGCGGCTTTGTATCCGCTCAGCCCGACTGTTCTGTGATCCCATTGTTTAGCCACAGGGGCGGCATGGGCCGGCTACAGCGTCTCCTCCTGCTCCTCCGGCAGGCCCGGGTCCAGGTGCAGCCAGGGCAGGCGGCTGCGCACCCAGATGTGCCGGTCCGGCAGGGCCTGGGCCACGTCGTCCATCGTCGCGGTGGTCACGTCCATGGTGTCGGGGGCCTGCTGGGTGAAGAGGCCGAGCAGGCAACCGCAGCCGCTGCAGAAGTACCGCGAGCAGCCGGGCGAGGAGTGGTATTCCGCCGGCTCGCCACGGGTCCAGGTGAAGGACGCCAGGGGCACGGTGATCCAGGTGGTGACGATGCCGCCGCTGGTGCGCCGGCAGTCCGAACAGTGGCAGTGGGCGATATCGGTGAGCGGGGCGTCGAAGCGGTAGCGCAGCCGCCCGCAATGGCAGCCGCCCATATGGACCTGGGTCATGGGTACATCCTCCTGTGCAGTGAGAAAACCTAGACGCTGAAATCCACCTCGGCCATGGTCGGCTTGCGCGCGAGCGCAGCCTTGCACAAGATGACCGCCTCTCCAACCGGACCACCGGACGTCGCTGTGATCCCATTGCTAGAGGCCCTCTGGCCCCTGTTCGCCTTGATAGTCGGCGGCTACGTGCTGCGCCTGAAGGGCTTCCCCGGCGATGCCTTCTGGCCTGCCGCCGAACGCCTCAATTACTTCATCCTCTTCCCCGCGCTGCTGTTCAGCAGCCTGGCCACGGCGCCGCTGGACAACCCCGCGCTGCCGCGCCTGGCCCTGGCGGTACTGCTGGGCCTGGGCATTGCCTGGGTGGCCTTGCTGGTGACCAAGCGGGTGCTGGGCTGGCCGGCGGCGCGCTTCGGTGCCATCACCCAGGGCGTACTGCGCTTCAACACCTACCTGGGTCTGGCGGCCATCGGCAGCCTGTTCGGCAAGGAGGGCCTGGCCATCGCCGCGCTGATGCTGGCATTGATGGTGCCCACGGTGAACCTGCTGTCGGTATGGTCGCTCACCGCCGAGCGCGGGGTCAGCGCCAAGGGCCTGCTGCTGCCGATCGCCAAGAACCCGCTGATCCTCGCCTGCTTCGCTGGCGCCGCTTACAACCTCGCCGGCTTCGGCCTGGGTGGCGGCATCGACCGCCTGCTCAACCTGTTCGCCGTGGCCAGCCTGCCCCTGGGCCTGCTCTGCGTCGGCGCGGCCCTGCAACCCCGCGAGCTGAGCGGCGAGCTGCCGGCCCTGGGCTGGAACTGCGCAGTGCGCCTGCTGGCCATGCCCGCCCTGGCCTTCGCCGTGGCGCGCCTGCTCGGCCTGCCGGCGATGGAGAGCAGCATCCTGGTGCTGTTCTTCGCCCTGCCCACCGCCCCCACCGCCTACGTGCTGACCCGCCAGTTGGGCGGCGACGGCCATCTGATGGCGGGCATCATCACCCTGCAGACGCTGCTGTCCGGGGCGACCCTGCTGCTGGTGCTGGCCTTGTTGCAGGGGGTTGCATGAACGCCCGCTGGCTTTACGGGCTGCTGCCCTGCCTGGCGCTTCAGCCGGCCCTGGCTGCGCCAATTGAGGAACAGAACCCGTTCGTCCAGGGCGCCGTGTACGCCGGGGTCATCACCCTGTCGCCGTTTTTCACCCTCAGCTTCAGCCTGCGCTCCATGGGCGGCGGCGAGCCCCGGTTGGTGCTGGTGCGCGACGATGCGGCGAGCTTTCTCGCCAGTGACGGGGCCATCCGTGGCGCCCAGCTGGAAGGTGCGCTGCAGGTGCTGCGCCAGCGCGAGGAGCTGGCCCGGTACAGCGACCAGGAATTGGCCGAGGCGATACTCGCCCAACCGCTCTGAGCGCCGCCCGTCCGGAATTCGCCGCACGTTCACCGCCCGTTCGCTGCGAAAGCTGGCTGAAAGCTTCGCCCCTTAGCATCGCCCCACTGCCGGCAAAGACCGGCCGCCGGGCGCTGCATCCGCTCCGCCCGGCAACCCCGACAACAACAAGATGGGTGATTGCCATGTTCCGCTCCTGCCGCCTTCACGGCCTCGTTCCGCCCCCTCTCCGTACCCGACCCGCGCGCTGAACCCGCCCCGCCCTCGTCGCCCCTCGTCCGGAGATTCCCATGCTGACCTTCCTTGGCTTCGCCATGGTCATGACCTTCATGTACCTGATCATGACCAAGCGCCTGTCCGCGCTGATCGCGCTGATCATCGTCCCCATCGTCTTCGCCCTGCTCGGCGGCTTCGCGGCCGGCATCGGCCCGATGATGCTGGAGGGCATCGGCAAGCTCGCCCCCACCGGCGTGATGCTGATGTTCGCCATCCTCTACTTCGCCCTGATGATCGACTCCGGGCTGTTCGACCCCGCCGTGCGCGCCATCCTGCGGGTGGTCAAGGGCGACCCGCTGAAGGTCTCGGTGGGCACCGCCGCCCTGGCGCTGATCGTCTCCCTCGACGGTGACGGCGCCACCACCTACATGATCTGCGTGGCCGCCCTGCTGCCGCTCTACAGCCGCCTGGGCATGAGCCCGCTGATCATGGCGGGGCTGATCATCCTCGCCGGCGGCATCATGAACATGACCCCCTGGGGCGGCCCCACCGCCCGCGCCGCCAGCGCCCTGCACGTGGACCCGTCGGACATCTTCGTGCCGATGATCCCGGCCATGGTCGCCGGCGCCGTAGCGCTGTTCGCCCTGGCCTGGGTCTATGGCAGGCGTGAGCGGGCCCGCCTCGGCGTGCTGCAACTGCCGGACGAGCAGATCAGCCACGACGAGATCAGCGTTTCCCAGTACCCGGAAGCGCGCCGGCCGAAACTGCTGTGGGTGAATGCGGCGCTGACGGCCACGCTGATGGTGACGCTGATCGCCGGCCTGCTGCCGCTGCCGGTGCTGTTCATGATCGCCTTCAGCATCGCCATGATCATCAATTACCCCTGTCTGCAGCAGCAGAAGGAGCGCGTCGCGGCCCATGCCGGCAACGTGCTGGCGGTGGTGGGGCTGATCTTCGCCGCGGGCATCTTCACCGGCATCCTCTCCGGCACCGGCATGGTGGAGGCGATGTCCAAGAGCCTGCTGGCGGTGATCCCGCCGTCCCTCGGGCCGTACATGGCGGTGATCACGGCGCTGGTGAGCATGCCCTTCACCTTCTTCATGTCCAACGACGCTTTTTATTACGGCGTGTTGCCGGTTCTCACCGAAGCGGCGGGCCATTACGGCATCAGCCCGGTGGAGATGGCGCGGGCCTCCATCGTAGGCCAGCCGGTGCACCTGCTCAGTCCGCTGGTGCCCTCCACCTACCTGCTGGTGGGTCTGGCGAAGATCGAATTCGGCGACCACCAGCGCTTCACATTGAAGTGGGCGGTGATGATCTGTCTGTGTATCCTGCTCGCCGCACTATTACTCGGCGTGTTCCCGCTGTTCGGTACACACTGAACCGCAGGCGACGCGCCCTCGCCGAAGCCGGAAATGCCCTCGCGCAGATTCCGGCTTCGTCGTGCTCCAACCCCCTGAACGCAGCAACGCACGAGGAAACCGCATCATGGAATGGCTGACCAGCCCGGAAATCTGGGTCGCCTTCTTCACCCTGACTGCCCTGGAGATCGTCCTGGGCATCGACAACATCATCATGATCGCCATCCTCGTGGGCCGCATGCCGCCGCACATGCAGGCACGCACCCGCTTCTTCGGCCTGGCGCTGGCGATGGTCACCCGCATCCTGCTGTTGCTGTCGATCACCTGGATCATGCGGCTCACCGCCGACCTGTTCCACGTCTTCGACCAGGGCATCTCGGGGCGCGACCTGATCCTGTTCTTCGGTGGCCTGTTCCTGTTGTGGAAGAGCAGCACCGAGATGTACCACAGCCTCGAAGGCGAGGATGAAACCGAGCAACCGCAGGCCGGTGGCGCCGCGCGCAACTTCATCGGCACCATCATCCAGATCGCCATCATCGACATCGTGTTCTCCCTGGACTCGGTGATCACCGCCGTGGGCATGGTTTCCCACGTGCCGGTGATGGTCGCCGCCATCGTCGTCGCCGTGCTGGTGATGATGGCCGCCGCCGGCACCATCAGCGACTTCATCGACAAGCACCCGAGCCTGAAGATGCTGGCCCTGTCGTTCCTCGTGGTGGTCGGTACCGTGCTCATCGCCGAGTCGTTCGAAGTCCACGTGCCGAAGGGCTACGTCTACTTCGCCATGGCCTTCTCCCTGGCCGTGGAAGCCCTGAACATCCGCATGCGCACCGCGCGCAAGCGCAAGGAAGACCCGGTCAAGCTGCGCAAGGACATCCCCGGGGAATAAGCCCGGGCGTCATCGCCAGCTGAAATGAAGAACGGGGCCGAATGGCCCCGTTTTTTGTGGGTGGGTAGAAGCCGGCTCACACCGGTTCGAAGCGTTCGCCTCGAAAGCAGCGCACCGGGTTGCCCCGTTCCACCCGGTGGTGGAACAGGCGTCGCTCGGCGCGCAGGGCGTCGTCGGCCTGTTCGGCGCGTTGTGCCAGGCGCTGGCCGATGAGCAGCGTGGCCAGGCGCTTGTTGGCGTGCTGGCTGCGTTCGCTCTGCACCTTGACGCTGATGCCGCTGGCCAGGTGGGTGGCGCGCACCGCCGAGTCGGTGGTGTTGACGTGCTGGCCGCCCGGGCCCGAGGAGCGCAGGGCTTCGAAGCGGATCTCACCTTCCAGGCTGGCCGGTGGCGCGGCGAACCGCGCACCGCCGAAGAACCAGTTCTTGCGCCCGTGGTTGGGCCGGTAGGGGCTGGGGCAGGTCCATTGCAGGGAGCCTTCCCAGTGCCCGGCCAGCTCGTCCGCACGCGCGCCGTCCAGGGCCAGGAGCACGGAGTCGAGCGTGCCGCGACGGGCGCCCTCCTCCCGCTCCAGCACCTGGGCCTGCACATCCAGCGTGGCGGCTTCGTCCAGCAGCCGGTGCAGCGCCTTGGCCACCGCCAGGGCGCATTCGTCCGGCCCCTGGGCCGCCGAGAGTTGCAGAAGGATCATCAGCAGCAGCCTCCCTTGGTCTTGTAGGTGAGCACCGGCTTGAGCCGCGCCAGTACCCGCACCAGGCCGGCCTCGCGCAGGGCGCCGACCACCGAATCGATGGCCTTGTAGGCTTCCGGCGCTTCCTCGTAGATCAGCGCACGGTCGGCGCAGATCACCCGGCTGCCCAGGGCGGTGCGTTCCAGTTGCTCGACGCTGTAGCGCTTGGCGAGGCGGTCCTTGCACTCGCTGCGCATCCATTTGCGCCCGGCGCCGTGGGCCAGCGAGAGCAGGCTGCGCTCGTCGGCCACCGGTGCCACCAGGTAGCTGTAGTCGCCCCGGGAGCCGGGGATGACCATCACGCCCTGGTCCGCCGGCGTCGCGCCCTTGCGGTGCAGCCAGCCGTCGACGCCGCCGATGGTCGCGGCGGAGACGAGGTTGTGGTTCACGTCCAGCAGTTGCTCGCCGTCGGCACGCAGGCGTTCCAGCATGCGTCGGGCGATCAGTTGCCGGTTGGCCTCGGCGAAGCGCAAAGCGCCGTCGTGGCGGGCCAGGTAGTGCTCGGCGTCTGCGCTGCCGGCTTCCAGGCCGGCGTGGCTGAAGCGGTCCACCTGCTCGCGCAGGATGGCTTCGCCCAGGCCACGGGAGCCGCTGTGCACCAGCAGGAGCAGGTGCTTGCGGTCGACGCCCAGGGCCGCCAGGGCCGCGTCGTCATAGGCTTCGTCGAGCTGCTGCAGCTCGGCGAAGTGGTTGCCACCGCCGATGGTGCCCAGGGAACGCTCGTGCCCGCAGGGCGGCAGGCCGAAGGCGGCGATCGCCTCCTGCCAGCTGTCGTCCAGCGGTGCGTCGAGGGAGCCCAGGCGCTTCTCCAGCTTGTCCAGGTGCAGCTTGGCGACCGGAATGTCGGTGCGCCAGAAGGCCATGCCGCAGCCGATGTCGTTGCCCACCAGCGCCGGGTAGAAGCGGCCGCTGGAGAAGAACGCGGCGCCCACCGGGTAGCCACGTCCCGGGTGCAGGTCCGGCATGCCGGCCACCCGTTGCATGCCCGGCAGGCGGGCGGTGGTTTCAAGTTGCTGGATCGCCTTTCCTTCGATCCAGGTGTCGTCCGCGGCGATCAGGGTGATGCCGTCGGACAAATTGCGAATGCAAGTGCCCATAGTCCAATCCAAATGGGTTGAAACGAAAAATGCTTGGATTTGGCAGGTCTGGGTCGGGCAGTGCGGAACCGTCGCGAAGAAGGACGGAAGAAGCGATTAAGCCAGGCGCGACCTGCAAAGGGTGATCAGTGTTTGCATGATGGACCTCCTTTTGCTGTCGGTTGAGGGGAGAAGAAGGCGCGAATCCTAGGCCGATCCGCGCCGCTGCGCAATCCCCGTCATGCACGACTCATGATTGCCCGCACAAAGCCCGCAGGGCCGGGTCGCGCACCTGCAGCAGCTCGAACAGCCCCAGCGCCTGCAGCGCCGGCAGGGCGGCCAGCACCTCCCGTTCGGCAGCGGCGCGCTGCTGCGCCGGGGTGGCCGGGTCGCACCAGCACCGGGCGTTGATCAGGAAGGCGCCCACCGTGCCCTTGCGCACGCGGGTGCCGTTGAAGTCACGGTGGTCGAGATGATCGGGGAGCAGGTCTTCGGCACGCATGGCGGTGTCCTCCTGTGGATGAGGGCCCATTCTGCGGCCGGGGACTTGGCTAAACTGCCTTATCCACGCCGATTGATAACGTGAAATTGCCAATGTCGCAGCCCCTGGTTTCACCCACCCTCGCCCAGGCAGGCGGCGGCCCGCTGCTGGTCGCGGCGTGGCAGCACAGCCCCCTCGAGCGCCAGACCGCCCTCCATTGCCACGCCCGTGGCCAGCTGCTCGGCGCTGGGCAGGGCCTGCTGTCGGTGACGGCGGCCGACAGCCACTGGGTGGTCCCGGCCACCCATGCGGTGTGGGTGCCGCCGGGTTGCGAGCATGCCCTGCGTTCCCACGGGCCCTTCGATGGCTGGAGCGTCTATGTGGCGCCGCAGGCGTGCCGGGAATTGCCGCAGGCGCCCCGGATCATCGCCACCTCGGGCCTGCTGCGGGAGGCGGTGCGGCGTGCGACGGACTGGGGCGAGGGGCCGCTGGATGCACGGCAGCTGCGCATCGCCGGGGTGATCCTCGACGAGTTGCTGGGCCTGCCGGAAGAACCCTTCGGCCTGCCGCTGCCGACGGACCCGCGCCTGCGGCGCATCTGCCAGGCACTGGCCGATGAGCTGGCGGACAACCGCAGCCTGGAGGCCTGGGCGCAATGGGCGGGGATGTCGTCCCGGACCCTGGCCCGGCGCTTCGTCGAGGAGACGGGCTTCGCCTTCGGCCAGTGGCGCCAGCGCGCACGCCTGCTGCGGGCCCTGGAGCGCCTGGCGGCGGGCGATGCGGTGACACGGGTGGCGCTGGAGCTGGGCTATGACAACGTCAGTGCGTTCATCGCCATGTTCCGGCGCCACTTCGGGGTGACGCCGGGTCGCTACTTCGCGCGCTAGTCGTCGCCGCCCACGGCGAAGTTGGGCAGGGAGTCCACCGGCTGGGCGAACTTGAAGGGGATGGATTCCAGCGCCAGGCCGACGTTGCGCTGGATGACGAAATGCAGGTGCGGGCCGGTACTGTTGCCGGTGTTGCCGGAACGGCCGATCTGCTCGCCGATGGCCACGCGCTGGCCCTCCTGGACCTTCACCGAGCCACGCATCAGGTGCAGGTAGACGCCCATGGTGCCGTCGTTGTGGAGGATGCGCACGAAGTTGCCGGAGGGGTTGTTGCCCCGGCCGCTCTGCTGGTTCTCGATCTTCACCACCATCCCTGGGCGGGCGGCGACGATGGGCGTGCCTTCGGGCATGGCCACGTCCTGGGCGTAGCGGCCCTTGGGGGTGAAGTGGCTGTACTGGCCGTTGGCGCCCTGGGTGAGGCGGAACGGGCCACCCAGCCAGGGCAGCGGGTAGTTGTAGAGCGAAGGCTGCTGCCGCGGGTCACCCAGGGCGTAGCGCAGGCGCGGCTTGTAGCGCATGGCCTTGCTGGAGTCGGCCGGGGCCAGGGTGGCGAGGCGGATCTTGCTGCGCGGCGGCAGCACCCAGCGGATGGGCTTGTCCGGCGCGCCCACGGCGTTGCTGACGTTGCTCAGGCTCAGCTCCACTTCCACCGGCGCGTAGAGGTCGTTGCGCACCAGCAGGGTTTCGCCGGCATCGTGCTTCTGGGTTTCCAGCTTCACCGAGAGGTCCAGGCGCTCGACCATGCGATCACGGAAGACGAACACCTGCGCGCCCGCGACGGCCTTGTCGGTGTAGGTGACCACGCCGTTGGCATCGGTGTACTTGTAGATGGTCAGTGCGCACGCCGGCAGGGCTGCCGCCAGCGAACCGCAGAGAAGAAGAATGCGCCCTAGCATGACTGCATGGATCTAGTGGTTATGGGTATCCCGGAGCTGGCAAGCCTAGCAGCGCCGCCGACACCACGCGAGGCGCCGGCCGTCGGGCTGTGACGGGGTTGGCTCAGGCGCCGGGTACGAAATGTTTCTGCGCCGAGCCACGGGCGATCAGGCGAGAAAGGTAGTCGAGCTTCTGCGGGTCGCGGTCGACGAAGCGGAAGGTCAGCTGCAGCCATTCGCTGTCGGGCTTGGGCTCCAGGGCCGCCACCGAGTGCAGGTAGCCGTTGAGGCGCGCCACCTCGCCGCCTTCGCCCTGCTCCAGGTCGAGCACGGCGCTTTCCAGCACCTGGGGCAGCGGCTCGCCACGCTTCACCACCAGGTGGGCGTCCTTGAGGCTGATGGTCTTGATCACGCAGGAGAGCACGCCGCTGGGCAGGCGCAGCTGGGCCTGGCCACGACCGCCCGGTGCCTGGCCGGCGGCCTTGGCCGACGGGGTCGGTGCAGCCGGCTTGGCAGCAGCCTTGGGTGCCGCGGCGGGCTTGACCACCTCGGCCTTGCCGCCGGTGAGGGCGGCCAGGGAATCATTGGCGAAGCCGCCGCTGCTGAGCATCTTCGGCGGCGCGCCGGCGGCCAGGGCTTCGAGCTTGCCGGCGCGGGCCAGCTGCTTCTTCACCTTGGTCACCAGCTGGTCGTTGGAGAAGGGCTTGCCGATGTAGTCGGAGACGCCGGCCTGGATGGCCTGCACCACGTTCTCCTTGTCGCCACGGCTGGTGACCATGACGAAGGGCGTGGTCTTCAGCGTGTCCTGGGAGCGGCACCAGGTGAGCAGCTCGAGGCCGGACATCTCCGGCATCTCCCAATCGCAGAGGATCAGGTCGACGGCCGAACGCGCCAGCATCTGCTGGGCCTTGCGCCCGTTGATCGCTTCTTCGATCTGGATGCCGGGGAAGTGATCGCGCAGCCCCTTCTTCACCAGATCGCGAATGAAGGACGCATCGTCCACTACCAGCACTGTCACCTTGCTCATCGACCACTCCTCAGAGAACGGGCGTAAGCATAGCCTCGGCTGATAGCGCTTTGCCAAACTGAATGCGACATCGCGCACCCTTTCGGGTGAAAGGTGGTTTCCGGGATGGTGCCGGGGCATTGAAAGGCACGGGTTTCGTGAGGCTCGCGGAGCACGAAGACGTCGCGCACTCCGGACGTAGGGTGGATGACGCTCTTTTCATCCACCAAACGATGCCGCCGGAAAGCACATTGCGTTGGCGGCGCGTGGGGCACGTCCGGTGCACGCCGGTCACGCCGATTGGTGGATGGGAGAAGCGTCATCCACCCTACGCGAGGCCGTGCCAATGAGCTGTGGTTGGGCCCCCGTCGGTGATGCACCCTACGACACGCATTCATCCTGTCGAGTGCTCAGTTCGAATCGCCACAGGCAGAGTCGATGATTCATGACCACCGTCCCAAGGACTTGGCTTCCCACGTTCAAATGAATCCGCGCCCACAAAGGTGAGGCATGGGGCGCCACCGAGCGGGCGACGCTTCGCGAGCAGAGCTCGCTCCTACGGTGGGGATGGAGCAGGTGGGGAAGGTGGTTGGAGCCACCCACGAAAACGCCCGGCATGGCCGGGCGTTTTCCTGAAGCGGGGCGGGTCAGTTGGCGGGGGTGTCGCCACCCTTGTTGGCAGTGCCCTTCACTTCTTCCTGCATGCGCGCCAGGCCCATGTGGCGGACGTCGGTACCGCGCACCAGGTAGATCACCAGTTCGGCGATGTTGCGTGCGTGGTCGCCGATGCGCTCCAGGGAACGCAGGGCCCAGATGATGTTGAGCACGCGGCTGATGGCGCGCGGGTCTTCCATCATGTAGGTGACCAGCTCGCGCAGGGCGGTCTTGTACTCGCGGTCGATGGTCTTGTCGTACTGGGCCACGGACAGGGCCAGGTCGGCATCGAAGCGAGCGAAGGCGTCCAGCGACTCCTGCACCATGCGACGCACCTGGTCGCCGATGTGGCGGACTTCGACGTAGCCGCGCGGCGACACGCCTTCCTCGCAGAGCTGGATGGCGCGGCGGGCGATCTTCGAGGACTCGTCGCCGATGCGCTCCAGGTCGATCACCGACTTGGAGATGCTGATGATCAGGCGCAGGTCGGAGGCCGCCGGCTGGCGACGGGCGAGGATGCGTACGCACTCCTCGTCGATGTTGCGCTCCATCTGGTTGATCTGGTCGTCGATCTCGCGCACCTGCTGGGCCAGGCCCGAGTCGGCGTCGATCAGCGCGGTGACGGCGTCGTTGACCTGTTTCTCCACCAGGCCGCCCATCGCCAGGAGGTGGCTGCGCACGTCCTCCAGTTCGGCGTTGAACTGCTGGGAGATGTGATGGGTGAGGCTGTCTTTGTCGATCATGTTCGCTCCGCGAAAGCTGGAAGCTTGAAGCCAGAAGCTTGAAGCCTGTTAATCGGTGTCCGTCGTCCAACCTCCAGCTTCAAGCTTCCCGCTTCAAGCTGGCGCTCGCGCGACTAGCCATAACGACCGGTGATGTAGTCCTCGGTCTGCTTCTTGGCCGGGTTGGTGAACAGGGTATCGGTATCGCCGAATTCGATCAGCTTGCCCATGTACATGAACGCCGTGTAGTCGGAGACGCGCGCGGCCTGCTGCATGTTGTGGGTGACGATGACGATGGTGTACTTGCTCTTCAGCTCGTAGATCAGCTCTTCCACCTTGAGGGTGGAGATCGGGTCCAGGGCCGAGCAGGGTTCGTCGAGCAGCAGCACTTCGGGTTCGACCGCGATGGTGCGGGCGATGACCAGACGCTGCTGCTGGCCGCCGGAGAGGCCGAGGGCGGATTCGTGCAGGCGGTCCTTGACCTCCTCCCACAGCGCCGCGCCCTTGAGGGCCCATTCAACGGCTTCGTCGAGCACGCGCTTCTTGTTGATGCCCTGGATGCGCAGGCCGTAGACGACGTTCTCGTAGATGCTCTTGGGGAAGGGGTTGGGCTTCTGGAACACCATGCCGACGCGGCGGCGCAGCTCGGCCACTTCCTCGCCCTTGCGGTAGATGTTGTTGCCGTCTAGGCGGATCTCGCCATCGACGCGGCAGCCATCCACCAGGTCGTTCATGCGGTTGAAGCAGCGCAGCAGCGTGGACTTGCCGCAGCCGGACGGACCGATGAAGGCGGTCACGCGCTGTTTCGGGATGTTCATCTGCACGTCGTACAGGGCCTGCTTCTCGCCGTAGTACAGGTTGAGGCCGGGCACTTCGAGGGCAACGGTTTCCTCGGCCAGGCTCAGGCTCTGCTTGCTGCGGCCGAGGGCGGAAATGTTGACGCCGTGGCTATGGCTTTCGTGTTGCATGATTTCACTCCGTTCGTAGCGCCTGGCTACAAGCTTCAAGTTTCAAGCGGAGCGGCGTGTGGCACGCCGCTCGGGGCTAACTCAGTTGTCCAGCGCCTTGTACTTCTCGCGCAGGTGGTTGCGGATGGCGACGGCCGAGAGGTTCAGCAGCGCGATCACCAGCACCAGCAGCAGCGCGGTGGCGTACACCAGCGGGCGGGCGGCCTCTACGTTGGGGCTCTGGAAGCCGACGTCGTAGATGTGGAAGCCCAGGTGCATGATCTTCTGGTCGAGGTGCAGGTAGGGGTAGTTGCCATCCACCGGCAGGCTCGGGGCCAGCTTGACCACGCCCACCAGCATCAGCGGCGCCACTTCACCGGCGGCGCGGGCCACGGCGAGGATCAGGCCGGTCATCATGGCCGGGCTGGCCATCGGCAGGACAATCTTCCACAGGGTCTCGGCCTTGGTCGCGCCCAGGGCCAGGGAGCCCTCACGCACCGCACGGGGAATCCGCGCCAGGCCTTCCTCGGTGGCCACGATCACCACCGGCACCGCGAGGATGGCCAGGGTCAGCGAGGCCCAGAGCAGGCCCGGGGTGCCGAAGGTCGGCGCCGGGGCGGCTTCGGGGAAGAACAGGCGGTCGATGGAACCACCCAGTACGTAGACGAAGAAGCCCAGGCCGAACACGCCGTAGACGATGGCCGGGACACCGGCCAGGTTGTTCACGGCGATGCGGATGATGCGGGTGAGCACGCCCTGCTTGGCGTATTCGCGCAGGTAGATGGCCGCCACCACGCCGAAGGGGGTGACGATCACGGCCATGATCAGGGTCATCATCACGGTGCCGAAGATGGCCGGGAAGATACCGCCTTCGGTGTTGGCCTCACGGGGGTCGTCCGCCAGGAACTCCCACAGCTTGGCGAAGTAGAAGCCGATCTTCTGGAACACACCCATGGCGTTGGGCTGGTAGGCATGCACGATCTTGCCCAGGGTGATTTCCTGCTCCTGGCCACCGGCTTCGCGAACCACCACGCTGTCGCGGTTGAAGGCTTCGTGCAAGCCGCCCAGCTGGGCTTCGAGGCCCTTGTAGCGGGCATCCAGCTCGGCACGCGCAGCAGCCAGGTCGGCCTGGGCGGCGGCGTCCAGCTTGCCGTCCAGCTCCAGCTTGCGGCCATCCAGGCGCAGGCGTTCGAGGCCATGGTTGATGGCGCCGATGTCCTTCTTCTCCAGCTTGTAGAGCTGGGCGTAGAGGTCATCGACACGCTTCAGGCGCTTCTGCAGCTCGGCCATGGCGGCCTCGCCCTCGGCGACGACCTGGCCGTTCTCCTTGACGCTCACCAGGCGGCCGTAGAAGTTGCCCCACTCGCGGCGCTCCATGGCGATCAGCTCGGCGGGCTTCTTCTGGTCTTGCAACCATTCGCCCACCACCCAGGTGAAGTCGCTGCCGTAGACCTCGCGGTTGCCCACCTTGAGCAGCTCGCGGGTCATGAACTCGGGGCCTTCTTCGGGCACCGGCAGGCCAGCACCCTTGAGGCGCGCACGGGACACTTCTTCGATCTGCACCGCTTCGCCGATCAGCGCCTTGGGCGCCTGGCCCGGCACGCTGTACTGGGCTTCGATCAGGTCGGCCGGCCAGAAGTGGCCAAGACCGCGTACGGCGATCACCGACAGCAGGCCGATGGTCATGATGACGGCGATGGACACGGCGCCACCGCTCATCCACACACCTGGCGCGCCGCTCTTGAACCAGTATTTGAGGGAAACCTGTTTCACGGAATTCTCCACCTTAAAGCGAGGCGTATTTCTTGCGCAGGCGCTGACGGATCAGCTCTGCCAGGGTGTTCATCACGAAGGTGAACATCAGCAGCACCAGGGCCGCGAGGAACAGCACGCGGTAGTGCGAGCCACCCACTTCGGACTCCGGCATTTCCACCGCGACGTTGGCTGCCAGGGTGCGCATGCCTTCGAAGATGTTCACTTCCATCACCGGGGTGTTGCCGGTGGCCATCAGCACGATCATGGTCTCGCCCACTGCACGGCCGAGGCCGATCATCAGTGCCGAGAAGATGCCCGGGCTGGCGGTGAGGATCACTACGCGGGTCAGGGTCTGCCAGGGCGTGGCGCCCAGGGCCAGGGAACCGTAGGTGAGGCTGCGCGGCACGCTGAAGATGGCGTCTTCGGCGATGGAGAAGATGTTCGGGATCACCGCGAAGCCCATGGCCAGGCCGACGATCAGGGCGTTGCGCTGGTCGTAGGTGATGCCCAGGTCATTGCTGATCCACAGGCGCATGTCGCCACCGAAGAACCAGGCTTCCAGCAGCGGGCTCATACCCAGGGCGAACCAGCCCACCAGCAGCACCACGGGGATCAGGATCGCCGCTTCGAAACCGTCCGGCACGCGCAGGCGGATCGACTCCGGCAGGCGGCTCCAGAGGAAGCCGGCGAGCAGGATGCCGATCGGCGTCAGCAACAGCAGGCTGAAGATGCCCGGCAGGTGGCCTTCGACGTAGGGCGCCAGGAACAGGCCGGCGAAGAAGCCGAGGATCACCGTCGGCAGCGCTTCCATCAGCTCGATCACCGGCTTCACCTTGCGACGCATGGTCGGGGCCATGAAGTACGCGGTGTAGATGGCGGCGGCGATGGCCAGCGGAGCGGCCAGCAGCATGGCGTAGAAGGCGGCCTTGAGGGTGCCGAAGGTCAGCGGTGCCAGGCTCAGCTTGGGTTCGAAATCAGTGTTGGCGGCGGTGGATTGCCAGACGTACTTGGGTGCGTCGTAGCTTTCGTACCAGACCTTGCCCCACAGCGCGCTCCAGGAGACTTCCGGGTGCGGGTTGCGCAGGCTGAAGGGCAGCAGCTGGCCGCCCTCCTCGACTATCACGCGGTTGGCGCGGGGCGAGAAGGCCATCAGGCCGGCGCCGTCGGTGACCTGTTCGATCAGCAGGGTGCGCTCGGCGGTGCTGTGGAAGACGCCGAGCTTGCCGCTGGCATCCAGAGCCAGGAAGCCCTTGCGGCGCTCTTCGGGGGCGATCTGCACCACCGGTGCCTTGCCCAGCTGGAAGCTGCGGATGTGGGTCAGGCGGGCTTCGCCGTCGGCGCCACGGACCATGAACCACTGGCTCACGTCGCCCTTGGAGTCACCGATCATCAGCGAGATGCCGCCCAGCAGCAGGCCGCTGGCGGAGACTTCGCGATCGCCTTCCTCGAACAGCTTGTAACGGCCGTTGAGGCTCTTCTCGTGCAGGCTGAAGACGTCTACCTGGGCGCGGCCGTTGACCACGTAAAGCCATTGCAGGCGCGGGTCGACGTAGATCGCCTTGATCGGCTCGGTCATCTGCGGCAGGTCGATGGCGTTCTGCTCGACGGTGGTCTCGCCGGTCATCATGTTCTCTTCGCTGACCAGCTCCTGCACGTGCAGCTGGTTACCGGTGGAACCGGCCAGCAAAAGGGTCTCGTCGTTGTGGCTGACCGCCACATGCTCCAGGGCGCCGCCGGCCTGGTTCAGTACCAGGGGCTTGTCGCCGTAGGGGAAGTCGATCTGCGGGGTGATCACCCGTTTGTTGTCCGGGTAGGTCACCACGTAGCTGTGCTTGAACAGCAGCGCCTGGCCGTTGCTCAGGCCCAGGGCCACCAGCGGGCTGCCGGGCTGGTCCTGGCCGATGGAGGCAACGCTGACGCCAGCCGGCAGGGGCAGTTGGCTGCGCTTGAGTTCGGCGCCGTCCTTGGTGGAGAAGAAGACCGCTTCACCCTTGTCGGAAACACGCATGCCGACCTGGTTCTGCTCCTCGATGGTCAGCAGCAGCGGCTTGCCGGCGTCCTGCTGGAGCCAGGCAGGGCTCTGCACCTTCTTCGCGGTCAGCTCGGCACCCTGGAACAGGGGCAGCACCACGTAGGCGAGGTAGAAGAAGATCAGGGTAATGGCCGCGAGAACGGCCAGGCCGCCCACCAGTACGTACCAGCGGGTCAGGTTGTCTTTCAACGCACGGATGCGGCGCTTGCGCTGCAGCGCCGGCGTGTTGAAATCGATGCGCGCGGGGGGATTCGTCGAGGTCATGGGGGAACTGGCCAGATCATTCATGGGCACACCCTAAAGCCTTCGTATGACAGAAAGATTACAGCGAGGTGACGCAACGAGGCCCACCCTGGGCATGGTGCCGGGGGCGGGCCTCCATGGCGGGGGTCTCCCGCCATCGTCGCGTCCTTGCGGGGCGGTCTGCTGAGCGACCGCCCCCTTCATCTGTCCTGGATTACAGGCCCAGATCCTTCAGTGCTTTTTCAGCGACCTTGGCCGGCAGCGGGATGTAGCCATCCTTCACCACGACCTGCTGGCCTTGTTGCGACAGGACCAGCTTCACGAACTCGGCTTCCAGCGGGGCCAGAGGCTTGTTCGGGGCCTTGTTGACGTAAACGTAGAGGAAGCGGGACAGCGGGTAGGTGCCGTTCAGGGCGTTCTGCTCGTTGTCTTCAACGAACTCGCCGCCTTCTTTCTTGGCCAGGGCCACGGTCTTCACGCTGGAAGTCTTGTAGCCGATGCCCGAGTAGCCGATGCCGTTGAGGGACTGGCTGATGGACTGGACGACGGAAGCCGAACCCGGCTGCTCGTTGACGTTGGCCTTGAAGTCGCCTTTGCACAGGGCTTCTTCCTTGAAGTAGCCGTAGGTGCCGGATACCGAGTTACGGCCGAACAGCTGAACCGGCTTGGCAGCCAGGTCACCGGTCACGCCCAGGTCGCCCCAGGTCTTGACGTCGCTCTTGCCACCGCACAGGCGGTTGGCGGAGAAGATGGCGTCAACCTGCTGCATGGTCAGGCCTTTGATGGGGTTGTCCTTGTGCACGAAGATCGCCAGGGCGTCGACGGCAACCGGAACAGCGGTCGGCTTGTAGCCGTACTTCTGTTCGAAGGCCTGCAGCTCGACGTCCTTCATCTTGCGGCTCATCGGGCCCAGGTTGGCGGTGCCTTCGGTCAGAGCCGGCGGCGCGGTGGAAGAACCGGCGGCCTGGATCTGGATGTTCACGTTCGGGTATTCACGCTTGTAGGCTTCAGCCCACAGAGTCATCAGGTTGGCCAGGGTGTCCGAACCAACGCTGGAGAGGTTGCCGGATACGCCAGTGGTCTTGGTGTAGGACGGGATGGACGGGTCGACAGCGGCAACCGCGCTGGCGGTCGCAACGCCGGCGGCGACGAAAGTCAGGGCCGCCATCAAACGCTTCAGTTTCATGCCTTGCTCCTAGCAAAGGATCGGGTTGGATGAATCGGGGGCCAGTATCTGCAGGCCGTATGAACACTCTATGAACCGAATATGACAATTGGATGAATGGCCATCATGGCTGTCCAACTCTGCTTGAATGAGCCCGCACCCCTCAGGAGAACGCCCATGCACCCCCTACGACTGATGCCCCTGGCGGTCCTCGTCGCCGCCTGCTCGGCCTGCGGCGACAAGGCCAGCCTGGAGGTGAGCGACGGCACCGGCGCCAACCCGACGCTGCCGCCGCCGAACAAGACCCTGCTGCCCACGGTGAACGTGGCCCCGGCCAAGGGCTGGGCCGAAGGCGGCCAGCCCACCGCCACCGCCGGCACCGAGGTGAAGGCCTTTGCCGCTGGCCTGGACCACCCGCGCTGGCTCTACCTGCTGCCCAATGGCGATGTACTGGTGGCCGAGAGCAACGCCCCGGCTTCCGGTGAAGGCTTCAGCCTCAAGGGCTGGATCGCCGGCAAGGTGATGGAGAAGGCCGGCGCCCGCACCCCCAGCGCCGACCGCATCACCCTGCTGCGCGACACCGACGGCGACGGCGTGGCCGACCTGAAGACGCCCTTCCTGGAGAACCTCCACTCGCCCTTCGGCATGGCCCTGGTGGGTGGCGACTTCTATATCGCCAACGCCGACGCCCTGGTGCGCGTGCCCTACGAGGAAGGCCAGACGCGCATCGAGGCCACGCCGCAGAAGGTCACCGACCTGCCGGCAGGCATCAACCACCACTGGACCAAGAACGTCATCGCCAGCCGCGACGGTAGCAAGCTGTATGTCACCGTCGGCTCCAACAGCAACGTCGGCGAGAACGGCCTGGAGATGGAAGAAGGCCGCGCGGCGATCTGGGAAGTGGACCGCGCCAGCGGCAGCAAGCGCCTGTTCGCCAGCGGCCTGCGCAACCCCAACGGCCTGGCTTGGGAACCCGAGACCGGCACGCTGTGGACGGCGGTGAACGAACGCGACGAGATCGGCAGCGACCTGGTGCCCGACTACATCACCTCGGTGAAGGACGGCGGCTTCTACGGCTGGCCCTGGAGCTACTACGGCCAGCACGTCGACGAGCGCGTGCAGCCGGCCAACCCGGACATGGTCGCCAAGGCCCTGGTGCCCGACTACGCCCTGGGCCCGCACACCGCCTCCCTCGGCATCGCCTTCGGCAAGGGCGGCGCCCTGCCGGACTTCCAGAATGGCCTGTTCGTCGGCCAGCACGGCTCGTGGAACCGCAAGCCACACAGCGGCTACAAGGTGATCTTCGTGCCCTTCAAGGGCGGCAAGCCCAATGGTGAACCGGTGGACGTGCTCACCGGCTTCCTCGACGAGGACGGCAACGCCCTGGGCCGCCCGGTGGACGTGCTGCTCGACGCCCGCGGCGCCCTGCTGGTGACCGACGACGTCGGCAACAAGGTCTGGCGCGTGACCTCGACCATCAAGTGAGCAAAAGCACCGTAGGATGGGTAGAGCTCCGCGAAACCCATCACTGCGGAGCTCCCCACTGGGATGGAGCCGATCAGCGCTTCTTGCCGATCAGGTACAGACCAATGAACACCGCCAACCCGCACAGGGCCGCCACGTAGTAAGCCGGGCCCAGAGGGTCCCACTTCATCAGCAGCGAGACGATCATCGGCGTCAGGCCGCCGAAGATGGCGTAGGCCAGGTTGTAGGAGAACGACAGGCCGGAGAAACGCACCACCGGCGGGAAGGCCTTGACCATCACATAGGGCACGGCACCGATGGTGCCGACGAACAGACCGGTCAGCGCGTAGAGCGGGAACAACCAGTCCGGGTGCGCCTGGAGGCTGGTGTAGAAGGTCCAGGAGCTGGCTGCCAGCAGCAGCCCACCCACCAGGAAGGTACGGCCCGCGCCGAAGCGGTCGGCGATGGCGCCCGAGGCGATGCAGCCAACCGTCAGGCAGACGATGGCCAGGCTGTTGGCCTTGAGCGCCGTGGCCGCCGCGAAGCCGTAGACGGTCTGCAGCACGGTGGGGGTCATCAGGATGACGACCACGATGCCGGCCGACAGCACCCAGGTCAGCAGCATGCTGATGGCGATGGCGCCCCGGTGCTCGCGCAGCACCGCCTTGAGCGGCACCTCCTCGGCCAGTGCCTTGCGCTGCTGCAGCTCGGCGAACACCGGCGTCTCGTGCAGCCAGCGGCGCAGGTAGACGGAGAACAGGCCGAACACGCCGCCCACCAGGAAGGGAATGCGCCAGGCCCAGTCCTGCACCTCAGCCGGGGTATAGATGCTGTTGATCAGGGTCGCCATCAGCGAGCCCAGCAGGATGCCGAAGGTCAGGCCCGAGGTCAGGGTGCCGCAGGCGTAGCCGATGTGCCGCTCCGGCACGTGCTCGGCGACGAACACCCAGGCGCCGGGCACCTCGCCACCGATGGCCGCGCCCTGGATCACCCGCAGCAGCAGCAGGGCCAGGGGCGCCAGGATGCCGATCTGCTCGTAGGTGGGCAGCAGGCCCATGATCAGCGTCGGCACCGCCATCAGGAAGATGCTCAGGGTGAACATGCGCTTGCGCCCCAGCAGGTCGCCGAAGTGCGCCATGACGATGCCGCCCAGGGGCCGCGCCAGGTAGCCGGCGGCGAAGATGCCGAAGGTCTGCATCTGGCGCAGCCATTCGGGCATCTCGGCGGGGAAGAACAGCTTGCCCACCACCGCCGCGAAGAACACGAAGATGATGAAGTCGTAGAACTCGAGGGCGCCGCCCAGGGCGGACAGGGACAGGGTCTTGTAGTCGCTGCGGGTCAGTGGCCGCGCGGGAGCCTCGGAGGCGAGAAAGGTGGACATGGGTGATCTCTTGTCAGTGCAGGCAGGGCATGCCCCGCCGCTGCGTTGGCGGCGGGTCGGTCCGCAAAATAGCAAAAAGCCGCCGAGCGCACACAATCTCTGACGTATGGGTGGTCAAAAGCGAAACCCGGCGGTCGTCGCCCGTCGCGGCGAGCTATATACTGCGCGCTGTTGCGCGCGGGCGACATGCAGTGGGTCGGCGGGCGCAGGGGGAATTTTGCAGGGCACCTTGCCCTTCCCCGTCCATAGACGCCATCCAAAGCAGCACAGGGGCAGAGGCACCCCAGGCATGATCGAGATCGAAGAAGAAGAAAACCTGACTCCCCAAGGCGACCTGGCCTTGCAGATCACCGCACTTCCCCGCGAAACCAACGGCTTCGGCGACATCTACGGTGGCTGGCTGGTCTCGCAGATGGACCTCGCCGGCACCGCCATGGCCAACAAGGTCGCCGGGGGCCGCGTCGCCACCGTCGCCATCGACCGCATGGCGTTCCTCGTCCCGGTCGCCGTGGGCGCCCAGCTCTCCTTCTATACCCAGGCACTGGAAATCGGCCGCAGCTCGATCCAGATGCTGGTCGAGGTATGGAGCGACGACCCGCTCTCCAGCGAATGGCGCAAGGTCACCGAGGCGGTCTTCGTCTTCGTCGCCATCGACGGCAGCGGTCGCACCCGCCCGGTTCCGCCGCGCCGCGGCTGAGCCCCGTCCCGAGGGGCGAGCGCACGCGCGAACGCCCCCTCCCCCGTTGATACCCTTCATGCATTCGCCGGTTTCGGGGGAACCCCGCCGGCACGCCCCTGCCCAATGCAGACGGCAAACAGCCAAAGGCCCAGGAGCACCCGGATGAACAGCGAAAGCAAGGTTCCGCAGATCGAGCGGATCGACATGGATCAACTGCCCTGCTGGCGCCTGCGCACCGCCGATGCGGAACTGCTGGTGGCACAGCAGGGCGCCCAGGTGCTCAGCTACCAGCGCAACGGCGAGGAGCCGCTGATCTGGCTCAGCGAGCAGGCGGCGTTCCAGCGCGGCCAATCGGTGCGCGGCGGCGTGCCGGTGTGCTGGCCCTGGTTCGGTGACCTGCAGCGCAACCCCGAGGCGATCCAGGCCCACTACCAGGGCGATGGCGCAGCGCCGGCCCATGGCGGTGTACGCAGCCTCGACTGGGAACTGGAAGGGGTGGAAGCCCTGGATGGCGTGGCACGCCTGGTGCTGTCTTGGGACAGCCGTCGCACACCGCTGCCCGGCTGGAAGGGCGACGCCGAGCTGCGCCTGGAAATCCGCCTGGGCCAGCGCCTGCAACTGACCCTGGAAACCCGCAACCGCGGCGACGTTCCCCTGGCCCTGAGCCAGGCGCTGCACAGCTACTTCGCCGTCAGCGACATCCGCCAGGTGCGGGTGGAGGGCCTGGACGGCTGCGACTACATCGAAACCCTGGAAGGCTGGGAACGCCGCCAGCAGGTGGGCGAGGTGAGCTTCGGCGGCGAGACCGACCGCATCTACCTCGGCACCCCGGCACGCCTGGCCATCCGCGATGACGCCTGGCGCCGCCGGGTGCTGATCGAAGCCAGCGACTCGGCCTCGGCGGTGGTGTGGAACCCCTGGATCGACAAGGCCGCCCGCCTCTCCCAGTTCGCCGACGACGCCTGGCAGCGCATGCTCTGCATCGAAACCGCCCGGGTGCTCGACGACAGCCTGCTGCTGCAACCGGGCGCCCGCCACAGCATGGGCGTCAGCCTGTGGAGCGAAGCGCTTGGCGACTAAAGTCGCCCCTACCTAGGCTCGGACATGACCGCTGTGTAGGGTGGAGGTCGCTTTCTACCTCCACCAGGCGGAGCCAAACGCGGCACATTGCGATGCCGCGACTCGGCATTGGCGGGGCGCGCCGCCCGAACGCCGCCTTACTGGATATCCTCATCCTCCACGACCCGCACCTCGCCCGCATCCAGCGCGTAGGCGGCATCGGCCAGGTCGTTGCTGACCAGCTCCACCTTGAGGGTGCCGGTGACCCAGAGCGGGGTGTAGATATCGTCGAGGGCGATGCCCTTGGGGTAGCGCACCAGCACGATCTGGTTCGGCGGCGGCGGCGGTACGTGGATGCAGGCGCCCGGGTAGGGAACCAGGAAGAACAGCGTGCCGCGCCCCTTGGCGTCGGTCTCCAGCGGTACCGGGTAGCCGCCGATGCGGATCTTCTGGCCATTGAGCTCGGCCACCGTCTTCGCCGAATACATCACCGCCGGCAGGTCCTTGTCCTGCTGCTTGAGGCCGCCCTTGTTGTTGAAGGTGCCGTCCGCTTCCGGGGTGTCGTGGCTGATTTCCGGCATCTCCTCCAGGGCCTTGCGGTCCTCGGCGGGCATCAATTCCAGCCAATCGGTTTCCGGCATGTCCAGCCGGGCATGGGCCAGGGTGCTGCACAGCAGCAGGGAGAGAAGCAGGGCACGGCGCATCGAAGAGGACTCACGTAAAGAAACAGGCGCCAAGACTAGCAGGCTGTTGAAAAACTAACTGCGTTGCCGCTGCGGCGTTGAAAACGCCCTCGTGCGCGAGTCCGATCAAAATGCTCATTTACCCAAGTAAACTGCGCTTTCTCGGCCGTTTTCGCCTTGCATCGCCTGCCTCGTCCACGTTTTTCAACGGACTCCTCGCCGCGCCCGTTCCCAGCTCCCTCAGCTCTTCTTGATGGCGCCGTAGATCACCAGAAGGATGACGGCACCGACCACGGCACCGATGAAGCCGGCACCCTCGCCGGCGTGATAGATGCCCAGGGCCTGGCCCCCATAAGTGGCGGCGACGGAACCGCCGATCCCCAGGAGGATGGTCCAGATCCAGCCCATGCTGTCGTCGCCGGGTTTGAGGAAGCGCGCGACCAGACCGACGATCAGGCCGATGAAGATGGTTCCGATGAGCCCCATGGCATTTACTCCTGAATGAAAAAAGGGCGTGTCCGTGGACACGCCCTTTTTCAGACTGGAAGCAGCGACCGGGGTTCAGCCGGCGATCAGCGCCTCGACCTCGGCGATGCGCGCCTTCAGGGTCGCCAGGTCGGCGCTGCGCAGGGTGGCGTGGCCGACCTTGCGCCCGGCCTTGAAGGCCTTGCCGTAGTGGTGCAGGTGGCAGTCGCCGACGGCGATCACCTTCTCCACCGGCGGCACGTCGCCGATGAAGTTGAGCATGGCGCTCTCGCCCACCTTGGCGGTGGAACCCAGCGGCAGGCCGGCAACGGCGCGCAGGTGGTTCTCGAACTGGCTGCACTCGGCGCCCTCGATGGTCCAGTGCCCGGAGTTGTGCACGCGCGGGGCGATTTCGTTGGCCTTCAGGCCGCCGTCCACCTCGAAGAACTCGAAGGCCAGCACGCCGACGTAGTCCAGCTTCTGCAGCACGCGACCGACGTAATCCTCGGCCAGGGCCTGCAGCGGATGGTCGGTGCTGGCGATGGACAGGCGCAGGATGCCGTTGTCGTGGGTGTTGTGCACCAGCGGGTAGAAGCGCGTCTCGCCGTCACGGGCACGCACCGCCACCAGGGACACTTCGCCGGTGAAGGGCACGAAGCCTTCGAGGATGCAGGGCACGCTGCCCAGCTCGGCGAAGGCGCCGGTCACGTCCTCGGGCTTGCGCAGGACCTTCTGGCCCTTGCCGTCATAGCCCAGGGTGCGGGTCTTCATCACCGCCGGCAGGCCGATGGCGGCCACGGCGGCGTCCAGGTCGGCCTGGGACTGGATGTCGGCGAACTCGGGAGTGGGGATGCCCAGCTCCTTGAACATCGACTTCTCGAACCAGCGGTCACGGGCGATGCGCAGGGCATCGGCCGAGGGATAGACCGGCACGAACTGGGAGAGGAAGGCCACGGTCTCGGCCGGCACGCTCTCGAACTCGAAGGTCACCAGGTCCACTTCATCGGCCAGCTGGCGCAGGTGGTCCTGGTCGCCGTAGTCGGCGCGGATGTGTTCACCAAGGGCCTGGGCGCATGCGTCCGGGGCCGGGTCGAGGAAGGCGAAGTCCATGCCCAGCGGGGTGCCCGCCAGGGCCATCATGCGGCCGAGCTGGCCGCCGCCGATCACGCCGATCTTCATCTGTCAGGCCTCACGCGGGTCCGGGTTGTCGAGCACCGAGCGGGTCTGCTCGTCGCGGAAGGCCTTCAGCGCCGCGTGGTACTGCGGGTGCTGGTGGCCGAGGATGCTGGCGGCCAGCAGGGCGGCATTCACCGCGCCGGCCTTGCCGATGGCCAGGGTGGCGACCGGGATGCCCGCCGGCATCTGCACGATGGAAAGCAGCGAGTCGACGCCCGAGAGCATGGACGACTGCACCGGCACGCCGAGCACCGGCAGGTGGGTCTTGGCCGCACACATGCCCGGCAGGTGGGCGGCGCCGCCGGCACCGGCGATGATCACCTGGATGCCACGGGCCTCGGCCTCATCGGCGTACTGGAACAGCAGGTCCGGAGTGCGGTGCGCGGAAACCACCTTCACCTCGAAGGGGATGCCCAGCTTTTCCAGCATCTCGGCGGTGTGGCTGAGGGTGCTCCAATCGGATTTGGAGCCCATGATCACGCCTACCAGTGCGCTCATCGTCGTGCCTCATCAAGAGTCGAAAAACCAACAAGCCACGCATATGGCGTGGCTTGTCTGCGATGTGGGCCGGCGTGCGCTGCCGGCCGAAGGCCGCGCAGTATAACGCAAAGCCCGGCCTTGCCTACCGTCCGTCCAGCGGCTTGCCAAGGCGCCCGGAAATTGCCCTGGAGCAAGGGTAGGGCGAGCGTGCGGGTGCACACTCCAGGCTCCTTTTTCAGGAGGTGCACGCCATGAACCAGACCATGAAAGCCGCCGTCGTCCATGCCTTCGGCGAACCGCTGCGGATCGAAGAGGTGAAGGTGCCGCTGCCCGGCCCCGGCCAGATCCTGGTGAAGATCGAAGCCTCGGGCGTCTGCCACACCGACCTGCACGCCGCCGAAGGCGACTGGCCGGTGAAGCCCGCCCTGCCCTTCATCCCCGGCCACGAAGGCGTCGGCTACGTGGCGGCGGTGGGCGCCGGGGTCACCCGGGTCAAGGAAGGCGACCGCGTCGGCGTGCCCTGGCTGTACACCGCCTGCGGCTGCTGCGAACACTGCCTGACCGGCTGGGAAACCCTCTGCGAGGGCCAGCAGAACACCGGCTACTCGGTGAACGGCGGCTATGCCGAGTACGTGCTCGCCGACCCCAACTACGTGGGCGTGCTGCCGAAGAACGTCGGCTTCGCCGAGATCGCGCCGATCCTCTGCGCGGGCGTCACTGTCTATAAGGGCCTCAAGGTCACCGGCGCGCGCCCCGGCCAGTGGGTGGCCATCTCCGGTATCGGCGGCCTGGGCCATGTGGCCGTGCAGTACGCCCGCGCCATGGGCCTGCACGTGGCGGCCATCGACGTCGACGACGCCAAGCTGGAACTGGCCCGCAAGCTCGGCGCCAGCCTTACGATCAACGCCCGCAACGAGAACCCGGCCGAGGTGATCCAGCGCGACATCGGCGGCGCCCACGGCGTGCTGGTCACCGCGGTGTCCAACAGCGCCTTCGGCCAGGCCATCGGCATGGCCCGTCGCGGCGGCACCGTGGCCCTGGTGGGCCTGCCGCCGGGCGACTTCCCCACGCCGATCTTCGACGTGGTACTCAAGGCCATCAGCATCACCGGCTCCATCGTCGGCACCCGTGCGGACCTGCAGGAAGCCCTGGATTTCGCCGGCGAAGGCCTGGTGCACTCCACCTTCAGCACCGACAGCCTGGACAACATCAACGCCATCCTCGACCGCATGCGCGCCGGGCAGATCGAAGGCCGCGTGGTCCTGCAGATGTAGCCCCGCCAACCGGCCCCGGCTCAGGCCGGGGTCGTCCCCTCGCTGCCCGCCCCGCCTTCCAGCTTGCGCCATAGCAGGCGGATCGCCGCCTTGCGCACCAGCGCGCAGCGGTACAGGCGGATTTCCAGCGGCACATGCCACTGCGACCCGCCACACACCGCCAGCTCACCCCGCGCCAGCTCCGCCTGGGCACTGAAGCGCGGCACCCAGGCCACGCCCATGCCCTGCAACGCCATGCTCTTGAGGCTGTCGGCCATGGCCGTCTCATAGACGGTGGTGGAGCGCAGCGCCCGCTGGCGCAGCAGCAGGTTCACCGAACGCCCGAGGAAGGCCCCGGCGGTGTAGGCCAGCAGCGGCACGCTCTGCCCGTTCTCCAGGCTGTAGAGCGGTTCGCCATTCGCATCCACCGCGCACACCGGCAGCATCTCGGTGCTGCCCAGGTGCATGGAGGGGAAGATTTCCGGGTCCATCTGCAGGGAGGCGTCCGGATCGTAGAAGGCCAGGATCAGGTCGCAGCTGCCCTCGCGCAGGGAATGCACGGCATCGCCGACGTTGGTGGCGATCAGGCGGCTAGCGATGTTCAAGCCCTCGCCGCGCAGCCGCGCGATCCACTGCGGGAAGAAGCCCAGCGCCAGGGAGTGGGCGGCGGCGAACTGCAGCACCTCGCCCTGCTGGCCTTCCAGGTGGTGCAGGTGGCGCACCACCTCGCCCATCTGCTCGACCATGCTGCGCGCCGTGACCAGGAACAGCTGGCCCGACTCGGTCAGTTCGATGGGCGTGCGCGAGCGGTTCACCAGGGTCAGCCCCAGGGCCGACTCCAGGCTGCGGATGCGCCGGCTGAAGGCCGGCTGGGTGACGAAGCGCTTCTCCGCCGCCTGGGAAAAGCTGCGGGTGGCGGCCAGGGCGACGAAGTCCTCCAGCCATTTGGTTTCCAGGTTCATCTCGATCCCCTTGCCCGATTTTGGTGCACACGCTTCCCGAACGAAGCGGGTCACGGCCGGATTATGCCGTTTATGCATGACCCAGCGGATAACAGCATTGGTCGACGAACGGCTGGAAGCTTAGTCTATTGGGCATCGCGGCACTGGCCGTGTCTTCCCTGAGATGTATTACATCATGTCCTCCGCTGCATCCTTTCGTGTAGAAAAAGACCTGCTCGGCACCCTCGAAGTCCCCGCTGATGCCTACTACGGCATCCAGACCCTGCGCGCCGTGCAGAACTTCCGCCTGTCGGGCGTGCCCCTGTCGCACTACCCGAAGCTGGTGATCGCCCTGGCGATGGTCAAGCAGGCCGCCGCCGATGCCAACAAGCAGCTGGGGCACCTCAACGCGGAAAAGCACGCCGCCATCAGCGAGGCCTGTGCCCGCCTGATCCGCGGTGATTTCCACGACCAGTTCGTGGTCGACATGATCCAGGGCGGCGCCGGCACCTCCACCAACATGAACGCCAACGAGGTGATCGCCAACATCGCCCTCGAGGCCATGGGCCGCAACAAGGGCGAGTACGCCTACCTGCACCCGAACAACGACGTGAACATGGCGCAGTCCACCAACGACGCCTACCCCACCGCCATCCGCCTGGGCCTGCTGCTCGGCCACGACGCGCTGCTGGCCAGCCTCGACAGCCTGATCCAGGCCGTCGCCGCCAAGGGCGAGGAGTTCTCACACATCCTCAAGATGGGCCGTACCCAGCTGCAGGACGCCGTGCCCATGACCCTGGGCCAGGAATTCCACGCCTTCGCCACCACCCTGGGCGAAGACCTCGGCCGCCTGCGCAGCCTGGCGCCGGAACTGCTCACCGAAGTGAACCTCGGCGGCACCGCCATCGGCACCGGCATCAACGCCGACCCGGGCTACCAGCACCTGGCCGTCGAGCGCCTCGCCACCATCAGCGGCCAGCCGCTCAAGCCCGCTGCCGACCTGATCGAAGCCACCTCGGACATGGGCGCCTTCGTGCTCTTCTCCGGGATGCTCAAGCGCACCGCGGTCAAGCTGTCGAAGATCTGCAACGACCTGCGCCTGCTCTCCAGCGGCCCGCGCACCGGCATCAACGAGATCAACCTGCCGGCACGCCAGCCGGGCAGCTCGATCATGCCCGGCAAGGTCAACCCGGTGATCCCGGAAGCGGTCAACCAGGTCGCCTTCGAAGTGATCGGCAACGACCTCGCCCTGACCCTGGCAGCCGAAGGCGGCCAGCTGCAGCTGAACGTGATGGAGCCGCTGATCGCCTACAAGATCTTCGACTCGATCCGCCTGCTGCAACGCGCCATGGACATGCTGCGCGAGCACTGCATCGTCGGCATCACCGCCAACGAAGCCCACTGCCGCGCGCTGATGGAGAACTCCATCGGCCTGATCACCGCGCTGAACCCCTATATCGGCTACGAGAACTCCACCCGCATCGCCAAGGAAGCGCTGATCAGCGGCCGCGGCGTGCTGGAACTGGTGCGCGAGGAGAAGCTGCTGGACGAGTCCATGCTCGCCGACATCCTCCGCCCGGAAAACATGATCGCCCCGCGCCTGGTGCCCCTGAAGGCCTGACGCGACACCTGACTCACCAGGAGGGGCCCTGCCCCTTCATCCTTCAAGGATGGCGCCAGCCATCCTTTTTTTTCGCCTGTGGCAAAGGGGTTATCCACAAGCCCTTCACTGGCACGGAGCCTCCCGGGACGTAGGGTGGATAACGCTCTTTTTATCCACCGAGCGGAGCCGATCCCAGCAACGATGCCCACTGCCCGGTAGGAGCGAATTCATTCGCGATGGAGCCGCAGCCACCCGGGGCTATCCAGCGGGCTGCAAGCCTTTTCGCGGCTGAAGCCGCTCCCACGACAAGCACCGCAAGCGCCGGTGAATCGGAGCCAACCCCAACGCCGAAACGGTGGACCGATGGAGTGGGGTCCACCCTACATCGACCGACGCACCGTGCCCGCACGGACCCTCCCGCTGGGTAGGGTGGATAACGCTCTTCTTATCCACCAAGCGGGGCCGATCCCAGCACCTCTGCTCACCCCGTGGAATTCATTCGCGATGGAGCCGCAGCCACCTGGGGCTATCCAGCGGGCTGCAAGCCTTTCGCGGCTGAAGCCGCTCCTACAAGTGCCCCCAACACCTGCCGGTTACAACCTCCACGCCTTGCGCAATGCCGCCAGCGCCTTGGCGATCTCCGCCTCGGGCACGGCGGCGAAGCCCAGCACCAGCCCGGCGCGGTTATCCACAGGCGGCTCCTCCCCCGGCAGCCAGTAGCTGCTCAGGCCATTCAACTCCACGCCGGCTCGTTCGGCCGCCGCGATCAACTCGCGCTCGCGGGCGAGGCTGTCGACCCGCACGCACAGGTGCAGCCCGGCTTCCACCGCCGGCATCGGCGCGCAGCCGGGGATATCCACAGGCCAGCCGGCCAGCAGCGCGTCGCGTCGGCTGCGGGCGGCGGCGCGCATGCGGCGGATGTGCCGCTGGAAGTGCCCGGCGGCGATGAACTCGGCCATCACCGCCTGGGTGCCGATCTCCGAATGGCGCATGTCCAGGGCGCGGCGCCGGGCGAAGGGCTCCACCAGGGCCGGCGGCAGCACCAGGTAGCCCAGGCGCAGCGCCGGGAAGGCGATCTTGCAGAAGGTGCCGACGTAGAGCACCCGGCCCTGCCGGTCCAGCGCTGCCAGGGGGGCCAGGGGCGTGCCGCTGTAGCGGTACTCGCCGTCGTAGTCGTCCTCGACTATCCAGCCGTCGTGGCGCTCGGCCCAGTCCAGCAGCTCCAGGCGCCGCGCCAGGCTCAGGGTCACCCCGGTGGGGTACTGGTGGGACGGCGTGACATAGGTGAGGCGGCAGTCCCCGGCCCGCTCCAGGGCGGCGGTATCCAGCCCATCCGCGTCCACCGGGATGCCGGCGAGCTGCGCACCGGCTACGGAGAAGGCATGGCCGGCGGCGCGGTAGCCGGGGTTCTCGATGGCCACCCGGTCCCCCGGCTCCACCAGCAGTTGCGCGCAGAGGCTGATGGCCTGCTGGGCGCCACAGGTGACGATCACCTGCGCCGGGTCGCAGTGCAGCCCCCGGCCGTTGCGCAGGTAGGCGGCGATCAGCTCGCGCAGCTGCCAGTCGCCGGCCGGGTCGCCATAGCCCAGGCGCGCTGGCGAAGGCTTGCGCCAGAAGCGCGCCGAGAGCCGCGCCCAGGTCTCGAAGGGGAACAGGTCGAAGGCCGGCACGCCCACGCGGAAGGCACGGGGTGGCCCGATCAGCGGCCGACTCAGGTGATGGGCTTGCAGGCGCTGCAGCGCCTCGCTCGTCGCGGCCTTGGCCTGCACGGCGGGCGCCGGCCTCGAGGCTGTGGATAACTCCGCCACATAGGTGCCATCGCCGATGCGGCCCTCCACGTAACCCTCGGCGTAGAGCTGGTCGAAGGCGCGGGTCACGGTATTGCGCGAGATGCCCAGCAAGGCCGCCAGGTCCCGGCTCGCCGGCAGCCGCGTGCCGCTTTGCAGGCGGCCATCGAGAATGCGTTCGCGCAGCCCCTCGTAGAGCTGGCGGGCCAGACCCTGGCGCGCATCGAGGCGGATGCCGGAAAGATCGACGGGGAGCGGCACGGCAATCGGCATGGATTGGCCCCATGGAAGTCGCAGGAAATGGCTCTTACAACGGGCCAATATCCTGCCTAGGATGTTTCCATCACGCCAGGAGATTCGCCATGTACCTGCCCGCCTCCTTCCGCCAGGAAGACCTCGCCGAACTGCACCTGCAGATGCGCCAGAGCCGCCTGGCCACACTGGTCTGCCAGGGCGCCGACGGGCTGGTGGCCAGCCACCTGCCGCTGCTGCTGGAAGCCGGCGAAGGCGAGTACGGCACCCTCTATGGTCACTTCGCCAAGGCCAACCCGCAGTGGCGCGCGCTGGCCGACGGCGCCGAGGCGCTGGTGGTGTTCAACGGCCCCGACGCCTATGTCAGCCCCGCCTGGTACGCCGCCAAGGCCGAACACGGCAAGGTGGTGCCGACCTGGAACTACATCGCCGTGCACGCCTACGGCCAGGCCGAGGTGTTCGACGACGCCGAGCGCCTGCTGCAGCTGGTCGGCCGCCTCAGCGACCAGCACGAAGCCGGGCGCCCGCAGCCCTGGGCGCTGAGCGATGCGCCGCGCGACTACATCGATGCCATGCTGCGCGCCATCGTCGGCTTCGCCCTGCCCATCCGCCGTATCGAAGGCAAATGGAAGCTCGGCCAGAACCGCAGCCAGGCCGACCAGGCCGGCGTACGCGAAGGCCTGGCCGGCAGCGCCGACGGGCGCGACCGCGAACTGGCCCAGCGCATGGCCCCCACTCTCTGAACCACCCTGAAAGGAAGCAGCATGTCCCTCGAAATCCGCCCGGTCAGCGCCGCCGAGCACGCCGTCTGGCTGCCGCTGTGGCAGGGCTACCAGCGTTTCTACAAGACCGAGATCGCCGCCGAGACCACCGAGCAGACCTGGCAGCGCTTCCTCGACGGCACCGAACCCATGCACGCCGCCCTCGCCTGGCAGGGCGACCGCGCCGTCGGCCTGGTGCACTTCATCTATCACCGCTCCTGCTGGACCGTGGGCGATTACTGCTACCTGCAGGACCTCTATGTGCAGGACGGCCTGCGCGGTGCCGGCGTCGGCCGCGCGCTGATCGAGCACGTCTACGCCCAGGCCCGGGCCGCCGGCGCCTCGCGGGTGCACTGGCTGACCCACGAGACCAACACCGACGCCATGCACCTGTATGACCGCATCGCCGATCGCTCCGGCTTCCTCCAGTACCGCAAGCTGCTCTGACCAGGAATATTCCATGAACGACGAAACACAACTCGACTGGCAACCCGTACCCGCCCCGGCCCGTGCGCCCCTCGACGGCCGCTTCGTGCGCCTGGAACCGGTGGACGCCAGCCGCCACGGCGACGACCTCTGGCCTGCGCTGCAAAGCCCGGATGGCGACCCCCGCCTGTGGGACTACCTCGGCTATGGCCCCTTCGCCGATCGCGCGGCCTTCGATGCCTGGCTGGCAGGCAACCAGGCCAGCCGCGACCCGCAGTTCTTCACCGTGATCGACCGCGCCAGCGGCCGCGCCGTGGGCCTGCTCAGCTACCTGCGCATCGCACCCAACGACGGCTGCATCGAGATCGGCCACATCGCCTTCGGCGCCCCCATGCAGCGCTCGCCCGCCTCCACCGAGGCGGTCTACCTGCTGGCGCGCCTGGCCATGAGCGAGCTCGGCTACCGCCGCCTGGAATGGAAGTGCAACGCCCTCAACGCCCGCTCCATGCGCGCCGCCGAGCGCCTGGGCTTCACCTATGAAGGGCTGTTCCGCCAGCACATGGTGGTCAAGGGCCGTAACCGCGACACCGCCTGGTTCTCCATCATCGACAGCGAATGGCCGGCCGTGCGCGACGCCTTCGAGGGCTGGCTGGCTGTGGATAACTTTGACGCCAACGGCCAGCAAAAGCGCCGCCTCGAAGACTTCAGGAAATCCTGAGGGCGGCCCACGCCTCGTAGGATGGGTAGAGGTACGAAACCCATCATTGCGGAGTGCCCCATGACCGCATGGGTTTCGCTTCGCTCGCGGAACGCCGCCCGCCCCATCCTACGGGCCACTTATCCCCGCGAATGCGGGGCCAGTGGAATCAAAAGCTCCCTTATTCCGGTAACCCTTCTGTTACGAAACCGTAAGACTTCTTCCTTATAAACAGCGGCCAGCCAACAAGATCATTACAAAGGTTGCCGCCATGAACCGCACGCTGTCTCCGCTCGCCCGCTGCGTCGCCCTCGCCCTGACCGGCTTCTCCACCTTCGCCGGTGCCGCCACCGTCACCGTGAACACCGCCACCACCACCGGCCAGGTGCTCACCGGGGAAACCACCCTGCAGGTAGGCAGTGCAGGCAGCATCACTACCAGCGGCAAGAGCGTGGAACTGAAGAACGCCACCAGCGGCGCCGGGGTGATCGTCGACAACAGCGGCCTGATCAAGTCCACAGGCGATCGCGGCCTCGACAGCTCGGGCAGCAACGCCTCGCGCACCTACCAGATCATCAACCGCGAAGGCGCCACCATCGACGCCTCCAAGCAGGGCATCCGCATCAGCGGCGACCTGGCCGGCACCCACGTGACCATCGACAACGCCGGCACCCTCATTTCCCAGACCGACCGCGCGATCATGCTCAAGGACCTCAAGACCAATGTGCAGATCGACATCACCAACCGCGCCACCGGCCTGATCCGCGGCGTACGCGAAGACGCCATGCGCGTCGGCAACAACGCCACCATCACCAACTATGGCGAGATCAGCAGCGGCGACATGACCAACGCCGACGCCAAGTTCGACGGCATCGACTTCGACGCCTCCACCGGCGGCAAGGTGGAGAACCACGGCACCCTCTCAGGCGGCCGCCACGGCATCACCACCGATGTCGGCGCCGAACTGATCAACTACGCGGGCGGCGTGATCATCGGCCGCAACGGCTCGGGCTTCGGCTCCGACGGCAACGGTCGCGTCACCAACTACGGGCGCATCACCGGCGCCTACAACGGCCTGGTGCCGGACGGTGACGGCGATGGCGTGGACATCGACGGCGAGGGCTGGATCGACAATCACGGCATCATCGAAGGCACCGGTGCCGGCGGTTTCAAGGACGGCTCGGCCAACACCAGCGAAGGCATCGCCATGGGCGGCGGCACCATTTATAACCGCGCCGGCGCCACCATCAGCGGCGCGGCCAACGCCATCCTCATCGACGACAGCGCCACCGGCGGCGCGCCCTATGCCACCTACCTGGAGAACTTCGGGCAGATCCTCGGCCTGGGCGGCGATGCGGTGCGCATCATCGGCGACAAGAACGACACCGTGATCAACGGTGGCCTGATCAGCAGCACCGGCGGCGTGGCCCTGGACCTGGGCGGCGGTGCCGACAGCCTGACTCTGCGCAGCGGCAGCCAGTTCGTCGGCCTGGTGGACGGCGGCGCCGGCCGCGACGCGCTGACCCTGGATGATGTCGGCGGCGGCAGCTTCGGCAACAGCGCCAACTTCGAATGGCTGAAGGTCAGCGCCGGACGCTGGACCCTGGATACGCAAGACTTCAGCGAAGGCGGCGAAGTGCTGGCCGGCGCCGAGCTGGTCAACCTCGGTCGCATCGGCGGCACCCTGGGCGTCGCCTCGGGCGCCACCTACGCCGGCGGCGGCCATGTGGATAACCTCAACCTGGCCGCCGGTTCCACCCTGGCCTTCGCCGTAGCCGCCGATGGCAGCCACAGCCCGCTGCTGGCCGACGGGCACGTCGCCCTCGATGGCGCCCGCCTGGACGTGCGCGCCAGCGCCGGCACCTACCCGAACACCCGCCACTACCAGGTGATCCAGGCCGCCGACGGCGTCAGCGGCCGCTTCGCCAGCGTCACCAGCAACTTCGCCTTCCTCACCCCGACCCTGCGCTACGAAGCCGACAGCGTGGAGCTGGACCTGACCCGCAACGACGTTGCCTTCGCCGACGTGGCCACCAACGGCAACGGCGCCAATGTCGCCAACAGCATCAGCGCCCAGGGCAGCCCGCAGCTGTACAACGCCCTGGTCACCAGCAGCACCAGCGAAGCCCGCGACGCGCTCGACCAGCTGGCTGCACCGAACAACGCCAGCCTCGCCGGCAGCACCCTGGGCAGCACCAGCCAGGTCAGCGGCGCCATGCTCGGCGCCCTGCAGTCCTTCAGCGGCGGCCTCGGCGGCAACCTGCAGAGTTCGCTGAACGTCGAAGACGGCCCGCTGCTGGCCGCCACCGGCGTGCCGGCGGATGCCCGCAACCTCAACGACCCGTCCGCTCGCGGCCGCCTCTGGGTCCAGGCCCTGGGCAGCCACGGCAACCTCGACGGCAGCCAGGGCGGCCACGACCTGGACAGCGACACCCGTGGCGCCGTGGTCGGCGCCGACTGGGCCATGGGCAGCGACTGGCGCCTGGGCGTGCTCGGCGGTTATTCGCGCACCGACCTGGAGGCCGGCAGCGGCTTCGAAGGCGATGTCGACAGCCTGCACCTGGGCGTCTACGGCCTGCGCCAGGACGGCCCGGTGGCCCTGCGCCTGGGTGCTGCCTACAGCCGCCACGACGGCGACAGCAAGCGCGACGTGGCCTTCGGCGGCTTCACCGACCACCTGCGCGGCAGCTATGACGCCGAAAGCTTCCAGGCCTTCACCGAGGTGGGTTACGCCATGGGCAGCGGCAACATCCAGGCCGAACCCTTCGCCGGCATCGGCTACCAGTACTACGCCCGCGACAGCTACGACGAGAAAGGCGGCGCCGCCGCCCTGCACGTGGACGACCAGGACCAGGGCAACCTCACCAGCACCTTCGGCGTGCGCATCGCCCGCCTCGACACCCTGGACAACGGCATGGCCTTCACCCCGCGCCTCTCGGTGGCCTGGCGCCACGTCTACGGCAACGTCGACAGCAGCACCCGCCAGTCCTTCCTCAGCGGCGGCAGCGCCTTCAGCGTCGAAGGCAGCGCCCTGGACCGCAACAGCCTGCTGCTGGACGCCGGCTTCGACATCGGCCTGAGCAGCACCCAGAGCGTGGGCCTGGGCTACAGCGGCGAGCTGGGCGGCAACGCGCAGAACCACGCCATCGTCGCCCAGTGGCAGATGGGGTTCTAAACGCAAAGGGGCCGCTACGCGGCCCTTCGCGGCTGAAGCCGCTCCCACGGGTGGCGCCGAGCGTCGCCCGCACTGTGGAGCATCCCGCTGGGTAGGGTGGATAACGCTCTTTTATCCACCGAGCGGAGCCCATCCCAGCACCACTGCTAACCCCGTGGAATTCATTCGCGATGGAGTCACTCGCCACCTGCCACGCTGTTCGGGTGGCAGATTCTTCGCGGCTGAAGCCGCTCCCACAGGGGGGCACTGCGCACTGGCCGAGCAGGGAGGCATCCTGAAGTACCGCGACGGTGGACCGGTGAAGCGGGGTCCACCCTACGGTCGCCGGGTGCGGCGTGCCTCGGAATGCGGCTCGAGCCCCTACAACCCGCGAAGCGCTTCCTTCAATAGGCGCGGCAGGCCCCCAGGGCCACGGTTTCCAGCAGGCGTTCCTTGCGCTGGCTTTCGCCGTCGAACTCGGCGATCGGGGGTTGGTGGCTGGCGGGGTTGGTGAAGGCGAGGCTAACCATCAGCTTGTAGGTCTGGTAGCGGTTGCGCACCGGGCGGGTGCCGGGGCAGTCGGGGAAGTTGCCGCTCTCGGTCACCAGCACTTCCTGGCAGTTTTCATCGTCCAGGTGCTTTTCATAGCGGTCGGTGCCGCTGCGGTAGGTCTTGCCGGCGCATTTGAGCCGGCGCACCGACTTGCTGCAGAACCCCGGCGCCGTGCAGCTCTCGCTGCTGTCGCGCTCCGTCCGGTCTTCCTTGGACTCGCGCCAGTAGGCGCGGATGTCGTAGCGCAGCCCACTCTCCCGGCTGGCGAGGAAGAAGGAGCGGCCGGAATAGGCTTCCGACGGCACGCTGACGCTGAAGTCGCTGCGCTCGTTGTGCAGGCGCATGTCGGCGGACCACATGGGCTTCGGGTTGAACTCCAGCCCCATATGGCCCTGGCGCAGTTGCACCTCGTCGCTCAATTGCAGGGGCTGGCTGTCGCGGGTGTAGAGGTAGCCCTGGCTGCTGAGGTTGTTGAGGCCGCTGCAGCCGGCCAGGGAAAGGCCCAGCAGGCCCATGAGCAGGGAGGTCGGCAGCGCGCGTCGAGTGCGGGCCGGTGGAACAGGAAGCATGGCGTTCATTCCTTGATCAGAAGATTGCAGTCCGTGGTCGAGGTAGCGGCTAGGCCGCTCACTCGATCTCGAACAGCCCGTTCTTCAACGGCGCGACGTCCAGGCGCTGGCGGATGTCGGCGTCGATGCGCGGGTCGTCGGGGCGGTAGAGCATCACCTGGCGGTAGGCGCTGACGCGGTTGATCTCCGGGCCCAGGTATTCCCACACCACACGGGTGCAGGCGGGGTTGCGGCGGTCGCCGCTGGAGACGCCGGTCTTCAGGCCGTTGAGGCGGGTGATGCGGCTCTTGAAGCTGGGGATGAGGATGGTCTGGCTCATCTCGTTGACGGTGAGCGACTCGTAGTCCATCAGGAACACCCGGTCCTGCAACTGGAAGGCGGCGCCCAGGTAGCGGCAGCGCACCCAGTCCTCGGCCTGCACGTCGGTGCTGCTGGAGCGCTCCTGGCGTTCCTGGCGCTCGAAGAGGAAGGTGCCGCGCTCCTCCCACAGGTGCACCAGGGACAGCAGGATGGTGCCGGGCACCGACATGCAGTTGGAGTATTCGAAGTAGTAGCCGCAATAACGCGACAGGTTGCCGGACTCCTCCCGCAGCGGGCGCAGCAGGTCCAGCAACGGGTCGCTGGCCGGGGTCGCGCCGCTTTCCGGACGGCGCGCGCCGATCAGGCGGGCGAACTGTTCGGCCGGCAGGCTCAGCTCGTAATCCTCGACACCGAAGAAATCACCGATGCGCTTGAGGTTGTAGGCCGTCGGACGGCTCTGCCCGCTGAGGTACTTGTTGAACTGCGCACGGTTGATCGCCAGCTTGCGGCAAACCTCCGCGATAGAGCGGTAGTGGCTGCAGAGCAGCTTGAGGTTTTCCCCCAGATTGTCCGACAAGGTCTGAACTCCCCCGATGCGAGCGGCGCGAATATAGCATCAACTCGCGTCACTTCGGATAAACCTGCGAAATTGCCTGACCAATGGCCCTTGGCCAAACATGCGCGCCTTGGCCACGACCCGCTCGCGGCGTTCACCGTCCGAACAATAAGAATCGAGGAATTCTCCATGCTCGAAATGCTCAACGATTTCCTGTCCGGGAAAGTGCTCATCGTGCTGATCGTCGGCTTGGGCAGCTACTTCACGCTGCGCTCCCGCTTCGTTCAGTTCCGTCACTTCGGCCATATGTTCGGCGTGTTCAAGGAATCCATCCGTGGCCAGGCTGGCCAGCTGAGCTCCTTCCAGGCCCTGATGCTGAGCCTCGCCGGCCGCGTCGGCGCGGGCAACATCGCCGGTGTCGGCATCGCCGTGACCCTCGGCGGCCCGGGCGCCGTGTTCTGGATGTGGGTGACCGCCCTGGTCGGCATGTCCAGCAGCTTCTTCGAGTGCACCCTGGCCCAGGTCTACAAGCGCGCCGACGGCGACGGCCTGTACCGCGGCGGCCCGTCCTACTACATCCAGCACGGCCTGAAACTGCGCTGGATGGCGATGGTGTTCGCGATCCTGCTGCTGGTCACCTACGGCTTCGCCTTCAACGGCCTGCAGTCCTTCACCGTCACCCACTCGCTGGAAAACGCCTTCGGCCTTCCGGTGCAGTACACCGGCATCGGCCTGGCCGTGCTGCTGGGCCTGGTGTTCATTGGCGGCATCAAGCGCATCGCCTCGGTCTCCGACCTGCTGGTCCCGGTGAAAACCCTGGCCTACATCGGCGTGACCCTGTACGTGATCGCCACCCAGATCGAACTGGTCCCGGACATGCTGGTGACCATCGTCAAGAGCGCCTTCGGCCTGGAACCGGCCTTCGCCGGCCTGCTGGGCAGCGCCATCGTGATGGGCGTGAAGCGCGGCGTGTTCGCCAACGAAGCCGGCCTGGGCAGTGCGCCCAACGTCGCCGCCGTGGCCGCCGTGAAACACCCGGCCGCCCAGGGCGTGGTCCAGGCGTTCAGCGTGTTCCTCGACACCTTCGTGATCTGCACCTGCACCGCGCTGCTGATCCTGCTCTCCGGCTTCTACACCCCGGGCTTCGAAGGCGACGGCATCGTCCTGACCCAGAACTCGCTGGCCGCCGTGGTCGGTGACTGGGGCCGCATCTTCGTCAGCGTGGCACTGAGCCTCTTCGTCTTCACCTGCATCCTCTACAACTACTACCTCGGCGAGAACGCCCTGCAGTTCCTCCTCGGCCGTAGCCGTGTGGCCCTGCTGAGCTACCGTGGCCTGGTCCTGGCGCTGATCTGCTGGGGCTCGATGCAGAACCTGGGCACCGTGTTCGCCTTCGCCGACATCACCATGACCTGCCTGGCCTTCGTCAACCTGATCGCCCTGGCCATGCTGATCAAGGTCGGCCTGCGGGTGATGCGCGACTACGACGAGCAGCGCAAGGCCGGCATCGACCAGCCGGTGTTCGACTCCGCCAAGTTCGCCGACCTGGACCTGGACCGCGCCGCCTGGCCGGCCAACCCAGCCGTCGAGGCAGCGCCGCAACAGGCCCCTGCCGGCCTGGCGGAAAGCCACCGCTAAGCGCTCCCCGCGCTGCACCGGATGCCGCTTCTCCGCCCTGCGGGGAAGCGGCATCGTCGTATCAGGCAACAGTTTCTGGTGGGATCGGCTCGCGATAGCGGCCAGATTCGGCGTTATGCTGGCCCACCGTTTTATTCCCCGAGTGAACCAGGACAAGGCATGAGCGCAGTCAACAACCTCTTCGTCCTCTATACCGGCGGCACCATCGGCATGCTGCAGACGGCCCAGGGCCTGGCCCCGGCCGGTGGCTTCGAGGCGCGCATGCGCGAGCACCTGGCCAGCACCGGCGCGCCGGCGCCGCAGTTCGCCTTCCACGAAATGCTGCCGCTGCTGGACAGCGCCAACATGACCCAGGCCCAGTGGCTGGCGATGCGCGACCGCATCGTCGACGCAGTGGTCGAAGGCGGCCACGACGCCGTGCTGCTGCTGCACGGCACCGACACCCTGGCCTACAGCGCCGCCGCCTTGAGCTTCCTGCTGCTGGGCCTCGGCGTGCCGGTGGTGCTCACCGGCGCCATGCTCCCGGCGGGCGCCGAAGGCAGCGATGCCTGGCCCAACCTGTGCGGCGCGCTCGCGGCCCTGCAAACCGGCGTGGAGCCGGGCGTGCACCTGTATTTCAACGGCGAGCTGATGCATGGCGCGCGGGTGAGCAAGCTGCGCAGCGACGCCTTCGACGCCTTCACCGTGCTGCCACGCCAGCGCAACGGCGAACGTGCCGACGTGCTGCCCGCCCTGCTCGGCTTCAATACCCGTCGCGCACCGGTGAACCTGGCGGTGCTGCCGCTGTTCCCCGGCCTGCAGGCGAACCATGTGCAGGCGCTGCTGGATTCCGGTGCGCAAGGTCTGTTGCTGGAGTGCTACGGCAGCGGCACCGGCCCGTCCGACAACGCCGAGCTGCTGGCTGTGCTCAAGGCCGCGCACCAGCGCGGCGTGGTGCTAGCCGCCATCAGCCAGTGCCCGGCCGGGCATGTGGAATTCGGCGTCTACGCCGCCGGCAGCCAACTGGCGGCCAGCGGCCTGGTTTCGGCCGGCGGCATGACCCGCGAAGCCGCCCTGGCCAAGCTGTTCGCCCTGATCGGCGCCGGCCTCGCCCCCGCCGATGTCGAACGCTGGTTCGCCCTGGACCTGTGCGGCGAACGGGTAGCCTGACGAACCGCCAGGGCCGCGCCGCGGCCCCAACCACCGCCCGCACGACCTAACCGGCGTGCTTAGGGTGGACCCCGCTTCACCGGTCCACCGTTGCGGAGCTCCAGGCGACACCGCCGGTGGATGAAAAAGGCGTCATCCACCCTACACACGGATGGGAGACCGAGACATGCGGATCACCGTCACCCTCGACGACACGCTCTACCAGCAGGCATTGGAAATGGCCGATCCGGATATGGATGAGGCCGATATCTTCCACGAAGTCTTCAGGACCTTCGTACGCGTCCAGGCAGGGAAACGCCTACCCGCCCTGGGGTCCAAGGCACCCGAAATGCAGGACGTGCCACGTCACCGTGAAGACGGGGCGTGACCATTAACGTTCCGGCGACACGACTCAGGTCACCTCACCCCGGATGTACTGCTCCAGGTGCTGGATCAGCGCGTCCTGCTCGGCGATGGCTTCCTTGACCAGGTCGCCGATGGACAGCAGGCCGACCAGTCGGCCGTCTTCCACCACCGGCAGGTGGCGCAGGTGGCGGTCGGTCATCAGCGCCATGCACTCGCGGATGCTTTGCCGGCCATTCACCGTCAGCACCGCTTCGGTCATGAATTCGCGCACCGGCGTGACCACCGACGAACGCCCCTGAAGCACACCCCGGCGGGCGTAGTCACGCTCGCTGACGATGCCCACCAGGCGGCCCTCCTCGACCACCGGCAAGGCGCCGATATTGTGTTCGGCCAGCAGGCGCAGGGCATCGAGCATCGGCACTTCGGCGCCGACGGTGTGCACCTGCTGGAGCGGCTTGGCGTGGAGCATCTGGGCAACGGTCTTCATCGGTGAACCCCTCGGTGATCGTGATTGGCGCCCAGCATGCCGTCGCCGGCCGGTGCCCGGCCAAACGGTGATTTGCATGGCGGCCATTGAAAGTTTTGTGGCCGAGACCTGGAAGAAGCGCAAAAAAAGGGGAGCCCGTGGGCTCCCCAGGGGACTGCTTGCTCGGGATCACTCGATCTCGATCAGGACCTCGCCCGGGTTGACCCGGTCGCCCTTGGCGATGTGGATGGCCTTGACGGTGCCGGCGATGGGCGCCTGCACTTCGGTTTCCATCTTCATGGCTTCGGTGATCAGCACGGCCTGGCCGGCCTTGACGCTGTCGCCTTCCTTGACCAGTACATCGACGATGTTGCCCGGCATGGTGGTGCTGACGTCGCCCGGCGCACTGGCGTGCTTGCGCTTGCTGCTGCTGCCGGCGACGAAGTCGTTGAGCGGCTCGAACACCACTTCTTCCGGCATGCCGTCGATGGACAGGTAGAAGTGGCGCTTGCCGTCGGTCTTCACGCCGACGCCGGTGATGTCCACGCGGTAGCTCTCGCCGTGCACGTCGACCACGAACTCGGTGGGCACGCCTTCGCCGCCGACCGGGGCCGCACCCTGGCCGTTGGGGATGGGCAGCAGCTCCTCGGGCTTGAGGGTGCCGGCTTCACGCTCCTCGAGGAACTTGCGCCCGATGTCGGGGAACATGGCGAAGGTGAGGACGTCTTCCTCGCTCTTGGCCAGGGCGCCGATTTCCTTGCGCAGCTTGTCCAGCTCGGGCTTGAGCAGGTCGGCCGGGCGCACGTCGATGACGTCTTCGTTGCCGATGGCCTGGCGGCGCAGCTCTTCGTTGATCTGGCCCGGGGCCTTGCCGTAGCGGCCTTGCAGGTAGAGCTTCACCTCGTTGGTGATGGTCTTGTAGCGCTCGCCGGCGAGGACGTTGAAAAACGCCTGGGTGCCGACGATCTGCGAGGTCGGGGTGACCAGGGGCGGGAAGCCGAGGTCGGCGCGCACGCGCGGGATCTCTTCCAGCACCTCGCCCATGCGGTTGAGGGCGCCCTGCTCCTTGAGCTGGTTGGCGAGGTTGGAAATCATCCCGCCCGGCACCTGGTTGACCTGCACGCGGGTGTCGACGCCGGTGAACTCGCTTTCGAACTGGTGGTACTTCTTGCGCACGGCGTGGAAGTACATGCCGATCTCCTGGATCAGCTCCAGATCCAGGCCGGTGTCGTAGGGCGTGTTGCGCAGGGCCGCGACCATGGATTCGGTGCCCGGGTGGCTGGTGCCCCAGGCCATGCTGGAGATGGCGGTGTCGATGCGGTCGGCGCCGTTCTCGATGGCCTTGAGCTGGCACATGCTGGCGACGCCGGCGGTGTCGTGGGAGTGGATCACCACGTCCAGCGGCAGGGCATCCTTCAGCGCCTTGACCAGCTCGCCGGTGGCGTAGGGGGTCAGCAGGCCGGCCATGTCCTTGATGGCGATGGAGTCGACGCCCATGGCGGCCATGGCCTTGCCCTGGGCCACGAAGGCATCGATGGTGTGCACCGGGCTGGTGGTGTAGGCGATGGTGCCCTGGGCATGCTTGCCGGCGGCCTTCACCGCCTCGATGGAGACGCGCAGGTTACGCACGTCGTTCATGGCGTCGAAGATGCGGAACACGTCGATGCCGTTGACCGCCGCCTTGGCCACGAAGGCCTTGACCACGTCGTCGCTGTAGTGGCGGTAGCCCAGCAGGTTCTGCCCGCGCAGGAGCATCTGCAGGCGGGTGTTGGGCAGCGCGGCCTTGAGCTTGCGCAGGCGCTCCCACGGGTCTTCCTTGAGGAAGCGCACGCAGGCGTCGAAGGTGGCGCCGCCCCAGACTTCCAGCGACCAGTAGCCGACCTTGTCCAGCTTGTCGCAGATGGGAAGCATGTCTTCCAGGCGCATGCGGGTGGCCAGCAGGGACTGGTGCGCGTCACGCAGGATGGTGTCGGTGACGCTGATCTTCTTGGTTTCGAGGGTCTTGCTCATGTTCTGCATCCTTCCCTTACAGGCCCGCGTGGGCGGCAATGGCGGTCGCGATGGCGATGGCCAGGTGCGACGGGTTGCGCTTGATCGAATACTGGGTCAGCTCCGGGTGGCTTTCGACGAAGCTGGTGTTGAACTGGCCGCTGCGGAATTCGGGATCGCGGAGGATCTCCTGGTAGTAGGCCGCGGTGGTCTTGACCCCTTGCACACGCATGTCGTCCAGCGCGCGCAGGCCGCGGTCCAGAGCCTCTTCCCAGGTCAGCGCCCAGACGATCAGCTTCAGGCACATGGAGTCGTAGAAGGGCGGAATGGTGTAGCCGGTGTAGATCGCCGTGTCGGTACGCACGCCGGGGCCGCCGGGGGCGTAGTAGCGGGTGATCTTGCCGAACGAGGGCAGGAAGTTATTCTTCGGGTCCTCGGCGTTGATGCGGAACTGCAGGGCGAAGCCGCGGTGGATGATGTCCTCCTGCTTCACCGAGAGCGGCAGGCCCGAGGCGATGCGGATCTGCTCGCGGACGATGTCGATGCCGGTGATTTCCTCGGTGATGGTGTGCTCCACCTGCACCCGGGTGTTCATCTCCATGAAGTACACCTCGCCCTCGGCGAGCAGGAACTCCACGGTGCCGGCGTTCTCGTAGCCCACCGCCTTGGCGGCGCGCACGGAGAGGTCGCCGATGTAGGCGCGCTGCTCGGGGGTGAGCTGTGGGCTGGGGGCGATCTCGATGAGCTTCTGGTTGCGGCGCTGGATCGAGCAGTCGCGCTCGAACAGGTGCACGGTGTTGCCGAAGCTATCGGCCAGGACCTGGGCCTCGATGTGCTTCGGGTTGACGATGCATTTCTCCAGGAACACCTCGGCCGAGCCGAAGGCCTTGGTCGCCTCGGAGATGACCCGCGGGTAGGCCTGCTCCAGCTCGGCGCGCGAGTTGCAGCGGCGAATGCCACGGCCGCCACCGCCGGAAGTGGCCTTGAGCATCACCGGGTAGCCGATGCGTTCGCCCTCGCGCAGGGCCTCTTCGAGGTCCGCCACGTTGCCTTCGGTGCCCGGGGTGACCGGTACGCCGGCCTTGATCATGCTGCGGCGGGCTTCGGTCTTGTCACCCATGCGGCGGATCACTTCCGCCGACGGGCCGATGAAGCGGATGCCGCGCTCGGCGCAGATGTCCGCCAGCTCGGCGTTTTCGGAGAGGAAGCCGTAGCCGGGGTGCAGGGCATCGCAACCGGTTTCCACGGCCAGGTTCACCAGCTTGCGCGGGTTGAGGTAACCGGCCAGCGGGTCCTCGCCGATGCTGTGGGCCTCGTCGGCACGCTTGACGTGCAGGGCGTGGCGGTCGGCGTCGGAGTAGACGGCCACCGAGCGGATGCCCATCTCGGCGCAGGCACGCACGATTCGGACGGCGATCTCACCCCGGTTGGCGATGAGGATTTTCTTGATCACGAGCGTTCCCTCGACCAAGTGAGCAGGCGAACGGCAAGCCGTTCGGCGAGTGACCGCCGGTGCTGTAGCGGTGCGTGATTAACCTACGCCCAGCCCTGGGATAACCCAAATCAATAATTATTGGGGTATCCATTAGGAAAGCCTTATAGTCGCCGCCGCGACCCCACGTTTTCGAGGCCCTACCCTATGCGCAAGACCCTGCTGCGCATGACGCTGCGCCAGCTCCAGGTGTTCCGTGCCGTGTTCGAGACCCGCTCCTACAGCCGAGCGGCGGAGGAGATGGCATTGACCCAACCGGCCGTCAGTCTGCAGATCCGCCAGCTCGAAGAACTGGTAGGCCAGCCGCTGTTCGAGTACGTGGGCAAGAAGCTCTACCAGACCGACGCGGCCGAGGCGCTGTACGTAGCCAGCAGCGACATCTTCCAGCGCCTGGCCAGCCTCGACATGCAGCTTTCGGATCTGCAGGGCTCGCTGCAGGGCCAGCTCAACCTGGCGGTGGAATCCAGCGCCAAGTACTTCGTGCCGCACCTGTTCGCCGCCTTCAAGCAGCAGCATCCGGACGTCAGCCTGCACCTGGCGGTGGTCAACCGCGCCCAGGTGATCAAGCGCCTGGCGGACAACCGCGACGACCTGGTGATCATGTCCCTGGTGCCCCAGGACATGGCCCTGGAATTCCTGCCCTTCCTCAACAACCCGATCATCGCCGTGGCGCCACCGGACCACCCGCTGTGCCACGCGCGCAGCCTGACGCTGAAGGACCTGGAGCCCTTCCCGTTGCTGATCCGCGAGGCGGGCTCGGGCACCCGCAAGGCCTGCGAGGAATATTTCCAGCAGAAGCGCGCGCACTTCGCCCAGACCCAGGAAGTCGCCTCCCTGGATGCCCTGCGCGAATGCGTGGTGGCCGGCCTCGGTCTGGGGCTGCTGCCCCGCCATGCGGTCAGCCTGGAGCTGGCCACCGGCGTATTGCGCGAGCTGCCGGTGGAGGAGCTGCCGCTCTACCGCAGTTGGTGCGTGGTCCACGCCAAGGGCAAGCGGCTGTCACCGGTCGCCCAGGCGCTGATGGCCTTTATCCGCGAAGAACGCGCCCAGATCAGCACGCTTTCCCAGCGGTTCGACGGCGCTCTGCCGTTGACGACAACAGGTAGTTGATCGCGATCAGGTCGGGATAGTCGTTCAGCTCCGCCAGCAAGCGGCGCTGTTCGGCGCGGTCCTCGATGGCCCGGCGGAACTGCATCCGGCGCTGGTCTTCGAGCTTGCGCCGGGTCTTGCTGTCGATGGCCGGCTCGTCAAAACGCTGTGCATGGTGTCGAGGCATGTCAGGTCTCCCAGGACGAAGTGCGGGAGCACCAGCATCGGCCAGCGGCGTGACGCTTTGACGGCAGGCGGGTGACGCTGCGGTGACCGTCTTGCGACAGCCACTGGCACCTTCAAAACAACGCGTCGAGCAGGCGGTACCAGGCGATCCCCGCGCCCAGGTAGAGACGCTGCAGGCCGTGCAGAGGGATGCGCCGCAACGGCGTGATCGGGAAGGGGAAATCCCCGCCCTGCCCCGCCAGGCGCGCCGCCATGTGCCGCCCCAGGCTGGTGGCCAGGGCGATGCCGCGACCGTTGTAGCCCAGCAGCATGGACAGCCCCGGCGCCGGCTCGTGGACATGGGGCAGGAAGTCCTGGGTCAGCGCCACGCGCCCGCTCCAGCGGTATTCGATGGGCACCCCGGCGAGCTGCGGGAACAGCCCGGTGAGCGAGCGCTCCAGGTGCGCCCAGTCGCTGGCCTGGCGCGGCTCGGGGAAGGGACCGCGCCCACCCAGCAGCAGGCGGCCCTGGGCGTCCTGCTTGAAGTACAGCAACAGGCGCCGCGCATCCGAGCAGACCTCGCCCCCCGGCAGCACGCTATGGCGCAGGTGCGCGGGCAGCGGCTGGGTGGCGACGATGAAGCTGTTGGCGGCGATCAGCGTCTGGCGCAGGCCGGGCCAGAGATCATCGGTGTAGCCGTTGCCGGCCAGCAGCACACGCTCGGCCCGCACCTGGGCACCGCCGGCTGTGGATAACACCCAGCCGCCCTCCTCGCGGCGCAGGCCGGTGACCCGGCTGTGACCATGGACCTTCGCACCGCGCTCGACAGCCGCACGCGCCAGCCCACGGGCGTAGCTCATGGGCTGGACGCTGCCGGCGCGCGGGTCGACCCAGCCGCCGAGGTAATTGACGCTGCCGATGCGCCGGGCCACGGCCGGCTTGTCCAGCAGCTCCACCTCGACGCCGCGCGCACGCCATTGCCCGGCGCGCTGCTCCAGGCCACGCATGGCCACAGGAGACGCGGCCGGTTGGATCCAGCCCTTGCGGGTGGCGTCGCAGTCGATGCCGAGCCGCTCGATCAGCGCGAACACCTCGTCAGCGGCGCCACCGGCGGCGGCGATCATCGCCTCGCCACGGGCCGCGCCGAACTTGGCGATCAGTTGCTCGGGGTCGAACTTGAGCCCGGGGATCACCTGCCCGCCGTTGCGCCCGGAAGCGCCCCAGCCGGGTTCGCCGGCATCCAGCACGCAGACGCGTACGCCCGCTTCGGCCAGGTGCAGGGCGGTGACCAGCCCGGTGTAGCCGGCGCCGACGATGGCGACGTCGGCCTGGGTGCTCTCGCTCAAGGGCGGGGTGGCGACAGCGGGTTTCGCGGTGGCCGCCCAGAGCGAGGACGGCAGGGTAGGCACCAGGGGCGCGTTCATGCCGGCACCTCGCCGCTGTTCAGCAGGCGCTTGAGGAAGTCCTGGGTGCGCGGGTGGCTCGGTGCGCTCAGCACCTCGCGGGCCGGGCCCTGCTCGACGATGCGGCCGCTGTGGAGGAAGCAGACCTTGTCCGCCACGTCACGGGCGAAGCCCATCTCGTGGGTGACCACGATCATGGTCATGCCTTCATCGGCCAGGCGCCGCATCACCGCCAGCACCTCCCCCACCAGCTCGGGGTCGAGGGCGGAGGTGGGCTCGTCGAAGAGGATCGCCCGGGGCTTCATCGCCAGGGCGCGGGCGATGGCCACGCGCTGCTGCTGGCCGCCGGAGAGTTCGTCCGGGTAGGCGTTCATGCGATGGGAGAGGCCGACCTTCTCCAGCAGCGCCTCGGCCTGGCGCCGGGCTTCGCGGGGGTCTTCCTTCTTCACGTAGATCGGCCCCTCCATCACGTTTTCCACAGCGGTGCGATGGGGGAACAGGTTGAAGCGCTGGAACACCATGGCCACCTGGGTGCGGATCTCGTGGATGCTGTCATGGTGCCGGTCCACCGCCTGGCCGCTGACCAGGATCTCGCCCCGGTCATGGGTCTCCAGGCCGTTGATGCAGCGCAGCAGGGTGGATTTGCCCGAGCCCGAGGGGCCGATCAGGCAGACCACCTCGCCGCTCTCGATGTTCAGGTCGATGCCTTCGAGCACCGCCAGGCTGCCGAAGCTCTTGTGCAGCTGCTTGATCTCGATCATGGCTTGCTCCTCTTGCCGATTCGCGCTTCCAGCCGACGCAGGCCGTAGGACAGCGGCAGGCTCAGCGCCAGGTAGAGCAGCGCCACCAGGGTGTAGACGGTCATGTTCTCGAAGGTCGAGGAGGCGATCAGCTGGCCGGCACGGGTCATCTCGGCCACCGTGATGGTGGAGACCAGCGAGGAGTCCTTGAGCATCATCACCAGGGTGTTGCCATAGGGCGGCAGGGCGATGCGGAAGGCCTGGGGCAGCACCACCCGGCGCATCACCATGGCGCCGCGCATGCCGAGGGATTCCGCCGCCTCGATCTGCCCCTGGTGGATGGCCTGGATGCCGGCGCGGAAGTTCTCCGCCTGGTACGCCGAGTAGGCGATGCCGAGGCCGATGACGCCGGCCTGGAAGGCAGTGAGCTGGATGCCGAAGTCCGGCAGCACGAAGTAGATGTAGAAGAGCTGCACGATGATTGGCAGGCCGCGGATGACGTTGACGACGCCGATGGCGAACAGCGAGATGGCGCGGACCTTCGACACCATCATCAGGGCGAAGACCAAGCCGATCACGGAGCTGAGCAGGAAGGACCCGGCCGTGACCTGCACGGTGACCACCGCCCCTTTCAGCAGAATGGGGAGGAAGTCCAGAGCGTTCTGGAGAAACATGGAGGCTACCCGTGGATGGGTTCAGGGAAAGGCCCGCCACGCCGGCGGGCCGCGAGCGCAGTCAGTCGAGCTTCCACTTCGCGATGATGCGGTCCAGCGAGCCATCGGCCTTGATCGCGGCAATGCCGGTGTTGACCCGTTCCAGGGTCGCGGCATCGCCCTTGCGCACGATCAGGCAGACATCGCCCATGATCACCGGCTGGTAGCCCTGCACCAGGCGCACCTTGTCCTGGGTGCCCTGGGCCAGTTGATAAGCGAGGATCGGGCGGTCGGCGAAGCCGGCCTTGATCCGCCCCAGGGCCAGGTCGCGCATCAGGTCGGCGATGGAGTCGTAGCCGCGCACCTCCTTGAAGATGCCGCGCTTGTTCAGCTCGTCGATGAACACGGTGCCGACCTGGGCGCCGACCACCTCGCCCTCGAGGTCGTCCATGCGGGTATAGGCGGTGGCGTCGTCGGCGCGGACGATCAGCCCCTCGCCGTAGCTGAACACCGGGTCGGAGTACTGCACCACCTTCTCCCGCGCGGGGGTGCGCAGCATGGCGGCGGAGATGATGTCGATCTTGTTCGCCGTCAGCGAAGGGATCAGCGCGGCGAAGGTGGTCTGCTGGATCTCCACCTCGAAGCCGCCGGCCTTGGCCACCGCCTGGGCGGCATCGACCATCATCCCCTGGATGCTCTGGCTCTTGACGTCGAGGAAGGTGAAAGGCACGCCGGTGGCGGTGGCGCCGACCCGGTAGCTCTCGGCACTGGCGGCGAAGGACGTGGCGAGGCCGGCGACGAGGGCGCAGGCGCAGGTGAGGGCACGAAGGCGAGGATGCATGGCAAGTCTCCCATTGGACGCTGTTTATTATCGTTGTGCGCTATGGATAGCCCCTTCTGAATCGGCAGGGGGCGTTTTACCGAATATAAACAATTTACAAAAATCGTAAAGAGATTTATAAATATCGAATATCGATATTCAAAGCAGCAGAAAACCCGCTGAAAGGACGCGACATGAGCGATAACAACACCTCACTGTTCAACCAGTCGCTGGAGAAAGGCCTGGCCGTGCTGCGTGCCTTCAACGCCCGGCAGCGCACCATGAACCTGGCCGAAGTGGCCGAGGCGGCGGGCATCAACAAGAGCTCGGCGCAGCGCATGATCCACACCCTCGAAGAGCTGGGCTACGTGCGCAAGCACCCGCAGACCAAGCGCTTCCAGCTCACGCCCCGGGTGATGGAGATCGGCTACAACTACCTGGCCGCCGACACCCTGGTGGACGTGGCCAACCCCTTCCTCGCCGAACTGGCGCAGATCACCGGGGAAACCACCAACCTCACCGAGCCCGACGGCCTGGAGATGGTCTACGTGGCGCGCTTCGTGGCGCCCAAGTTCATCCCTATCCACATGCCCATCGGCAGCCGCATCCCCATGTACTGCACCGGCTCCGGCCGCGCCTACCTGAGCGCCCTGGCCGACGACGAGGTGCATGCGGCACTGGCGGCGAGCGAACTGAAGCGCCACACCCAGCAGACCCTGACCGGCCCGGAGGAAATCTTCGCGCAGATCGAGGCGACCCGGCGCAAGGGCTATGCGATCAACAACGAGGAGCTGTTCCTCGGCGACATGACCATCGCCGCGCCCATCGTCGGTAGCCAGGGGCAGCCGGTGGCCGCCGTGCACGTGGTGGCACCGACCAGCCGCTGGAGCCTGGAGGAAGCGGAACGCAAGCTGGCGCCTGCGGTGATCGAGTGCGCGCGGGCGATCCGCACCTCGATCAGGACCCTCTGAGCGCCGCCTGGCGCTCGGGGCGGGGGAGGTCGATCAGTCTTCCATCACCTTGATCGACTTGGGCGACAGACGCAGGCTGCGCAAGCTGCGCTTCACGCTCTTGAGGTGGTTGACCAGGGTCGGGCCACGGGCCATGGCGACGCCCATCGCCAGCACGTCGATCACCACCAGGTGGGCGATGCGCGAGGTCAGCGGGGTGTAGATCTCGGTGTCTTCCTGCACGTCGATGGCCAGGTTCACCGTGGCCAGGTCCGCCAGCGGCGTCTGGCTCGGGCACAGGGTGATCAGCGTGGCACCGGCCTCGCGCACCAGGTTGGCGGTGATCAGCAGGTCCTTGGAGCGGCCGGACTGGGAAATGCAGATGGCCACGTCCGACGGCTTCAGCGTCACCGCCGACATCGCCTGCATGTGCGGGTCGGAATAGGCGGCGGCGGTGAGCAGCAGGCGGAAGAACTTGTGCTGGGCATCGGCGGCCACCGCGCCGGAGGCACCGAAGCCGTAGAACTCCACGCGCTGGGCCTGGGCGCAGGCGGCGATGGCGCGCTGCAGGGCCTGGGGGTCGAGCTTCTCGCGCACGTCCATCAGGGTGTGCAGCGTGGTGTCGAAGATCTTCAGGCTGAAGTCGGCGACCGAATCATCCTCGTGGATCGCGAACTGGCCGAAGCTGGCACCGGCGGCCAGGCTCTGCGCCAGCTTGAGCTTGAGATCCTGGAAGCCGCCGCAACCGATGGCGCGACAGAAGCGCACGATGGTGGGCTCGCTGACCCCGACGCTCTGCGCCAGGTCGGCCATGGAGCTGTGCATGACTGCGGCGGGATCGAGCAGGACGTGGTCGGCGACTTTCAGTTCCGACTTGCGCAGCAGGTGGCGCGACTGGGCGATGTGTTGCAGCAGATTCACTGGGCAGGCTCTTCGAAGTGGGGGATACGCCCAAAGGCTCGATCAACTCGGGGTGGCAACTCGGTTATGATCGACGGCCGTCGGGCTGTAGTGACCTTGTAGTTATACTACATGACCCGCTTTTCCGCTCAGCTAAACCACGCAGGAGTGCACCCTTGACCCAGCCTTGTGACATGTTGGTCTTCGGCGGCACCGGCGACCTCGCCCTGCACAAATTGCTTCCGGCGCTCTACCACCTGCATCGCGACGGGCGCCTGCATCCGCAGTTGCGCATCCTCGCCATCGCCCGCAATCCGCTGGACGCACAGCAGTACCGCGCCCTCGCCGAACGCCATTGCCGCGCCCAGGTGGCCCGCGCCGATTTCACCAACGAGGCCTGGGCGGGGTTCGCCGCGCGCCTCGACTACTTCGTCATGGACGTTTCCCAGAGCGCCGACTTCGGCCGCCTGGCCCGCCACCTGGGCCCGGCCGATGACCGTGGCCGGGTCTACTACCTGGCCATCGCCCCGCGCCTGTTCGAGGACATCGCCCGCCACCTGCAGATCGCCGGCCTCGCCGGACCCCAGGCGCGCATCGTGCTGGAGAAGCCCATCGGCCATTCGCTGGAATCGGCCCTGGCGATCAACGCCGCCATCGGCGCGGTGTTCGACGAGCGCCAGGTGTTCCGCATCGACCACTACCTGGGCAAGGAGACGGTGCAGAACCTCATGGCCCTGCGCTTCGCCAACGCCCTGTTCGAACCGGTGTGGCGCGCCGGGCACATCGACCACGTGCAGATCAGCGTCTGCGAGACCCTGGGCGTGGAGAACCGCGGCAGCTACTACGACCACGCCGGGGCCATGCGCGACATGGTGCAGAACCACCTGCTGCAGCTGCTCTGCCTGGTGGCCATGGAAGCGCCGGTGCGCTTCGACGCGGACGCGGTGCGCAACGAGAAGGTGAAGATCCTCGAAGCCCTCAAGCCCATCTCCGGGCTCGACGTGCAGGACAAGACCGTGCGCGGCCAGTACGGCGCCGGCAAGATCGGCGGCCAGGAAGTGCCCGCCTACTACTTCGAGAAGAACGTCGACAACGACAGCGACACCGAGACCTTCGTCGCCGTGCAGGCCGAGATCGACAACTGGCGCTGGGCCGGCGTGCCCTTCTACCTGCGCACCGGCAAGCGCCTGGCGCGCAAGTACTCGGAAATCGTCATCCAGTTCAAGCCGGTGCCGCACCGCCTGTTCAACGGCGGCGAGGCCAACCGCCTGCTGATCCGCCTGCAGCCGGAAGAGCGCATCAGCCTGCAACTGATGGCCAAGAACCCGGGCAAGGGCATGCGCCTGGAACCGGTGGAGCTGGACCTCAACCTCGCCCAGGCCTTCACCCAGCGCCGCTGGGATGCCTACGAGCGCCTGCTGCTGGACGTGATCGAAGGCGACTCGACCCTGTTCATGCGCCGCGACGAAGTGGAAGCCGCCTGGCGCTGGGTCGACCCCATCCTCGAAGGCTGGCACGAGTACTACCAGAGCCCGCGCAACTACCCCGCCGGCTCCACCGGCCCCGAGCAGGCCCACAGCCTGCTGGAGCTGCAGGGGCGGGAGTGGAATGACTGAAACCCCCTGCCCCGCCGATCGCGAATGAATTCCACAAAAAAGCCGAACCGCTGCGTGGATGGACGTCGCTCTTTACGTCCACCGGCGGTGTCGCCTGGTACTCCGCAACGGTGGACCGGTGAAGCGGGGTCCACCCTACACATCCGCATCAACTAAGCCCCGTAGGTTGGCGCCGAGCGCAGCGAGGCCCAACGCAGCGACGCCCGTCCCTTGGCGAATGAATTGGCTCTGTCTGCGTTAAGTGTTGCTAGAAGAATTGAGCCCAGCTGATTGCTGAGTTCTGGTGATGTTTCTGGTTTCGCCCACCCGGGCGAGTCCCTTTTAACAATCGTCGGAATGCCGAACCACTTAAAAGGAACCAAAAGGGCTTGCCCCATCATCCGGCCCCGGCTTCGCCGGGGTTCCCTCACTCCATCGTCGCTATCGGGGGCCGGCGCGATGGGCCATCCATGGCCTGGCGCGCCTCTCGCGGCATCCATGCCGCTCGTCCCCCGGCGCAACGACTGCGCTCGGCCTCCTGGTGGGGCGTTGGCGGCTGCCCCACCTTTCTTCGTCCAGCGCATCGCCACGTGGTGCGCACGAGCTTTCGTAGGATGGTGTAGAGCGAAGCGAAACGCATGCGGTGGAGGTGGCACGAACTCTTGGGCGCCCGGAAATGGCCGTGCTTGAGCGCTTGCATTAAAACCACAACAGCTAACACAAACAGAGCCAATGAATTCCCCGCGCCGTCATTGCTCCAGCGCAATACCCGTTCCGCGCGGCTTGCCTAGAATCCGCGGCTTTTCGCGCAACGAGCCCCGCCCATGTCCAGCCGCCAAGCCCCCGAACTGCTCTGCCCCGCCGGCACCCTCAAGGCCATGCGCCATGCCTTCGCCTACGGTGCCGATGCGGTGTACGCCGGCCAGCCGCGCTACAGCCTGCGGGTGCGCAACAACGAGTTCGACCACGCCACCCTGGCCGAAGGCATCGCCGAGGCCCACGCCCAGGGCAAGCGCTTCTACGTGGTGGTCAACATCGCCCCGCACAATGCCAAGCTGAAGACCTTCCTCAAGGACCTGGCGCCGGTGGTGGCGATGGCGCCGGACGCGCTGATCATGTCCGACCCGGGGCTGATCATGCTGGTGCGCGAGCACTTCCCGCAGATGGCGGTGCACCTCTCGGTGCAGGCCAACGCGGTGAACTGGGCCAGCGTGAAGTTCTGGCAGGCCCAGGGGCTGACCCGGGTGATCCTCTCCCGCGAGCTGTCGCTGGAGGAGATCGGCGAGATCCGCCGCGAAGTGCCGGAGATGGAGCTGGAGGTGTTCGTCCACGGCGCCCTGTGCATGGCCTACTCCGGCCGCTGCCTGCTCTCCGGCTACATCAACCACCGCGACCCCAACCAGGGCACCTGCACCAACGCCTGCCGCTGGCAGTACAAGGCCGGAGAAGCCCGCGAGGACGCGCTGGGCGATGTGGTGCACGCCTGCACGCCGCAGCCGACCCTGGGCGAAGGCGCGCCCAGCGAGCGCCTGTTCCTGCTGGAGGACGGCAGCCGCCCGGGCGAGTACATGCCCGCCTTCGAGGACGAGCACGGCACCTACATCATGAATTCCAAGGACCTGCGCGCCGTGCAGCACGTGGGGCGCCTGCTGGAGATGGGCGTGCACTCGCTGAAGATCGAGGGCCGCACCAAGTCGCACTTCTACGTCGCGCGCACCACCCAGGCCTACCGCCAGGCCATCGACGACGCCCTCGCCGGCCGGCCCTTCGAGCCGCGCCTGCTGGAGCGCCTGGATTCACTGGCCAACCGTGGCTACACCGAAGGCTTCCTGCGCCGCCACACCCACGACCACTATCAGAACTACGCGCACGGCAGCTCGCGGCCCTCGCGCCAGCAGTTCGTCGGCGAGCTGACCGGCGTGCGCCGGGGCGAGATGGCGGAAGTACGGGTGAAGAACCGCTTCGAGGTGGGCGACCGCCTGGAGCTGATGACCCCGACGGGCAACCTGGGCTTCATCCTCCACGGCCTGGAAGGCGCCAACGGCGAGAGCCGCCAGGTGGCACCCGGCGACGGCCACCTGCTCTATATCCCGCTGCCGGCGGACCTCGATCTGGAATACGCCCTGCTGCTGCGCGACCTGCCCGAGGCGGTCAGCGCCACAGCGCCGTCGCCTGCTCCTTGAGCAGCGCGGCGAACACCGGCGCCTCCACCGGCGGGCTGATCAGGTAGCCCTGGATCTCGTCGCAGCCCTGGCTCTTGAGGAAGTCCATCTGCCCCTGGGTTTCCACGCCCTCGGCCACCACCTTGAGCTCCAGGCCGTGGGCCATGGCGATGATCGCGCGGGTGATGGCGGCGTCCTCGCCCCCGGAGGAGAGGTCGCGGATGAAGGTCTGGTCGATCTTCACGTAGTCCACCGGGAAGCGCTTGAGGTAGCTCAGGGACGAGTAGCCGGTGCCGAAATCGTCGATGGCCAGCTTCACCCCCAGGTCGCGCAGCTGGCGGAAGGTGGCGATGACGTGCTCGACGTTCTCCAGCAGGTGGCTCTCGGTCAGCTCCAGCTCCAGCAGGCGCGGTGACAGGCCGGTCTCGTCCAGCACCTGGCGCACCAGGCTGGTGAGGTTGCCCTGGCGCAGCTGGTGGCCGGAGAGGTTCACCGAGACGCGGATGTCCGCCAGCCCCTGGCGCTGCCACTCGCGGGCCTGCAGGCAGGCCTGGCGCAGCACGAACTCGCCCAGGGGGGCGATGAGCCCGGTCTCTTCGGCCAGGCCGATGAAGTCCCCCGGCGGCACCAGCCCCAGTTGCGGATGGCGCCAGCGAACCAGCGCCTCGGCGGCGTTGAGGCTGTCGTCGGCCAGGCACAGCTTGGGTTGGTAGAAGACCTCCAGCTGGCCTTCCTCGATGGCCTTGCGCAGCTGGGTTTCCATCTGCAGGCGCTCCAGGGTGCAGGCCTGGAGGTTGTCGGTGAAGAACTGGAAGGTGTTGCCGCCCAGGTGCTTGGCATGCTGCATGGCCATGTTGGCCTGGCTGATCAGCGTGGAGATCTCGCGGGCGTTGTCCGGCAGCAGGCTGATGCCCAGGGAGGCGCTGACCACCAGTTCCTCGCCGCCCACGGTCATCGGCGTGCGCAGCTTGGCCAGCAGGCGGCTGGCGGCTGGCGGTGCGCGCCAGGCTGGAGAGGCTGCCGTAGGCGTCGAGGATCACCGCGAATTCGTCGCCGGACAGCCGGGCGATGGTGTCCGCCTCGGGCGCGGCCTGGGCCAGGCGCCGGCTCATCTGCCGCAACAGCTGGTCGGCCACTTCATGGCCGAGGCTGTCGTTGAGCACCTTGAAGCGGTCCAGGTCGATGTGCAGCAGGGCCAGGCTGCGGCCGCTCTGGCGCGCGCGCTGGCTGGCCTCGTGCAGGCGGTCCTTGAACAGGGTGCGGTTGGCCAGGCCGGTGAGCTCGTCGTAGTGCGAGAGGTAGCGCAGGCGCTCCTCGGCATCGCGGCGTGCGGAGAGGTCGGCGAAAAAGCCGACGATGTGGCTGGCGTTGCCCCGGGCATCACGCACCACGTTGAGCTGCAGCCACTGCGGGTAGAGCTCGCCGTTCTTGCGGGTGTCCACCAGTTCGCCCTGCCAGCTGCCGCTCTGCTCCAGCTCCTGGCGGATCAGGTGGTACTGGCGGCGGCTCTCGCGGGTGCTGTTGATCTCCACCACCGTGTGGCCAAGCACCTCGTCGCGGCGGTAGCCGGTAACGTCGCTGAAGGCCTGGTTGACCGCCAGCAGGCGGTATTGCGGGTCGAGGATAACGATGCCCTCGCTGGCCGCCTCGAAGACCATGGCCGAGAGGCGCTGCTGCTCCTCGGCCTGCTTGCGCTCGGTGACGTCGCGGCGGGTGCCGAGCATGCGCAGCACCTTGCCCTGCTCGTTGCGCTCCACCACCCGGCCACGGTCCTCGACCCAGAGCCAGCGGCCGTCGCTGTGGCGCACCCGGTAGTCGATGGCATAGCCGTCGCTGCGGCCCTTGAGGTGCTCCACCAGAGCACGGCGCAGCAGCGGCAGGTCGTCGGGGTGCAGGCGCGGCTTGAGGTCGCTGAGCACGCGGGTGACGTCGTCCATCTCGATGCCGAAGATTTCCTTCAGGTGCGAGTGATGGACTTCGTCGGTCTCCAGGTTCCAGTCCCACATCCCCAGCTCGCTGGCCTCCAGGGCCATGGCCAGGCGCGCCTCGCTCTTGACCAGGGCGTGGCTGGCGTCGGCCAGCTCCAGGGTGCGCTGGGCGACGCGGATTTCCAGGTCGTTATGGGCCGCGCGCAGCTCGCGCTCGGCACGCCGGCGCTGCTCCACTTCCCGCGCCAGCTCGCTGTTGAGCCCTTCGGCGCGGACCTTGGCGTGTTCCAGGTTGTCGATCAGCGCCTGGTTGTGGAAGCGCTGCAGCAGGCTGCGCTGCACCAGGCGGTTGACCTGCCAGGCCACCACCATCAGCGCCGCCAGGAGGATCAGGCTGAGCAGCCCCCAGCCCCGCTGCAGCGGCTCGCCGCTGGCCAGCAGCCAGGACACGGTGGGCACCAGGCACGGCAAGGCGAAGGTGAGGAAGGCCTGCAGGCTGACGGCATAGGCGACGCTCGCGGAGAGGATCGCAGCGGCGATCAGGCCATAGACCAGCGCCTGCTGCAGAAAGGCGTCGCCCGGCACCAGGAAGATCACCGGCAGGGCCAGGGTCAGGCCGGAAGCGGCGGCGCCGAGGAGGAAGGTGCGGCGCCACTGGGGCTGGGCCTGGCGCGAGGGCAGCGCGGCCTTGAAGGCGGCCACCTGGGTCAGGCGCAGCACCGCCAGCAGCACCAGCCAGACCAGCCAGCCACCCAGCAGCAAGCCGTTGGCGGGCTCCCACAGCAGGTAGGCGCAGACCAGGCCGTTGAGCAGCATGAAGAGCGTGGGGGTTTGCGAGCCCTGATAGAGCAGACGCGTGCGCTCCACGGCCAGATCCGTCGCGAAATGCTGGCTGATGGCGCGGCTGTCGTCGCCGTGCAGGTCGATTGGGGCTTCGTTGGGTGTCGCGGTCATAGGCGATTTTCTTGTAATGGTTGCCTAGGCGTCGGCGGAGCTTACCCGAGCAGAACGAGCTGCCAAAGCTTTATGTGCCCGGTTTTGACAGCGCGCCGCCTAACTTTCGGCGGGCCTTCGGGATGCAGCGCCCGCACCGTCTGGCTGACCATCCGGTCATCGGTTTGCCCTCGTCTGGGCCGGTCAATAGAATGCCGCGATGCATGACGATCTCTCTCTACTCCTGAACTCCCTGAACGACGCTCAACGCCAGGCCGTAGCGGCCTCGCTGGGGCGTCAATTGGTCCTCGCCGGCGCCGGCTCGGGCAAGACCCGCGTGCTCGTGCACCGCATCGCCTGGCTGATCCAGGTGGAGCACGCCTCGCCCCACTCGATCCTCTCGGTGACCTTCACCAACAAGGCCGCCGCCGAGATGCGCCACCGCATCGAGCAGCTGCTGGGCATCAACCCGGCGGGCATGTGGGTCGGCACCTTCCACGGCCTGGCCCATCGCCTGCTGCGCGCCCACTGGCAGGAAGCCGGCCTGGCCGAGAACTTCCAGATCCTCGACAGCGATGACCAGCAGCGCCTGGTCAAGCGGGTGATCCGCGAGCTGGGCCTGGACGAGCAGCGCTGGCCGGCACGACAGGCGCAATGGTTCATCAACGGGCAGAAGGACGAGGGCCTGCGCCCGCAGCACATCCAGGCCGGCGGCGACCTGTTCCTCGGCACCATGCTGAAGATCTACGAAGCCTACGAAGCCGCCTGCGCCCGCGCCGGGGTCATCGACTTCTCCGAGCTGCTGCTGCGCGCCCTGGACCTGTGGCGCGACAAGCCGGGCCTGCTGGCCCACTACCAGCGCCGCTTCCGCCACATCCTGGTGGACGAGTTCCAGGACACCAACGCCGTGCAGTACGCCTGGCTGCGCCTGCTCGCCCAGGGTGGCGACAGCCTCATGGTGGTAGGCGACGACGACCAGTCCATCTACGGCTGGCGCGGCGCCCGTATCGAAAACATCCAGCAATTCTCCAGCGACTTCGCCGACGCCGAAACCATCCGCCTGGAGCAGAACTACCGCTCCACCGCCGGCATCCTCAAGGCCGCCAACGCCCTGATCGCCAACAACCAGGGGCGCCTGGGCAAGGAGCTGTGGACCGACGGCGAGGACGGCGAGCCCCTGGGCCTGTACGCCGCCTTCAACGAGCACGACGAAGCCCGCTACGTGGTGGAAAGCATCGAAAGCGCGCTGAAGGACGGCATGGCGCGCAGCGAGATCGCCATCCTCTACCGCTCCAACGCCCAGTCGCGGGTGCTGGAAGAGGCCCTGCTGCGGGAGAAGATCCCCTACCGCATCTACGGCGGCCAGCGCTTCTTCGAACGCGCCGAGATCAAGAACGCCATGGCCTACCTGCGCCTGCTCGACGGCCGTGGCAACGACGCCGCCCTGGAGCGGGTGATCAACGTCCCCGCCCGCGGCATCGGCGAGAAGACCGTGGAAAGCATCCGCGAGTTCGCCCGCGCCCAGGACGTCTCCATGTGGGAGGCGATCCGCCTGCTGGTGGCCAACAAGGGCCTGCCGGGCCGCGCATCCGGCGCCCTGGCGGTGTTCATCGAGCTGATCGAGAACCTCGCCGCCAAGGTCCTGGAGATGCCCCTGCACCTGATGACCCAGACCGTCATCGAGCAGACCGGGCTGATCACCTACCACAAGGAAGAGAAAGGCGAGAAAGGCCAGGCCCGGGTGGAAAACCTGGAGGAACTGGTCAGCGCCGCCCGCGCCTTCGAGAACAACGAAGACGACGAGGAACTCACCCCGCTGCAGGCCTTCCTCAGCCACGCCTCGCTGGAGGCCGGTGATACCCAGGCCGACGCCTTCGAAGACAGCGTGCAACTGATGACCCTGCACAGCGCCAAGGGCCTGGAATTCCCCCTGGTGTTCCTGGTGGGCATGGAAGAAGGCCTGTTCCCCCACAAGATGAGCCTGGAGGAATCCGGCCGCCTGGAAGAGGAGCGCCGCCTGGCCTATGTCGGCGTCACCCGCGCCATGCAGCGCCTGGTGCTGACCTACGCGGAAACCCGCCGCCTGTACGGCAGCGAGACCTACAACAAGGTCTCGCGCTTCGTCCGCGAAATCCCCCCGCAGCTGATCCGCGAAGTGCGCCTGAGCAACAGCGTCAGCCGTCCGGTGGCAGGCAGCAACCGCAGCAGCGGCTCGATGTTCGCCGGCGCGGAAGTGCCGCAGACCGGCTTCAACCTCGGCCAGCGCGTGCAGCATTCGCTGTTCGGCGAGGGCACCATCCTCAACTTCGAAGGCTCCGGCGCCCAGGCCCGGGTCCAGGTGGTGTTCGAGAGCGAAGGCAGCAAATGGCTGATGCTCGCCTACGCCAAGCTCGAACCCCTCTGATGCCTTCCCGGGCCCCGTCGTCATGGCGGGGCCCGGCGTAGCGCCCCTTGGCAGTTATCCACAGGCACGGCAGGATGGCCGCTCCCATCCTCCTTGCGGAAACACGGACGTGCGCCTTCCCCTGCTGCTGCTCAGCCTGATCATCGCCACCAGCATCGAGGCCGCCCCCGGCTTCGAGGTGAAGCGCGACACCGACAGCTACCGCGACTGGAACACCGGGCAGCGCCGCGAGCGCACCGAAACCTCCCTGCGCCTGGACGGCGGCACCCTGTCGATGAAGGCGCTCGCACAGCTGCTGGCGACCGACGGCAAGCCCATCTACCCGACCCTCTGGGACGCCCGCGTGAGCGGCCCCGACCAGGCGCTGATCCTCTTCAACCGTGGCAGCGGCCAGGACTTCGAGCTGGCCCGCCTGTACCGCAAGAACGGCGGCAAGCCGCAAGCCGAGGTGTTGCTGCGCGACCTGCCCTACAACTGGTTCAACGACGCCCGCCGCAAAGGCTGGGTGAGCGTGGGCGGCGCGGACCGCCTGTACTTGGTGCAACTGCAACCGCTGCGCATCGTCGATGCAGGCCCCGGCGCGCTGCTGGATGTGCGCGGCGACCTGGCCGTGCTCGCCGACCCGGGCTGGAACAAGCGCCCGCCGGCCTTCCGCGCGGTGGACATGCAGCGTGGCCGCGAGGTCGCCCGCCTGGAGCTGGACCCCGCCTGCTTCGTGCTGCCCGACTTCGAGTTCAGCCACCCGCTGATCTATTCCGGGCTGGGCTCCTCCACCCCCGAGCGCCTGCGCTTCCAGGACGGCCCCGCCTGGCTCGAGCACAACCTGGAACTGCTCACCGCCCCCGAGCCGGCCTTGCGCCTGCGCCCGACCCAGCAGCTGCCGCAACCCGACCCGGTGCGCTGGGGCGTGACCCTGCGCGAGGTGGACGCCGGCCCGCAACCGCGTACCCCGGAGTCCATGGGTGACGCCTCCAGCCCGGAAATCGAAGAATTCGCCGACACCCTCGACCTGATCCCCGAGCAATGCCAGGCCAGCAACCCCAACCCGCCGCTGCGCGCCGGCCAGGAGCCCTACCCCAGCACCAGCGTGGCGACCGATGACCTGTGCCTGGGCGAGCTACTGAAGGGCGTGCCCCGCACCTTCCGCGAGCAACGCTGCGTGCTGCCGGCACGCACCCGCACCCTGGCTGGCAGCACGCAGTGGGCGCTGGAAGAGGTGCGCTACGGCTATCGCCCGGGCGGCAAGGGTACGGCCATCGAGCAGACGGTCTACCAACTGCGCCAGGGCACGACGGTGAACCGCTACATCGCCGGCAGCCGGGGCTTTGACGAGGCCCTGGCGATCCGCGAAGTACTGCCCACTGGCAAGGGCGAGGCCCTGCTGAAGACCCGTGGCGACGGCGCCTATGAATTGCTGCGGGCCTCGACCGACGCCGGCGGCAAGCTGCGCCTCGAGTACCTGGACACCCTGCCCTACCCCGCCAGCCCCTTCGACGCCAGCCGCGCGGGCTGGGTCTACCTGCGCAAGCCAGGGCTGCTGGTGCGCCTCGCTCCCTTCGCCTATGAGCAGGCCGGCGAGAGCCTGCTGGATATCCGCGGCGAAACCCTGCTGTACGCCTATGGCGACAGCGAGACAGACCGCCTCACCCTTGGCCAGCGAACCTTCGGCAGCGACCACGCCGACGACTCGCCCCTGCCGGGCCTGGTACTGAACGCCAAATGCCGCCGGGAGGACGACCCCTACTGGGAGTTCACCCTGCCACCGGTCAACGCGACGCTGGAGCAATCCGCCGCCTGGTTCGCCCGCCACTTCGACTATCAGTCCGGCGCCCAGGGCGCCATCCGTCTGCGCGCCGACCACCAACTGCGCGCCCGTCCGGGCTGTGCTGCACGGTAAGTTGTTGGCCGGGGTTCACCGTGGGAGCGGCTTCAGCCGCGAAGCGCTCGCCGAATAGCCTTCAGGGGGGCCGGTAGCACCATCGCGAATGAATTCGCTCCCACGGGAAGGACGCCGGCCCCGGCGGCATACGCCCGCAGCGCAGCCGTAAAAAATCCCGATACATTCTGCCGCTAGCCATCACGAACGCGACTGTGCAGCATGGCGCGCGTGGACCCTTAACCAAGAGATGCCTGTGATGCGCCGATTTCTCAGTATTGCCCTGGCCCTATGCGTCGGCCTGACGCTCAGCCTGGATGCCAACGCCAAGCGAATGGGCGGCGGCAAGACCTTCGGCTCCGCGCCGACCCACCAGACACGCCAGGCGCAGCCCAATACCCCTGCCGCCACCCCGACCGCCCCCGGCCGTCAGCCCGCTGCCGCCAGTGGTGCTTCGCGCTGGCTCGGCCCGCTGGCCGGCCTCGCCGCCGGCGGCCTGCTCGCCTCCATGTTCATGGGTGACGGCTTCCAGGGCATGCAGATCTTCGACTTCCTGATCATCGCCCTGATCGCCTTCGTCATCTTCCGCTTCATCGCCGCCCGCAAGCGCCAGCAGCAGGGCCATCAGCCCGCCATGGCCGGCGGCCCGTTCCAGCGCGAAATGCCGCAGCAGCAGCCGTCGCCGATCTTCGGTGGCAGCGCCGCGCCGGCAGCGGTGGCCCAGCGTGCGTTCAACGCCCCGAGCTGGTTCAACGAAGAGCGCTTCATCGAAGCCGGCCGTGAGCACTTCCTGTCCCTGCAGCAGCATTGGGACGCGGCCGAGATGGACAAGATCGCCGAGTTCGTCACCCCGCAGATGCTCAGCTTCCTCAAGGAAGAGCGCGCCAGCCTGGGCGATGGCTTCCAGTCCACCTACATCGACAACCTACAGGTGCAGCTGGACGGCATCGACGAACTGGCCGACAAGACCGTCGCCACCCTGACCTTCAACGGCGTGTCGAAGACCTCGCGCTTCGACCAGGGCGAAGTGTTCAGCGAAAGCTGGCGCATGGAGCGTGCCAACGGCGACGACCAGCCCTGGCTGGTGGCGGGCATCCGCCAGAACTGATCAGCGTTCGCGCAATGAAGAAACCCCGGGCATGCCCGGGGTTTTCTTTTGTGTGTTCGACCAGCCGCTGGGCTGATCGACATGTAGGGTGGATGACGCTCTTCTCATCCACCAGGCGATGCCACAGGAAACACCCTGCATGTGCCACAGCAGGGACCGCCATGCGGTCCTTGGCGAATGAATTGGCTCTGTCTGCGTTAAGTGTTGCTAGAAGATTTGGACCCAGCTGATTGCCGAATTTTGTTGGTGCTTTTGATTTCGCCCCCCCGGGCGAGTCCCTTTTAACAATCGCCTTAAAAGGAACCAAAAGGGCTTGCCCCATCATCCAGCCCGACTGCGTCGGGTTCCCTCACTCCATCGTTGCTCTGGGGGCCGGCGCGATGGGCCATCCATGGCCTGGCGCGCCTCTCGCGGCATCCATGCCGCTCGTCCCCCGGCGCAACGACTGCGTTCGGCCTCCTGGAGGGGCGTTGGCGGCTGCTCCAACTTTCTTCGCTCGAACCCTCACATTGATGTGCGCAGTAACCCAGCGCACGTTCGTAGGATGGTGTAGAGCGCAGCGAAACCCATGCGGTGGCGGTGGCACAAACCCTTGGACGCCCGGAAATGGCCGTGCTTGAGCGCTTGCATTAAAACCACAACAGCTAACGCAGACAGAGCCAATGAATTCGCCCCTACAGGTACTCGCCCCGGTCACCCCCGCAACGCGGTGCCCCTTCAGACCGCCGCCTTGCGCATGCCGATATGGGGGATGTCGTCCTCCAGGTAGACCTCGGTCACCGGCACGAAGCCGTAGCGCCCGTAGTACTTCTGCAGGTGCGCCTGGGCCGAGAGGTACACCGGCAACCCCGGCCAGCGCCGCTGGCAGTCTTCCAGGGCGCGCTCCATCAACTGGTGGCCCAGCCCGGTGCCGCGCGCCGCTTCGGCGATCACCACGCGGCCGATCACCACGTCGCCCTGGTTGCGCTGCGGGTCCAGCAGGCGCAGGTAGGCCACCAGCGCATCGCCGTCGCGGGCCATGAGGTGGCAGCTGTCGCCTACCAGGTCCAGACCGTCCACTTCCAGGTAGGGGCACTTCTGCTCGACGACGAAGACCTGGGTGCGCAGGGCGAGGATGTCGTAGAGCGCCTGCTTGTCGAGTTCGGTGTGATGGCTGCTGCTCCAGACGATCGGCATTGGGGGCTCCGTGGTGGTGAATGCGAAGGCGGCAGTATGCAATGCACCACTACCGGACGAGCGGTTCGCCTGCGGTTTTTTTCTTCCGGGTGCCAGCTACTGTATAAAGCGCATCCCAATGCACGAGGGCCTGTCGCCGTGGAAGAAGTCATCGAACAGCTGCGTGAACTCAACGAACCCGTCCCCGTCCCGCTGGAGCTGCCGGACGACGAGCTGCTGGTGGAGATCGAAGAGCAATTGCTGATCAACCTGCCTTTCGAGCTGCGCGAGTTCCTGCTCAAGGTCAGCGATGTGGTCTACGGCCGCCTGGAGCCGGTGACCGCGACCGACCCGCAATCCCACACCTACCTGCCGGAAGTGGCCTCGGTGGCCTGGGACCTGGGCGTGCCCCGCGACCTGGTGCCGATCTGCCAGGACGGCCGCGACTACTACGTGGTCGACCTGGAGGGCGAAGTGCTGCTCTGGTCCGGCGACGAGGGCGACATGACCGACGAGAGCTGGGACTCCGTCTGGCATTGGGCCCGCGACGTGTGGCTGGCGAGCTGAACCGCTAGCGGTGGTGATCCTGGCTCTGCTCCAGGGTCTCCATCAGCGCGATCTGCATGCGTGAATGCACGCGGATCAGCCAGCGCCACAGCAGCGCGATCACCCCGGCCGCCAGCAGCGCGATCAGCACCAGCAGCTCCAGGGTCGGCAGGATGCTCGCCGACAGCGCCATGAGCAGCAGCATGATCACCCCCAGCGACAGCGCCGGGATCACCTCGGCGATCACCTTGCGCACCCGCGCGGTGTGGCGCCCGGCCTTCTCCGGGGTCACGCCCATTTCCGCCAGCAGCATCGACAGCGCCTTGAGCTTGCGGTACGCGGCGATCAGGAAGGGCAGCGAGAGCAGCAGCGCGGCGCCCCAGACCAGGCCCTTCTGCAGGTTCGCCTGGCCCACCCAGTCGCTCAGGTAGCCGGCCAGGGTGCCGGCGAAATAGGCGCCGGAAAGGAAGATCGCCACCACCAGCGCGATGTTCACCCCCACCTGCAGGAGGATCTTGCGGATCATCCCCGCCAGCACCGCGCCCTGGCCCTGGGGCTGGATGCTGCGCAGCCAGTCGCCGTAGAGGTTGAACACCCGGGCGATTCGCGAAGGCACGATGCCGGCGAGCTTCTGCGATAGCGGGTCGGCGGAGCGGATCAGGTAGGGCGTGAGCAGCGTGGTGATGGCCGAGACCGCCACCGCCACGGGGTAGAGGAAGTCGCTGGTGACCTGCAGGGTCATGCCCAGCGCGGCAATGATGAAGGAGAACTCGCCGATCTGCGAAAGGCCCATGCCGACCCGCAGCGAGGTGCGCCCGTCATTGCCGGCGATGAAGGCGCCGATGCCGCAGGAGACCATCTTGCCCAGCACCACGGCGACGGTGATGACCGCGATGGGCCAGGCGTATTCCACCAGGATCGCCGGGTCGATCATCAGGCCGATGGCGACGAAGAAGATGGCGCTGAACATGTCGCGCACCGGCTCCACCAGCCGCTCGATCTGCGCCAGCTGGCGCGACTCGGCGATGATCGCGCCGATCAGGAAGGCGCCCAGCACCATGCTGTATTCCAGCTTCACCACCAGCAGGCAGAAGCCGAAGCACAGCCCCAGCACCGTCACCAGCAGCATCTCGTTGCTCTCGAACTTCGCCACGTAGGCCAGCAGGCGCGGCACCAGCAGGATGCCGATGACCAGCGCGACGACCATGAACAGGCTGAGCTTGCCCACCGTGGCGAACACCTGGCCGGTCTCCACCGAGCCGGACAGGGCGATGCCCGACAGCAGCGCGATGATGCCGATGCCGAGGATGTCCTCGACTATCAGCACGCCGAAGATCAGTTGGGCGAAGCGCTCGTTCTTCATCTTCAGGTCGCTGAGCGCCTTGATGATGATGGTGGTGGAGGAGATGGCCAGGATGGCGCCGAGGAACAGCGAATCCATGGTGCTCCAGCCGAAGAAGGCGCCGATCTCGTAGCCGATCCAGATCATCAGCACGATTTCCAGGAAGGCGGCGATGAAGGCCGTGGCGCCCACCTTGAACAGCTTGCGCAGGCTGAACTCCAGACCCAGGCAGAACATCAGGAAGATCACCCCCAGCTCGGCGAGGATCTTGATGGTCTCTTCTTCGTGGATAAGGGCGAAGGGCGGCGTGTGCGGGCCGATGAGGAAGCCGGCGATGATGTAGCCCAGCACCACCGGTTGCTTGAAGCGGTGGCAGAGGATGGTGACCAGGCCGGCCACCAGCATGATCACCGCCATGTCCTGGATGAAACTGATGGCATGCATGGCGCACCGGCTCCTTTTCGCTGGTCAGTGCGCTGGACAATGCCGCGCCCGGGGTTGCTCGCTTGGCTCCTTGGGAGCCCCTGTATGAATTAGGGAAGTTCCTAGTCAGAACTTTCGGCAGAGTAACACCGGGCATTGCAGCGTCTTTTTCGGCGAAACAAACCGAAACAGCTTTGCTCGTCAGCTGCCGTTCTTCGCCTGGGCGGTCTCCAGCTCCAGCAGGTTCATGAGGAAATTGCCGAAGTAGGTCATGTCCTGCTCGATGGCCGCCCGGGCGCCCTTGGCGTCGCCGGCGAGCACCGCCTTGAAGGCGTCCTCGTGGAAATCGTTGAGGCGCAGGGACAGGTCGGCCTCGGTGAACAGCTGGTTGAAGAAGGGGCCCACCTGCAGCCACAGCGACTCGATCATGCGCAGCAGCGTGGGGTTGGCGCAGGCGCGGTAGAGGGTCATGTGGAACAGGCTGTTGTCGTCCAGGTAACCCTGCACGTCACGCTGTTCCAGGGCGCGCTCCATGTTCTCGACGCAGCGTCGCAACTGCTCGATGTCCTCCGCGGTGAGCCGCGGCGTGGCGGTCTCCACGGCCAGCCCCTCGAGGGACAGGCGCACCAGGAAGATCTGCTGGAAGCGCTCGCGGGTCATGATCGGCACCCGCAGGGAGCGCTGCGGCTCGCCTTCCAGGGCGCCTTCGGCCACCAGGCGTTGCAGCGCCGCACGCACCGGCATCGGACTGGTGCCCCATTCGGCGGCGAGGTCGCGGATCTTGAGGCGCTCGCCGGGCTGGAAACGCCCCGCCAGCAAGCCTTCACGTATTCGTAGATAAAGCTGTTCCTGCAGGTTATCGGCCATGGGTCACTCCTGGATGGCCGGTGGAGCCGGCAGCTGGGCGAGGGTAAGGCTGCAATTGCGCATGGGTAGAACCTCGTGGCGCGGGCGGCTCGGGATAAGCGCCCGCTTGTGGATAAGTCGCTCGTGGCGGTGCCAGGCAGCGCCGGACGAGGCCGGATGGCCTCTGCTTTATGTGATCACAAAAGCAGTTCGATCATAAGCTTTTGCTGGAAACAGTCCAGCTATTGACATATCTGTGATCACAAAACAGGATGTGCGGAAATTCGAACGAGGTGTTCAAGCATGACCGCCAGTGGCATCGCAGAATCCGCCGTTGAAACCTTCGCCGCCGCCGAGCGTGCCCGTTTCATCGCCCACAACCCCAAATCCCTGGCGCTCGCCGAGCGCGCCCGCCAATCGCTGTTCGGCGGCGTGCCGATGCACTGGATGAGCGACTGGTCGACCCCCTGCCCGCTGTTCGTCGAGCGTGCCCAGGGCGCGCGTTTCCACGACGTCGACGGCCACGAGTACGTGGACTTCTGCCTGGGCGACACCGGCAGCATGTTCGGCCACTCCCCCGAACCCATCGCCCGCGCCATCGCCGAACAGGGCGCGCGCGGCCTGACCACCATGCTCCCGGGCGAAGACGCCGTGGTCGCCGGCGAGCTGCTGGCCGAGCGCTTCGGCCTGCCCTACTGGCAGGTGGCGACCACCGCCACCGACGCCAACCGCTTCGTCATCCGCTGGGTGCGCGCCATCACCGGGCGCAAGGTGCTGCTGGTGTTCGACGGCTGCTACCACGGCACCGTCGACGACGTCATGGTGCGCCACCGCGACGGCCGCACCGTGCACCGCAGCGGCCTGATCGGCCAGGCACGCAACCTGGCCAAGACCAGCCGCGCCGTGCCCTTCAACGATCTCGAGGCGCTGGAAAAGGCCCTGGCGCAGAACGACGTCGCCGCCGTGCTCTGCGAACCGGCGATGACCAACATCGGCATGGTCCTGCCCGATGCCGGCTACCTGGAGAAGCTCCGCGAGCTGACCCGCCGCCACGGCACCCTGCTGATCATCGACGAGACCCACACCATCTCCACCGGCCCCGGCGGCTGCACCCGCGCCTGGAACCTGCAGCCGGACTTCATCACCCTCGGCAAGCCCATCGCCGGCGGCGTGCCCTGCTCCGTCTACGGCTGCACCGCCGAAATGGCCCAGGCCATGAAGCTGGCCCGCAAGCACGCCAGCGAGCAATCCGGCGGCCACGGCCACAGCGGCATGGGCACCACCCTTTCGGCCAATGCCCTGGCCATGCACTGCATGCGCGCCAACCTGGAACAGGTGATGACCCCGGCCGCCTACGCCCACATGTTGCCCCTGGCGGCGCGCCTGGCCAAAGGCTTCCGTGTACTTATCCACAAGCACGGCCTGGCCTGGTCGGTGACCGAGCTGGGCGCCCGCTGCGAGTTCCAGTTCTGCGCCACCTCGCCGCGCACCGGTGCCGAGGCCGAAGCGGCCTTCCACGACAGCCTGCAGATGGCCCTGCACCTCTACCTGATCAACCGCGGCATCCTCATCACCCCGTTCCACAACATGACCCTGTGCTGCCCGGCCACCACCGAAGCCGATGTCGACCGCCTGATCGCCACCCTCGACCAGGCCCTGGCCGAACTCCTGGCCATTCCCGGCGCCCGACTCTGAACGCGAGAACCCCCATGCGATTCGCCGAACCCCAGGAAGCCCGTGACTTCCTCGCACGCCACCCCGAGGTGCGCAGCATCGAGCTGATGCTGATCGACGCCAACGGCATCCCGCGCGGCAAGCTGCTGCACCGCGACGAGCTGCTGGCCATCTACGAGAACGGCCGCCCGCTGCCCAGCTCCATCCTCTCGCTGACCATCCAGGGCGAGGATGTGGAAGCCAGCGGCCTGGTCTGGGAAGTGGCCGACGCCGACTGCTGGACCTACCCGGTGCCCGGCTCCCTGGCCCTGCAAACCTGGCGCAGCAGCCCCACCGCCCAGGTGCAGGTCAGCATGCACCCGACCCAGGGCCTGCCGGCCACCCCTGGCGACCCGCGCCATGTGCTGGCCCGCGCCATCGACCGGCTCAGGGCCGACGGCTACCACCCGGTGATGGCGGTGGAGCTGGAGTTCTACCTGCTGGACAAGGCCCGCGACGCCAACGGCCGCCCGCAGCCGGCGCTGCAAGCCAATGGCGTGCGCCCGCAGGCGCCGCAGGTCTATGGCGTGTACGAGCTGGAGCAGCTGCAGCCCTTCCTCGACGACCTCTACGCCGCCTGCGAGGCCCAGGGCCTGCCGCTGCGCACCGCCATCTCCGAATACGCCCCCGGCCAGCTGGAGCTGACCCTGGAGCACCGCTTCGACGCGCTGCAGGCCATCGACGAAGGCGTGCGCTACAAGCGCCTGGTCAAGGGCGTGGCCAACAAGCACGGGCTGGTGGCCTGCTTCATGGCCAAGCCCTTCGGCGACCTGGCCGGCAGCGGCATGCACCTGCACGTCAGCCTGGCGGATGAGGCGGGCAACAACCTGATGGCCAGCGAAGACCCGCACGGCACCCCGCTGCTGCGCCACACCATCGGCGGGATGATGGCGACCCTCGACGACGCCCTGGCGATCTTCTGCCCCAACGCCAACTCCTACCGGCGCTTCCAGGCCAACAGCTACGCGCCGCTGGCCAAGAGCTGGGGGGTGAACAACCGCACCGTGTCCTTCCGCGTGCCCGGCGGCCCGGCCCAGAGCCGCCACGTCGAGCACCGCATCTGCGGCGCCGACGCCAACCCCTACCTGGCCGCCGCCGCGCTGCTGGCGGGCATCCATAAAGGCATCCGCGAGCAGATCGACCCGGGCGAAGCCATCACCGGCAACGGCTACGAGCAGGCCCGCGAAACCCTGGCCACCGACTGGCTCACCGCCCTGCGCACCCTGGAGCGCTCGGCCTGGGCGAAGGAGGCCCTGGGCGAGGACTTCCTCGACATCTTCCTCGCCATCAAATGGGAGGAATTCCGCCAGTTCGTCAGCGAGGTGGGCGAGCAGGACTGGCGCTGGTACCTGACCCACGCCTGAGCCGAGGGGCTGTGGATAAGCGACTTGTCCACAGCCCCGCCTCCACCAACCGCAATCCGTCATTCGTCATTCGTCATTCGTAGGATGGGTAGAGCGAAGCGAAACCCATCAATTCCGAGTACCGGCATGGCTTCGGCGTCGGGCGGGCAGCATGGGTTTCGCGGAGCTCTACCCATCCTACGGGGCGGAGTGCGGCCGGGTGTTTATCCACAGGCGCTGTCGCTGTGCTCCGTCCCTGTCTCGCTGCGTCTACAGTTTCACTTCCCAGCCCCGAGACAGAGCCCCTCCATGGAACCCGGCAACGCGCAACTGACGATGACCGTCCTCATGACCCCGGACATGGCCAACTTCTCCGGCAACGTCCACGGCGGCACCCTGCTCAAGTACCTCGACGAAGTCGCCTACGCCTGCGCCAGCCGCTATGCCGGGCGCTACGTGGTGACCCTCTCGGTGGACCAGGTGGTGTTCCGCGAGCCGGTGCACGTGGGCGAGCTGGTGACCTTCCTCGCCTCGGTGAACTACACCGGCACCACCTCCATGGAGATCGGCATCAAGTTGGTCACCGAGAACATCCGCGAACGCTCGGTGCGCCACACCAACAGCTGCTTCTTCACCATGGTGGCGCTGGACGACGACCGCAAGGCGGCCCCGGTGCCGCCCCGCCAGCCGCAGACCGCCGAGGAGAAGCGCCGTTTCGTCCAGGGCCATCAACGCCGGCAGATCCGCCAGGAAATGGAGCGCCGCTACCGCGAACTGCGGGAGAACGGCAGCGAGCCCGCCGCTACATCCTGAAAAATAATCTGACGGACTTTTCATACAAACAACGTCAGTCAACGGGTAACCTGGCGCACGCGGCGGCAGCCGCGTTCGCCACGGGCCAGGCCCCGTGAACACCTTCGAACCTCTCCCCGCAGCGCCGCGAGTCGCCGTTGCGGTCGGGTCGTTCCCTGCGTGCAAGGAGCCGCCGCATGCCCCACCACACACCGCTGATCGCCACCCTCTCCGCCGGTCTGGTGCTGGCCTTCCTGCTCGGCAGCCTGGCCAACCGCCTGCGCATCTCGCCGCTGGTGGGCTACCTGCTGGCCGGCGTGCTGGCCGGCCCCTTCACCCCGGGCTTCGTCGCCGACCAGGCGCTGTCCCAGGAGATCGCCGAGCTGGGGGTGATCCTGCTGATGTTCGGCGTGGGCCTGCACTTCTCCCTCAAGGACCTGATGTCGGTGAAGAACATCGCCATCCCCGGTGCCGTGGTGCAGATCGCCGTCGCCACCCTGCTGGGCATGGGCCTGGCCTGGGGCCTCGGCTGGCCCCTGGGCGGCGGCTTGGTGTTCGGCCTGGCGCTGTCGGTGGCCAGCACCGTGGTGCTGCTGCGGGCCCTGGAGGAGCGCCAGCTGCTGGACACCCAGCGCGGCCGCATCGCCGTGGGCTGGCTGATCGTCGAAGACCTGGTGATGGTGCTGACCCTGGTGCTGCTGCCGGCGCTCTCCGGCATGCTCGGCGGCAAGGCCCACGGCGGTGGCGAGCTCAGCCTCGGCGTCGAGCTGCTGCTGACCCTGGGCAAGGTCACCGCCTTCGTGGTGCTGATGCTGGTGGTGGGCCGCCGCCTGATTCCCTGGGTGCTGGCCAAGGTCGCCGGCACCGGCTCGCGGGAGCTGTTCACCCTCGCCGTGCTGGCCATCGCCATGGGCATCGCCTACGGCTCGGCGATCCTCTTCGACGTGTCCTTCGCCCTGGGCGCCTTCTTCGCCGGCATGGTGCTCAACGAATCGGAGCTGAGCCATGACGCCGCCGAGAAGACCCTGCCCCTGCGCGATGCCTTCGCGGTGCTGTTCTTCGTCTCGGTGGGCATGCTCTTCAACCCGCTGATCCTGATCCACGAACCGCTGCCGGTGCTGGCCACCTTCCTGGTGATCGTGCTCGGCAAATCGGTGGCGGCCTATGTGATCGTGCGCGCCTTCGGCCATCCCAAGAGCACCGCCCTGACCATCTCCGCCAGCCTGGCGCAGATCGGCGAATTCAGCTTCATCCTCATCGGCCTGGGGCTGGACCTGGAGCTGATGCCGCAGACCGGCCGCGACCTGTTGCTGGCTGGCGCCATCCTGTCGATCCTGGTCAACCCGCTGCTGTTCATCGCCATCGGCCGCTGGCAGGCGCGCCAGGACCGCAAGGCGGCGGAGCTGCCGCCGGAGCAGGCGCCCGCCGAGGACGTGCCACCCGCCATCGAGGAACACGACCACGCCATCCTCATCGGCTACGGCCGTGTAGGTCGCAAGATCGCCCTGCGCCTGCGCGAGGCGGGCACGCCGCTGGTGGTGATCGAGGACAGCCGTGCGGGGCTGGATGAACTGCGCGAGTCGGGCATCAGCGCGGTGCTGGGCAACGCGGCACGGCCCGAGGTGCTGGAACTGGCGCAGCTGGCGCGGGCGCGCTGGCTGCTGCTGGCGATCCCCAATGGCTTCGAGGCCGGGCAGATCGCCCAGCAGGCCCGCGCGGTGAACCCGCAGCTGACCATCATCGCCCGCGCCCACTTCGACGCCGAGGTGGAGCACCTGGAGCAGAACGGGGCAGACCTGGTGATCATGGGCGAGCGCGAGATCGCCCGCGCCATGATCAATCGCGTCGCCGACGACCAGGCCGCACCGGACGCACCGGCAGCGGCCTGACGACGGCGGCGCGAGCCGTCACTCGGCGCCCTGGTGCGCGCCGTGGTCCATGTGCTCCATGTGCTGCATCTGCCCGTCGGCCTTGGCGGGCGCCTCCTTCTGTACGGCGATCTCCACCTGCAGGTCGCCGGCCTTCTCGAAGTGCAGGGTCAGCGGGAAGCGCTCGCCATCCTTCAGCGGCTGCTTCAGGCCGAACAGCATCAGGTGGTAGCCCCCCTGCTCCAGGCGCGCCTCGCCGCCGGCGGGGATGGCCAGGCCGCCCTGCACCTGCTGCATCTTCATCATGCCGTTGACGTGGGCGTGCTCGTGGATCTCGGCCTTGGCCGCGCTCGGGGTGTCGGCGCCCAGCAGGCGGTCAGGCGTGTCGCCGCCGTTGTGCACCACCAGGTAGGCCGCGCCGTTGGGCGAAACCGGCGGCACTTCCAGGGCCCAGGGGTGTTCGATGTGCAGCTTGCCCAGTTCGTACTCATGGGCCTGGGCGAAGGGAACGAAGCCCACCAGGGCGATCAGGGTCAGCAGTGTCTTGCGCATGTTCAACTCCATCCATCGATAAGCAGATTGGGCGCCCACCAGGCGAGCGCCGATAAAAAACCGTGGCAGGTTCAGCCCGCCATCACCCGGTCGCCGCCGAAGCGCGACAGCACCAGCCGGTCCAGGACCCAGACCAGCACCAGCGACAGGCCCACCAAGGGAAATGCCACCCCCAGCACCAGCATGATCACCACCGCGCCGCGCCACAGGGGCAGGCCATGGGGCAGCGGCGGCACGCCGAGGCGGCCGCTGGGCCGACGCTTCCACCACAGCACCAGGCCGCTGACCGCGCTGAGCAGGATCATCAGGCACACGGCGAACATCAGCAGCTGGTTGGCCAGGCCGAAGAAGCGGCCCTCGTGCAGCATCACCCCCATCTCCACGCTCTTGGCCACCAGGCCATAGTCCTTCCAGCGCACATCGGCCAGCACCTTGCCGCTGTAGCGGTCGAGGTGCAAGGTCGCGTCCTGGCGCGGGTCGGCGGCGAACACGGCGATGCTGAAGACGCCCGTGGGCGTGGTCGGCAGGGTGATGCCGTAGCCGGGCACCACGCCGCGCTCGCGGGCGGTGTCCACCACCTGCTGCAGCGGGATGCTCGGCGCCTCGCTGGCCGGTGCCCTGTCATGCCCGGCATGGGCGCGGTGGGCGGCGTGGGCGTCGGACTCCGGCAGCGGCGTGGTTTCCGCCGCCCAGGGCACGCTCTGGTCGCTGGCGCTGTTGAGGCTGCGCGCCAGCTCGCCGGACTTCGGCACCTCGTTCCACATGGCGGCGGGGAAGCGGTTCCACACATCGGCGAAGCTCGCGCCCCAGAAGCCGGTCCAGGTCATGCCGGTGAGCAGCATGAACAGCAGCAGCAGGCTGCCCCAGAAGCCGGTGACGCCGTGCAGGTCGCGCCAGAACAGGCGCCCACGTGCGGACAGGCGCGGCCACAGCACCCCGGCGCCGGAGCGCCCCCTTGGCCACCAGAGATAGAGCCCGGACACCACCAGGACGATGCCCCAGCCGGCAGCCAGTTCGATCAGCCGGTCGCCGACCGTGCCGATCATCAGCTCGCCGTGCAGGGCGCGGGTCGCCGCCTGCAGGTTCCAGAAGGCGTCCTGGGTGCCCAGCACCTTGCCGCTGTAGGGGTCGAGGAACAGGTTGAGGGTGCGGCCACCGTCAGCGATGACGAACTGGGCACTGTGCCCGGCATCCACCGGCGGCAGGTACTGGCTGACGCTGGCCTGTGGATAAGCCTCGCGCACCCGCTGCAACTGGGCGTCGGCGTCAAGCGCGTGGTGCCCGGGGGCGACCCGCAGCAGGTCGGCGTACATCAGCTCATCGAGCTGCGGCTTGAACAGGTAGATGCTGCCGGTGATGGACAGCAGGATCATGAAGGGAATGACGAAGAGGCCGGCATAGAAATGCCAGCGCCACGCCAGGTTGTAGAACGAAACAGCCGGTTTGCTCATGGTCGTGCTCGCCTGGAAAGCGCCTCTCTGGGTTCACGCGCAGCGCGGTGGCTGGCGCAATGGAGGCTTGTCGTCAGCCTCCTCGCCCATTGGGGCACGGAGGGATGACGCGAGGGGTGGATCAGGCGAGGGATGCGGGCGGTGCGCGGGAACGGGAGCCGGGGAAGATGGCCGAGCCGGCGTGGCCCGAGGCGACTGGCACCAGGCGCGGCGCGCGGACGGCATCCAGCAGGGTGGAAGCGATCAGCGGGGCGGAGCTCAGCGCCGGGCAATTGAGCAGCAGGGTGCAGTAGCCGCACTTGGCCCAGGCCGCCTCGTGGCCGGGCTGGCCCGGCGCCTTTTGCGCGGTGCCTTGCTCGGCGGAACAGGCCAGCTCGCCCATCCAGTCCGGCACGCCCTGGCGATCCAGGCTGCGCGCCTGGGACAGCAACGGACCGGCGAACACCAGCAGCATGGCCAGAAGGCCAAGCCAGGCGCCGCTGCGGTTTGTCGTGTGTCGAGCCAAGGTGCCGTCCGGGACAGGGGATTGGAACGGGTGCAATGCTAGCCGCGCACCGCCATGGGTTGAAGCATAGCGGCTGAGTCACAAGGCCGCAGTGCGCGGCGGCAAATTCCCGTGGTGCCCGGTCAGCCCAGGCGCCGCGCCTCGAACTTCACCCGGGGGTGGACGAGGCGGTCCTGGGCGCGCACCAGCTCCAGTTCGTAGCTGCCACAGGCCTGGGTCTCCAGCAGCACTTCATGCACGGCGGCGGCACTGAATTCGAAGGCCTCGATCAGGTCGTTGCCCAGCAGCAGGCGCGCCAGGAACACCCCGGAGGTGAGGTCGCCCACGCCCACCGGCTGGCGCGGGAAGGCCAGCAATGGGCGGCGCAGGTGCCAGGTGCCTTCGGCGCTGACCAGCAGCATTTCGAAGTCTTCGGCGGCGCGGCCGGGGTAATCCAGGTGCTTGACCAGGATCGCCTTCGGCCCACGCTCCAGCAGGGCCCGGGCCATGCCCACGCAATCCTCCAGGGAGGTGGGGCGGCGGCAGGCGAAGCTGTTCAGCTCCAGCTGGTTGGGGCACAGCAGGTCGGCCACGGCGGCGGCTTCCTCGAGGAGGAAGGTGCTGACTTCCGGCGCCACGATGCAGCCCTTCTCCGGGTGGCCCATCACTGGGTCGCAGAGGTACAGCGCCCGTGGGTTGGCCTGCTTGATGCGCGCCACCACCTCGAGGATCTCGCGGCCCTGGGCGGCGCTGCCGAGGTAGCCCGAAAGTACCGCGTCGCAATTGCCCAGCTCGCCGATGGCGGCGATGCCCTCCACCAGCACCGGCACCTGGTTCGGCGACAGCACCTCGCCCGTCCACTGCCCGTACTGGGTGTGGTTGGAGAACTGCACGGTGTTCAGCGGCCAGACATTGACCCCGAGGCGCTCCACGGGAAACACCGCGGCGCGGTTGCCGGCATGGCCGAAGACCACATGGGACTGGATGCTGAGAAGGTGGGGCGTTCGTGACATTGAATAAACCCTGGTCTCGACGGGAAGAAAGGCGGCCTGACGTGCAACGACAGGTTCACTACCATAATGGCAAGATTCTCCCATCCTCCGCCGTCAGAGCCATCATGGAATCCCTGTATTTTTCGCCGATGCTGCTGGGACTCAACCTGATGCTCGCCAGTGCCGTGGCCTGTACCGGCCTGTGGTATTTCTCCCGCCCCTACCGTGGCCCGGGCTTCTGGATGGCCGGCGCCTGGCTGCTGATTCTCGGCATCTTCTCCTTCTTCGTCTTCGTCGCCACCGGCAACCGCCCGCTCAACGTATTCGGCAACGCCACCCAGCTGGCAGGCGAGGCGGTGCTGATGCTCGGCGTGTTCCGTTTCCTCGATCGCCCGCTGCCCTGGTGGACGGTGCCGGTGAGCGCCGGCCTGATGGCCGCGGCCAACAGCTGGCACTGGTGGGTGGCGCCGCTGAACAGCGAGCTGCTGATCGCCATCTACGCCGGCATCGGCGGGTTGCTGCCGCTGCAGGCCGCCAGCGCCCTGTTGCGCCACCCACGCGACGCGGAACTGCGCGTCGTCTGCCGTTGCGTCGGCATCGTCCTGCTCGGCTATGCCCTGGTCACCCTGCTGCGCGGCGGCATCGCCGTGCACGATTGGCTCAACGCCATCGAGCATCCCGACGTCACCCGCTCCATGGCGTACCTGCTTCCGTACAACTTCGCCATTCCGCTCTGGGTCATCGCCCTGGTCGGCCTGGCGCTGATGACCATGCGCCGCATCCTCCTCGACAGCCAACGCAACGCCCGCCAGGCGGAGGCCAGTGCCCAGCGCTTCGAACGCCTGATGAACGTCACCAGCTGCGGCATGCTGGTGCTGCAGGACGGGCGCATCCAGGACAGCAACCCGACGCTCGACGCGCTCTTCGGCCAGTCCCGCGAAGGCCTGCTGCAGCAGACGCCCGAGCAGCTGTTCGTCGATGCCGAGCGCGCGCGCATCGGCCCGTTGCTCACCCAGGCCGACGGCACCCCCGCCGACGTCACCGCCCTGCGCCGCGATGGTTCGACCTTCCCGGCCGAGCTCTCGGTCACCCACCTCGATGGCGCCGGCCAGCAGTTGCTGGAAGTCCGTGATGTCAGCCACCGCAAGGCCCTGGAAGAACGCCTGCGCCTGCAGGCCACCACCGACCCGCTGACCGGCGCCCTCAACCGCCGGGCCTTCTACGCCCGCGCCGAGCACGAGTTGCAGCGCGCGCGGCGCCAGGGCCAGACCTTGTGCCTGGCGATGCTCGACCTCGACCATTTCAAGCGCATCAACGATGCCCACGGCCACGGCAGCGGCGACCAGGTGCTCTGCGAATTCAGCAGGCTGTGCCAACACGAAGCCCGCAGTACTGACCTGTTCGCCCGCTTCGGCGGTGAGGAGTTCGTCTTCCTGCTGCCCGATACCACTCCCGACGCCGCCCGCAATTTTCTCGAGCGCCTGCGCGAATCGGTGGAGCAATTGCGAGTGGATGCCAATGGCATTTCCCTGCGCGTGAGCGTCAGCATCGGCCTGGCCGCCAGCCCGCCGAACGCGGACCTGCACCTGCTGCAGGAGGCTGCCGATACGGCGCTTTATCGCGCCAAGCAACATGGCCGCAACCGCGTCGAACTGGCCCTCTGAAATCGCTGCGGATGGGTTAAGCTTCTGGGTATTCCAGGGGAGTGATCATGATCAGTCTGGGCGATGTATTCCTGTTTATGCTCTTCGCCGCCGGTGCCGCCTGGCTCTGGCGTGGCCACGGCATTCGCGAGCGCGCACTGGCGCTGGTCAAGCAGCACTGCTCGCGTTTCGACATCGAACTGCTGGACGGCAACGTCGCCCTGCAGCGCCTCACCGTGGTCCGCGATGCCCGGGGCAACCGCCGCCTGGCGCGCATCTACGGCTTCGAGTTCACCGTCACCGGCGAGCAGCGCCTCACCGGCACCATCCAGATGTTCGGCAGCCACGGCGGCCGTATCGAACTGGATGCCCACCCCTTCGAGCCGCCAGCGGCCTCGGAAGGCAACGTCATCCAGATCAGCGACTGGCGCCGCAGCCACCCGCGCCCGGATGAGCAACGCCACGTCGAATAAAGACGCTCTGTTTGCGTTGTGTGTTGCAGTCTTTAAGCAACCGCTTAAGCACGTTGGTTTTCGGGCATTTATGGACCTATGCCACCTCCACAGCATGGGTTTCGCTCCGCTCTACGCCATCCTACGAGCGCGGCCGCTGCAACGCAGCGCGTACCGAATGTGATGCGCACATCAATAGATATCTGGGTGAATAAAGCTGGAGCAGCCGCCAAACGCCCCTTCCCAGTAGGCCGAGCGAATCGTCGTGTAAGGGGTTGAGCGACATGGATGTCGCGAGAGCCGCGATGGGCCAGGGATGGCCCTTCGCGGCGTGCCCCTGGAACGATGATGGAGCGAGGGAAGTCTGGCTTCAGCCAGACCCGTATGGAGGGG
>BATO01000015.1 GCA_000474255.1 Aquipseudomonas alcaligenes MRY13-0052
TGCGAGTCGGGGCCGATCGTGCAGGACGATCGTCCTAGACGAGTCGACGCCCGCGGCGAAGGACCAGGGTAGACCGCTGGGCAGCACGCCGCCGACGAAGTCGCTGCCGTCCACGCCGTTGATGGCGCCGGGGGCGAGGCTCCAGGTGATGCTGTCGCTGCCGGCGAGGTCGCCGCTGCGCTCGACCACGTAGCGCAGCTCACGGGTGCCGCCGCTGCCCTCGAAGCTGTCGGCCTGGGACAACAGGTTGAACACCACGTCGTCGTTGCGGATCACCCCGGTGGCCTGGCCGACGGAAATTTCGGCGCCGGCACTGGGGTTGCTCAGCACCACCTGGAAGGTTTCGTTGGCCTCCAGCACATTGTCCGGGGACAGCGGCAGGGTCACCACCAGGCTCTGCACGCCGCGGCCGAACTCCAGGGTGCCGCTGAAGGCGGTGCCGGAGAGGAAGTCGGCGAGGCTGGCGGAGTCGGCGTCGTTGCCGAACACCACGCGCCAGTCGACGCTGACGCTCTGGGTCAGGTCGCCCTGGCGCTGCACGGTGAAGTTGAGCTGGCGCGGGGTGTCGCTGTTGCCTTCGGCGGCGGTCAGGCCGCTGCCGTCGAGGGTCAGGCGCGCGTCGTCGTTGATCAGGCTGCCGGTGGCACGGTCCTGGACCACGGTCATGCCCGGGGTGCTGGTGGCGATCACCACCTGCAGGCCCTCGGTGGGTTCGTAGTGGCTGTCCGGGCTGGGGCTGAAGCGGATCACCGCGCTGCTCTGGCCGGCGGCGAACTCGATGGTGCCGGACGGCAGGGTGCCGCCGAAGTCAGCGGCGTCCACCGGGTTGTTGCCGTAGCCCTGCACCTGCCACTGCACGGTGCCCGGCAGCGACAGCTCGCCGCTGCGGGTGACCACGAATTCCAGTACCGGCGCCGCGCTGGTGCCCTCGCGGACGTTGGCGCTGCGCGCGGTGATGGACACCGCCTGGTCGTCCGGGTCGATGCTGGCCAGGGCCGCGCCGACGTCGATCTGGCTGTTGGCGTCCTGGGCCTGCAGGGCCACGGTGTAGCTCTCGGTGCCCTCGATCAGGCTGTCGCCGTTGAGGCGCACGTAGATGACCTTACTGCTCTCGCCGGCGGCGAACTGCACCACGCCGCTCATGGGCTGGTCGGCGGCGAAGTCGTTGACGTCGGCCGGCAGCTCGCCGTAGCCGGCGATCTGGTAGCCGATCTGCCCGGCGCCACTGGTGTTGCCGGTGCGGGTGATGACGAAGGCCTGCACGCCACCGGTGCCGTTGCCCTCGGTGGTGGACGCGGTCAGCGCCTCGATGCTGTAGGTGGATTCGTCGGTACGGATGGTGCCGTAGGCCTCGCCGTTGATGACCTGCACGCCGGCCGGCGGGTTGTGCAGCACGATGCCGAAGGTCTCGTCGGTTTCCGCCAGGTTGTCGCCCTTGACCCAGACGGTGACCAGCTTCTGGGTCTCGTTGGCGGCGAAGGTGACGCTGCCGCTGGGCATGCCGTCGGCCATGCCCAGCTGGTTCTGCCCGGCGATGAAGTCGTTGGCGTCGGCGGCGTGGGCGCCGACCCGCACGAAGCGCCAGTCGATGGTGAGGTCCTGGCCCAGCAGCTCGGAGCGGGTCACCAGGAAGGTGATCGCGGTCTGCTGGCCCTGGCCGCCCTCGACCACGTCCATGGTCACGCCGCGCAGGCTGACGCCGGTGTCGTCGTTGACGAGCTGGGTGCTGGCGCTGCCGCCGGAAACCCGCAGGTTACTCTGGTCGCTCTGCAGGCTGACGGTGAGGGTTTCGTCATCCTCCACATCGCGGTCGCCGCGCACGGTGAGGACGATCTCGCGGCTGGTCTCGCCGGCGGCGAACTCCAGGGTGCCGCCGCTGATGCCTTCGACCAGGTCGTCGGCATCGACGCCGCTGACCGACCAGCGCACCGAGCCGCTGCTCTGGGCGTCGGTACGGGTGACGGTGAAGCTGACGGTGGTGGTGGTGCCGCTGTCGCCCTCGGTGACCTGGGCCTGGTTGGCGCGGATGGACACCAGGCCGTCGTCGTTGACCACGGTGGTACTGGCGCTGGCGGTGCCGATGATGAGGTTGGCGCTGGGGTTGCCCAGGGTGACCGTGAGCACTTCGCTGGGCTCGACCACGCGGTCGCCCAGCAGCGGGATGGTAATGGTCTTACTCACCTCGCCGACGCCGAAGACCAGGCTGCCGGAGGGCAGCGGGCCGCCGATGTCGGCCGCGTCCAGACCGCTGGCGCTCCAATCGACGGTAGCGGCGGCACGGCCGTTGTCACGGGTGACGACGAAGGTCAGCAACTGCTGGTCGCCCTCGTCGCCTTCGAGCACCTGCAGGCGGGTGGCGACGACGCTGACGGTGGCTTCGTTGTCGAGGATCTGGGTGCTGGCGCTGGCCTGGCCGCCGAGCTGGCTGCCGGCGCTGGGGCCGCTGAGGGTCACGGTGGCGGTGCGGTCGCCCTGGGCGAAGTAGTCGCCAGGCACCTCGATGCGGATCTCCTGGGTCATCTGCCCTTCGGCGAAGGCCAGCAGGCCGCCGGGCAGGTTGCCGCCGAACAGGGCCGGGTCCAGGCCATCGAGGTTCCACTGCACCTGGCTGGCGCCGGTGCCGCCGCTGCGGCTGACGGTGAAGACCAGCACCAGGGTCTCGCCGTCGTCGCCCTCCAGCACCTCGGGGGCGCCGGCGACACTGAGCACCGAGACCGGCTCGCTGGTATCGCGCAGGGTGGGTGCGGGGGTCGGCTCGAAGCCTCCCTGCACCTCGCTGTTGGTGCCGGCGGACAGGCTGCTGCCGATGCCGGTGTCGCCGCGCAGGTTGGGGAACACGCCGAGGCCGCCACCGGCGACGCCGGAGGTGCCCTGGCTGGCCGCACCGGTGCCGATGCCGGAGCTGACGCCGCCGAGCAGGCCCGGGCCCATGCCGTCGAGGTTGAGCATGGCCAGTTCCGGCGGTACGCCGGGCGGCAGCATGCCGCTGCCGGTGGCGTCACCGGTAAGCGCAGCCTGCTCGGGGCGGAAGGTCACGGCCTGCTGGTCGAGGCCGATGTCCTGGCCGAACAGGCCGGTGATCTCGGGGCGGTAGGTGCTGTCGAAGGGCGACGGGCCGGGGATCGGCGCAGCGTCGGCCTGGCCGGGCAGCGGGGTTGCCTCCAGAGCCTGGACGCCGTCGTGGCGCTCGGCCGGTGCGTCCGGCTGGACCGGGAACTGGGCCTCCGCGAGCCAGCCCTTGACCCAGGCGCTGGCGTCCACCGCGCCGTTGCCGGCGACGGCGGCGTTGGCCTGGGCCGCCATGGCCTGGCGCAGGGCCGCAGCCATCTGCAGCGGGATGCCGGCAGCCAGGAGCATGTCGTGCATGGCCTGCAGGGCCTGCTCCAGCGAGGTGACCTCGGCGGGCGCATGGCCGGTCAGGAAGTCCGTCACCACCTGAACGGCACGTACCAGGGTTTCGATCTGCGCGCTCGTCAATTCAGCCATCTCGGCTACTCCTGCGGATGCTGTTTACAGCCTGTACTGGGAAAACGCGCACGCACCCGGAACAGGTGCGTGCGCTGGACGGATCGGTATCGCGGCGGGCCTCAGCGGGCGCTGCCCTGGCCGGCATCGAGGGCGGCCAGGGGCAGCGCCTGGTCGGCCGGCACGACGATGCCCGGCTGGCGGAACAGCTCGGGGCTGAGGCGGCCGGTGGCGCGCAGCAGGCGGTAGGCGGCGATGATCTCGTCGATACCGGCGGCGGTGGCGTCGCTCTGGGCGTTGATCAGGCCGACCTCGCCATTGAGGATGTCCAGCAGCGAACGGCGGCCCATCTCGCGCTCCTTGCGCGCCAGGTCGAGGAAGCTCTCGGCGATGTTCACCTGGTTGCGCAGGTGCTCGGAGCGCTCGCGGGAGGTCTGCCAGGAATCCCAGGCGTTGCGGGCTTCCTCGATGGCCTGGATGCGCACGTAGTCGGCCTTCTCCTCGGCACTCAGCACGGCCTGGTCGGCGGCGCGGGTGACGTGGTCGGCACGCATGCCGAGGTCGAACTGCCAGTCGAAGTTGACCATGGCCTTGGTGTCGTCACGGCGGCCCGGGGAGCCGTCGTAATCGTCGAAGTGGGCCTGGCTCAGGCGGAACGACAGGCGCGGCATCAGCTCCTTGCTGCGGGCGGCATCGCGCTCGGCGAGGGTCACCTCGGCGCGCTTGATAGCGGCCAGCACGTCGGGGTTCTGCTGGCGCACGCTCTCGATGATGTCCACCTCGGACGCTGGCAGGCTGGCACCGGGAACGGCCAGGGCCTCCAGGCCATCGGCGGCGAGGGTGGTCTCGCCGAAGATCACCCGGTAGCGGTTCAGGGCTTCGCGCATGCGGCTGTCGGCCATCACGCGGCGCGCCTCGGCACCGGCCAGTTGCGACTTGGCCTGCAGCACGTCGGTGGCGTAGCCGCGGCCGGCCTCCATGCGCGCGTTCTCCAGGGAGGTCTGCTGCTTGATGTTCTGTTCCGACTGGCGGGCGTAGGCCTGGGTGCGCTGGGCCTGGATCACCTGCAGCTGCGCCTCGATGGCGGCCAGGGTCAGGTTCTGCACCTGCAGCTCGCGCTCGGCCTCTTCCTTGATCAGCACCACCTTGGCGGCCTGCACCCGGGACGAGGTGGCGCCGAAGTCGGTGATCAGCTGGTTGATACCGACGCTGGCCTCGGAGGGGTCGTAGCTGGCATTCCCGCCGTTTTCACGGTCGATGTGCTGCTTGCCGGCACTGCCGTTGACAGTGAGCTTGGGGAAATAGGCGGTCTTCTCGACAGCGACCTGCTCGCGGGCGGTCTCCACGTCGGCGTCGACCATGCGCACCAACTGGTGCTCGCGCAGGACGCGTTCGAGCTTGTCGGCGAAACCCTGCTCGGCCGAAGCATTCGCCGTGCACAGCAGCAGGCAGGTGGCGAGCAGCTCTCGCCGCGCGTGGAAGACGGGTTTGAAAGTAGAAAGCATGGGCGGCTCACCGATCAGGTCATCGAGATGATCCGGGGCATGGCACCGGAACGGCGCGATACTAGCTTTCTGCCATCTCGTGAAACTGACAAATGCTGACATTCCACCCTTCGCGACCTATTGACGCATGGCCTGCGCCGCTCTGGCACGAGGGTTCCAGCTTGCTCAGCCGCTGCGTTCGGGCGAGCGCAGCGGAAAAAAACCGTGCGTTTCCATCCCCGCCAAGGTTCTATAAGCTGCAAGAAATGCTGCCATTAACCGGTCAGCGCTTTACCGAATGGATGTAGGTAAAGCGGAATTCGCACCACGGAAGATGCCGTATCGAAACCCGTGAATGATTGATCTGATTCTGCTCGAAGATGAACCCATTCTCGCCGAGGAACTGAGTGAGTTCCTCGGCGAATCCGGCTACCGGGTCACCCTGGCGGACAGCCTGGCGAGCTTCGCCGACACCTTCGACGAACAGCGCCACCGCCTCGCGATCATCGACCTGGGCCTGCCCGACGGCGACGGCCTCGACCTGATCCACCAGCTGCGCGAGCGCGGCAGCACCCTCGGCATCGTCGCCTTCACCGCACGCGGCTCCACCGACCACCGGGTCGCCGGCTTCCGCGTGGGCGCCGACCACTACCTGGCCAAGGGCTGCGACCTGGAAGAACTGGCAGCGGTGCTCGAAGCCCTGCGCCGGCGCCTCGGCCTGCAGCGCGGCGGTAGCCGCTGGGAGCTGGAACTGGCCTCGCGCCAGTTGAAGACACCCAACCAGCAGCACCTGCGCCTGTCCCACCAGGACATGCTGGTGCTGCACTGCCTGATGCAGCGCGCCGGCGACATCGTCTCGCGCCGGGAGATCGTCCGCGCCCTCGACGAGGACTACATGACCTACGACCAGCGCCGCCTGGACACGCAGATCCGCCGCCTGCGGCGCAACGTCGAGCAGGCCGCCGGCCTGGAGCTGCCGCTCAAGACCCTGCGCAACACCGGCTACTGCTTCTACGAGAAGGTGCGCATCGTCGCCTGAGCGGCCCGGCATCAGCCCGCGCAGAGCAGGCGACCGATGAACGCATACCCCTGGTTGCGCAGCGAACGGATGGGCGCTGGCGCCCCGTCGAGCCCGGCGATCTTGCGCCGCAGGCGGCTGACGATGGCCTCCAGGCGGCGCTCGTCATAGGTCAGGTAATCCTCGCCCAGCCCTTCGGCCAGCACGCGGCGGTTGGCGGTCTGCTCCGGCGCTTCACGCAGCAGCCCCAGGATCCGGCATTCCTTGCGGCTCAGCTCCAGTTGCTGGCCATCCGGCGCGCTGAGCACCTGCTCGCGTGCATCGATCACCCAGCAATCGCCCAGCGGTGCGGCCTGCATGCCGAGGCGCCGCATCAGCGCCTCCATGGCCGACAGCAGTTCGTCTTCCGCCACGACGCGGCCCAGGCAGTGATCGGCCCCCAGTGCGTAACCCGCCAGCCGCTGGTCGAGGCGGCCCGGCTCGGTCAGCAGGACCAGCCCGATGCCCGGCCACAGGGTGCGGATGCGCGCCGCCAGCTCGAGCCCGGCCTTGCCCTCCCCGGCCAGCTCCAGCAGCACGACGTGCGGGCCGAACAGGGCGACCTCCGCCTCCAGCAGGGTGTCGACGGTGCTCATGGTGACGAAGCCGACCTTGCCCAGCAGGCGCAGGCACAGGTCCGGCTGGCTATCCGGTGCGGCCTCCACCACCAGCAGGCGCATGTGCGCGAGCGGCGTGGCGCTTCCTCCCACCCGGCGCAGGACGGTGGCCGATGAGGTTGCCTGGCTGCGTTCTTTCACTGCGATTCCACCCTGGCGGCCCTGTGCTGACGAACGGCATTCCGGCGGCCACCCGCCCGAAACACGGCGGCACCCTACCCCAGGAAGGCCCTGCGCAAACCGAGCGAATCTGAGCAACGCATCGAATCGCGGAGCCGGGCAGGTAGAATCCTCCGCTTCCGCAAACACCCGTGGCGCCGAGCGATGACCCGTCCCCTTGCTTTCCTGCTGTTCTGCCTGTGCCTGCTGTTCTCCTGGCAGGCAGGCGCCGACACCCTGCACCTCGGCGAGCGGAGCAAGGGCACCCAGGGGCACCTGGAGCGCCTGGACGACCCGGATGGCCGCCTCGACGCCGCCGGTGCCATGCAATCGAGCGACTGGAAGGCACTGCCCGGCTCGCTCAACGCCGGCTTCACCCGCAGCGTGATCTGGCTGCGCCTGCAGGTGCAGGCCGGGCCGGACTCCCCCGAACGCTGGATGCTGACGCTGAATAACGCACTGATCGACAGCGCCATCCTCTATGACTACGAAACCGACGGCGCGCCACGGGAACGGCGCAGCGGCGAATCCATCAACCGCAAGACCTGGGAAGTGGACTACCGCACGCCCTCCTTCGCCCTCAGCCTGCAGCCCGACCAGCCGCGCTGGCTGCTGCTGCGCCTGGAGGCGCGCAACGCCATGTCGGTGAGCGTGCGCCTGATGCCCGCCGCCGAGTTCGGCGACCGCACCCGCGTGGAATACCTGGGCTCGGGCCTGTACTTCGGCATCTACCTGGCGCTGATCGTCTTCCACAGCGTGTTCTGGCGCATGACCCGCGCACCGGAAAGCGGCTGGTACCTGATCTACGTGAGCTGCTGCATCGCCATCGAGAGCCTCAGCTACGGGCTCCCGCAACAGGTCTTCGGCATCCCCGGAAGCATCAGCGACCGCTTGCTGGGCTGCGGCCTGGCCGCCAGCCTGCCGCTGGGCTTCATCTTCGCCCAGCGCCAGCTGAGGCCCAGGGACATGGTGAACCTGCGGCGCGTGCTCACGGTGCTCAGCGTGGTCATCGGCCTCGCCTCCGCCACGGCGGTGCTCGCCGGGCACTACCAGACCGGCGCACCGCTGGTGCAGATCACCTCCTTGCTGACCATCCCGCTGCTGATCGGCATGGCCGTGCGCATGCTGTTCCAGGGCCATGCCTCGGCGCGGGTGTTCCTGCTGATCTTCGGCATCTACTACGCCGGGGTGATCGTCAGCTTCCTGCGCAACCTCGGCATCGTCCCCACCTCCTTCGCCACCGACAATGCCGCCGCCCTCGGCACCCTGCTGCACATGCTCCTGATGAGCATGCGCATCATCAACCACTACCGGAAGCTGAAGGACGACAAGAGCCGCGCCGAGAGCAGGCTCAAGCACGTGCTGCAGGACCAGAACGCCCACCTCGAACGGCAGATCGACGCCCGCACCCTGGAGCTGCGCGACGAGATCCGCCGGCGCACCGAGCTGGAGGGCGAGCTGCGCGAGCTGCTGCGCCAGGAGCAGCGCATCCGCGAGGAGCAGCGCGACTTCGTGGCCATGGTCTCCCACGAATTCCGCACACCGCTGGCGATCATCGCCACCTCGGCCCAGCAGATATCCCGCCACCTCGACAGCGCCCCGGAACGCAACGAGCAGCGCTGCCAGAACATCCGCGAATCCACCTCGCGCCTGCTGACCCTGGTGGACAACTACCTCAACCACGACCGCATGGCCGAGACCAGCACCGAGCTGCGCCACACCGAGCAGAACCTGCCGGAGCTGCTGGCGCGCAGCACCAGCGACGTGCCCCCCGGGCGTACCCGCATCGAGTACCACAGCCAGCGCCAGACCCTGAGCTGCGACACCGGCCTGACCCGCATCGCCCTGCGCAACCTGATCGCCAACGCCGACCGCCACGCCCCGGCCGATAGCGTGATCCGTCTCGATGTGCGCGAGCGCGCGGACGCGGGGATGCTCGACATCCGCGTGGTCAACGAGGGCCCGGAAATCCCCCGCGAGCAGGCGCCGCTGCTGTTCCAGAAGTACTTCCGTGGCAGCCAGGCCCAGCAATCCCCCGGCGCCGGCCTCGGCCTCTACCTGGTCAAGCGCATCGCGGCCCTGCACGGTGGCGAGATCGCCCTGGAAAGCACCGGCAAGGACGGCCCCATCTGCTTCCGCCTGAGCCTGCCGATGGAGCCGCTGGGGCACGGGGCCGCCTGAAACCGCGAGGCAGAGCGACGCCTAAAGATGTAATTGAGAAGTGATTGCATACGCATTAATCTCGCAATCCCTTTCAACGAGTCGCTGCCTGCCCACCCATGAGCAAGCCGTCGCCCTTCCTGGCCCTCTACCTGCGTGAGCAGAACCGGCTGCTGCAGCTGATCCGGCGCATCGTCGGCGACCGCAGCACGGCGGAGGACCTGGCCCAGGACACCTTCCTGCGGCTCTGGGACCGGGAGCTGGGCGACGGTGACCGCAGCCTGCTGTTCCGCACCGCGCAAAACCTCGCCCTCGACCACCTGCGGGCACGCCAGGTGCGCAGCCGCCATGCCCGCGAACAGGCGGAGGACGAAGGCGACGGCCTCGACCTGCAACAGCAGGCCGAAGCGCACCAGGAACTCGAACACCTGCTGCGCCGGCTGCAAGGCCTGCCCCGCCGTTGCCAGCAGGTCTTTCTCCTCAGTCGCCTGGATGGCCTCTCCTATGCGAGCATCGCCGAGCGGCTCGGGGTTTCCCTGAGCACGGTGGAGAAGGACATCATTCGTGTCCTCCAACATTGCCAGCGCGCCGAGGGCTGAACCGGTGTCGCACGTTGTACTGGCAGCCCCCTCGATTCGTGGAACGCAAGCAGAGTGAAGACCTCGCCCGAACAGCAAGCACGGCAGGATCGCCAGGACACGGCGACCCGCTGGTACGTGCGCCTGCAGAACCCGCAGTTGCCGGCGAGCGAACGCCTGGGCTTCCGCCGCTGGCTGGACAGCGACCCGGCCAACGCCGAAGCCTTCCAGGCGGTGGAGCAGCTCTGGCAGAAACTCGGCGAGCCCGCCCGGCAACTCGCCGGCGATGGCTGGCACCGCCGCCGCCCCGTACAACGCCAGCGCTGGCCGGCACTGGCCGCCGCCTGCGTGCTCGGCCTCGCGGTGGGCGTGCTGCTCTGGCGCGACCCCGGCGTGCTGCAGCGCTACGCCGCCGACCACGCCAGCGCCCCCGGCACCCAGCTGCAAGTGACCCTGGCCGATGGCAGCCACGTGCTGCTGGATGCCGACAGCGCCCTGGACCTGCACTTCAGCCCCGGCGAACGCCGCGTCACCCTGCTGCGCGGGCGCGCCTGGTTCGACGTCAGCCACGACGCCAACCGCCCCTTCGTGGTGGAAAGCCCGGGGCTGCGCACCCGTGTGCTCGGCACCGCCTTTGCCGTCGACGCCAGCGGCCAGGGCGAGCGGGTCACGGTCAGCCGCGGACGGGTGGAGGTCCGGGGCAACGCCGCCGACTCGCTCGTCACCCTGATCCCCAACCAGCAGGCCAGCCTCGACGGCAGCGGCCTGCACGGCCCGGAAACGGTCAACAGTGAACGCGCCCTGGCCTGGCAACGCGGCCTGCTGATCTTCGATCGCGCCAGCCTCGGCGAAGTGCTCGACAGCCTCCAGCACCTCGGCCACCCGCCCGTAGTGCTGCTGGACGAGAGCCTGCGCAAGCAGCGCATCTCCGGCACCTTCCGCACCAGCGATCCCCAGGCGGTGCTCAGCGCCCTGAGCATCGAACTGGGCCTGAAGACCACGCGCATACCCGGCTTGGCGGTGGTCCTGCACCGCTGATGAAAAAAATCTGAAAATTCCTTGAGGGGTTTCCCGGTCTCGCCCGTTGTATCGGCAGTGAATCATTCGCATTTGCCATTTACCGGGGGAGAACCACCGCATGACCAACCGCCACCGCCTGGCCCGGACCCTGCTCGCCAGCGCCCTGCTCGCCACCCTCGCCACGCCCATGCAGGCCCATAGCAGCGAGGCCGCCAGCGAGCAGCGCCAGCCGCAGTTCCAGTTCGATATCCCCAGCCAGCCGCTGCTCGACGCCCTCGGTGAATTCACCGCCACCACCGGCATCGCCGTGCTGCGCACCACCGAGGAACAGCTCGCCGGCCAGGCTCCCGCAGTGCGCGGCCGCTACACCGCCGACCAGGCCATGGGCCTGCTCCTCCAGGGCAGCGGGCTGAGCTTCCGCCACGGCGCCGGCAGCATCACCCTGGAACGCCCGAGTGGTGACGGCACCCTCGACCTGTCGCAGATCGACATCAGCGCCAGCGGCCAGCAGTCCGCCTTCGGCCCGGTGAGCGGCTACGTGGCCACGGCCGCCGGCACCGCCACCAAGACCGACACGCCGATCATCGAAACGCCGCAATCCATCTCGGTGGTGACCCGCGACCAGATCACCGACATCCACGCCCAGAGCCTGCGTGACGTCCTCGGCTACACCGCCGGGGTGATCGCCACCGAAGCCGACGACCGCCTCACCGACACCTTCGTCCTGCGCGGCTTCCAGATCAGCGGCAGCACCTTCCGCGACGGCATGCGCTACATGAGCAACATCTACGACGGCACCCAGGAGCCCTACGGGATGGAGCGTGTGGAAGTGCTGCGCGGCGCCTCCTCGGTGCTGTTCGGCCAGGCCGCGCCGGGCGGCATCATCAATGTGGTGAGCAAGCTGCCGACCCGCGAGGAACTCCACGAGATCAAGGCCGAAACCGGCAGTAACGACCGCCACCAACTGGCCACCGACCACGGCGGCGCCCTCACCGACACCCTCAGCTACCGCTTCACCGCCCTGCAGCGCAAAAGCGACACCACCACCGACCACGTGCCGGACGACCGCACCTACATCGCCCCGTCCCTCACCTGGCAACCGGACGACGCCACCAGCCTCACCCTGCTGGCCAGCTACCAGAAGAGCCGCACCGCCTACGTCTATGGCCTGCCCGCCGAAGGCACGGTGTTGCCCAACCCCAACGGCCACATCTCCCGCCACACCTTCACCGGTGAGCCGGGCTACGACAAATCGGTGATCACCGCCTGGGACATCGGCTACCGCTTCGAGCACGCCTTCAACGACGACCTCAAGGTGCGCCAGAACCTGCGCTACTTCGAATCGGAAAACGACATGCCGTCGGTGTGGCTCGACAGCTTCATCGACCCGCAGATGACCACCGTCGCACGCGGTGCCCAGGACCGCGTCGACGACTCGCGCAACTTCGTCGTCGACACCCAGCTGGAGGCGCGCTTCCATCACCAGCGCGTCGAGCAGACGGTTCTGGCCGGCGTCGACTACGGCGATCGCCACCTGCAGACCGACCGCTACGACTACGACCTGACTCCTCTGAATGTCTTCAACCCGGTCTACGGCGGTACTTTCACCGCCAGGGGCCCTGCGCCATTCAGTTCCAGGAACCGTACCCGCCAGAGCGGCATCTACCTGCAGGACCAGATCAAGTTCGACGAAAAATGGGTGCTGTTGCTCGGCGGCCGCCAGGACTGGGCCAAGCAGAAGGAAGATGCGCTGTACGGCAACGACCGCTCACGCCAGGACAGCGACGCCTTCACCACGCGCGTGGGCCTGGTCTACCTCGCCGACAACGGCCTGGCGCCCTTCGTCAGCTACAGCGAATCCTTCGAACCCCAGGCAGGCCGTAGCCGTGCCGGCCAGGACTTCGACCCCACCGAAGGCGAGCAATACGAAATCGGCATCCGCTACCAGCCACCCGGCAGCAACGCCCTCTACTCCGCCGCGCTCTACCAACTGACCCGCAGCAACGTACTGACCACCGACCCGGTGGACACCAACTTCCAGGTGCAGACCGGTGAGATACGCTCCCGTGGCCTGGAACTGGAGGCCAAGGCCGACATCGGCAGCAACGCCAGCGTCACCGCCTCCTACGCCTACACCCAGGCCGAAGTGACCAAGAGCAACAGCGGTAACGAAGGCCAGAAGACCGGCGGCATGCCCCGCAACATGTTCTCCGTCTGGGGCGACTACCGCTTCGGCCAGGTCGGCCCGGGGGAACTGCGCGCCGGCACCGGTGTGCGCTATGTGGACGAAGTGCCGGGGCTGTTCAGTACCCGCATCGTCGCGCCCTCCTACACCCTGGTGGACGCCATGCTCGGCTACGCCATGGGCCCCTGGGACCTCACCCTCAACGTCACCAACCTCACCGACGAGGACTACCTCAGCTACACCTACGCCGCCTTCTACGGCGCCGAACGCCAGGTCACGGCCGGCGTCGCCTATCGCTGGTAAACCCCGCCGCAAATAGCGCACGGAGCAGCCTGTAGGTTGGCGCCGAGCGCAGCGAGGCCCAACGCTGCGAAATCCAACCCGCAGGTTGGGCCTCTTGCTTCTCACCCGCCGACAAAAGAGCTAGCCCCAGCGGCGTTCAGCACCGCACACTGCGCGTCCCAACCCGCTCCCTCGACCAAGGACGATCACCCCATGCTGCGCACCACCTCCGCCCTGCTCCTCACCCTCGCCACCACCCCTGCCTTCGCCGGCACGCTCACCGAGAAGGCCGAAGAAATGCTCGGCGGCACGGTGCTGAACTGGACCAGCGACACCCCACTCGAAGGCCCCGCCGGGCTCAACGCCACGGTAGTGGTACCCAAGGACGGCAAGGCCAATTACGCCACGCTGGCGATCGTCCATCGCACCCACAAACCCGTCATCGAGCCCTGCGGCGTGATCACCTGGACGGTCGATGGCGCTGTCGCCAACGAGGGCTACGGCGAGCTGCAGCTCGACGATGAAACCTCCAGCGAGAAGGTGGTGATGATGGTGGACCTCGGTCTGTTCAAGACCCTCGCCACCGGCGGAAAAGTGGCGTTCAGCAGCTGCGGGCTGGAGGGTGTGGTAAGCGAGGCGGACCAGAAAGGGCTGCAGGCGATTCTTGGCAAGATCTAGCCCTACGCACGCGGCCCCGTAGGTTGGCGCCGAGCGCAGCGAGGCTCAACGGTGGGTGTTGAGCCTCGTGCAAAGGTCCAGCCTTATCGCGGATGAATCCGCTCCCACGGCAGCCCTTCGGGCTGCTGGGCGACTGAAGTCGCCCCTACAGTCGCCCCGGCCGCTCCAGGCCGTAGCCGGGCTTCAGCCCGGGAACAGCCGCACCCCATCAGAACGAGTAGTTCACCGTGGTCATCAGGTTGCGCGGGGCGCCGTAGACGCTCCAGGCGTCGGCGTAGACGTAGTAGCTGCGGTCGAACAGGTTGTTGACGTTGAGGCTCACACTGAGCTGGTCGCTGACCTCATAGCGGCCCATCAGGTTGACCAGCGCGTAGCTGCCCTGGTGGAAGGTATGCAGGTCCTGGCCGATCTTGCTTTGCCAGTTCACCCCGCCGCCGAGGGTGAGCTTGTCCCAGGCACCGGGCAGGCGGTAGCGGGTGAAGGTTTTCAGGCTGTGGCGGGGGATGTTGGTGACGATGCGCTCGTCGTCCTGGTCGGTGCTGATGCTGTAGGCATAGCCCGCCGAGGCGTTCCAGCCTTCGGCCAGCTCGCCGCTGACTTCCATCTCCAGGCCTTCGGTGGTGGTGCCCTGCTCCGCCGTGTAGGTGTCCATGATGCCGGCGTAGACCGCGAGATTGTCTTGCTCGATGCGGAACAGCGAGAAGCTGGCGTTGAGGCGTTCGTCGAGGGATGTGCCCTTGATGCCGACCTCGTAGCCGATGCCTTCCTGGGGCTCCAGCGGCTTGCCGTCCAGGCCTTTGATGCCATAGGCCTGGGGGTTGAAGATCTTGGTGTAGCTGGCGTAGACCGCGAGTACATCGGTGAGGTCGTAGATCACCCCGGCGTAGGGCAGCAGCACGCCGCTGCGGTTTTCCTCGTTGCTGGTGGTGGTGCCGCCGAAGGGGGTGTTGTCGCTGCTGCGCTTCCAGTCGGTGACCCGCGCGCCGAGCATCAGCGCCAGGTCGTCGCTGAGATTCCAGCGGCTGGTGGCATAGGCCGCGTACTGGTTTTCCTCGATCAGGTTCTTGCCCACCGGGCGGGTATCCGGGCGCGGACCGCTGCCGTTCCAGGTGTAGATGTTGCCGATGGTGCCGTCGTAGCCGGTCCAGGGGCCGACCCAGCCACCCCGGTCCGGCGTGCTCTCTTGGTAACGGCTAAGGGTCACGCCGGTGATCAGCTCGTGCTCGCGGCCCAGCAGCTCGAAAGGCCCGGTGAGGTAAGCGTCGAGGCTGTTCTCGCGCGGGGTGCCGGACCAGTGGTTGGGGAACATGTAGGCGCCGCTGCCGGTGGCCTGGTCGATCTCGCCGTTCATGTAGTTGATCAGCTCGTCGAACGCATACGCGGTGTGGCCGATCTCCGCCTTGGCGCTCCAGCCGTTGTCGAAGCGATGCTCCAGGGAGGCGAAGACGTTGGTCTTCTCCACGTCGAAGTAGGCCCAGTCCGGGGCACTGCTGGCCGAGCGCGAGAAGTCGGTCTTCACGCCATTGCTGAAGAAGGTCTGCAGGCCGGTGCGCAGGGGCGAGTCGGCTTCGGTCTTCAGGTAGCTGAAGCCGAGGGTGAGCAGCGTGGCATCGCTCAGGTCGAACTCGCTGATGCCGTAGACCAGTTGGCTGTCCTGCTTGTAGCGATCGACCCAAGAGTTCTGCGTCTTGTAGTCCACCACCAGGCGGCCGCGCACATTGCCGGTTTCGGTCAACGAGCCGGATACATCCATGCCCAGGCCGTAGCGATCCCAACTGCCGGCTTCGCCGCTGACGCTGGCCCGTGCCTCGTCGGTGGGGCGTTTGCGGATCATGTTGACCGTCGCCGAGGGCGTGCCCAGCCCGCTGATCAGGCCGGTGGCGCCGCGTACCACTTCGATGCGGTCATACATGGCGGTGGTCTGGGAGAAGTTGCCCAGGCGCGCGGACGTGGGCACGCCATCGACCTCGAAGTTGTTGATCTGGAAACCGCGCGACCAGTAGGTGTCGTTCTCCGCGCCCATGCCGACGCGGGACACGGCAATGCCGGTGGTGGCCTCCATCACCTCGGTGAGGTTGGTGAGTTTCTGGTCCTTGATGCGCTGGTCGGTGATCACGCTGATGGACTGCGGCGTCTCCTTCAGCGCCAGGTTGAGGCGCGTGGAGCTGCTCGACGAGTAGGTGGTGTAGTCGCCGGTGCCTTCGGTGGTGGAGCCCGGTGCCTTGCCGGAAATCGACATCGCCTCCAGCTCCAGCGCAGCGCCGGTGTCGGCCTTGGGCACCAGTTGGTAACGGCCGCCGTCGCGGGGCACGGCTTCGACGCCGCTGCCGGCGAGCATACGCTGCAGGGCCTCGCTCGGCGTGTAGCGGCCGTTCACTTCGGCACTCTGGCGGCCACGGATGAGGCCGGCGTCGGCGGCGAGGATCAGGCCGGTCTGTGCCGCCAGGAGGTTGAGCTGCTGGGCCAGCGGGCCGGCGGGGATGTGCAGGTCGAACTGCTGGAGCTGTTCCTCGGCCAGGACGGCGGACGGCATCAGCAGCGGGCCGGCAACGCCCAGGGCGCAGGCGATGGCCAGTACCAGCGGGCGGGTCTTGTGCAGGGGGAAGCGAGTGTCGAGCGGCATTCGGGGTCCTTTTTTCTGGCGAAGTGCTTCGGTGTTATCTGGTAATCCGAACCACCGCCGAAAACCGGAACCCCTTGCTGAAGATTTTTTTCACGCCCTGCTCAGCGCGGTTCCACCGTCACCCACCAGGGGAAACGACGGCTGACCCGCACCGGGAGGATTTCCTCCAGCTGGGCCAGGGCCTGGTCGGTGTCGCGCAGGGAGAAACTGCCCATCACCCGCAGCTCACGCAGGGATTCGTCCAGGCCCAAGTGCCCACGGCGATAGCCCGCCAACTCGTCGATGAAGGTGCCCAGGGGCATGTCCTCGGCCAGTAGCAGGCCGCGGCTCCAGGCCTCGCGCTGCAGGCTGGCAGCCGCCACCGGGCCCTGCTCGCGAACGTCGAACAGCAAACGCTGCCCGGCCTGTACCGTGGTGCTGCGCTGGCTCTGTGCGCTGGTGGCCCGCACTGCACCCTGGTAGACGTTGAGCTGGGTGTGCTCGCCGTCCAGGCGCACGCTGAAGCGCGTACCCAGCGGCACCAGGCTGCCAGCCGGGGTGAGCACGCTGAAGGGGCGTGCATCGGCGGCGGTCTCGATCAGCACCTCACCACTGGACAGCTGCAACTGCCGCTGGCCGGCGTCGAAGCGCACGTCCAGAGCCGTGGCGCTGTTGAGCCAGATCTGCGTGCCATCGGCCAGGCGCGCCTGGCGCAACTCGCCCGTGCCGGTGCGGTAATCCGCCTGGAGCGACTCCAGGCCGTCCAGCCAACGCATCTGCCAACCCAGGCCGCCGAGCAGCAGGCCGCCGCCGAGCAGGCCCAGCACCTGGCGGCGCGAACGCTTGTTGTGGCGCAGGTTGGCCAGCGCCTGGTGGGCGACCGGGCCCTGCCCCTGCAGGCTGCCAAAGCGCTGGGCGACGCGTTCGATGTAGCCCCAGGCGAGGCGACGCGACTCGGCCTCCTCCAGCCAGGCGCGCCATTGCGCGTGCAGGTGCACATCGGTGGGCGCGGCCTGCAGGCGGGCGAACCAGTCCGCCGCCTGTTGCAGGGTCGCCTGGTCGAGGGAAGTCGGTGCGCTGCTCATGCCAGCGCCCCGTCGAGCTCGGCTTCCAGCAGCGCGCACTGGAACATTGCCTGGGCCATGTACTTGGTCACCGAGCGCTCGCTCACGCCCAGGCGCTTGGCGATCTCCAGGTAACTCAGCCCATGCAGCTGCGACAGGCTGAACGCCTCGGCGACCCTGGCCGGCAGGCGATCGAGCATGGCCTGCAGCTGGCGCAGGGTTTCGAGGATTACCGCCTGCTCCTCCAGCGACGGCGCGTATTGCTCGGGCCTCACGGCCAGGGCTTCGAGCCAGGCGTGCTCCAGCTGCTTGCGCCGCCAGAAGTCGATGCACAGGTGCCGCGACACACGGCTGAGGTAGGCCCGCGCATGGAGGTCACTGGCGAACGCCCGGGGCTGGGCGAGCAGGCGCACGAACACGTCCTGGGCCAGCTCCGCCGCATCGCTCGAATTACCCAGGCGTCGGGCGATCCATTGCTGGATCCAGCCATGGTTTTCGAGATACAGGCTGGCAACGCGCTGGCGATGGGAAGCCGCGGGGCTATCGGAGGTCATGGGAGAGCAGGCGCCTATCGAGGGAACATCTCAAATGAGAATTGTTATCGAAAATATCCTATGCGTGGGCGCCAGGCAAATCGGCTTGGGCATTGGCGTTCCCGGGCTGAAGTCCGGGCTACGGCATGGGCAGGGCACGACGCATACTGTCGCACAGCTCCTCGACCATGGCTCCGCCAAGCAGTCAAAGGAGTCACCATGCGCAACCCGAAAGCCCGCGCCGCGGGCCCGCACTCCGACGAAGTCAGCCCGCTCACCCTGCAATGGATCTTCACCCTGATCCAGGACTTGGGCGGCCATCGCCAGCTCATCAACGAGCGCGGCTTCAGCGACGACGCCCTCGCTCGTGAGCTGGGCCTGGCAGACCTGGAAGACGACTGCACCCCCTCGTGGGACGAAGACGCATTCCCGCGCAACGCCAGGCAACCCGGCTCCCGCCAGCCCGCGCTGAACCGCCTGAAGGTGGAGCGCCGCCTGTTCCTGCGCGCCTTCCCGCAGCCCGGCTACCCGGACAACCTGCAGGAAAACCTCGACAAGCTGGCACAACTGATCGGCCTGGACGAAACCGATTGCGCCCTGCTCGGTTTCTGCGTGCTGATGCACAGCGACGCGCTGCTGGAAGAAGCCACTGACCAGCTCGGCCAGGTGGGCTTCAACCGCACCCTGCGCGTACTCGCCACCCTGCTCGGCCACCCCGTGGAGGCTATCCGCAAGAGCCTTTCCGGCGACGGGGCGCTGATCCGCAGCGGGCTGGTGGAGGTCAATATGAAACGCACCTACCGCTCCGGCCTGGTCGATCGCCTGAGCATCGGCAACCGTGACCTGCTGCAGGACCTGCGCTTCCACAGCGGCTCGCCCGTGAGCCTGTTCCAGAGTGCCTTTCGCCGGGCGCCCCACAGCGAACTCCGTGCCGAGGACTACCGTCACCTGGTACTGCCCCTGAGCATCGCCCGCCCTTACCTCAAGCAGGCGCTGAAGCAGCGCACGCGCGGCGTCAACCTGCTGATCTACGGCCCGCCGGGCACCGGTAAAAGCCAGCTGACCCGCCTCCTCGCCCAGGAGCTGGACGCCGGGCTCTACGAGATCGCCTGCACCGACCGCGACGGCGACCCCATCGACAGCAGCGGCCGGCTCTGCGCCATGCGCACCGCCATGGGCATCCTCAACCAGGAAGACACGCTGCTGGTGCTCGACGAGATCGAAGACCTGTTCAGCGAACCCGGCCCCCACGCCTACGACCAGGTCAAGCGCAAGGGCTGGATCAACCGCATGCTGGAAGAAAACCCGCTGCCGTGCTTCTGGCTGACCAACGATATCGGCACCCTGGACAACGCCTACATCCGCCGCTTCGACCTGCTGCTGGAACTGGACAATCCACCCAAGGCGGAGCGTGAACGCATCATCCGCCAGGGCAACCCGCACATCGACGACGCCCTGGTGCAACGCATGGCCGGCCACGAGCAGCTCACGCCAGCAGTGATCACCCGTGCGCTGCGGGTGGCCAAGGGCCTGTGCGACGCACCCGAGGCACCGGCGCTGGACCAGGCGGTGGAATACCTGGTGGACGCCACCCTGCAGGCCCAGGGCTTCGACAAGCTCGCCCGCGCCCAGGAGCAACACCTGCCGGCCTTCTACTGCCCCGAGCAATGCAACACCGATATCCCCCTGGCCGGGCTGCTCGAAGGCCTGCAGCTCAACCAGGACGCGCGGCTGTGCTTCTACGGGCCACCGGGCACCGGCAAGACCGCCTTCGGCCACTGGCTGGCGCGGGAAATGGGCCGGCCACTGCTGGTCAAACGCGTCTCGGACCTGGTCTCGCCCTACATCGGCATGACCGAAAAGAACCTCGCCCGCGCCTTCCAGCAGGCCCGGGACGACGACGCCGTGCTGCTGCTCGACGAGGTCGACAGCTTCCTCCAGGAGCGCCGCCACGCACGGCATTCCTGGGAGATCACCGCGGTCAACGAAATGCTCATGCAGATGGACAGCCACCGCGGCCTGCTGATCGCCTCCACCAACCTGATGGACGATCTCGACCAGGCCGCCCTGCGCCGTTTCGACCTGAAGATCGGCTTCGGCTACCTGCGTCCGGAGCAGGCCGGCCAGTTGCTGCGCCAGCACCTGCAACAGATGGGCTTCGACGACCCCAGCGCCGCGCTGGAGCCCAAGGTGGGCCAGCTCGGGCGCCTCACCCCGGGGGATTTCGCCACACTCGCTCGCCGTGCACGCTTCCGCCCCTTCGCCAACGCCGAGGCCCTGTACCAGGGGTTGCAAGCGGAGCTCGCGCTCAAGGAAGCGCCGCCGCGCCCCATCGGTTTCGTGCACTGAAGCTGCGGGCGGCAACGGCCGCCCCGTCACCAATGGCCAGTTGCCATGCCCGCGCCACAGCCGCCATGCTAGGCGCCTTTCCCGCTCGCCAAGGACGTCGACTTTGCCCGCCACCTCCACGCGCCGAACCCTCAGCCGCCAGTGGGAGCTGCTCAAGCTGCTGCCCAACCGCGCACCGGGCGCCACCGCCGCCGAACTGCATGCCCGCCTCGCCGATGCTGGCCACGCCACCTCCAAACGCACCGTCGAGCGGGACCTGAGCGAGCTGAGCCATATCTTCCCGCTGCAATGTAATGACAAGGGCACGCCCTACGGCTGGTACTGGACGCCGGGCCAATCCAGCGAGCTGCCCGGCATCACCTTGAGCGAAGCCCTCACCCTGCGCCTGGTGGAGGGCAGCATCCGCCCGCTGATCCCGGGCTTCATGCTCAAGAGCCTGGAGCCGCGCTTCAGCCAGGCCCGGCACAAACTCCAGGCCCTCAGCGAAGAAAGTGCCTCGGCGCGCTGGGTGAGCAAGGTCGCCAGCGTGCAGCCGAGCCTCAGCGTGATGCCGCCAGAAGTGGACCAGGACCACCTCGACGTGGTGCAGAAGGCGCTGATGGACGATGTGCAGATCGCCTGCCGCTACTACGCCGCCCACAAGGACCAGACCCACGAGCTGACCCTCAACCCGCTGGGCCTGGTGCAGCGCGGCCAGATCACCTACCTGGTGGGCAGCGCCGAACCCTTCGCGGATGTGCGGCTCTATGTGCTGCACCGCTTCGAGGCCGCGCAACTGCTCGACCAGCCGACCCGCAAGCCCACCGGTTTCGACCTACAGGGCTATATCGACAGCGGCGCCATGCAGTTCGGCATCCCCCGGCGCATCCAGCTGCGCGCCTGGGTCACCGACGGCCTGGCGCGCCTACTCAACGAAACGCCGCTGTCCGAAGACATGCTGCTGGTGGATGAGGAAGACGGCGCCAGCCTGACGGCAACGGTCAACGACACCTGGGAGTTGAAATGGTGGGTGCTGTCGCACTCAGGCTCCATCCAGGTGCTGGAGCCGGCGGAGCTGCGCAGCGAATTGCGCGCACGGCTGGAGTCTGCCCTGGCGCTGCACCAGGGGGAGTAACGGAGTAGCAACCGTATAACCATCAACTGCTGGTGACCGGAAAGAAGGGTTGCTCATTGGAGGGGAGCAAGAACATGAAAAGAAAAAGTGCAGTGCTGATTTTCGAGGGACCCTGGCGCATCTACGACAACGACGTGAACCGAAGTTCGGTGCTGCCTTTTTTCGAAGGCATGGCCAAGCAATTCGATAACGTGGAAATCATCCACTCCCGCTATTACGACCTTCATAGTTTCAGGGCCGCGTTCGCCGAACTGTCCAACCACACGTTCGGCAATGCCATCGTCTACGTTGCCGGCCATGGTGACGGCAAGCGCGTATCCGGTGCGAAGATCCTGGATATCCTCGTGGAGTGCAGCGTTGACTCGGAACGCGCAAACATTACGGGTGTAGTGCTGGGCTCCTGCTTTTCCGCAGGCACGCCTGATCAGCCGCAGAACGACACCATCAACTACATGATCCAGGAATCCAGAATTGCCTGGATCGCAGCCTACAAGTGCGCGTCCTACTGGTTTCAGAGCACCCTGCTGGATCTCGCCATCATCAACACGATGCTAAGTGCTCGCGAAAAAGACTTCGGCCAACGAGAAAGCATCACCCGAATGCTGGCCAGGGCCATTTCTCCCTTCAGCCCCGGATTCGAGCTCGGAGATGACAGCCTGAATGAGGACGAAGCCGACCCGGTCAGCCTGGGTGATGGTTTGGCATTCTTTTCTCAGCCAAGGGGCCAAGGGCACAAGGCCCGGGAAGTTACCGAGGAGGTTTGGCACAGCTGGAAGCAACGGCAACTTGATCCTGAAACCAGCGACCTGAGTTGAACCCGGCTCTGTATGAGTCCCGCAGCTTGTCACTGGCCTCAGGTCAGTCGACTTCCCAGAACTTCATGCATACCTCGCCTTGCGCATCGTCTCTCAGCACCACGTGGTGATTGGGCTGCTCCGACCAGAACGGCACCTCGGCGAGCCAGTAATCCCAGGCTTCGTGGAGGTCGCGCTCGCTGTGGCTGCAATAAACCACCAGCTGCAGCTTGCGCACGGCCTCGCGGCGGGCGCTGGTGAGCTTGAGCCGATCACTGATCAGCTTGGCACGCCATTTGTCCTGGGTGAAAGCGTGCACCAGCGCCACCTCGATCAACCAGCGCTCGCCGTTGCTGCCCTCGATCAGCAGGTCCCCCAACTGCCCCGCCAGCTCTGGCGCAAAGGTCTGGCGATAGGCCGGCTTGGGGTGGCAGGTAAAGCCGCGAAAGGAAAAGGCGCTGAACAGCTCCCAGTTGAACCACTCCTCGAAGGAATAGCCGGTAGCGGCAAAACGGGTGATGGCACTTGCGCGCGGGCCGAAGTGTTCGGCCAGCACCGCGTGAAAATCGTCGAAGTTCATATCCATTCCTCCGGGTTGCCCTCCTGCCGGGCGCCCCCATGAAAAGCCGATTGCGAACCCAGCGCACCAGGGACTGCGCAGCTTCCAACGACAAGGGCGGGATGCACAATATCGCCGCTAACCGCCACTGCGCAGGAACTGCCCCAGCCGCGCCTTGAGCGCTTCGGTACGGGTGGCGATGCGGCTCTCCAGCGAGTCGTCGGCGCACAGCGGGCAGCGGCTGAACCAATCGCGCCCGAGCACCAATGCATCGCTCTTGGGCAAGGTGGTGCGCTGCCAGGTACAGCGGGTGCAGATGAACGTGCGGGGTGGGGGTGGCAAGGGCATGGCGTCGCATCCTGTGGTCAGATGCCCTGCACGCTAGCGGGCAGCCGCGACAACCTGCGTCGCGGCTGAAACCTGCCCAGCGCCCGGGTCGATCAGGGCGCTGGCTAGGCGTTGATCTGGCTGAGGATGCTCGGGTCCTTGATCTTCTTGTCGTTGGCCAGCAGCAGCGCCTTGCTGAGGATCAGCGACAGCAGCGCATCACCCTCGAAGGGCAGGTAGAGCCCGCTGGAGGCGGACTTGGCCTTCTTGTCCTGGACGATGCACAGGTACTGGTCGTTGGGCGCCATGAGGATGTTGCTGCTGCCGAGGTGGATGCGGTAGGTACGCAGGTCGCCCTTCACCACCAGGTAGCGCCCGTCGAGGTGGCAGCGCTTGGCGATGGGCAGGCGCGAGAGGATGTTATCCAGCAGATCGCGCCGCACCTGGGCACCGCCCTGGAGTTCGGCGTTGCTGGCCAGGGAGATGTAGCCACGGAAGGCGGGGTCGTCCACCAGGCCGAGTTCGGGGTCGTTGGCCACCGAGCAGACGCCGACGAACAGGTCCATGTCGCGCAGCACTTCGGAGAACACCAGCGGCGGGATATCGGCCAGGCGGGTTTCATCCCAAGCCTCGCCGTCCTTCACAAAACGGAATTCGCCGCTCTCCACATAGGCGAAGACACCGGTGTCGCCCTGGATGCTGGAGAACTCATCCTTCACATCCAGTTCGAACAGCACCGCCAGCCCCCAGTTCTTCAGCGTCTTGCAGGGGGTGTTGTGGCTGTCCCAACTGCCCTGCAGGGCATAGTCCCAGCCACGCTCGCGCAGCAACGCAGCGAGCTGGAACTGCCGCAGCAGGTGTCCGGCGAAGCGACGGGACGTCGTCCCTGACTCGCGCTCGGCGTCGGTGAGCAGGTAGACCTCGCGGAACGCCTGACGGATCGGCTGCAGCACCTGCGCCTCCTGCAGCAGTTCGCGCCAGGCCAGCACTTCCGGCGCGGCCGCCTGGATGGGGTGCCAGAGAGATACGGTCGCGTCAGCGGGCAGCTCGCCCACGGCCGTGCCGTCGAGGCCTGTGAGTACGCCTTTCAGACCGATCACCGAACGCTGCTGTCCGTCGTGCTCGATGTTCCAGATCAAGCGGCGCCCCATCCAGCCGAGCAGCTCGGTGCTGTCGATGAAACGCGGGTACCAGTCGCCGAAGCGCCAGGTGCGCTGACGCAGGTAGGCCTGCTCGAAACGGGTGCGCTGGCCGAGCACGGCATCGGCGAACTCCTTGCAGCCCTTCTGCCACTCCTTGAAGGCTTCGGCGTTGTCACGCTTGGCTTCGGCCGGGGCGCTCTTGAGCACCTTGCCCTCGGCGTTGCTCCACTCGGTGGCCAGGCGCCCTTCCCCTTCCAGACGCAACAGCGCGGTGGCGCCGCCGAAGCTGAAGCGGGCCACACCCTCGGCGTCGAAGCCCATGTCCGGGACCGATGCCTCCTCCATATCGTCCGGGGTCAGGCCGGCACGCTCGGCGGCCTTGACCACCGACTTCTCGATCAGTGCCTTGCCCTGGCTGTAGCGAACCTTGGAGCGCAGGCGGGAGAGTTGCACCACGCCAGGCTTGTCGAGCAGACACAGCACCTGGATGCAGGCGTTGCCCACCAGTCGCGAGCGCGGCCCGTGCCATTGCACCTTGGTGTAGAAGGCCACGGCCATGTCGCCCAACCCCGGCGCCAGCACCTTGGGCTCACCCACGCCGGCCAGCCAGACCATCGCCTTGATGGCGCCTTCGTTGGCGTCCGAGGGGGCGAACTGGTAGTTGCAGATGACCGCGAACCAGCGCGCGAGCGTCTGGCTGAAAGCGTCCGCCGGCAACCCCGCAGCGAGCTTGGCAGCCGCCTTCAACCAGGCATTGCTGGGGGAGGAGCCGCTGCCGGTGAGGGCATGGTTCATCAGGCCCATCCAGGTTTCGCGCTCGGCCTCGGGCAGCGTGGCGAAGTCCGCATGCAGGTCATCGACCCAGCCGAAGCGCGACTCACCGAGCGGCAGCTGCAGCACCTGCACGCCGCCGAGCATCTTCTTCAGCTTGGCCTCGAGCACGCGGGGGTCGCGCCCGGCCTTCCAGAACGAGGCATTGCGTTCGAGGAAGCTGCCCATGGCCTCCTCATGGCCCACCAGCGCGCCTTGCTTGTGCAGCTTCTCCATCTGGCTGACGAGCCGGGTGATCGGGTAGTCCAACTCCTTGATGTACTCGTGCTCCACCAACACCTTCATCACCTCGATGGCGGTGGCGCCGTCCAGCACGTCATCACGCTTGAGCATCTCGCGCAGCACACGACCCAGGCCGCCAGTGCCCTCAGGGCCCTCGCCGTATAGGCAGGCGAGGTAGACAAGACAGGCGCGCCAGTCCGTAGCTTCGGCATCGATCAGCGCGCGGATGGCAGGTGACTTGTCGAGCCCATACCAATATTCACCTTGGTGCTTGATGAGCTGCTCGACGGCGATTCGCAGCATCGTGCGCTGCCCATCACTGAGGATCACCAACGCCTGGAGGGGAGAATCGCCGCTCAAGGCCGTGGCGTGGGCGTGCAAAGGTGAAGACATGACGAATCCTTATGTCGTGTGAAAAGGGAAAGGCTCAGCCGCCCACCAGGGGCAACAGGCGCAGGAACTGGACGTTGGAAATGGAGGACAGGCGGAACGGCTCGTCGAGCTCATCCACCTGCTGCTCATCCACCAGCAGCAGGAAACCGTTTCTCTCGAAAGCGGCGATCGCCAGCTGGTAATGGCGCTCGGCGTCGATCACGCGTCGGGGCAGCTCGTCGTAACCGTTGAGCTTCGCCTCGTCGGCAGTGGGGGAGAAGAAGCGATAGCGCGGGCCGTTGGGCATTGCCTGTTGCTGCTCGATCACCTGCAGCACGTAGCGCCGGATCAGCTCGCGGGCGGTCAACGTCTCCACCGGCAAGGTCAGCGTCAGGCTGTTGAGCAAGGAGCCCTGAAGCGTGCAGTCCTGCACCCGCACGGTGAAATCCATTTCCGTCACTCCATCGCTTGGAAAAGTGGATGTTTACACCGGGGCGGGAAGTGATGTCGAGGTGCCATGAAGCGGGTTGGCGAGGCTGTGAGGTGGAGCACAGGTGGCGGGAAATCCGCACGGTCACGGCGGCCCCGCTGCCCGTAGGTTGGCGCCGAGTGCAGCGAGGCTCTGGGCTTACTTGATCGGTTACATGGTCGGTTACTTGATCGGTCACCTGGCCATGACCACCTTCTGCACCTCGCCTCCAAACCCAATGAGCGGCCCTCTCCGATCCTAAGACCCGCTTGATAGTGGCCAGTTAATAGCTACGCTCTGATTCGCCCCAGACTCTGGCGGCCGAGCCACTACCGATTCGAATACGAGCACAGGGCAGAAGGGAATCTGAACCATGAAAGCAATGGAGGCCATGCTCCGCATCGCTGGCCGCACGCGCCTGTTCGCTGGCCTGTACGCCATTGCCCTGGGTTCCGGCTGCACCGTCATCCACGTTGTCGGCGAATCCGGCACCGTGGAGACGCACTACCTCCCGGGCATCGCCTACATCCGCATCGACCCGGGCAAGAAACCTCTCTACGTCCACCAACGCTCGTACGGCATCGCCGCTTCGAACAAAGCCCTGTCCCTCGGCTTCGGTGACTTCGAACAAGTCACCGTCGAGCGCGAGGATGCCTCGGCATGCCTGCTCATCTCGATCAACAGCAATTCCAACAAGAACGACTTTTCCTTCCAGACCCAGGAGCCGGACCATGTATGCAAAGCGCCAATCACTGAAATCCGCAACAGCATTGGGGAGCACATTGCTGGTCAGCCTGATTAGCGCCAGCGGCTGCGCACCGCTGCAGCAGGCGCCACTGGCCTATACATCGGCGCAGGTCGTGGGGGTGAAGCTCGGCATTGCGCCCACGCAGCCGGAGACGCTGGAGGCGGTAGTCGGGGTGAAGATTCTGGATGCCGCCTACGCGCCGGTAGCGGTTTCGAATCCGGGGCTCAAGGATGCGATCGACTCAGGTGAACCCGTCAACGAGAACCTGTACGCCATCAAGGAGATCTACGGCATTTACGGGAATCAGGTCAGCGCTGACACAGCGGCAAAACTGCTGACCGCAGATGAGTCAGCGGATATGAAGAAGTTTCTTGAGGCTCAAACAGCCTTGAGCCAGGCAAAAGACGTTACGAAGAGAGCCGAAGAAGCAAAGGCTTCAGCCGAGAAGGCGCAAGAAGCGTTCAAGAACCTCGATGCTGTTTTCACCGCCGCAAGCTGCTCGTCAATTGCCGCTAACGAGACCATAGGCAGCGGCCTTGCAAGACTCTCTCGGTGCAATGGCATAACAAAAGAGGTCAGCGAAGCTCAGGAAAACATCTTCAAAGATCTCAAAGGGCAAAAACCAGCTGACCTGGACAAGCAAGTTGATACCTCGGCCAAGAGTCTCGATGCGGCACAGAAAAGCGAGGCCGTCGCAGTCAAGATCGCTTCGGACAGCGAAGCCAAGGTCCAAGGCGCACTCGAAAAGCTCGCGAATATCCAGAAGCGTGATGCCATCTCGGTCTATGGCTCCTTCAACTCGGACTCGAAAGCCGGATCCAAAAGTGAACCGACCGATCCCAACGCCACGAAAAACTCAGGCGTCGATGTGCGGATCGGCAAGGTGTTCTCCACTGGAGTCGCAGCTCAGAACATCTCGGAAGCTCAGAAGCTGGTAGCGGGTAGTGCCGCACTCGACGTCTGCCTGCAGAACGTGCCGCGAATGACTGCAGTCCTACCGGAGGCCAGCAAGGCCGATATGACAAAAGAGCTGTTGAAACTCTGTGCAGACAAAATCATGCCCAGCGCAACGCAACAGAAATAGGCATCGCCCACGTAGGTTGGCGCCGAGCACAACGAGGCCCAACGATGCAGAGCATTGCCCGGCACCAGTGTCAGACCGGGCATCGCTGGAGGATGAAAAGAGCGTCATCCACCCTACTCATCCTGCGCCTGGCGCAAGGCTCGGCCAGGCTCGTTGGGCTTCGTGCCTCAGCCCAACCTACGGGAGAGGGCCTCGAAGCGCCTCAATTCCACGGCAACTCCACCCGGGCGCGCAGGCCGCCTTCGGGGCGGTTGTGCAGGTGCAGTTCGCCGCCGTGTTCGCGGGCGATGGCGCGGGCGGCGGAGAGGCCGAGGCCGACGCCGCCGGATGCGGGGTTGCGCGAGGGTTCGAGGCGGTAGAAGGGTTCGAAGACCTGTTCCAGGTGCTGCTCGGGGATGCCGGGGCCCTGGTCGCTGACGTCGATGAGGATGCCGCGCGGGTCGGTGTGGAGCGCGATCGCCGGGGCCTTGGCGTATTTCAGGGCGTTCTCCAGCAGGTTGGTGAAGACGCGCTTGAGCCCCAGCGGGCGGCCCAGGTAGACGAGCTTGGTGGGGCCGCTGTAGGGAATATCGATGCCCTGGTCGCGGTAGTCGTCGATCAGGGTCTGCAGCAGCTCGGCGAGGTCGAAGGGGGTGGCGGGCTCCAGGCGTGCGTCGTCGCGGAAGAAGTCGAGGGCGGCGTTGATCATGCCCTGCATCTCGTCCACGTCGCGGAACAGTTTGCGCTGCTGCTCGGGGTCGTCGATGAATTCGCCGCGCAGGCGCATGCGCGTGAGCGGCGCGCGCAGGTCATGGGAGATGGAGGCGAGCATCTGCGAGCGGTCGGCGACGAAGTGGCGGATCTGCGCCTGCATGGTGTTGAAGGCGAGGATGGCCTGGCGGATTTCCCGGGGGCCGAGGGGTTCGATGGGCGGGGCGCGGAAGTCGCTGCCGAAGCGCCGCGCGGCATGGGCGAAGCTTTCCAGCGGCCGGGCCAGGCGGCGGGTGGCGACCCAGGCCACGGCCAGCGAGGCCACCAGCGCCAGGGCGGCGATGATGCCCAGGCGGATTTCCGGATCCAGGCCCCAGCTGCGGTAGCGGGCGGAGAATTCCAGCCAACTCCCATCATGCAGCTTCACCAATAACTGGTAGGGGCGATCGGCATTGGGCGGCGGCCAGTCCTCGGGGTCATAGGCCTCCAGGTGGCGGGCCTCGCCGAACAGTTTCTCGATCAGCCCGCTATCGTCCTGGAAGCCGTCGTCAAAGCCCGGCGGCAGAGTCAACTGGTTGCGGCCGGCGACCCAGCGCACGGAGAAATTCGGCGCGCTGGCGGCCCGGGCCAGCAGCGGACGCTGGGCCTCGGGGGCGGCCTCGATGATCTGGGTGGCGAGCGCCGCCCGCTCCAGCACCCCGCTTCTCAGCAAGGAGGGCTGCGCCCAGACGCCGGCCAGCTCCACGAACAGCCAGTTGAGCAACAGCGAGGCGAGCATGGCCATGACGATGGTCAGGGCGATCCAGCGGGCGATGGTGTCGCTGCCGCGTGGCCAGTTCATCGGCGGCTGACCTCGGGGCTGAACTGGTAGCCGCCATTGCGCACAGTGCGGATGATGTCCGGGCGCTTGCTGTCGGGCTCGATCTTGCGGCGCAGGCGGCTGACCTGCACGTCGATGCTGCGGTCGAAGGCGTCGTGGGCGTTGCCGTGGCAGAGGTCGAGCAGCTGCTCGCGGCTGAGGATGCGCCCCGGGTGTTCGAGGAACACCAGCAGCAGGTCGAACTCGCCGCCGGAGAGCGGGATCATCACGCCATCGGGCGAGCGCAGGTCGCGGCGGGCAACGTCCAGCTGCCAGCCGGCGAAGACGATCACCGGCCGCGCCTCGTCGCCGCCGGCCTTCACCGCGGCCCCGGTGCGGCGCTGCACGGCGCGCACGCGGGCCAGCAGCTCACGGGCGTCGAAGGGCTTGGTCAGGTAGTCGTCGGCGCCCAGCTCCAGGCCGATGATGCGATCGCTCAATTCGCCCATGGCGGTGAGCATGACGATGGGGATGCCCAGCTCGCCGTGCACCCGCTGGCACAGGCTGAGGCCGCTCTGCCCGGGGAGCATCACGTCGAGCACGATCACGTCCGGGTGCTGCCGGGCGATGGCGGCCCACATGGCGGCGCCGTCGGTGGCCACCTCCACCTCGTAGGAGTGCTGCAGGAAGAATTTTTTCAGCAGGGCGAGGATTTCCACATCGTCGTCCACGATCAACAGTCTGTTCACGATGCTCGGTTCGGGTTGGCTGGGGTCGCTCATCTAAAACCATTTGCGCCGGGCGGTCATATATTTCAATCGGGCAACAATCCTTCAACGCCGGCATCAACGGGACATCTTCCAGCAAAGCCGCCAGGCCATCCTCGCCGCCATTCATTGGGAGGTAGGCGGTATGTCGGTGATGCAGAAAAGATTCGAAAACGGGATGCGTATCGGGGTGTTGTGCGGCTGCCTGTTGCCGCTGGTGGGGTGTAGCAGCCAGGTGACCACCCAGGGTGACTGCGCGGATCTGGCACCCGGTGTGAGCGACCCGGCCGAGGGGCTCAACCGCAAGGTGTTCGCCTTCAACCGGGTAGTCGACGATTACGCCCTGGCCCCCGTGGCACGGGGCTATGCGCGGTTGCCGGAGCCGGTGCGCGATGGCGTGCACAACTTCGCCGCCAACTTCGCCGAACCCAAGGTGCTGGTGAACGACCTGCTGCAGGGCAACGGCCAGCGGGCGATGAACACCCTGGGCCGCTTCACCTTCAACACCATTCTCGGCGTCGGCGGGGTGTTCGATACCGCCGGGCGCATGGGCCTGCCGCACCACGAGGCGGACTTCGGCCAGACCTTCGGCGTCTGGGGCATCGGCAACGGCCCCACCGTCGAGTGGCCGCTGCTGGGCTCGGCCAACAGCCGCGACAGCGTGGGCCGCGTGGCGAACTTCATGTTCTCGCCCTTCGGCAGCGGCAACAGCGACACGGTGGACGCCATCGACACCGCGCAATCGGTCGGCGACACCCTGGACCAGCGCGCCACCGCCCTGCCCCTCACCGACCAACTGGAGCAACACCCCGACTATTACGCCGCCCTGCGCGAGTACATCGCCGAGCAGCGCGCACAGTTGGTGGCCGAGGGCCGGGCGGGCCAGGTGGACAGCAGCCGCCTGTGGCTGGGCTGCAAGACGCAGGCGGAGTAACCCATGAACGACCCACGCCAGGCCCTTCTGATGCTGCGCCAGGACATCGAGCGCAACGCCGACGAACTGCAGTACCGCGAGCAGGGCCTGAGCCTGTCGGAAGACGGCCTGGCGCTGGTGCTCAGCTACTACTTCGAGAACTATCGCCCCGGCTACGACGTGCGGGTGGTGTGCAGCTACCAGGTGCCGCTGGCGGAGTTCACCCGCTGGATGATCGACAGCGGCCGGTTACGGCTGTACCAGCCATGAGAAGGCGTTGCGGCCATTGCACTCCGGCCAACTCGGGGGGCCTTCATGCCGAACCCGCGAGCCGGTGCTTGACCGGAAGGGAAGCAGAACGACAGTCTGCAAACTCTTCTCATTCAAAGACTGGTAGGAATTCACATGTCCCGGCTCCCCGCCCCGCTGGATCGCTTGCCCTTCCCCGTCATCGGCTCGCCGCTGTTCATCATCAGCAACCCGAAACTCGTGATCGAACAGTGCAAGGCCGGCGTGGTCGGCTCCATGCCGGCGCTCAACGCGCGCCCCGCCTCGCTGCTGGAAGACTGGCTGGCGGAGATCACCGAGACGCTCGACGCCTACAACCGCGCGAACCCCGACAACCCGGCGGCGCCCTTCTCGATCAACCAGATCGTGCACAAGAGCAACGACCGCCTCGAGCACGACATGGAGCTGTGCGTTAAGTACAAGGTGCCCATCGTCATCACCTCCCTGGGCGCCCGCGAAGACATCTACGCCGCCGCCCACTCCTATGGCGGCGTGGTGCTGCACGACGTGATCAACAACGCCTTCGCCCACAAGGCGGTGGACAAGGGCGCCGACGGCCTGATCGCCGTGGCCACCGGCGCCGGCGGCCATGCCGGGGTGAAGAGCCCGTTCGCGCTGATCCAGGAAATCCGCCAGTGGTTCGACGGCCCCCTGGCCCTCTCCGGTTCCATCGCCACCGGCGGCGCCATCCTCGCCGCCCAGGCCATGGGTGCCGACTTCGCCTACATCGGCTCGGCCTTCATCGCCTGCGAGGAAGCCAACGCCAGCGAGAACTACAAGCGCGCCATCGTCGAGTGCTCGTCCGATGACATCGTCTACAGCAACCTCTTCACCGGGGTGCACGGCAACTACCTCAAGCCCTCGATAGTGGCCGCCGGGCTGGACCCGGACAACCTCGCCGAAAGCGACCCGAGCAAGATGAATTTCGGCGGCGGCGATGCCAAGGCCTGGAAGGACATCTGGGGCTGCGGCCAGGGCATCGCCCCGATCGGCAAGGTGCAGAAGGCCGGGGAATACATCGCCCAGCTCAAGCGCGAATACGCCGAAGCCAAGGCGCGTCTGGCGTCGGTCTGATCCCCACCCGCTCCCCGTAGCCCGGACTTCAGTCCGGGGCAGTCCCCCGCGCTGAAGCACGGGCTACGTTCCTATCGAAGCGCCGGTACAGGGTTCAGCCCCGCGCGTTGGGCCTCGTGCCTAGATCCAACCGACTCCTCTCTCCCTTCAGCCCCTCCGCCAGAGCGCAGAGACAACCGGTACCTCATCGCTGCGCCGGCGCAATCTAGCCGAAGGTTTGCATGTACGGCCCAGCACTCAGGCGGATTGCGGCAGCCACGTTCGGCGCTCGCTCGCACAGCTCGGTCGAGCGGCCCAGCACACGTTCCAACGCTTCCAGTTGCCCACGAATGACCTCTTCCGGCCGAGCTACGTCGCACGCACCGGCGAACTCGAACAACCCCTGTCTGGAGGCGAACAGGGACTTGTTACCGACCAGATCCAGCGCCAATACATCCTCTGGAATGTAGGCCGTGGTGTTGACGATGTCGTAGGCAGGCGCCAGCCGTGCATCACGCTGCGTAGGTTCGGAATACAGCAGCCCGAAGTTCTTGAGGTGGGCATCACCATTTCCGACGATGCAGCTCAAGCTGACCATCGCGAACAACTGCGCCAGCGAACCCTGCACCTGCTCCGGCGAGCAGAACAGACGGATGGCCTTGGCGATGGCCGAGTAGCTCTTGCTGTACTTCTGCTCCGCAGCCAGGCCCATCAACGCAGCCATGTCCTCGAAACCGATGGGCTCCAGTTGCTCGTCCCGATCGAAACGGCGCATGACGAACAGCCGGGTGTTATCGGACAGGTAGAACTCCGGCACCGCAATCCCCGCCTCCCTGGCCACGGACATGCAAAGGAACTCGTTGATTGCCAGCCCAGGAAACTCGTCACGACCGCTCTTGATGATCAGTTCGGAGGTTTTCGACGTGAACCGCTGTGAAGCAGCGTCCGACTGCTCTGGAACCAGCACCTTCGGCTGCACGCCCGAGATCCCGGCGCGCAAAATGTAACGGTCCACCAGGCTGGCAAAAATATCCTCCGTACCATCCCAAGCCAGGATTTCCTCCAGCCTTTCGCCCGGGAACTGCTGTCGCCGCAAGAGCGCATCGACCTCATCCGAGCTGACGGCTACCCGCCCGATAGGTGAGCTGCTGCCAGAAAGCGCCAGCAGCAACATGGGATCGACACGCACCATCTTGGCCAGGCGATTGCGCAATTGCTCCAGGACATAGCCTTCCGGCAGGTTCATCTGGAAGATCGGGTGCAGTTCTCGGTGGCGGTATTCATCCACACGCACAGGCATGAGCAGGCTGATCGACGCCTGCGCCCTGGCCTCTTCGTGGTAGCGAAACAGATAGTCCCCGTTGGAGCTGAGAACCCTTCCGCTCTCGCCCTCTGGCGTTGCCACCCGCAGCACGGCCGTCATCAGTCGAACACTCCGTGGATCTCGTCCAGCGTCGGCATGGCCGCAGGTACCAGCGCGAACTCACAGTCCATGGCTCCCAGCGCTCGCGCATAGGCCACCATGCCAACCGACAAGTCGCCTCTCTCGATAGCGATGACCTTCTGCCGGGTGATGCCTGCCAGCCCAGCCAGCCTGGCCTGGGTGAGCCCGCGATTCAGGCGGCACTGCCGGATCTTCTCGCCCAGGCGTGCCGTGATAATGGAATGATCCATGTTCTGCATACGTAACAACCAATACTGAATGTAACGTATACCTAACTTATAGAAAGATCAAAGCGAACCAACACCGCCCAATCAAGCACCGACAAAGGCGTCATTCAGGCGACCCAACTGCTGCCGTCAGACTGAGCGCTGCTCGTGCTGCCCCGACATCCTCAGGGCTACCCCGCTGCGACGCTCAGCCTCACGCGTTGGGCCTCTTGCGTCGGCCCAACCTACGCCCCTCCCCCCCTTCATTCCCTCGGCCAGACCTGCGGGAACAACCGGTGCTCCATCGGTGCACCGGCGGGCAGTTCGTCCGCCAGGCCGGGGAATTCCGGGGAGGTTTTCCAGGGCCGGGGCGCGTGGACCATGTCGTCACCGAGAAAGCGCAGGGAGTAGGCGCGGCGCCGGCGCTCACCGCCTACGCCGCCGGAGGCGTGGAGGGTGAGCATGTGGAAGAACACCGCGTCGCCCGGCTCCAGCGCCCAGCCGAGGATGGGCCAGCGGGCGCGGTCCGCCTCGATATCGGGCAGGTCGGCCAGGGTGCCTTCGGGGAACCAGCGGGCCTGGTTGTCGAGGAAGGTGCGTGGCATGAGCCAGGGCCCCAGGTGGGAGCCGGCGACGAACTCCAGGGTGGCGTCCCGGGCCACCGGGTCGACGGGCATCCACATGCTGCAGTTCTGCCGGCCCTCGACGTTGTAGTAGGGCTGGTCCTGGTGCCAGGGGGTGCGCTGCCGGGTGTTGGGTTCCTTGACCAGCAGGTGGTCGTGGTAGAGACGCGCGCTGCCGCCGCCCATGAGCTGCGCGGCCACGGAGCCGACACGGCTTTCGAAGATGAAGCGGCGGTACTCGTCGAATTCCCGCCAGTTGCAGAAGTCCTCGAAGAACCAGCCGGGGTCGTCCTCGCGGCTGGCGACCTTGGCGCGCTCGCTGGGGCTGGCGAGGTTGCGCTCGATGCCCAGCTGCAGCAGCTCCACTTCCTCCGGGGTGAACAGCTGGCGCACGCAGATGGCGCCGTCGCGGTGGAAGTCGTCGATCAGCGTGCGGGGCAGTTCGAACTCATAGGGATGCGAGGTCATGCGGGCTCTCCTTGGCGGTGCGGCGGTGCCGGCGTGGCGGGTGCAGGCCGGGCGTCGTCACCCGGCCTGCCCCAGAGACGGTAGGCGATGCTGAGCAGCACCAGCCAGGCGGCACCGATGTACAGGGCGGTGCGGGTATCGGGGAACAACGCCAGCACCACGAAAATGAACAGCATGAAGGCGATGGTGAGGTACTGCCCCCAGGGCCAGAACGGCACCGGGAAGCCGAGGGCGGCTACCTCCTCCCGCCCCAGGCCACGGCGCATGGCGACCTGGGAGAGCAGGATCATCAACCAGACCCAGACCACGGAAAAGGTCACCAGGGAGGCGAACAGCAGGAACAGTTCGTTGGGCAGCAGGTAGTTGAGCAGCACGCCCAGCAACAGCGCGAGGGTCATCATCAGCACCGTCATCCAGGGCACGCCGGCGGCCGAGAGCTTGCCGAAAGAGGCCGGCGCCTGGCCGTTGCCGGCCATGCCATAGAGCATGCGCCCGGTGCTGAAGATGTCGCTGTTGATGGCGGAGATGGCCGCCGAGATCACCACCAGGTTGAGGATGCTGGCGGCCGAGTCGATGCCCAGCCCGCTGAAGATCTGCACGAAGGGGCTGCCCTCGCTGCCGATGCGCGACCAGGGCCAGATGGCCATGAGCACCAGCAGGGTGAGCACGTAGAACAGCAGGATGCGCAGTGGCACCGTGTTGATGGCCTTGGGGATCATCCGCTGCGGGTTCTGAGCCTCGCCGGCGGTGAGGCCGATCACCTCGATGCCGCCGAAGGCGAAGATGACGATGGTGAAGGACGCCACCATCCCCTCCAGCCCATTGGGGAAGAAGCCGCCATGGGCCCAGAGGTTGGCGAAGCCCACCACGCTTTCGGCGCCGCCCAGCGGGATGCCGGCGACCAGCACCGCCAGCCCGGCGAGGATCATCGCCACGATGGCCACCACCTTGAGCAGCGAGAGCCAGAACTCCAGTTCGCCGAACACCCGCACGCTGCACAGGTTGATGGCAGCGATGACCAGGACGATGCCCAGCACCCAGAGCCAGCGCGGCGTCTCCGGAAACCACAGGCCCATGTAGATGCCGAAGGCGGTCACGTCGGCGAGGCACACCATCAACATCGAGAAGGCGTAGGTCCAGCCGGTGAGAAAGCCCCAATAGCGCCCCAGGTAGCGGCTGGCGTAGTGGCCGAAGGAGCCGGCCACCGGCGTGCGCACCGCCATCTCGCCCAGGGCGCGCATCATCAGGTACACCGCCGCGCCGGCGATGAGGTAGGCCAGCAGCACCGAGGGCCCTGCGCGCTGGATGGCCGCCGCCGAGCCGTAGAACAGCCCGGTGCCGATGGCAGAACCCAGGGCCATGAAGCGGATATGCCGGGCGTTGAGCCCCCGGCGCAAGGTAGCTAGTTCCATTGCGTCGTCTCTCTTGTTGTTATCGCCAGAAGCGGCGTTAAAGATCCAGCACCAGGCGCTCGCCCAGGGCCCGTGAGACGCACAGCATCAGTGTGCGCTGGGCGGCTTTTTCGTCGTCGCTGAGGTACTGGTCGAGGTGCAGGGCCTCACCTTCGAGGATGCGGGTTTCGCAACTGCCGCAGATGCCGGCGCGGCAGAGGCTTTCCACCGGGGCGGCGCGGGCTCGCTGGATGGTGGTAAGGATGCTGGTGCCCGCCTCCACGTGCAGCTCGCGGCCCGACTTGGCCAGCACCAGGGTGAAGGCATGGCCGACTTGAGGGGCTGCGCTGAAGCGCTCCCAGTGCAGGCGTGCCTCGGCGATGCCGGCGGCACGGACGGTGGCCAGGGTGGCATCGATCAGTGCCGGCGAGCCGCAGACGTAAAGGTGGTCGCGCGCCTGCAACTGCGCCACCAGCGCGGGCAGGTCCAGGCGCTTGCCTTCGTGGCTGGGGTAGAGGTGCACGCGCCCGCCGTGGCGGGCCTCGGCCAGCTCGTCGAGAAAGGCACCGCGTTCGGTATTGCGGAAGGCGTAGTGCAGCTCGTAGTCGGCGCCCCGGGCGTGCAGTTCGTGCAGGTGGGCGAGAAAGGGGGTGATGCCGATGCCGCCGGCGATCAACAGGTGCCTGTCCGCTTCCGCGTGCAGGGCGAACAGGTTGTTGGGCGGGCTGATCCACAACCGGCTGCCAACCTGCACCCGCTGGTGCATGAAGGCCGAGCCGCCGTTGCCCTGCACTTCCAGCTGCACGCCGATGCGGTAGTGCCGGTGCTCGGCCGGGGCACCCAACAGGGAATAGGCATTGCTGTAGCGCTGCCCCGCCTCGCCTTCCATGTGCACGTTGATGTGGCTGCCGCCAGTGAAGGCCGGCAGCGGCCTGCCATCTTCACGGGCGAGGGTGAAGCGCTTCACCAACGGGGTGATGCTGGTGATATCGGTCACCCGCACGTCCATCCGCTCCAGATCCTGAGTCATCTGCCACCTCCTGCCAGTAGAGGCGGCGCCGCCACACCGGGCCGGCGCCGCACGCCATCAACGCCCCTGGTGCGCCTGGGCGATCAGGTTGTGGAAGTGGGCGATGCCGTGCTCGCTCTCCCCGCTGCGCTGGCGGTCAGTCATGATCCGCCCCTGCCCCCGGTAGCCCCGGGAGCGCAGCCCCTTTTGCACGCTCTCCACCAGGCGCAGGTCTTCCGGGCGGAACACGTCGCGGTACCACTCGATCAGCGCTCGCTGTGCGGCGGTGAGCTCCTTGTTGAGGAAGTAGATCTCGTACTGCTGCCGGGTGATTTCGGCACTCACCGGCAACTCGTAGATCACCGTCATGAAGTCCGCACCCGGCGGCACGTTGAACATGGTGCAGGGCCAGGCCCAGAAGCCGGCGAAGGATGGGTCCTGCACTGATTCGTCGAACGTGAAGGACTGCTCCGAGGGCTTGGCCACGCCGTATTGCAGCGTCCAGTTGCCGTGCAGGCTGTGGGTGTAGCGGTTGACGTCCACCGAGTCGGAGAAGCCCGGATGCGCCGGGCCGCAGTGGTAGCACTCCATGTAGTTGTCGACGATGGATTTCCAGTTGGCCTCCGTCTCGGTGATGAAGCGGGCGGCCAGGTGCAACTCGTCGATCACCGGGCAGGCATCGCGCAGGGCGGCTTCGAAGCCGGGCAGCTGCTCCTCCACCGGGGCTGCATCCATGTCCATGTTGATGAAGATGAAGCCGGCATGCTCCTGCACCCGCAACGGCACCAGGCTGGAGGCGGTTTTGTCGAACGCCTCCACGTCGGCGCAGTTGCGCGCATGGGCCAGCTCGCCGTCGAGGCGGAAGGCCCAGGCGTGGTAGGGGCAGGTGATGACGTTCTTCGCCATGCCGCTGCCCTGCAGCAACTGGTGCCCGCGATGGGGGCAGACGTTGTAGAAGGCGCGCAGCACCGCGTCCCGCCCGCGCACGATGATGATGCTCTCGCCTATCAGCTCGCGAGTGACGTAGGCGTTGTTCTCGGCCAACTCGCTGCGGTGCCCCACGCAGACCCAGCTGCGGGCGAGGATGGCCTCCTTCTCGTACTCGAAGACCGCCTGGTGTGTGTAGTAGCTGGCGGGCAGGGTGTGGGCGACCTCGGGGTCGGCGCAGAAGTCGGCAGGCAGTCTCTGGATGCTGTTCATCATCGGTACTCCTCTGTGGCGCATGGCCGGGCGCGGCCCGGGCGTATGCAGCTTCTCGTGGGTATTGCGATCGGGGGAATGCAGCAAACCAGGCCCGCCCCCGATTCGGGTCATGGCGTTGGTCAGGGGGCAGGGGCGATGGCGGCGGCCTCGCCGGCCTTGTCGTCACCGGCTTGCGCCAGGCGACGGGATTCCTCGGCAATGCGCTGGGCCGGCACCTGGCCGTAATCCTCCAGCAGCCAGCGGAACAGCCCCCAGATCATCACCAGCAGGATCAGCGTGAAGGGAATGGCGGTGAGCACCACCGCCGTCTTCATGGTGGGCAGGGAGGCCTTGGCGAAGAGCATCGCCAGCGGGATCAGCGTCAGCATCACGCACCAGAACAGGCGGTGCATGGGCGCCGGGTCCTGCCCCTCGCGCAGGTTGCGGGTGCTGGTGGCGGCCACGGCGTAGGCGACGGCGTCCATATGCGAAGCGCAGAACACCGCCATGAGGAACAGGTAAGCCGCGAGGAACAGTTTGCCCAGGGGCAGCGCATTGAGCAGCCGCTCCACCGCCGCCTCGCCGCCCTGGCTGGCGAGGATGCCCGGCACATCGATGGCACCACTGACGAACTGGTGGACGCTGTAGCTGCCCAGCACGCCGAAGAAGAACCAGCAGCCGGCGGTGCCGCCGAGCACCAGCGCGGCGATCACCTCGCGCACCGTGCGCCCACGGGAAACGCGGGTGACGAACATCGCCACCCCCGGCGCGTAGGACACCCACCAGAGCCAATAGAACACCGTCCAGTTGCGGGTGAAGGCGCCCTCGCCCGCCGGGTCGGTGAACAGGCTCATGCGCACGAAGTTCTGCAGGGTGATGCCGAAGGCGTTGGCGGTGTTGTCGAGGATGAAGCGCGTGGGCCCCATCACCAGCAACAGGCAGGCGAAGCCCAGTACGCCGAAGCCCACCATCTGCGCCAGGCGCTGCATGCCGCCATCGATACCGACGTAGGAGCTGAGGGAGAACACCAACGCCACCAGGCCGATGACCAGCACCTGGGTGATGAAGGTGTCGGGGATGCCGGTGAGGCTGGCCAGGCCCCGCGTCAGCGTGGCGGCGGTGACCGCGAGCGGCACGGTCAGGGCGCCGAACATGGTGAGCAGGAACACCAGGTCCACCAGCCGGCCCACCGGCCCCTGGGCGCGGAAGCCGGTCACCGCCTCGACGATGGACGCCAGCCCCAGGCCGCTGCGCTTGCGCACGTGGAAGTGGTAGGCCAGCGCCAGGGATGACAGCGCATACACCGCCCAGGCGCTGATGCCCCAGTGGAAGAACGTGAAGCTGACGCTGTGCTCCAGCGCCTGCGTGGAACCGGGCGTCAGGTTCAGGCCCGGCGTCTGGTAGTAGTAGGCCCACTCCATCACGCCCCAGTAGAGGGTCGAGGAGCCCAGCCCCGCGCAGATGAACATGAATACCCAGGTGGTGTTGCCGAACTCCGGGCGGCCGGCGCCCAGGCGGATGTGCCCGTACTTGCTGAAGGCCAGGTAGAGCACCGCCACCCCGCACGCGAAGACGAACAACTGCACCAGGGTGCCGAAGGTGCGGGTGGATGACTCGAAGAGGCGGTTGGCGAAGGCCTCGGACTCCAGCGGGAAAAGCGCCAGCCCGGCCACGGTGATGGAGACGACGATCAGGCTCGCGCTGGTGAGAAAGAAATCCTTGCGGGTGTTCTCGGTCATGCATGCCTCCCGGTTGTGTCGAGCCGAACTCGACGCACAGGTTGTTGTTCTCTGGCAAGGGCCGGTGCGGCCTGGGCGGCACCGGGCCGGCGCGCTAGCGTTGGTACCACCCCCAGGGCGCGTCGGCCTGGTACTGCGTGACCTGTTTCACCTCCAGGTAGTTGTCCAGCCCCCAGGTGCCCAGCTCGCGGCCGAGCCCGCTGAGGCGGGTGCCGCCCCAGGGCGCCTGGACGAAGGTGGGTTGCGAGCAGTTGACCCAGACCACGCCCACCCGCAGTTGCCCGGCGATGCGGTCGGCGCGGTCGAGGTCGCTGCTCATCACTGCGGCGGCGAGGCCGTAGAGGCTGTCGTTGGCCATCTCCAGCGCCTGCTCGTCGGTCTTGAAGCGCTTGACGCTGAGCACCGGCCCGAACAGTTCGTGGCGCCAGAGCGGGCTGCCGGTGTGGGGCTCGTCGAAGATGGTGGGCTCGATGAAATAGCCCGACAGCAGCCCCGGCGGGCGCCGGCCACCGGTGAGCAGGCGCGCGTCCTGCTTGCCCTGGGCGATGATGTCCATCACCTGGCTGTAGCGTGAGGCGCTGACCAGCGGGCCCATCTGCACACCCGGCTCGGTGCCCGGGCCGATGCAGATATCCCGGGTCGCCTCCACCAGCCGCTCCAGCAAGCGGTCGGCGATGCCCTCCTGCACCAGCAGGCGCGAAGTGGCGCTGCTGACCTGGCCCTGGTTCCAGAAGATGCCGTACAGCGCCCATTCCACGGCGGCGTCGAGGTCGGCGTCATCGAAGACGATGAGGGAGGATTTGCCGCCCAGCTCCAGCGTCAGCCGCTTGATGTCCGCCGCCGCGCCGCCCATGAGCTTGGCGCCGGTGACCAGCCGGCCGGAGAAGGCCAGCTTGTCCACCTCCGGGTGCAGGGCCAGGGCTTGCCCCGCCTCGCCGCCGAGGCCCGGCACTATGTTCAACACGCCCGGCGGCAGGCCCACCGCATGGGCGGTGTGGCCCAGCTCCAGGGCGGTGAGCGAGGTGAACTCCGAGGGCTTGAGCACGCAGGTGGCGCCCGCCGCCAGGGCCGGGGCGACCTTCCAGGCGGCCATCAGCAGGGGGAAGTTCCAGGGGGTGATCAGCCCGGCCACGCCCACCGGCTCGTGGCGCAGGCGGCAGCTGAAGCGTGGGTCGTCCAGTTCCAGCGGCTGGTCCTGGCGCTCGTCCAGCTCGCGGGCCAGCCCGGCGTAGTAGCGGAAGCAGGCGATGGCATCGGCCACATCGCGCTCGGCCTCGGCCAGCGGCTTGCCGTTGTCGAGCACCTCCAGCAGCGCCAGCTCCTCGGCGCGGTGCTCCAGGTCATTGGCCATCGCCTCCAGGAAGCCGGCCCGCTCGCTGCCCCGGGTACGCCCCCACTCGCCTTCGAAGGCGCAGCGCGCGGCGGTCACCGCCTTGTCCACCTCCTTGGGGCTGGCGGCCGCCAGGAGCTGGATCTTCATCTCGGTAGCAGGGTTGATGCTGCTGAAGCGGTTGCGATGGGTCGGCGCGACCCAGCAGCCATCGATGTACAGCGTTGCTGCAGTCATGGTGATTCCTTCACGCATTACCAGCCTGGGCCCGGTAGCTGGCAGCCGCCCGGCCCCCCTATGGCACGCCACCACCCCGCCTCGGCGGGTGGCAACGCACCGGAAGCCACGCTAACAAGCCGCTGGCGGGCGACTTAACCGGCAGGGGGTAGATTTGCGCTGGCGGCGCAGTGGGCGAACTCGCACCGGTAATGGAAAAAAGCGGTCGGCGCCAACAAGCACACGCCGACCGCCCGGGAACTAGCCCTCGGCCACGGCCAGGTGCTCGGCCCGGCGCAGGCCCATCACCAGCAGGGCCAGGCTGGCCAGCAGCATGGGCGTGGCGATCCACAGGAAGAAACCATCCAGGCTGCCCGCCACCGCGAACAGCCAGGCACCGAGCATGGAACCGACGATGGAACCGGCGCGCCCCGCCGAGAGCGCCCAGCTCACCCCCGTGGCCCGCGCATCCACTGGGTACAGCGTGGCGGCGACGATGCTCAGGTTGGACAGCAGCCCGCTGAGGCCGAAGCCCGCGATGAACACCATCAGCATCAGCTCACTGGCGCTGCCCAGCTGCGAGCCGATCATCCCCAGGGCCAGCGCCGAGAACGCCGCCTGCAACGGCAGCACCCAACGCGTTCCGATGCGGTCCAGCACCAGCGCCATGGCGATGCTGCCGAGCACTCCGCCCATGGGAATCATCGAGGCGATATGCGCCGACTCGCTCGCTCCGTAGCCGCTGGAACGGAGGATGGTGGGCAGCCAGTTGGTCAGGAGGTAGAAGACGAAGAGCCCGCAGAAGAAGGTCAGCCACAGCATCAGCGTGCGCAGCACCCGTTCCCGCTGGAACAGGACGGACACCGGCGAGCGCGGCTGCTCGGGCAGGTCGCCCACCAGGATCGCGCCGCGCCAGCTGTCTCTGCCGCCGATGGCGGTGACCAGGCGCAACAGCGCCTTGCGGTGGCGCTTGCGGCCCACCAGGAAGTACAGCGATTCCGGCAGCCAGCGCATCAGCACCGGCACCAGGACCAGCGGCGCCAGGCCACCGAGGGCGAGCATGCCCTGCCAGCCCAGTGCCGGCATCAGCCAGGCCGCCACGCTGCCACCCATGGCGAGACCGAGGATGAACCCCGAATAGCTCAGGGTCGCCAGCAGCATCCGCCGGCGCCGTGGGGAATACTCCGATGACAGGGTGATGCAGTTGGGCAGCACGCCGCCCAGGCCGATTCCAGTGACGAAGCGCAACACCACCAGTTGCCCCAGCCCGCTGGAGAACGCCGCCGCCAGCGTACCCAGGGCGAACACCAGGATGCCGACCAGCAACACGCGCTTGCGCCCGAAGCGATCGGCCAACGGCCCGCAGCACATTGCCCCGAGCAACATGCCGAACAGCCCCGCTCCGAAGGCCGGCGCCAGCTCGCTGCGCTGGAGCCCCCACTCGAGAATCAGCTCCGGCGCGACATAGCCGATCACGGCTGTATCGAAGCCATCCAGCAACACGATGAGAAAGCAGAGGAACAGCACCCGCACCTGTAACCAGGAAAGGGGGCTGTCGTCGATGATGTCGGCGATACGCACGGACCTAGGCATAGAGGCTTCTCCCCGAAGCGATGCCCGAAATGGGCAAGGCCACGCTAGCAACGGGAAGAAAAACGGCGCTATGGCGCGGGCGGTAGAGAGGGGCCGGCGCGGATATAGGCGTTGGCGCTGGCGGGCTCGCAAGCGGTCGGCGCACAGGTGGACAGCACTCTTCTCAGCGCCTCGCTTTCGCTTTATAAATCCCGGGCCGTCGAGCGGCACGCCAACCATCACGGATAGACACGCAAGCGGAGGAACCGACCTTGAGAGCCCCCATCGCCATTGCCGTATTGCTGGCCATCAGCGCATTCCAGGCAGCAGCTGAAGATGAATGGGTGACGATCGCCACTCCCGATGACCGAGCCTCCGACGACAAGACGTGGCAAGTGAAAAGAGGCTCGCTCGGATACAGGATGACCCGCAACCTCGACGCGGTCGTATACGTCAAAGGCCGCCTGGTAGATCCTGCAAGCCAGAAGAAGGAGCAGCTCATCTGGTACGTGGCCAAGGAACACTGCGTGGCCGACCGAGGCATCCTCGTCACCACCGACATGAAAGGCGAGTACCTGTACAGAGAGGACTACATCGACACCGGGCGCTCAGCCCCCTCAAGGATGGCGAACTACATCTGCGTTGCTGCTCTGGATGATTACGACACGGGCGAAGGCAGGAGCCTGAAGTAGTCCGGCCCATCCGCCTCACAGGTTTGGCCGGGCCTTCATCCCCGAACGCTGCGGCCGGCTGAACATCCCCGCCCCCATCAGCTCACGCACGAACAGCCCGAAGAACTCCGCCTGGCTGCCGATCTCCAGCTTGTCGTACAGGTTGCGCCGGTGGACCTTCACCGTGCCGCGGGTGATGCGCAGTTGGTCGGCAATCTGCTGGCTGGAATAACCCTGCAGCAACAGCTGGGCGATCTTGTGCTCGCGCCGCGTCAGCAACTCCTCGCCGAAGCTGCTGAACACCGTGCGCACATGGGTGGTGGGCAGCACGGCATCCGCCGCCGGCTCGCCACGCGCCTCCCAGGCCAGGTGCACCACCTGCGCCACCACCGGTTGCGCAGTCCGCAGCAGGCACATCTCCTCCTCCGTGAACGCCGTCCCGCCCTCCCCGCGCATCAACGACAGCACCGCCCGGCAATGCAAGGCCGGCGTGGTGAAGTAGCCCAGCTCCTCGCTCAGCCCCAGGCGGTGGTAATAGGCCTGGAAGTAGTGGTTGCAGCGGAAGCTGTCCGGCGACAGGGCGCGCATGCTGTAGAGCCCGTCCGGCTCACCGAACAGGCAACCGAGGAAGAACGGATCGAGTATGTGCACGCCGCTGCGGTAGTCATTGACGAAGGTGGTGCGCAGCTCGGCGGGAAAGGTGTGGAACAACGGCAAGGGCGCGTGGCTGCCTTCATAGAGGAACAGCGCGAAGTGATCGACCGGGGCGATGCGTTGCAGCCAGAGGGTCAGGGCCTGCAGTTGGGGTTGGCCTGGGGGTTGGGCCAGGACGGTGGTGATGTCCTGCGCCCATGTCGCGAGGTTGTGCATGCTTTCTAGTCCTCGGCATCAGCCTGAGCTGTTACAGAAGAGCTTTAGCTCCTGAAGCGTTCCGAGTTTAGGAAAATAAACCAACTATGACAAGGAAACTAAACCAGACGCTGTTTAGCATCCTCAACCATGGATTTCTCGGATCGCGTCAGAGCACGCATGAGCGCCGTAGGGTTGAGTGCATTCGATCTCTCTCAACTCGTCGGCGTCTCCAAAAGCGCAGTCAGCCACTGGACCTCTGGTGCCAACCAGACCAGTGGGAAGCGTCTGATCGCCCTTGCAAAAGCCCTGGAATGTGATGTTGCATGGCTCGCCATGGGAGAAGGTCATCCAACTGGCTTAACCAGCAAAAGCACTTACGCGCCCGTCTCGTTCGCCGCCGAAGCGAAAGAGCGCACAGCCGCCCTCGTGCTGGAAATGCTCAAGACCCACGCCGGCAAAAGCCTCAACAGCGCCGCCAAGCAGCGCATCGCCAAGGCCGTAGCCGAGAGCCTGGAAACCCGCTTCGACCAGGTCGCCGAAAAATCCGTGGGCTCCCCTTCCCTGCGCAAGGCAGGCGAAGGCGAACTCTGCATCCCCCACTTCGACTTCCACTCGATCGAGGGCGCGCAGCTACCCGCTGACTACAGCGAAGCCGTGCGCAGCATCACCGTCAGCGAGGCCTACCTGCAGGCACAAGGCGTGCGCTACAGCAGCGCCGAACAACTGGCCGTGGTGACCTGCTGGGACAAGGGGATGGAAGGAACGCTACGCGAGGGCGATGCGGTAATAGTCGACTGCGGCGTAGAGGCCTTCACTGATGACGGCGTCTATCTCGTCAGCTGGGCCGAGCACACCTTCATCCGCCGCCTGCAACTGGCGGGCAAGGGCAAGGTCGAGCTGATTGCGGATAACAGCAAGCACAAGGCGCGGGTTGTGGGGGCTGGGGATGTGGTGGTGCATGGAAGGGTGTTGATTGGTTTGGGGATGCAGAAGCTCTGATGCTCTCTCAAACCTCAACAGATCGTTGAGTACGGCGCCTGACACGCTCGGCATCCTAACCCCTGCGCAAGCTACCTGCTCTATAACTTCTCATTTCTCTAAAGCTGGCCCTGAAGTCCATCGGTTTCAGATAGAGCTGCTCTGACAAATCCCCCTTTCAGAATGGCCGAGATCAATAGCACAACACACCGTCTGGCGTATAACAAAAGCAAAATCATCTCGGATAGCCCCTGCCTGACTTTTAGGCACGAATGCTCAGGCCGCCTCATGATCCATTATCACTTGGACACCAAGCATCTTGAGGGCATCATATGGCACAAGGCCTCTATGGCGGCCCAAGGTATGGAGCTGAGCAGCACGGATCAAGCGATGGAAGAAATCATTCGAGTAATATCCGACGGTCGAGAAATTGATCGGATCGTGTGCTCAACCCAGCTCAACGAAGGCATGCCTACGGTCAGATATCGCGATCAATATTGGCCTGTTGTCGATGGTTGCATCCAGCTAGATAGGCCTGCCAACCAAGAAAGTAGTTCCGCGGATTGGGCCGTTCTGATCCAGAGCCTGCTACCACCAATACTTCCCGACAAAACAGACTCTTGCGAGAAATTGCTGCAGGAGTGCTTCAGGGGAAGCCTACCGTACGGTGTGATTAAGGCCGTGACATCACTGGTGGCACTGCGGTTTGAACAACAAGCTCGCGTGCTAATCGTGGACTTTCTCAGAGAGCATCGTAACGCTCGCCGGCTATTTCGGCTTTTGCAGATGCAGCTGCTGTTTCGGGAGCGAACGGGAAGGATTCAGGACAGCAGTGGCATAGCGCTTTCTTCCGAGACCGAGCAGCCACAGAAATCCATTCTCCTATCCGAAGTAGGCTTGGATTGGGAGTGGTCTGCTTCTCCAGATGAGTCTGAAAAGCCTGATGTGGACGACAGTTCACTCAGGGCAACAGCTAGCAACCTGCAGGAAAGCATCGGTTCGTACCGCGCAAGAGAGTCAGGCACGCCCATCCCAGGGTTTGAGGATCTGACCAGTGAACAAGAGACCTTCATAAGTCCGATAGACGTCCCGCTCCAGAACGAGAGAGCGCTGATCGAGCGAACCTCGCAGCTGGGCATGATCGCCCTCGATCTTCTGAGATACTTTTCTAACAATCCGGGTGACAGAGCCGTACATGCGGAGGCAGTGCTTGGATACCCCATGACGGAAATTCGTCGCCTTTTGCTGGGTTCTCTCGGGCACTACCTTAAGAAAACGGACTCTGGTGGATGGGAATGCCACCCATGGGTCGAGCAATTACTATCTGCTCTCAACGAGAATCATAAGATGGGGTGATCTACGAGGCAGGCTTTTGCAGCTCTCCAAGCAGCTCATACAGAACAGTCGATGACCGGCGAAGCTGGCATTCCCATACGACAAACGTCCGCCAACCAGATTCATTCAGAGACTTAATCGCTTGCAGGTCCCTCACCACATTACCCGAGAGTTTGGCTTCCCAGAACTCTGAGCGAGTTTTGGGAAGCACAGCAAATCGGCACCCAGGATGGCGATGCCAGAAGCATCCATGTACGAAGATACAGACCCTCAACCGAGACAGTACAATGTCTGGTTTTCCCGGCAGATCCTTGCGATGCAGCCGATAACGATAGCCGTGGGCATGCAAAAACCTGCGCACCAGCATTTCAGGTTTCGTGTCCTTCCCCCTGATGCCCGACATCATTCGGGATCTCCGGGCAGGCTCAACGATGTCCATTTTGAACCGTTTCGATACAGCGTGGATTCATGAGTCGTACTCACCCCATTCAGGTAGTAGATCTCTTTGCAGGCCCTGGTGGCCTTGGAGAAGGCTTTTCATCCTACAGGGACAGCCAAGGCGAGGCCTTTGAAATCAAAGTCTCAGCCGAAATGGAAAAATCTGCGCATTCCACTCTTCGACTCAGGGCCTTTTACAGGCTTCTCAAGCGCAACCAGCCTGATGATCTAGAGGAATACTACAGCTTCTGCGAAACCGCTGATGCCGTCCCCCCGTACACCAGCAGAACTAGAGATGCTTGGAGGCACGCCGAACTAGAGGCGCAACAGCTCGAACTGGGTACCGCAGAGGGCAACGAACGCCTCGACCGCATTCTCAAATCCCGCCTAGACGAGACCAAACCATGGGTTCTGATCGGCGGGCCGCCCTGCCAGGCATATTCAATCGTTGGCCGGGCCAGAAATCGCGGCAAGCAAAACTACAGGGCAGAGGACGACCATCGTCACTTCCTGTACCGAGAGTACCTGCGCATCATCCAGAAGAAACGCCCCGCCGTCTTCGTCATGGAAAACGTCAAAGGCATCCTCTCCTCACGTGTCGCTGGCGAACAGATGTTCCCGAAAATCCTTCAGGATCTTTCAGATCCGGATGCGGCATTCGGAGAGAACGGCAACGGCCCCAAGTACAGAATCTGCTCACTCGTGGCAGACGACATTTTCGAGGATGGCGCATCTCCGGATAGCATCGACCCAGCAAACTACATCATCCGGGCAGAGAACTACGGGATCCCGCAGGCAAGACACCGTGTCATTCTCCTAGGGGTTTCGGAGGAATATTTCGGCGCCTTGGGCGACCACCAACTTGCCCCCTCGACAGGGCCCTCAATCGACCAAGTAATTGGCCGCCTCCCACCTCTGCGAAGCACGCTCACCCGAATGAAGGACTCTCCAGAAGTGTGGGCAGAGGTAATTCGCCAGAACTTGGAAATGTTGAGCCACGAGTGCAGCAAGCTGACAGATGTTCCCCGCAGACTCACACTCGCAAAGCGCCTGGAAATACTTGCAAGCACATTCTCGGGCGAGGGGATGAGCAATGGCGCACTCCGCGTTCACCGCAAGAGCGAATGGGATGGACTGACAGGCACACATCTGGATGGCTGGCTCCTTGATGATCGTCTCAGATACTGGCTAAACCACGAGGCTCGAGGACATATGGAGTCCGACCTACGCAGATACGTCTACGCAGCAGAGTATGCCGACCTTTATAAAGACTCTCCCAAAGGCCACCACGACTTCAATCTCCCGGGGCTGGAGCCGGACCACAAGAACTGGAAAACCGGCAAGTTCAGCGATCGCTTCCGTGTTCAGCGGAGGGGGATTCCGTCCACAACGATCACCAGCCACATTGCAAAGGATGGTCACTACTTCATTCACTACGACCCAAAGCAGTGTCGCAGCCTGACCGTTCGCGAAGCAGCCCGGCTACAAACCTTCCCGGACAACTACTTCTTTCTCGGAAACCGAACCCAGCAGTTCCATCAGGTTGGCAACGCGGTTCCCCCGCTGCTGGCAAATCAAATCGCCAATGTGGTCGCCCGTATCATCAACATTGGAAAGGCAGCTCGATAGAAAGAGTTGTGCAGACAGGAAGTCCAGCCATGCAATCCTCCTTCAAAAGCCGCAGTGCTCCTCCTAAGGCCAGCGCCATGGTCGAAGCACTGCGTGGACTGGGATACAACACCCAGACAGCTCTGGCAGACATCGTCGACAACAGCATTGCTGCCGGCGCGAACGAAGTACGCATCGAATTCATCTGGGCGGAGCAGGAAAGCCGTGTGCTTTGCCTGGACAACGGCTCAGGGATGACTGCAGACGGACTCGATCGGGCCATGCGCCTGGGCGATCGGAATCCTCTTGAGGAGAGGACGGCAGGCGATCTGGGCCGTTTCGGTCTCGGCCTAAAGACTGCGTCCTTTTCCCAGTGTCGAAGGATGACCGTTTCCACGCGCGGCCCCGATGGCCTACAGACTCTCCGCTGGGACCTCGACTTCCTGGCAAGCAGCGCCGACGACGGCTGGCATTTGCTGGAGGGCCCCCATCCTGGTTCCGAAAGGTTTTTGGAGCGCATCACCAGCACAACGGGCACATTGGTCCTCTGGGAAGAGTTGGATCGAATAGTCACGCCAGGGACAACCGTGCAGGACTTTCTCAATCTGGTCGACAAAGTCGAACAGCACTTGGGAATGGTGTTTCACAGATACTTGGAAGGCACTAAGCCTCGACTGCGAATTCTGTTGAATGGCCAGCCGATCAAACCTTGGGACCCCTTCATGACGGATCATCCCGGAAAGCCGTATAACCCTCCGGTATTCAAACATCCCAGCCGCAAGGATATCGAGGCCGAGTGCCACGTTCTGCCGCACAAGGACATGCTCTCCCCCGGAGACTTCGAGCGCCTGGCCGGACCGGAAGGCTGGACTGCACAGCAGGGTTTCTACATCTATCGAAACGAAAGACTGCTGGTGGCAGGCAGCTGGCTAGGACTTGGCACAGGACGTTCATGGACTAAGGATGAAGCTCATCGCCTTGCCCGAATTCGCCTCGACATACCCAACTCCGCCGATGCGGACTGGAAGATCGACATAAGGAAATCAACTGCACGGCCGCCAGTGTATCTGCGGGACTGGCTGACAAGACTTGCCGAGGTTACGCGCGGCCGCGCAAGAAGAGCCTTTGCCCACCGCGGCAAGCCGACCATGCTGGGCAACAGACAGATTATAGAGGCCTGGAAGGTCGAAAGACTTTCGGACGGTATGCGATATCGGATAGACACGGAACATCCGGCAATAAGAGCGGTTCTGGATGATGCCGGCAGCCTCCTACCCCAGTTCAAGGCAATGCTCCGCGTAATCGAAGAGACTGTTCCGGTTCAGCGAATCTGGATAGATACCGCCGAAAACAAGGACACCCCCAGCACGGGATTCGACAGGACGCCGCCGCAAGAAGTCAGCGACATCATGATGGTGATGTATCGCAGCATGATCGAAAGAAAGGGCTATTCCCCCAGCGCAGCAAAGGAGCAGCTGAAGCAAATGGAGCCGTTCCACGCATACCCTGCCCTAATCAGCGCGTTGCCAGATAGTCTTTAAGGAGGGACGCCTCATGTCTGAGGAAAACAAATGGAGTGTGGTCAAGTTCGTTCAGGAAATGCTGGCTGATGAAAAGGACAAGTCGGCGATCACCCCTCAGCTCATTTCGCAGAAGATCGACATGGTGCTGAAGATCATGCCGGGTAAGGGCGAGAGCCTGGATAGGGAGTCCGTTACCGAGGAGCTGATCAGACGCTTCAGCGTCTGGGTAGGTGATGACTCTTCATTGGTAGACCTGAACGGCCATGAGCCATGGCTCATAAGCGAACGCAAGAAGGACTGGCGATACTGGCAACGCTACCGCGAATGGCAGGAGCTGAAACTGCCCCTCAGTGCCATGGACGCTCTGGACAAGACCACAGACAGCGTTCTGTCGATGCTCGAAGACCCCAAACGGGATGGAGCTTGGGATCGACGAGGGATGGTGGTTGGCCATGTACAGTCGGGCAAGACAGGTAACTACACCGGCTTGATCTGCAAAGCAGCTGATGCCGGCTACAAGATCATCATCGTGCTCGCGGGGTTGCACAACAACCTCCGAGCACAGACCCAGATGCGTCTTGACGAGGGCTTTCTGGGCTACGAGACAAGTGCCATCGAAGGTAAAGGAAACAAACTCATCGGGGTCGGGAAAATCGATCCATCTCCGGCACTGCGCCCCCAGTATGTGACCAACAGAACGGAAACCGGCGACTTCAACACCAAATTTGCCAAGAATCTGGGCGTCTCTCCGGAGCAGCGCCCGTGGCTGTTTGTCGTCAAGAAGAACAAGACGGTTCTGACACGGCTGCTTAGCTGGATCCAGTCCCATGTAGCCGAAACCAAGGATCCGGAAAGCGGCCGCCCGCTCGTTACACATCTGCCGCTGCTGGTAATTGATGACGAGGCCGACCACGCCTCTGTCGACACTGGCGAGAAGGTTGTCGACGAAGACGGCAACCCCGATCTGGATCATGAACCGACCGCCATCAACAGCCTGATCCGCCAGATCCTCCACGCGTTCTCAAGAAAGGCGTATGTCGGTTATACCGCTACCCCCTTCGCCAATATCTATATTCACGAACACGGTGAAACCGCCAAGGAGGGGCCAGATCTATTCCCCTCCGCTTTCATCACCAATCTCTCGGCTCCGTCCAGCTATGTGGGGCCCTCTAGGGTATTCGGGCTCGCCGGCGAAAGCGGGCGCACAGGTGCACTGAATCTGGTCCGAATAGTTAAGGATCAGTGCTCCCAAGACGGCAAGAGTGGCTGGATGCCGGTCAGCCACAAAAGCAGTCATATCCCACTTCTCGAAGGCCAGGACGCAATGCCTGCCTCGCTGACCGAGGCCATACACGCATTCATTCTTTCATGTGCGATCAGAGGCCTTCGAGGACAAGGCTATCAGCACAGCTCAATGCTGATCCATGTAACCAGATTCAACCAGGTTCAGCAGCATGTCCACCGCCAAGTTCTGGACTATGTTCACGGCCTAAAACAGCGATTTCGGAGACGCACCGACTATCTGAGCGCACTGGCTGAATTGAGGAGCCTCTGGGAAAGAGACTTTATAAGCACCAGCCATGAGATCGAAGCCCAGTTAGAAGAAGAGTCCCGCCACCCTTCCACATCCTGGCAGGACATCGAGGCTGTACTGCTGGATGTGCTTGATGAAATCGATGTGCGCATGATCAACGGCAAGGCCACGGACGCTCTTGACTATGCCGACAATGCAACGGGACTAAAAGTCATTGCCATCGGCGGCGACAAGCTTGCCCGGGGGTTGACCCTCGAAGGACTCTGCACCAGTTACTTTCTGCGCGCATCCAAGATGTACGACACCCTAATGCAGATGGGGCGCTGGTTTGGCTACCGGCCCGGCTATCTCGATTTGTGCCGCCTGTACACGACCAATGACTTGGTTGAGTGGTTCGAACATATTGCCGACGCCGCCGAGGAGTTACGGGCTGAGTTCGACTTCATGATGGAGAGCAGAATGACGCCCAGAGAATATGGCCTCAAGGTGCGCTCTCACCCGGTACTTATGGTCACTTCGCCACTGAAGATGCGTACGGCAAAAACCCTGTATCTCTCTTTCAGTGGCGATGTCGTCGAGACTGTCAGCTTCTACACCGACAAGGGTGTGCTGGAAAAGAATCTGTCTATTCTCATGGCTCTTGCCGACGAGCTTGGAAGTCCCTGCTCAATCCCCCCGCAGCAGCGCAATGGCAAGAAGGACAGCTGGAGCGGGATTCAGTGGACCGACGCAACAGCGCAATCGGTTACCCGCTTCCTACGTGGTTATCAGACCCATCCCGACTCTAGAAAGGTAAAGAGTGATCTTCTGGCAGACTTCATTGAAGAAATGAGTTTTTCCGGGGAACTTACATCTTGGACGGTGGCTGTTATCGGCGGAGGGACAAAGAGGACAGTCGATATCGTAGGCAGCCCAGTCAGAATGATGCAGCGACAGAACAAGGCAACCGAAGGAGAGGGCAAATACTCCATCGGTAGACTTTTATCCCCCCAAGACGAGGCTATGGATCTTGATGAGGCCGGATGGAACGCAGCGCTTGAGTTAACCAAACGGGCCTGGGTGAAAGATCCGGGACGATCCAGACGCAAAGAGCCCCCCGAGACCCCCAATGGCCCTGCAATCAGGCATGTAAAAGGCCTAGGCGCAGATAGGATAAAACCTCGACCGGATAAAGGGCTCCTGATCATTTCATTACTGGATCCCGAGGACTCAAACGTCACCGGTGTAACTACACCTGTCGTGGCATTTGCCATCAGCTTCCCTTCCAGCAATGCCGGCAAATCCGTGCCCTATCTAGTCACCAATGTGCTTTGGGAACAGCAGTATGGCTCAAGTGAGTGACCGCGAAATTCTGGGAGTCTGGAGAGCACTGCCCGGCAACGCCGCCACTCCCGGCTGGCGCTCAATAGATCTGGTTCAGCAGACGGGCTCCTGCCGAATCAAGGCCGCTCGACACTCACCGGGTAACGAGGAAGCGGTTCTGGTCGGATTTGCTACTACAAAAATCGCACCGGCGACTCAGCTTCCCCAAGGGCAGGGCTTCCGTATGGAGCGAGCCACGCTTGGCGAAACTGGCGGCAACCACAGTTGGCTCGCCATTGTTCGTCAGCCCGCTGGCAGTCTTGAACTGTTTGCCAAGGTAGTCTCCGATATCGTGCACCTGCTCCAGTCATTCAGCGATTCTCCCGAGGAAACGCTTTATCAGCGCTTCCTCGGGCGGGTGCGGGGCTGGCAAGAGTTCATGCGTCAGGGACGAGAAGGCCTGGGCCCAGAGAGGGAATTGGGGCTGGTCGGGGAGCTGCGTTTTCTGAATCTTCTGCTGGATGCGGGGATCCTTCAGTTCACGGCAGTAGACGCATGGAAAGGTCCGCATGACGGATTGCACGACTTCCAGATCGGCCTTGGCAGCGTGGAAATCAAGTCGACAATGATTCCGGACGGCTTCCCTGTTCGAATTGGCTCACTTGAGCAGCTGGATGACACAAACTGCCCGCCTCTCTTTCTGGCCGGGCTTCGATTCGGCACTCAGGAGACGGGTAAAACGCTCACTGAGCTCGTTGATGCAACTCGGCAGCGCCTTGATGCTGACCCCGCCGCGATGCGCCTTTTCGAGCTGGCTCTCCATAAGGCCGGATATCTGGACATGCACGCGGCAGTCTATACACGTCGATTCCTGCTGACCGACACAAGGTTGCATCTGGTGGACAGGGAGTTTCCCAGGCTAACCCCCATCAACGTTTCTTCGGCAATTCGCCATGCCGCATATGAGCTGGATCTTTCTCTCATTACGGCAAACAACCACACACTGAGTGATGTACTCGAACAGTTAGGAGTCGTTTGATGGAGCTCGTCGACTTTCTGCGTGAAACGCAGGCAGCGATCCGCGATGAAGTTGAAAAGGATATCGGCCCAGGGGAAGCCCCTATTCCTCCTGAGGCCGTATTCACCGAGCATGTCATGACACATATGGCAGACGAGGGAATCACCTTTGAACCAACTGTCTGCCATTACGAAGCGAAGGTAGGTACGTACAAGGTAAAAATCAGCGGCTACTCCGTATCCGACACTACTGATGATTCTGGCAACCCAGACCGTCTCGATCTTTTTGTCAGTCTGTACAAGGGAGTAGATGAGCTGGAGCCGCTTCCAGATTCCGAAGCAGGAAAGGCTGCCAAAGAAGGGCTGCAGTTTCTGAAGTTCTGCGCAACAGGCCAGCTATCCGGCAAGCTCGATGAAACCAACGATGCCTATGCCCTTGTTACCGAAGTCGAGCGCATCTTCAAGACGCTGGATAGCATCCGCATTTTCGTCATCACGGATGCTGTAGCCAAGACGAGAAACTATGCACCGCAGGAGGTCGAGGGCAAGCAGGTCCGCTTGGAGATCATGGACATTCAACGCCTCTTCAACCACTGGCAGCAGGGGCGTCCACGGGATGAGCTGGTAGTCAACTTCAGAGACATCTGCGGGACTGCCCTTCCTAGCGTGTGGGTTCCTGGATCCGGTGACGATGAGTATGACTACGCCCTGACAGCCGTGCCCGGCGAGGCCCTGCGGTTCCTTTACGAAAAGTATGGCCCCCGTATCCTCGAGGCGAACGTGCGCTCCTTTCTGGGAGTTAGCAGCAAGGGAGTCAACAAGGGAATCCGTGACAGCCTGCGCGACCACCCCGACCGTTTCATGGCCTATAACAACGGCATCGTCGTTGTTGCTGACCAAGCCAAGCTCGACACCGCGGCAGATGGCTCGACAGGCATTCTCTGGCTCCAGGGCATGCAGATAGTCAATGGCGGCCAGACTACTGCATCCATCTACTTCGCCAAGAAAAAGCATCCGGACATCGATCTTAAGAATGTGCGGGTTCCAGCCAAGATCATCGTGCTACGCTCCGGACAGGCTGACGATGAGGAACTGATTGCCAATATTTCGCGGTATGCGAACAGTCAGAACGTTGTCAAACAGTCCGACCTTTCCGCCAACAAGCCCTTCCATCGCGAGCTGGAAAAACTGTCCATGCGTACTTACTGCCCCGATGGCGTTGGACGCTGGTTCTACGAGCGCTCAGCTGGCAGCTACAAGGTGATGCTGGAGAAGGAAGCAACTACCCCTGCACAGAAGAAAAAACTCCAGGCGACAATTCCCCCTTATCGCAAACTTACCAAGCCCGACCTAGCCAAATTCCTGTTTGCCTGGGATCAGAAGCCCCATATCGTCAGCCTCGGCAGTCAGAAAAACTTCCAGGCATTCATGGATGAGCTGATGGAAAGGGAAAGTGCTGGTGAGAACGTGATACCGGATCAGGAGCAGTACAAACAGATGATCGCGAAGGCGATCCTGTTCAAGTCAGCTCATAAGATCATCCGCCCCATGTTCCCGGCATTCCAAGCCAACATCACGTCCTACACAGTTTCGATTCTAGCGCTCAAGCTGGGGGCAACCCTAAATCTGAATCGCATCTGGCAGGAGCAATCGATATCGCCGCAGCTTCATCGTCAGATCGCGATATGGGCGGAAGAAGTCAATGAGGCACTTCATCGTGGGGCTGGTGGGAAAATGATCTCCGAATGGGCCAAGAAAATCGAATGCTGGTGGAGAGTGAGAGATACATCCTACTCTTCGGAGTTAAGTGGCATCACCGAACTATCCTGACAGTTTTTTAGGACGACTAAAGTGGCCGAGGCCACCACACCGACATCCCACTGATAAAGAGCGGTGATGTGGGAGTTGGCGGGGCCTCGCCTGTAGGCATTGAACACTCTCTTGCGCGGCCTCGAATGCAGTGCAGATTGAGTAAGATGTGAATCAATTTTTGCAGAGCGCCTGCGGCGCCTCGGTGGCGTCGAGTGGGAACGGCACAACCATAGGCGACTTACCGAATGTCATCAGGTGGTACATGCCAAAACCACATACGAGCTGTTCTCCACTAATACCCACTCCAACAAACAGCTCGTAATCTTGCCCCGACTCCAGTTGGAATACCTTGGCTTGCGCAGGGCATGTGGAGTAGGTGCTTCCGAGACTACCGACTGCCGCCCCCAAGGTCGCTACCTGAAAAGGAAGATCGGCCCTGACACGGTATTCGGTGACGATCTCGGTATACAGCCCTTCCCCCATCCGCACGGCCCCAACGTACTGGACCAGCTTAGGCGCCACCCGCTCCGGCATGCCCAAGCTCGTGGGCTTCAGAGGAAATTGCGGATGATTGATATTTGGATGCCCCTCTTCCGAGAAGCGTCCGGCCTCGGCCATTTTATGACGCAAGACGGGAGCGCAACTGCCGTTGATGCTGTCTCCGAAAACCGAGGAGTTGGTGATGACCCGTACCCGCGCAGTGCCCTCTTGCCGAGTGGGCTCAACATAGGGCTCGGAAGGAATGCCGGAACAACCGGCAAGCATTGCGGCAGTCAGAAACAAAGCGGCTGTGCGCATTCTCATGTCCTTATGGATTGAAGCCGGAGTTGCGCTCGGGCAACACGGCATACAAAGGCGCTGCTTTATCGAAGCGCAGCCTGGTATAGAAAGAGGGAAAACGAAAAAGGCCCAAGTCTTTCGACTTGGGCCTTTCTCTAAATATGGTCGGGACGGAGTGATTCGAACACTCGACCCCTTGCACCCCATGCGCTTATTTAGTGGATTCCCGCAGATCGTATCGGACACTACCGGACAGCTTAAACCCTAGTGAATAAGGGGCTTACAGGCTAATCTTGCATCCCATAGCGTCCAATACCGTCCACCACCAGCCAAGCGATTCGGTGGGGCAAAAGTGGGGCAAAATTCCAAGTCAACCGAATCAGGCAAGGGGTAGAGTGTGGCGAAGCTGACAGCGAAACAGTTGGAGGCGCTAACCGAATCCGACGATGGCAAGACACTTCGCGAGGACGGCGGCCTGGTCGCCAAAGTCCGTGCCGGCATTCGCGGCGTCACTGTCCTGTTTCGCTATGAGTTCAAACTGGATGGAGTCAAACGCGACCACCGCCTGGGTAGCTGGCCGAAAAAGTCTCTGGCTCAGATTCGCGCCGAACGTGATGAGGTAAAAGCCACAGCATCGAAAGGGGTTGATCCAACCGCAGCGCGAAAAGCAGCAAAGATCGAAGCTCAAGCCGCAATCGCTGCGACCATCGCTGAGGCGGAACGGCAAGCCGCAGAAAATAAAACAGTGGCCGACCTGTTTGACGAGTGGATACGCGACGGCGTCTCCCGCCAGGACGGCAATGCCGAGCTGATCCGCAGCTTCAAGAAGGACGTCCTACCTCTTATTGGCAAAAAGCCGCTGCGCAACCTGACTGAGAAGGATCTGCTCGCCGTGCTGCGAACGGTCAAATCTCGCGGCCTTAATCGCACCGTCGTCATCCGCAGCAAGGATATCGGCCAGATGCTGCGCTGGGCCGAGAAACGCAAACCATGGCGAGGCCTGATGGCTGACGGTAATCCTGCCGACCTGATCGACGTCAATAAGCTGCTCGACCATGACTACGAAGAACAGCGTGACCGCCTCCTCTCCCCTGATGAGATTCGAGAGCTGCGTGACATCCTCGAAAGCCTGGAGAAAGCTTACGAAGCCCTACCCGCAGGCCAAAAGTATTCGGGCATTCGCCCGGTCAACACGAGAGTCCAATGCGCCCTGTGGATCTGCCTGAGCACTCTGTGCCGTATTGGGGAGCTGCTTAAGGCCGAGTGGCGCTATGTGGACCTGGAGAAAGGAACTTGGTTCATCCCAGCCGAAGCCACTAAAGGCCATAAAGGCAAGCGCCAGGATCACCATGTGTTTCTGTCAGCGTTTTCCATCGCACAGTTCCAGCAGCTGCAGAATGAGACCGGTAATACACCGTTCTGCTTCCCAAGCAAGGACAACCAAAGCCACGTCGACACTAAGACTGTCAGCAAGCTCATCGGTGACCGGCAGTGCCGATTCAAGAACCGCAGCAAGCCTCTGGCCGGCCGACATCATGACGACTCACTGGTACTGAGCAAGGGGGCCAAGGGGGAATGGACGCCACATGACCTGCGCCGCACAGGTGCGACCATGATGCAGGAGCTGGGTGTGACGCTAGAAATCATCGACCGATGCCAGAACCATTTGCTGGGAGGCTCCAAGGTTCGCCGACATTACTTGCATCATGATTATGCCAAAGAAAAAACTGAGGCCTGGAATGCGCTTGGAGCACACATTGAAAACATTCTCATGCGCCGAAAAGCCCCCGTGTGAGCCGCATCACCCTCACTCAAACACACGCGCCCACAAGCTGCACTGCGCCACCGTTCGCGGTGAAGAGAGAAAAGCGCAGCCCAGCAAACGAAGTAAGCGACAGTTGAGCGTGTAGTTGGGCTGCGCACAGCCTCATGTGAATATTTTATTTCCCGCATATAGCGTTGCAATTATCCCTACAATTCCGAGCAAAGCTTCTGCGTAGCTAAATATTTTTCCACGAACAATACTGGCGGAGCGAAAGTCATTATATTTGAGATAAAGTCTAAATATATATCCTGAAAGACCCAGATTTCCATGACAGCTTGTTGCGGCACAATATTTAAAATATGTAGAGAAGTGATTCTCCACAAGCTTTTTTGATATTTTCGTGGGACAGCCATATCGAGCAATTACTATATCTTTCTCATTCATGCTCATTGCTTTTGATGTGTAGGGCGCTACAAAAACGCAAACAGAACCCGTGATATCTTGTGAGAACCATAAAGTTGCGGAACTTTCAGCCAGCAGCTCCGCCTTTGGATTTCCTTTATCCTCATAATTGGCTCCACTTACATTAAGCAGACGCCACCCAGTACTTATCTGGATTTGATTTTTTATATTTGAGCATCTGAAATTATTTTCATTAAATGGTGGATATTGTAGATTGCTGGTCAAGTATATTGATCCCAGCTCGTCTTTTTGCTTCTTGAGGCCGTCTAGCTCGTTATAGGTAGATCTTACCAGTTCCTCTAGATCATTCCAGGCGACTCGACTTATAAAGGATTTTATTCGCCCCCTCTCTAAAGTATTTGCTGCATTATTTAGATGCTTTATCATAGAGCCCAACGCTTGATTAAATTCCGAAACTTAGTCCGCCCAGCGAGCTCAGCTGGCGGCCTGAGCCTATTATCACACTTCATCTCGTGCGACATATATATCCACACCAAGCCGATCGCATAGAGCCGTGTATTCACAGATTGAATTTACTATTTTCTGAAGCCTCAGAATGTTTCCTTCAGTTGTTTCTCTTGAATAGCCGAAAACCTCCGATTCGCGAAGAATATCTTTTGAAAGCTCTGTCTTGATGCTTTCATCTATGGCTTCTTTATTTTCGACGATAACTCTGAAATCTGAAAAAGATTCTATTTTCCCATCTGTCAGGTAGCGAATTAAGTACCCAAACTCGCTGACCGCAAGACGGTGCATAGAGAGACCTCCATACCCGTTAAAGGTCATGCCAATCTCCGTCATGAACTCTTGGACTTTGGCAGTACCCGGGCAGACTTTCTTCTTTGCTCTCAGGTTCCTGAATTTCTCCAGAACTCGCACGATTCCTCCTTGTGCATAGCGTTTGAATTCACCGGCCGCCTATGGCGGTCCGGTGGAATGAATGGTTAACCAAGCTCACGCTCCTGCGGTCGCTCGTCGGACGAAGCAGTGATCTCCACGATGGCAAAGCCGCGCGGGTCGTCGATAAAGTTGTCGGCGAACTCTTCCGGTGGATCCAGCACCCATCCAATGCGCTTATAAATCAGCTCAACAATGTCGCGGACTTGTCCTTTCAAGTTGGCACCCTCTTTGCCATTGCAAAAACGGTCTAAGAACTGAAAATGAGAGTCGTGATTTGCGCAAAGAGGTATTTTTGCTTCTTTGCAAAAAATTGGATTTCCTTGATGTATCGGAAAACCGTGCTGGTAGAGAGGCTGGCACGCCTTAATGCGCTTGACTGAGTATGACAGAGCGTCCGCAGCATCGAACAAAAGATACTGCGCGATATCTCCCGAGTGTGGCAGACCGCTATAGATAATTGGTTTAACCCCACCCCGCTTGTAGACCGAATTACCAAAGCGGAACTGTATTGTCTTGATGTTCGCCAAGAACTCTAGCTGATGTGGTTCGATTGACCAGTAGTCATTCCCTTTCTTCGCCTGAACAAAGCAAGCCTTTGCTTGAACCAGCCTGCCAGCTGAGTCCAATTTTTTGTAAACATAAAGAACGTCACCAAGCTCGCACTTTTCACGCCCTGCTATAGCAGTTGGGTTTACGAAGAATGCGTAAGGGCGTTGATGTATGAACCCAGCTCGTACCTTCACGAGTGGCGTCTGAGCGATCTTTCCCGCCGCTGTAACGTAGCGTCGGACTATGTCTGGCTCAGTCCCTCCTGCGGCGATCGCAGCTGAAAGTTCACTATCAAGTTGCTGGGCTATCAAGACGATTCCTCAAGGTAGCTGACGTTTGGTTAAGGGCCGGCTTTAGCCAGTCCCGAGTGAGCGAAGCGAGCGGCTTTAACCTTTTATTAGCCTGCTGGCCTTAAATATGGAGTAAGTATCTCTGTGATCCCAAGCATGTCGAGAATAAATACCGCCTCGAAGAAAATAAAAACACACGGGACCATATAGGGAATGCAGTAGGTGAAAAATGCACGCGCACGATGGTAAATTCTGGGGATGCCAGTTATGCAGTAATCTTCTTTCATTTCAAGCGAAGCAAGGGCGAAGTCAACGCGAGTATGATTTTCGGAGTCAGTGCTTATTAGGTTGTATTGCTCGTGATATTTATTTAGAGCGAAGACGCCGCCGGATGCTGCTGATTGCTTCATGTCCGTGCGTAGATTTCTTATTAATTCTTTTATCTTATCCCCGCACTCATTTAGCGCCTGGGATCTAACCTCGTACCTTGCGGTAGAATTTATCACTGAATAAACAAGAACGGCAACAGCTAAAAATATTTGCAGCATATTCAATGCTTTCGGTGCAAAAGCCAGTGATATATCAGAATTCTGCACTAGAGGTATAAATATTAGACCGAGTGAAAGTATTGTTGTTGTGAAAAACGAGAAATTGCTTTGCCGCTGAAGCCTGACAGATGCATTGAACCTGCATCGCGCAGTAACTCTCATGCTATTTAACAGCTTCTCAGCTGGGTCAGTTACAGCTTTTTCTAATGGCTTAAGGCTGAGCAGCCAAGACAAAAATTCCAAAAACAACTCCAGGGCTCTATAGGTTTTAGTTTTCATGAAGGCTAACCAAAAAGAGACAACGCATACGGGGTAATTATTTCCGCCACTTTTTCTGATAACGCGCCTTGCGCATCTACAACTCTCTGATTGGCGTAGATGACGGGCTACAAACGCGCCATGAGGCCGGAGGCAAATGCAAAAGATTTTTGACACCGGCTTTCGTATCACCTGTACGTCCATACCGAAAGTATCAATGACACTTCATTCTACAATGCCCCTAAAGCTCGCCCGGTAATCGGTGGGCCTGAGGTGGACATGCAGGCTCAGGTCGCCTCGGAGAGTGAAAAGCCGAGCCCCATGCCTGAATTGAAATACCCGGTAGAGGTGGAATTGTTCACCTACTTCCTTAGAAAACTCGAGTTCGTTGTGGCTAACAAGGAATGACGAGCCTACCCCACCGTTGGTTGTCTTCACCTCAATGAAACGGTGATTTATCGCATCCTCGAATGACAGAATGTCGAAGCCTGCGCCGTCCCCATGGGTGTCGGATACCCAGTCCAGTCGCTGAAATAGCTCCGGGTAGCCCGCAGCCATTAAGCGCTGCTGCTCGAACTCGATCACCCACTGCTCCCCTGCCCGACCGAGTTTCCGGTTGGCCTCATCACGCGCGGCGTAGTCGAGCTTTCGTGGCATCCGGCTTCGCATCTTGCTTGGACTTGGCACAACTGCTTCGCACTTGGGCGCGTCAACAAGTGCTGCCAGGTAGGTTTTTTCGCCGGGAAGTTTCACTTCCTCCAATGCATCGACAATGGCACCGACCATTGGTTGATGCTTGAGGACATATGCCTGTACGGATTTACGTAGCAGTAACTGACTGTTGCCCCTGGGCTTGTAGCCATTGATATAGGGAAGCCCCAATGCATCGAGCACTGCACTGATATTCTGGTGTTTGAGTTCGACCGAAGACTTGCTACGGCCGTTGAGCAAGCGCCGCAGGACCTGGTTGTGCTCAGACTTGTTGTAGGCAACGCCCGCTGCCTCGGAGCGCAGCATCTCGAAGTAGTCTCGCACTGTCGCCTCGACCTCGGCCTCGGACCAGTCTTCGCCAATACGAATGATCGTGAACCCAAGGTTGCTGAGTGCCGAGACGACGGTCGCCTCACCACCCGAGAAGCTGTCGGCAGTCAGCGGTCCCTGTTCAGGAAATTGCTTTCCAAAGGCTACGCCAGCGATGGCTTTCGAGTCGCAATCGGTGCCGGTTTTCGCGTCGCGTACGAGAAAGTCACGCGATTTGCCGAAACCATAGCGCTTCAGAAACTTGGTGCGGCCAAGGTGAACGAACTCGTCGATTGCAGACTGCACAGCGGCAGGACTTCGAAGCTGGGAGAGTTGAGACATCAACAACCACGTCCTTATGTTGCGTGCCACATTACACAGCACTCCGACTCAAAGGTCGCAGAATGCTACTGCGATCACAACAGTCTTGCGCTCAAGTATGATTCCCGCAAACTGCCAGAACCAAGGATAACTTCGTGCCGATTGATGCTCCGCCTTCCCCTTCGCTCGTTGACACCACCCGATTGGCCGAAGCGCTCGGGCAATTCGCCGAGGCGCGCAACTGGGCGCAGTTTCACTCGCCGAAGAATCTAGCCATGGCCTTGGCTGGTGAGACAGGCGAGTTGATCGAGATCTTCCAGTGGATGACCGAGGAGCAGTCCATCACCGCGGCGCAGCGGCCTGAGACAGCGCAGGCCGTCCGCGACGAACTAGCCGACGTGATGATGTACCTAGTACGGCTGGCGGATGTCCTGGGCGTGGACCTCGACGAGGCCGTGCAAAACAAGCTTCGGCTGAATGGGCAGAAGTATCCGGTCGATAAGGCACGCAACACGAGCAAGAAGTACGACCAACTCTAAAGCCGGTAAGGAAGCCCGCGTGATCGTTTACGAAGCTACCAAGCAGCAGTTCCTTGAGGACACCGACAACGACGACATCGAGGATGTTATCCTCGCCCACTTCACCGCCCGCACAGGCAAGCGGGTTGGGCGATCAGAGATAGAGTCGTGGAAAGGATCGCTCGGCTACATGGCCAAGGTTCTACGCGACGAGGCTCTACCGCCGGACACCGGCCTGGCTATCGAATTCCACATCCCGCAGTCATCCAAGCGCATCGACTTCACACTTACCGGCCATGACGAACTGGGTGGCAAGAATGCTGTGCTCGTCGAGCTCAAGCAGTGGAGTACGGCGAAGGCCACCAGCAAAGATGCCATCGTAGTAACCGCGCTCGGCAAGGGGCTCCGGGAGACCGTCCACCCCTCGTACCAAGCCTGGTCCTACGCCTCCCTCCTGGAAGGCTTCAACGAGGCTGTGTACGACCAGAGCATTGCCGTCAGGCCCTGCGCCTACCTTCACAACTACGTGCGTGACGGTGTCATCGACGCTTCGCATTATCAGCCCTATATCGAGAAAGCCCCGCTCTTTCTCAAGGGCAAGGACGAGCTAGAACAGCTACGAGCCTTTATCAGAAAGTACATCAAGTCCGGTGACGACAAGGCCGTATTGTACGAGCTGGCGAATGGCAGGATCCGGCCCTCAAAAGCGCTCGCCGATTCGTTAAAAGGCCTCCTAAAGGGCAACCCTGAATTCGTGCTAATCGACGACCAAAAGGAGGTCTACGAGGCAGTTGTCGCCACCGCGAAGGCAGCGTCCTCCAAGCAGCCTCGAGTAGTCATCGTCGAGGGTGGGCCCGGTACCGGCAAGACGGTGCTAGCGATAAATCTTCTGGTGCACCTCACTTCGCTGGGGTTGGTCGGCAAATACGTATCGAAGAATGCTGCGCCGCGAAAGGTATACGAGACCAAACTGGTCGGTTCCATGACCCGCTCGCGGTTCTCACACATGTTCACTGGGTCCGGTGCATTCGTTGATGCTGAACCCAACACCTTTGACGTACTTATCGTAGATGAGGCCCATCGCCTTAACGAGAAGAGCGGACTGTATGGCAACCTGGGGGAGAACCAGGTCAAGGAGCTGATCGGCGCGTCCAAATGCACGGTTTTCTTCATCGATGAAGATCAACGCGTCACCCTGAGCGACGTGGGTAGCAAGCAAGCAATTCGCCAGTTCGCCGAGGCCAAGGGGGCCGTAGTCGAAGAGTACAACCTCGCCTCCCAGTTTCGTTGCAGCGGCTCGGATGGCTACCTCGCATGGCTGGACAACGTGCTCGATATCCGGCCGACCGCCAATGATCGGCTCGAAGCCGGAGAGTACGATTTTCGGGTATTCGATACACCCGAGGCGCTGCATACGGCGATCGAAGCGCGCAATCACCAAAATAAGGCGCGTGTAGTAGCAGGATACTGCTGGCCATGGCGCAGCAAGAAGGATCCGATGGCCGATGACATCGTGATCGGCAACTACCGGCGGCAGTGGAACCTCAGCCAGGACGGCAGCCTCTGGATCATCGCCGAGGAATCCATCGACCAAGTGGGCTGCATCCATACCTGCCAGGGGCTGGAGGTCGACTACATCGGCGTCATCATCGGACCGGACCTGATTGTACGTAACGGCAAGGTCGTTACCTCCCCTGATCGGCGCGACAAGCAAGACCGCTCTATCCGTGGCTACAAGCAGCTCATGAAGACTCATCCTGATCTAGCAAAGCAGGAAACCGACCTAATCATCAAAAATACCTACCGCACGCTTATGACTCGGGGCATGAAGGGGTGCTACCTGTACTGCACGGATGCAGAAACGGCTGAGTACTTTAGGGCTAGATTGGTGGAAGGCATTGAATTAAAGCTAGGGACCGGCGTGTCCTAGTCGCTTCGAGCCGATCGCATCTAGAAGCAATCTCGTCGATAAGTTGCTTACCAACGCTCGATCCATGAGGTGTAGGTAGTCATTGATCATGAGGCTGGCGTCCACCCATACAGGAGATGCACCTAATCTCCAAATAGGCCTTTCATCCATAGCGGATCCCCAGGTTGCCCAGGGCAGCCTTAAAACATCGGCAGCCCTTCCTCAATCAAAACCTCTTGGCGCTGCCGTTCATCTCGAACACCTGCTCACGGCCAACGCCTTCCTGAGGCAGGAAAAGCCCTTCCTTCCAGAGCGCCAGTATTTCCTGAGCTTGTTCAGGGAGCCAGTCCTCTACCCGCTCAGCTCCAGCCCCAACAACCACATCTAAAGGCCTCGCCCGGCCCAAATCCTGAAGCATCCTGTAGAGCCAGGTAGCAGGCCTTAGCTGGATGCTGTGATCGCGGTTGTACCGAAGCGGGATGTTGATACCCGTCGGATCGAGATCGCCGAAATATTCGGCACCAGCGCCCTCGACCTCAAGCAGAACCTCATCCAACGCGGTTCCCGTTGACGTGAACGCATTCCCACTGCCGTAAACGACCGCTGCATAACGGCCCGTTTCGACGTTCCAGGCGCCAAGGCTGGCAAAGGTGTGGTGATTTTCGATCACCAGCACAGGTCGACCAGAACGACCTGGGGATGGCCGATACGCAAGTGGCATATCGACCCTCTCAGCACCTATGACAGCGAGGGGCAGACGCCCGCTGAAAAGCGACGAGCCCTTAACTCGGAGGTCGAGGAATTTCTCGTTGCCGAAGATATCCAGGGAGCGCTCCCGCATCGGAACCATCTGAAAGCATCCATCGCGCTGGATCAGCCACTCATTGATCACCTTGGCGGTCGCCTTCTCCGATTCGGTCAGGTTCATCCAAAACCCGAGCTCAGGGCGCCAGGAGATCGCTGCCCAGTCCATTTTGATGGCCGTGATTTTTTCGATATTCATCGTCACGAATCTAGGCATCGCCAGGGAGCCAAAGCTCTCGAAGCTGCGGGGTGCAGGAAGCTTCAGGAGTCCACGGTCTGCGGCTACGTGCAGAGCCTTAAGGATCAGGCTGTCGCGGTTAGGGTGTTCCTGTTGCTCAGGATGCAGCTCCAGCCAAAGGGTGCGCAGGTAGAGGAGTTCTACACGCTTATTGCGACGCTTCTTAAGCACCTCAAAAAAGATTCCACGGTTAAACACTCCAGGCAGGTTGTTGGATTACCGTGTTGACGGTCGACTTGACCATCTGGAGCTGCGTCCGCTTGGTGACCGAGTTAACCCCTCCCTTACGCAGGCGGATGACCTTCTGGAAGCCGGCCAGTGTGTTCACCTCTTTAGTCGCCGTGAAGAAGATCAGTTGAACACCGACGGCTTTAGCCAGCGTCAGCTGAACATCAATCAGGGCTCTGGTCTGCACCTTGGCAAACGGGTTATCGAGGATCAGCGGACAACCACTATCGCCCCCAGAAGAGACCCTTGAGTCAGCGCGGAGCTTCGAGATCAGCAGGTACAGGAAAATGGCGATCACCACGCTTTGGCCGCCCGACATTTTCAATGAGTTGGCGAACTGGTACTGGTGGCTGACGTTCTGCTCCATCTGCAGGATCTGCAGCCCGAACGCACGTTGCGGCGCGAAGAGGACAAGCCCATCAGACACCAGGTTCGAGCCATTCTCCGGGATGTGGTTATCCTCGATCAGCTTGTTGAGGTAACCGGCGATAATCACCTTGCCCGACTCCTTCACGATGCCCGTGATTTGCTCTTTCAACCGGATGATGGGCTTCCCGCCGACATACGGAGCATCGATAGGCACCGTGACCTTCGCCGCCCGGTTAAGCACCGAGGCGCCCTGCTCGATCAGCTGCTGCAACTCGCCTACGCAGCGGTCAAAATCAGGCACCATTTCACTCAATTGTGACTCGGTGACCTTAATGCGCTCGTCCACGAGCTCCTGCAGATCGTCATAGTCGTTGCAGGCCTGATCGAAGTTGAACTCATAGAGCTTCACCGACAGCTCTGGAGCCAGTGCCCTGAATTCCGGTAGTGATGCGATAGCCTGATACAACCGGTACTTGCTATTAGCATCCGACCTTTTTATTTCTACGGCGGCACTGATCTCCCGATTGTGCCTCAGGAGTTCACCAACCTGGTCTTTGCCGCTGTCGATCAGCTCAATGTACTCGCCGGCAACGGTGTCGACCGACATGGCATTGCGGAGCATCTTGAGGTTGTCGTTCAGATCCTTGAGTAGAAGTTCTCGCCCTACCTTCTCTCCACTGGCTTTTTCGTACTCCACGCTATCAGCATCGACAGTACGCTGTAGGGTCGAAATATCTTCGGCAAGCGCTTCAATTCGCAGATACACATCGTCATCGGACAGCTGCAGCATGGCCTCGGAAACCGGCGCTGGTTTGTGCAGTTGGATGAACTGCACGCTGTTGCTATCAGCCACCGCAAACTGACCACTCAGCTCGCGACTAACTTCCTCAAGCCGATCATTCTCGGATTCCTGGTTTTTTCGCTCCAGCACAAGTTCAAGGCTGAGTAATGGCTCAACATCTGACTTGGCCACGCCGGCATAGTCTTGATCGAACGCCTTCCGCGCCTCAGCTTCCTCGTGGCGATGATATTCAACACTCTTCAGGCGGACTCCAATTCGGTCTTTTTCCGCGTACTCGAAAAGCGACTTGACGCTCTCGTAGGTACTGATCATCACCTCCAGGCTAAAACCAGGCTCGAGCGAGCCGCCTGGCTCCCCCTCCGTATAGAACTGAACCGCAGACTTCTGTGCTTCCAGCGCCTTTATCCGCTGACTGAGGCGGTGAAAATTCTCCTGGGAGTCATTGATGATTTCGCCATTGCCCTCGACCAGATCATCCAAAACCTGCTTGCGGGCTAACAATTCCGCGAGCGCGCCCTGCACAACAACAAGTCGTGCAGCCTTCCCTGCAAGAGGCTGCTCCCAATCGTTACGGTAGTCGGTCAGCCGGGTGATCAACAGATTGATCTTGGTGATGTCAGCCGGGATTGTCCTCAGCTTCAGGTTAAGCTGGTTAGCGAGCTCCATTTCCTTGGCAGCGTCTTCCATGCATTCCTTTTCACTCTCCCTTAGGGCTTCGACTTGGTCGTGGAGGAGATTCTTCTCGCGACGCATCTCAGCCATACGGGCTTGGCCGTAGAGCTCCAGATAGCGGTCAAGCTTTCGGCTGGCCGTGCGGGCGTCCGAAAGGTTGCGCTTATAATCCCCTTGCTCTTCTTCTACCCGGTCGATATTGCGTTCGAAATTCTCCAGAACACCTTTCGCAGCCTCATAGTTGTATGCAGCGTCATCAGCGGCGCCGATGACCAGAAGATCCTCGGTAGTCGCTGTTTGATCCAGCGTCACGACGGCCACAGCGACAGGAGCGGCAAGGCTCAGATTCGCCTTCGATAGCAGGTTGCGGGTCTTATCCCACTCACCCTGTGCGACACAGACCCCGAGAAAACGAGCAGGGGCAGAAATCACCAGATCGCGAGACTTCTGAGCATCGGGGACGAGCTCGGCCAGGTAAGTGTTGGCCGCTCGGGCTGACTGCACCCGATTCTCCGTCAGAAACCGGACAACAGCCTCGACATCATGGCTATAACCACCCAACCCGGTTTCCGATATCGACTTTTTTGCCTCTTCAAGATTAGCCAGGAGGATGTCACACCGACGGATTTCATTCGTCAGTGACTGCTCGTAATCGTTAAGCAGCCTCGGCAGCGTTTCAGCATCCGGGTCGGCAAGATCCAACTCCTGAAGACGGGCCAGGACGCTAGATTGCTCGAGATCCTCTTTTAGACACTCGGCAGAATCCAATCGGCCTGCGACAGCCTGCTCCTCCAACTCCGTAGCCTGAGCTTTAAGGCCCAGGTCTTTTGCTTGTTCAGAAAAGCCCTTGGCCTTGGCCTCATGCTGGGCCTTCTCAGCCTCAAGACGCTCCTGGTTATTGTGCAGGATTTCTACCTGAGCTTCGTGCCTAGTGATGGCCGATTCAGCATCTGGATCATAAGGATCGATGACCCCTTCATTGCGCAGCCGCTCCTGCTGCGCCGCTTCACCCTTAATAAAGGCGGCAAGATCGCTTTCCTCCCGCGTCAGAACATTTTGCTCGGAACCATTCGCGATGATCTCTTGTTTGGCTTGCTCGGTGGAGGCTTCGGCAGCCTTGCGCTTGTCTACAAAGCCATCTTTCTCAGTCGTGGCAAGCTCCAGGTGATAGTCGTAGGCGGCGCGCAAAAGTGCTCCCTGCTCATCAACCTTCTCCCTGATTGGCTTAAGATCTTCCTGCTCCTCTTTTAAGGATTCCTCTTCGATACGCAGCTTTTGCTGAGCCTCGAGCACCTTCTTGTGCGCGGTGGCAGCCTGTACCAGGCGCAAGCGTTTACGACCATGTTCAAGGTCAGCGGCAGAAGCCAGATACGCCGATTTGGCGCGTTCACTGATGCGGGACAGCTCAAGGGCTTTATATGTCAGGGACTGCGCCTGGCAGCTTTTGATCATCCCCTCATTTGCAGTGATCGTATCCTTTAGCGATTCGAGGGAAAGCTTGAGTTCACCCAACGCTTTAGAGACCTCGCCCGTCGAAGTCTCGATGGCAAACGCAAGGCCCGAAGCACGGCTAAGCAGCCCTTGTTGCTCAGCCTTCTTGGCTACATAGGATTTCGAGGCATGACCGAATGGCAGCATCTGAGCCGACAGCCGATTAAGCAGCGCCAGGGTTTGATCCATTTGCGGCTTATTCTTCATCTTGTCCGCCACGTTGGCGACCATCTGCCTGACGTCAGCAACACGATCCGAAGGCAGGGAGAGAATCATCAGTTTATTGACCAGATCGGCCTCATCTTTGAAGGCCAGGAAGCCCTCATCGACACCACCCTCCTGGGAGTTGAATTTGACCTGCATCTTAAGCAGCTCAATGTCGATATTGCGGACTTCGGTTAGGTGCTTGACCCAGTCGTTATTTTGCCTCGTGTGAAAAAAATCGCCCTTGGATCTGCGCGCCGCCTGGTGAATCCAACCGGTGAACTCAGCGAACGTTTTAATACCAGCGGTCAAGCCCAGACCGGGCGCAGGAACATCCTCGAAGGAGAGACCGGCCAGTGATTCGAAGGCGAAAAATACCCGCTGCAAATTGGCTTCGCGGTCGAGACCTTCTTGAACCGCGACAGCCTGCCCCATGATCACCTTTGTGTTAGGCGCGCCTGGGCGGCGCGAAGGCATCGACCACTCCACGAGGATGAACGACAGCTCGCCACCCTGATCGAAGTAGTCCTGCATCTTGTGGTTCGACTGCTGGATGTGCTGAATAAACCTCGACTTGTGCGGGTCGAAAAGGCTGAACACATAGGACAACAGGGAGGTTTTACCACCCATGTTTTCCAGATTGATGATCGCGTTGACTGCCTCGCGCGTCACCGGATCGGTCAGATCAAAATCATGTGAGTCATACCAGGCAGTGTTGGTACCGAAACTGCTGACGAAGAAGCGGCTGATGCAGTTCATGGAAAGCCTTCCTTATGCGTTGACCTGGGCGCGGATGTAATCAAAAAGACGCGGCAGAGTGCGCTCGCGCAGATTGATCCTTAACCGGTGCGTTGGGGTGAAATCCCGCGAATCATCATCGTCCTCACCGCGTGTGGCGGTGACCAAACCGCTTTCCTTCATTTGTCGCAAGACCATCCTGATGAGCCCATCGACTGAGCTAATCGAATTAGGTCGTTCAGGTTGCATAGGGGCTATCTGGAGGATGTAACCCCAGCCTGGCCGCATCTCTTCAATGACCAGATTGTCATCACCATCCTGCTCCTTCATGCGCTCGGCCAGCACCAGCAGCGAATCGCGAAACTTGGGTACCCTCGCCGGAATTGGGAATCGCGACTCGTCGTCGAGCAACTCCTGGGTGGGATAGAAAACCGCCGAGATGGCCAACATGCATAGGGCCGTTGCAACCTTCTGCTCCTCAGACATCGGTTGTTTACGCAGATCGCTCATGCGCAGGGAGAAGCGACTCTCTTTGCCAGTAGGGGCTACGATCAACCCGCGCTCTGAAACATCCAGAACCTGCAGCTGCATGCCCTCCGCCACCTCGGCGAGTACCTGCTTTAAAACAGGGTTGCTTCGGTAACGCGCCAGCAGCTCGCGATACTCGGCATCATTGGCGGGAGAAAGATTGATCTGCAGGGCCTTGTACAGCAGACGTGAAGCATCACTGGCGTGGTTATCCATCAGAAGGTTCCTGGGATACTGATCTAAGGTCGAACCGAAGGTTGTCCCCGGACACCACAAAGCTTTCAAAGGTGCCATCGGCAACAGCGTGTCGATCTGAGAATGCGGACTCGCTGTCCGGGTAGCTGAGGTACATCAGGATGCCGATGCACTGCAGGCGTTTGTGGTCAAAACCTTCCGCCTCCCCGGCGGCAATGAGCTCATCGAGCTTCCAGGGGCGATTGTCCATGAGTTTCAGCTTGATCCAGGCGAGCACCTCCGCCACCAACTGCTCTGGGAACGGATCAGGCCAATCCTCGAATGCTTCGATATGCCCATCATCATTGGGAGGTGCAGGCTCATTGGTGCTCCGGCGCTCAAGCAGCAGCGCCAGAAGATCAGACAGATCGGGAACCTTGGGAAAGACCGCAGGGAAAACGCTGAGGTAGACCTCCTCGGCAACCTGGGCGAAGTGCTTGATCGGAGCCTTAAGCACGGTCGGGAGGATGGTAGTTTCCAGATCGGGAAGTCCTGAGTACTTCTTGGGCCGGAAGGCTGAAATCTGTGCATCCAAAAAGTTCTTTTCGGTGCTTGTGATGTCTTTCTGCAGGCGTGCCCGCACGGCGCTAGACGCGCTGATGATTTCTTTAAGCTCAATCAGCTCATCTTTAGAGGTCTGGGTCTCAACGACATCTAGCTGCGATTCAACGGCCATCTTCAGCTTTAGGTCTTCACCCTGTCGCTCGCTCACGTGAGAGCGGGCCGAATAGAGGCGCGGTGCCAGGTCTCGCTCCCATTTAACGCTGCCCGGCGAGCGGCGCATCTGCAGGAGGAATTCATTGATCTGCTGGGCGTACTCGATGGACAAGACCCGCGCGTTCCGGGCGACTTCCTTGGCCTGCTGGATACGCCCGCGCTCAATCAGAATCTGGAGCATCCGCTCCATCAGAATTTGCTGGTCTTCGACGTCGATATCGAGCATGCCGATGAGCAGCAAGTAGCCTTCCTTACTCGGCCGGTACCGGTAGACGCTCTCCATATCTGGCTCAAGGATCACGAGCCGAAAGCGGAAGGTCAGCATGGTCATGCTCGGGGCATGGAAATAGCCTGAAGCGAACTCCTCATGGTTATTGTGAATGGCCTCAAGCACTACATCGGCTGCTTGTCGGCAGGTCGCATCGCTGTTTTCTGGGCGGATCCGGCTAATGGTCGCTGTCAGGGAATCCCGCACATCATCCATGGTGCAGCCGGCGGCCATGGCCGAACCTTCCATGATGAAGTTCAGCGCCCACAGAAACAGGTACTGGGTGTCCAACCCATCGAAAAGCGGCGTTTCACCCTCGGAGACGAAGCGATTCCGAGAGAAATACAGCTGACTCATGGGCTGGGTCAGCAGCATCTTGCGCTGCTGAGAGCTCAGGTCGGTCAGCTCGCTGATGACTCCTTGGGAGGGAGCCTCAAGCGCTTCTTGCGCTAAATCGCTCATAGGGCTGGTTAGTGTCCATGCCAAAGTTTTAAACTTGGTCATCATTTTGATGACCGTACTCGAAGTCTATTGATGATCGTGTAGTATGGCAACTGTCGTCACTACCGAACTTTCAGCGCGCATGATTAACGACCTAAGCCAGCCGCAAAGAGACCGCCTAGCCTTCATCGACCTTCGCTTGCGGCTGCTTGGCGAGCTTCGGCGCCAACACCTGATTGATCGGTTTGAGATCCAGGCTGCCGCCGCGACGCGAGATATCGCCCTGTACAAGGAGCTGGCCGGGGACAACATCAACTACGACACGAGCAGCAAAACCTACGTCGCGAGCGAAGCCTTCAAGGCCCTTTTCGACACACCCACGGCGCTGGCCATTAGCTGGCTGATGACGGGATTGGGGGATGGGGAGCCGCGCCAGCAGGCCCCCGGTATACCGATTGATTTCCCCGACCAGCTGTCGTGGCCGAAGATCGACATTCTCAGCGTGGTCACGCAAGCGATTAACAAGCCCTGCCCTGTCTTGATCAGCTATGAATCGCTCAATGGCTCGAGCACGCGGGTCATCTCACCCTTTGCCCTGATCGACAACGGTCTGCGCTGGCACGTACGGGGGCACGATAGAAAGACCGATCAGTTCAGGGACTTTGTGCTGACACGCATCAGCAAGGCCGAGCTTTTACCGGATGCACCTGTCTTGGATCACGAACGCGGCGACCAGGACATCGAGTGGGTACATATCGTAGAGATCATCCTGGTACCTCACCCCGATCAGCCCAGGCCGGAGGTCACTGTCTTGGACTACGGCATGGTCAACGGCTATCTGAAAGTGAGTCTCAGGGCGGCAACCGTCGGCTATACCCTCCGAAAGTGGAGCGTCGACTGTTCACCCGATCACAGCCTGAGAGGCCACGAGCACCGTCTGTGGATGAAGAATTGGCGGGTGTTGTATGGCGTAAGGAACGCCATGCTGGCCCCAGGCTTCAAAGAGCCTGAGGACTGATCAGCAGCGATTAGGATGCCTTGAACAGGCTGGGGATGTCGTAGTCGGCGAACACGCTCTTCATGTGCGCAATCAGGCCCGTGTAGCGCTTGTCGTTAACGGTGGTTTCCACAGCTCGCTTAAGGGCGCTCGGGCTCCCGATCATTAGCAACAAACGCTTAGCCCGCGTAGTGCCCGTGTAGAAGAGGTTCCTGTAGAGCATGAACCGGTGCGAGTTAGTTGCCGGCATAATCACGCATGGGTATGGACTGATGCCAGTGAGCGAACAGCCAGGCATTGGCTGGCAGGAACGCATGGGCCTAGCGGTTTGCACCTAATCGCCCTGGCCCGCAACAGTGACAAGGTCTTGCAGACGATGCTTAAACTAGCGGGTCATCATTCGTCTGCAGCAGTTGTATGGCTACCAGCGCTGCGGGAACGGCTTATGGACACTGCGGAGCTTATCGATACCTGCCTTACCCCTATCGCCGGCCGTAACTACACATCAGCGAAATGGGGTATGAGGATGTTTGCAGCGTGATGCGGCCAGACTTGTCACCGTTCCTCGTCTGTTTTTAAGCGCGACTCGCTTGGTTTGCTAGAAATATCGAAGCACTTACTGACGGAGTTCTGCTGACAGTGGGTGCTACCGGCCAATTGCAGTCGCTCACATCCTCAGAGTTACCACCCGGTAGCTATCGAGCCTGCCGCTCGGCTCTTGCTTCAAATAGGTCAGGCAATCGTTCGTCTATGGCCATCCAGCTAACACTTCCTGCGTAAAGACTGCGCTTCGCGGCAAGATCCCGCTCGCCACTACGTTTTCCAGGGTGGCCGCCGGATCGGCGGCAAAGAACACTAGTACCAGCCCCCGTTGGGCGCGAGTGCAGCAGACGTAAAGCAGTCGCAGCGTTCGGCTCCAAGTGTTTTCATCACCGCCTAGTGCTCGTGCACGATCTGCAGCACGGGCTTCAGCACTCGCGAAGACCCGCTCGTAGTTGTACGTTCGGTAGTCGCTTTCTTCCTCGTCCATCACCACCACGACGCGTTCGAACTGCGCTCCCTTCACGCCGTGCTGCGTGGCATAGGGGGAGCCTTCTGAGACATAGCGTTCATAGGGCCAAAGCTCTTGCGCAGAGCAATTGAAGAACTTGGCCATTGCCGCGTCTGAGGATAATCTTTCGGCCGGAACTACATCAGCAGCCTCGGGCTCCTGAGCGGCGTCAGCAACATCCCTGACAAATCCAAGAACACGCGCATAGCGCTCGTCGAACTCGAAAAGACCCGTGTCACAGAGATGGAGAGCTATGTCACCAATGGTGGTCCCTGCCTCGTCCAGCATGGCAACAAGTCTCGACACGGCAGCATGCAGCTCTCGCAACACATCCACGGCACGTTGGCCGGTCAGAGCCGCAGGCGCCAGGCGCGGGCTGAACTCCCGGAGCAGGTTTATCGCCGCGAACTCATTGCCAGCCTTCACAGCTGCAATGATCGGTAGCGCAAAACTTAGGAAGGGTCGAACGGGCCAGCCGGTGCCGTCCTGCATCCCCTGCTTCATGGCATCCGACGTCTTGTCGTTCAGCGCCGAGTAGATGCCGCCGAAGCCGAGCCGGTTTGCGGCCATGCGGTGCACGATGACAAGGATCTTGACTGCGATGTCTGGGGTTGTCCAACCCTCATCGTTGTTCGTCGCCGAGCTCCACGCCCGGACTCGTGCCAAGGCCTCGGTTCGGTTCAGCGTGTTCGGCAAGACGAACATCCGGGCCGACCCCTCCACCGGCTTGAGGCCCCCATCGACCCTCTCGTGCAGCCCGCGGACTTGTTCCATGCCGTCGCCCTGCGCGCGCACGGCATTGGCGACGTCAAGGATCTGCTTGGCGCAGCGAAAGTTCTCCGGCTTCGTGATGGCCCGCCAATGGTCCTCAAGCTGGATGTCCCCTGCGCCTCTCATGAAGATCGACTGCATCGGGTCGCCGAAAAAACCAAGGCAGAACTTGCCCTGCATCTGGGCTTCCACTTCCTTGAAAGACTTCACCACGCCCGGGAACGTGTCCTGACTCTCGTCGATAAACACGAACGGGTAGCTCAGCGCCACGACCCGTCGAAACAGCGGGCGGTTTTGTAGCAGGAAGTCGGCGAGCTGAAGGATGTCCTCGTGGCCGAGTATGCCCTTGGTGTAGTCACTGCCCACGCCGTAGTTGAACGTCCTGACGCCGGCCACAGCCTCCAGGCTTCGGGCATAGCGCTCTTGGTCGGCCTTGTTCCTGTCGCGCGTGGTCTGCCGGACACGCGAGCTGTAATTCTCGAACTCTTCTTCAAGCTCGGAGAGCCGCCTGCGGATGTCGTTCTGCAGCCAAACCTTGATGTCGGCCTGAAACGTCTTTGCAATAGACCAGTAAAAGCTGTGGATGGTCGAGACATGAACCAGCGGGTCATCGTTGACGTCCGCCAGGATTTCATTGGCGGCAAGGTCGGTATACGTGATGCACGCGACCTTCTGCTTCCTCGCCCGCATGCTGGCGCCGTGCTCCGAGATCACCCAGTCCAGCGCCTTGATGAGGGATGTGGTCTTGCCGGAACCTGCGCCAGCACGAACCACGAAGGGCTGCGGAGGCGTCGCGGCAATGCATGCGTGGATCTCGCGGTCGGCGTCGGTATCTGGGCTATCAATTCGTCTGCTCATACCGTCTGCCCCGGGGCAACAATGACAGCGACAACATCGGCTGCAGTCGGCTCAATAGTCGTGACCTCGGTGGCGGTGGCGATGGCGGCGTCCGCCTCAAGCTCGTGGGCCACTTTGGCTTCGAGCCAGGCCAAGCCCTCGGCGATGTACGCGGGAACCTTCCAGCCATTGAGCGGCCCGCTTGCGAGGACCTCCAGCGCAAAGCGGGTCTTGTCGAAGTTCTTACCGACCACCCTATCGTGTAACTTCTCAGCCAGCTCTTCGGGGCTGCTCGGTGCGCGCCTGAGCTTGAGGCCGACCGCCCGGTTGGCCTCAGCCTGGCACCAGTCCGCGTTCTCAAGACCAAAGGCCTCCTCAAGTGTGCGGCCGCAGAGCTGCGATGTCGTCGCACCCACCGTCACCGAAACCTTGGTCTGATAGGCCACCCGAACCTCAGCGCTGGAATCCTCAGCCAGCGATAGCGTCTTTTGCTCCGCCGTGACTTCCCAGAGTTCTGCCATCGACCGCTTCTTCGGGATCCAGCTGATGAGGGTTTGGTTGGACGTGACGGCACCTTCCACGTGTGCATGGCAGGTGCTGCCACGCTTCTTGGACTTCTTCTTGCCACCCGGTTCTGCTTCGTCGTCGTCTTCAAGCTCGAAGGGCTTCAGGTCGTCGTCCTCGTCATCTCCGTCAACGGCGCCCTCAGCGCCTGCGCCTTGTGCAGCGGCCTTCTCGGCGTCCGTCTTGACCGTCACGCTGTCCAGATCCGTGATGACCAGTGTTGTGAGCCCAACGAAGGCGATCAGCTCCTGGAACCGATGCGCGAACGCGCCACCGACTTCAAGGATGGTTAGGGCGGAAGAACGCAGGCGCTTGGCCGCCAACTCGATCATTGCAGGCAGGAGCAGACGCTCGACGTTGCCTTCCACCAATATCACCGCGTCGGAAAAAAAGAGATCGCAGTGCGTCAGCTTCAGATACCGCTGCAGGAATTCGCGCGCTGGAGCGTCGGACGCGCCCGTTTTGAATAGCGACAGATTGCGCACGTCCGTGTGATGGCCCAACTGGTCGCTGACGCGGCGGAAGTACCGAATGGGCGAGAATCCGCGTTCATAGAGGATGTGCGGGGAGTGCGTGGTGATGACGAGCTGCGTGTGGAAAAAAGTCGCGTGATCGTTAGCATCCTCAAGGAGGCGCAAAACGTTCCTGATGAAGACCTGCTGGATCTGCGCGTGCAGATGCGCCTCAGGCTCCTCAATGAAGACCAAATGAAGCGGGGCTCGCTTGTCCTCCTCAGCTTTCCACTGCTCGTGCAAGTCGAGCAGCTCAACCACCATGTAGACCAGATTCTTGAACCCCAGGCCGTTGTAGCTGTCTGGCAGTTGGGCGGAAGCCACGCCCGGGATCACGTAGTGAACCTTGGCGTCTTGCCCCAGGACAGTGGTCGGATCCAAGGCCGCCCGAATCACAATCTCAGGATTGTTGACGCCCGGATAGCCGAGCTTGGCCAGGCGTTTGAGGGTGTCACTGAAGACTTCCTTCAGATGGAAGTTCAGCCCCTTCTCCGAGGTATCGAGCGCCTTGAGAGCCGCATGGTCGTCGCCACGCTTCTCCAGGTTGCGGTGATAGAACCTGCTCAGGCGCCGCGACAAGCTCTCGGCGCGATCAGAGCTACCGGCATCCGGGTCATCGAGGTGCCGCTGCGCGCGCAGGAAGTCGACCCTCACCAGCGACTTGAGAATGGCCGCACCGCCCGGCTCCTTGCCTAGGGGTAGCGGCTCGTAGTCGGCCTCCTTTGCCTGATAGCCGACAAAAGCCCGCTCATCGAGCACGTAGTAACGGAAGGTGTATTCCTTGCTCAGCTCCTTGGTGAGGTACTTCGTCAGGCTTTCTGGCCAAGGCTTGTACTCGCCGGCATCGGCCACCACCGCAGCCGCGTCTTCCGCGCCCGCCTCCACGGCTTGCTCCCCGGCGGCCTTGCGCTTGGCCGCAAGCGCGACAGCTGCGTTGTTGGCCTTCTCATGTAGTTCATGGAACTTCCAGACGAGCTCGTGGGCATCCCGAGGCTCGAACGCCACCCGGATCCCGACGCACTTGCCGTCCCACTCAGTGCTCGGCAGCAGCGACATCGCAGTGGCAAGGTCGTCTTCACCGACGCGGAACCAGAGATCCAAGAGGATGGACGGTAACCTTTTGGGCGCATCCTCATCGCCCGGGGGCGTCCTGCCGACCGCGTCGATCTCGGCCCACAGCGCCGCACTGAAGTCGAAGAGTTCGAACTTCTTCGCTTCGCCACGAAGCATAGAGTACAGGCCTTGTACGGCAGACGTCTTGCCGCTGTTGTTGGCGCCAACGAAGATGGAAATCTCGTCGTCAAGCTCAATGACGACGTCGCGCAGTCGGCGATAGTTCTGCAGCCGATATGCCTGTAGCTTCATGATCACCTCTTCCTAAGTGTTGCCGGGACAACTTGGTGCTGAGCACGCAAGCCGGCAGCTTTCCTTTGAGCGCTCGCGCTTTTTCCCACTAACAGCATCCATGTGCGGATGCCGAGATGAGACTTATATAGCGCACGCCATGCTGACTCAACACGCTAAACCTCCAACCTAAGCCCCCTCAGGAGCTGTTGAACAGCGCCAGCCTCCTATTTGATCTGCGTCGATATGCGTGCAACCCATCAGTTTGAGGAGATCTCTATGCACTTGAACCGCGCTGCAGAATACGCCCAGGTATGCTTCTGTTTGAATCGGCCCTAGATTCGTAGACACATCCGAGCAGCCGCTTCTGGCCGACTCCGCCCCTGGACTGGCATACCCTTTGGTAGACACTGTGTGAGCCCCTAGCGATGGGTTATTCGATTCGAAAAAATCTCAACCGCACATTATCGCAATGACATCAGTACCAAGGAGGCTCACCCCATGTCATTGCACTGCCCTCGCTGTTACTCCCCCAAAGTCGCTTCTTTCCATCACGCCATGAAAGTCGGTGCGGCCATCGGCACCGTGGGTGGTGTTGCGCGCGGTGTCAGCGCTGCCCTGGCCGGTGGTCAGGCTGGCGCAGCTATCGGCGCCTTCGCTGGCCCTGTTGGTATCACCCTCGGTTCGGTATCCGGTGCCATCCTCGGCGGCCTGGCCGGTGGCGTAGGTGGCTGCGCGCTCGGCGCCCAGCTCGGTGAGTCACTCGACCGCCACCTCCTGGCCCACAACCTTTGTCTGCTCTGCGGCCATCGTTTCAACCTGTCGTCCTGATCGCCCCCCTCTCATTTCACTCGTCCGGTCAGTGCTGCGCTTCGCGCAGCGCTTTATGCCGGCTTGCATCCAAAGGAATCGTTCACATGGCACATCTCGTCGAAACCATGGCCTACGCTGGCGCTACTCCGTGGCATGGCCTGGGCAATCAGCTCACTCAGAAGCAACCCATCGAGGTCTGGCAACGCGAAGCCGGCATGGACTGGCAGATCCTGGAAAGCCCCGTGCATTTCAAGTCGGATGCCATTGGCCACCTCGGCACCATCCACTCCTTTCCCGAGCAGAAGGTGCTCTTCCGTTCGGATACCAAGGCCCCGCTGTCGGTGGTCTCGCAGCGCTATCACACTGTTCAGCCGCGTGAAGTGCTGGAGTTCTACCGGGATCTCACCGAAGTCTCCGGCTACGAGCTGGAAACGGCCGGCGTGCTCAAGGGCGGACGCAAGTTCTGGGCGCTGGCGCGCACCGGGCAAGGCGCTGCGCTGAAGGGTAATGACCAGGTCAATGGCTACCTGCTGCTAGCCACCTCCTGCGACGGCACCCTGGCCACCACGGCAACCCCGACCACCGTGCGCGTGGTCTGCAACAACACCCTGACCATTGCCCTGGATGGCACCAGCCGGGCGATCAAGGTGCCGCACAACACCCGCTTCGATCCCAAGGCGGTGAAAAAGCAGCTCGGCATCGCCGTCTCGCAATGGGACGACTTCATGTACCGCATGCGCCACCTGGCTGAACGCAAGGTGCAGTGGCATGAGGCTTTGGGATTCTTTATGGGCGTGCTGTGCGAGACCAGCCCGACCGGCGCCCTGCCGGAGCAGCTGCCGAACGAACGCGCTCTGCGCAAAGTGCAGGAGCTGTACGAAGGCCGTGGTCGCGGTAGCCAGTTGGACTCGGCACGCGGCACCGCCTGGGGCCTGCTCAATGCCGTGACCGAGTACGTCGATCACGAGCGCCGTGCGCGCAGCACCGAGTACCGCATGGACTCGGCTTGGTTCGGCCAGGGCGCGCAGATCAAGCAACGCGCCCTGGATGCCGCGCTGCAGCTCGCCGCTTAAGCCTCACTCACATCAACCCTCACGCCCGGTCAGCCTTGTGCTGGTCGGGCGTTTTTATGTCTGCAGGTGAATACGATGAAAGCAACGTCATTGAGCGGCAGCACCCGCAAGAAACGCCCTGCCCTGCGCCTGGTCAGCACCAAGGAGCTGCCGCGCGAGGACTGGCTGCAGATCCGTAAGCACGGCATTGGCAGTTCGGATGCAGCCGCTGCTGTCGGCTTGAATCCCTACAAGTCGCAGCTGGAGCTGTGGTTGGAGAAGACTGGCCGCGATGCCGGCCTGCCCAAGGCCGATCCTCACGATGAGGAAAGCCCGATGTACTGGGGCAACGTGCTGGAGCCCATCGTCGCCTGGCACTACAGCAAGCGCACCAAGCACAAGGTCCGGCGCATCAACGCCGTGCTGCAGCACCCCGATCCGGCTCTGCCCTGGATGCTGGCCAACATCGATCGCGAGGTGATCGGGGCGGACGATGTGCAGATCCTCGAATGCAAGACTACCGGCATAAACGGGGCACGCCTCTGGAAAGAAGGCGTACCCGAGTATGTGCAGTTGCAGGTGATGCACCAGCTCGCCGTCACCGGCAAACAGGCGGCGGATGTCGCCGTACTGCTTGGTGGCCAGACGCTGGAGATCCACCACATCGAGCGGGACGAGCAGATGATCGCTCGCCTGATCGAGCTGGAGCGTCGCTTCTGGCAGTACGTGGAAACCGATACGCCACCGCCGGCCGATGGCACCGCTTCCGCCGAAGCAGCGCTGCGCTGCCTCTACCCAGAGGACAACGGCCAGGTCATCGACTTCAGCGGCCATGCCGGACTGGCCGCTGCCTTCATCGAGCTCAAGGCCGTTCGCCTGTCGATTGCCGACAAGGAAAAGCGCGAGGCCGAGCTCAAGCAGATGCTGCAGCAGGCCATGGGCGATGCCAGTCGGGCGGAGTTCTCCAGCGGCTACGTCAGCTGGCGCAAAGCCAAGGACAGCATCGGCCTCGATGTCGCTCAACTACTCCAGGACAAGCCCTACCTGAAGGCCAAGTACCCGCTGCTGAAACCCGGTGCGCGGCGCTTTCTGGTCGGCTGAATCCAACCTCTTCCATCAACCTTTCCCCCTTGGCCAGTCCATGCAGTTAACGCTGCGTGGCTGGCCTTTTTTCATTTCAGGAGAACCACCATGCTCAAAGGCCTCGCACTCACCCCTCCAGTGCTCGGGCGCATCTCCATCGGCAAGGTCGTTGAGAAGAATGGCAAGCGCCTGCCGGAGAAGGATGACCAGTTCACCATTACCTCCCAGGTGCAAGGCAAGGACGGTTGGCTGCTGCACCCGCTCAATGACGAGCTGCGCCAGGGCAAGGACGACAAGCTGCGCAGCATTCCGGTACGCCTGCTGTTCAACGCGCCGGAGCTGAATTTCCGTGCTGACTACACGCTGTTTGATCGGCAATCCGGACGACCGCTGTGCGTGGGCAATGGCGAGACCTGCCGGCGCGTCACCCAGGACGGTCTGCAGTCGCTGCCCTGCCCTTCGCCGGACGCCTGCCCGCTGGCCAAGGGCGGTGCCTGCAAGCCCTATGGCCGGCTGAACGTGGTGATTGGCGATGAGGATCCGCTGGGTAGCTTCGTGTTCCGCACCACCGGTTTCAACAGCATCCGCACCCTCGCCGCCCGGCTGCATTACTTCCAGGCTATCTCGGGCAATCGCCTGGCCTGCCTGCCGCTGGAGCTGCGCCTGCGTGGCAAGTCGACGCGGCAAAGCCACAGCACGCCGATCTTCTACGCCGACCTCACGGTACGCGCCGGCATGGACATGGCGGAGGCACTGCAGGCTACCAATCAGCTCGATGCACAGCGCCAAGCAGCGGGTTTCGATCAGGCCGCCCTGGATGAAGCCGCGCAGCGTGGCTTCGGCAATGGTGCCTTCGAGGACAGCGAGGAAGACGCTGGCGCCATCGCCGAGGAGCTCTACCCCACGGAGGAAAGTCCCTCTCCAGCCACCAGCACTCCCCAGCGCTCTGTGAACGCCAGCCTGGCCGAGAAACTGGACGCACAAGCCCAGCGCCTTACCCCACCGACTGATAACAACCCAGGAGCCCAGCATGCGTCTGCACAAGCTGAGGGCCAGTGAATCGACCGGCACCTACCTGGTCGAATCACCGGTCACCGAAATCGACATCCTGTTGATGGCGCGGCAGTTGGCGAATCTCCGTCTGCGCCGGGGGCGAGCACTGACTTCACCGAAGGAAGTGTTCAGCCATCTGCAGGCGCTGCTGGCCGACTATGAGCATGAGGTATTCGCGCTTCTCCATCTCGATAGCCGCCACCGAGTGATCGCCTTCCAGGAAATGTTCAGGGGCACGCTCGACGGCGCCAGCGTCTATCCCCGCGAAGTCGTCAAGGCAGCCCTTGAGCACAACGCCGCCGCCATGATCCTGGCGCACAACCATCCCTCTGGAGATCCCGAACCCAGCCAGGCCGACCGCAACCTCACCCACCAGCTGAAGGAAGCACTGAACCTGGTCGGCGTGCGGACCTTGGACCATATCGTGGTAGGCCACGAGAGCTGCGTATCACTGGCGGAACAGGGATACCTCTGAGGAGAACATGACGATGAAACCGCTACGGGTCTTTGCTGCGGTGCTCCTGTTCGTCGGCATCCTCGCGGGCTGTCTGGCCCTTCTTCTGCTGGCGATCCTGATGGTCCGCTTTCCACCCCTGCTGCTCGCCGTGCTGCTGGCGTGCTGGATATTCTGCCGCCTCATGAAGGCATTGGCCTCCGAAACAGCAGCAACAGAGTCCACCCCTGCACCACCGAAGTAATCCCCACACAGGCAGCCAGGCATGCCCTGGCCCGCCTCAACTCAACTCAACTCAACTCAACAGGAGCATACGATGGGCAGACAATGTTTGATCTGCGCCTCCAGCGCCGTGCTGACACGGGACGCAGCCAAAGGGCTGACCTTGCTGTTCGGGCTGTTCAATGGCGCGATCAAGGGCGCTCAGCGCCCACATGAGGGAAGCGGCCACTCCGCGCTTCTTAACGGACTGGCGGCAGTCACTCCCGCTTACCCGGCGGCGCGGAAGGCAGCAGAGGATGTTGTGCGATTTCACTTCGCCGGCTTCGACTGCCTGTGCCTACGCTGTGGCGCTTTGTTCGACGAAGCTGCAGAAAATACGGAGGACCTTAGCCCTGGCTGAGACGCTCTACTAAACGCTCCACAACCCCCACTACCAGCGCACGATCATCCGAGTTCAGCGTGGACAGCAGCCCCTGCAGTCGGCGCGCCTGATCCTCGGGGCGCGAACTACCCTCGGTCAGCAGATCGGCTGTCTCGCAGCCGAAGACTCCCGCAAGCTCAACCAGGCGCTCGACGTTGGGCATCACGACCCCACGCTCGATACGGGATACGGCCTCGCTACCAATCCCCAGTCGCTCCGCGACCTGTTCCTGGCTCAGCTTGCAACGCACCCTCTGGCGAGCAATCGCTTGGCCCACAACTTCCGCCAACTGCTTCGAATCGGTTCTTGACATGCCACCCTCCAGTTCAACTCGGATGGTTGAGCACCAACCTGTTGACATGAAGGACTTCATAAACCGAGACTCGCCTTAAAAGGTTGATATACGACCCTTCCTCCAACCCAAAGTACGGAGCACAGAACGGCATGCACGTCATCACCGGACTCAACGAAGCGCAGATAGAAACCCTCGTGCGCAGCAGAGCATCCTTCGAGATCAATGGTCTCAGGGGCAACTTCATGGCCGGCATCAAGCTGGTCGAAACCAAGATTGAAAGCCAGGGGCTGAAATGCCGGGTCAGAAGCGACGTGAAAAGTGCTGCGGTACAGGGCGGCGCCCTAGGTGTGGCATTCGGAGTGCTCTCAACGCCAGTAACGCTGACTGCGGCAACACTTGGTATAGCAGCAGGCCTGGGACATGCCCTGGTCACCTATAACCCTGACTACGAAATCCTCAAGGACTACGTGAATCAACGGCTCAAGGTTCTCTACAAGAAGTAGTCCCACTCAAACCAAACAGCTACCAACAGCTACCAACAGCTACCAACAGCGAAGAGTCCTACTGCGCAGCTGGGTTCGCTTGCGCCGTCACCGATCGCCTAACGATTGGGACCTATTCCGCTCTCGCAAGAAACGACAAATTGGAGTCACCCAATGAAACGGATACTCAGCATCCTGCTGCTTGCTGTCTGCGCCAATGCCAGCGCCGCTGTCGACTACACGTGGACCAGCCTTTCCTTCCCGGACGAAACATCCACCAACGGCCTTCCAGAAGCGATTCCCTGCATCACCCAGAAGGCCCCTGATGGAAAGCCTCTGCTGCGCTGCACGTGGCTGGAGATGTCCCGTGACGTACTCATTTGGGATGCTCAGCGCCAACAGGATGTACGCTATCGCAATCAGGTGAGCGGTACGTGCCTGCGCGGGAAGTGCCGGACCAGTAATGCCATCGTGGGCGAGTGGAACCAAGAGGGATTCTTCCTGCTCTCGATCTGGTATCGCATCGGTGTCAGCACCGACGGCAAACCGGTGGCCTACCGCATCGACACCTCGCGCCAGGTGTCTTACGCCGAGGCGGGTGCTTTCCTGTACCAGTTCTATCTGGATATTGGCGTCCCGGATGATCACCTTGTACCTACGTTCAACGGGCGCTATGAGGGTGGCTATGCAGCTTGGCAGGTACAGAAAGGGGGGGCCCAAACTGCGGCTTCGCAGTCGTCTGGGACCTCAGATCAATCCGAATGGCCGGAAGTCAAATCCGCCTGGTGCAATCCGCGCATGGATGACGAATGCTACATCAACAACCAAAGGGTACTCGTGGCCGATCTTGGTAAGTGGCTGCCTGCCGTTGCTGAATCGAACATCGATCAGATCGGCGGATACTGCGAGACCATCCTCTGTTTCGATAAGGACAATCAGCCAGCGGGTTACCTGATGCAGTAACGGACCGAAGCTCCGTTGCATCAATCAGCGCCACTGAACCACCGATGCCTCCATCGGTATCGACGGCCGCACTTACCAATAGAGGGAGCCCCTAGCTCCCTCTTTTTTTGCTCTCAAATGGAGAAATGGCATGGTGCCCGACTGACGAGGCCGAGTAACTCCGTCAGGGCACAAGTGACATGCTCCTCACATCAGAAGAAGACGGTGCTCATCTGACAGCAACAGTCAACGACAGCTGGGAGCTGCGCTGGTGGATTCTCTCTCACGCCGGCTCGATTCAGATTCGCAAACCCAGGCAGCTACGAGACGAAATCGGTCAACACTTGCACGCGGCTCTAGAACTCCACGAAAACTGATCATCTACCCCTTACGAAGGAAACGATTTCCTATGCCTGGCATCCAGGATGTAGCAACCGAATTCGCAGCTTTCACTGCAGCCTTACGCACTGAAAGACAGGAGCTCATCGACTCCATTGCGATCCTTAATAACGGCTTCGAAGGTTGGCTGAAGCTGGAGTTCTATTTCTGGTTGATCAAGAACAGCAAGCTGCAGGCAGCATTGGACGTGGGCATGGAATACAAGGTTGCCTTGGACCAGCGCTATGGTGCGATGGATCGACAGACCAAACAGTGCGACCTGTGGGTACGAGATCACCTGGAAGCGGGTTACCACTACATCGAGCTGAAAGCGCCCTTCGCCAACACCAACCAATGCAAAGTCATGCAAAGCGCTGCAGCTGACTTTTGGTACATGTCCCGTCTCAAGGAAAGCAGCGAGCGCGTCGTCTCAGGCAGCGCGATCATCCTTGGCGTTGGCTTTGAATCGGAAGGCTGGGACCGACATATCGGCAATCTCGTCGATTACTCGGGCATGCCTGTCGACAGCGTCTCGATCACGTCCGGATTTCTGGATGATCGCGCCCATGTCCGCTGGGCGGCCCTAACCACCTGGTACTGAGCCCTGCGGCCAACAGAGGGAGCAAGAGCAGTATCTAACGCTCCCTCGGACCGCATGCGCGTGAGTTCGAGGCTCCCTCGCCGGCGCCATAAGACTTCGTCGTCCGGAGAGCGGGCTCGTCAGGCTAGCCCCCGCGGCGAGCTCGTTTCAGTTGTCCCATCCGCAGGCACCGAGCCCCCTCGGGTCTCAAACGCAGGTGCTGAGAATCTTTGACGAGATACTTCACCGCCTCGCGGACATGGGGCCGAATCGCGCGATCGCTTCGCAGGATGTGGCCGATACCACACTTGTCCTTGTACTTTTCCTTGTCGTGGTTGCAGCTGTATATGCAGCCCTGGCCACGTGTAATGTCTTCCCATAGCTCATCGAGCTGGGTGGCCTTGTAGAGGTACCTCTGTACCTCGTTGCCATTGAAGAAGTAGGCAGCGTGGATGTGGTAGCCCCTGCCGTCGTCCCGATTCCCTTGCTCCACCGCGCAGATGTGGCCGATGAGGTGGTCGAAAATCGGGTTGCGCCTATGCTCAGCAATCAGCCGATCCAAGTCATCGAAAACGTGTTCAACACGTAGCCTGGCTTGAGCCTCAGGTCGGTAGTGAAAGTCGACTCTGACAATGGTGATGCGCGAGTACAGCTCGCAGAGTGCTTCCGCGTAGTCACAGACTCGGATCTCCTGCTGATCAGCCAGATCACGACGATCCCTAGCCCTACGCCGATACCACTGCTCACCAGTCAACTGACGGATCCGTGCGGTGAGGACGTTCATGCTGCGGAAATGGTCGAGCCACTTCGTCCCTTCTTCATTCAGACAGACAGAGCCATCAGGATGGAGCTCCAGGCCGATATCCTGGCAGGCCGCCTTGAACACTTGCAGGTGCTCACTGTAGCTGTAGTCCACACGGTCATCGAACAGGTCCACCATCTGCTGGATGTGATCGAAATACCGGGAAAGCCTGGTCACCTTGATTCGCTCATACCCAGACCGTGCCTGGATGAATCGGAAGGCTGGAGTGTCGTGACGCGCGATAGCCTGGACGAGTGACTCGATCCGCAGGGAAGTATCAGATTGGGAGAGGTGGGTATAGGTCTTGCGGTTGGTCATGGCGGTTACCTGGTGGGTTGTTCACATACCAGAATCCGGGGTAGTTCTAAAAAACTGATCCCCCATGACGGAGTAGAGAATGCTGATCCGGCTGAGTGGGCCTTAACTATCAAAATCAAGTGATTGATAGTAATTGCTATATAACTAGAAGCAGCTCACCTCGAATCAGGAAATCCCGGCCAGGCCGTACAACGAGGAACACGATTGCCGCGCCTGCCGGGAAATTTTCCGCACCACCTCATGGCAGAGTTAGCTGAGAATGCAGAACTCTTCCAAGCGGCATAAGCGCCATGACTAGCTAGCAACCGGTCATGGCGCAAATGATGATTTCTAGCTGGCCATACTCAGGTGACCGGTGGAGCGCACTGCAACGCCCTCGGCCAGGTCACGTTCTTCGATCCTTGCCAGGATCCAGTCATGCACTTCGCTGTCGACCCAGCCGACGCAGCGGTCGCCCAGTGATACCGGTTTCGGAAAGGTGCCCTCCCCGATGTGCTTGTAGATGGTCGACCGCGCCAGGCCAGTCGAGTCGATGACTTCTTTCAGTCGGATGATCCTCATGAGCAGCCTCCTCTGTTAGCTCAGAGGATGTGCAGGTGCGGTAATAAAAAACCGCTCCGAGGCAACGAGCCGATCCGTGATACGTCCCCCTGCATTGAGGCAGGGAAGTAAATCCATTACGTCATGATGATCTAGTGCATTAACAAAAATATCCGGCTATGTTGGCTACTAGTAGCCAACATAGCCGCCAAAAATGAACGATACTCAAAATATTAATTCTGAAGCTCGTGATGAACAGCCGCCCTGCACAGAGGATTGGCCGCTCTTCCACGAGCACAGCCTGCTAGAGAGCGCAGTCGCAGAGGCGGCTCGAGAGCTCCAGGTTTCCCGTGAAATGGCAATGATGTGTGCCTTTGGGGCCATGGCTACGGCTTGCCAGGGGCATGTCGACGTCCAAATGCCTACCGGGTACCGAGTGCCAACCTCACTGATGCTGCTGACCATCGCAGATTCCGGTGAACGCAAGACCGTCACCCAGAAATATTTCTTCGAGGCGATCAGCGCGCTGAATGATGCTGCGTATCGAGCCCACGAAGATGCCTTGGTGGACTACCGGATCCAACACGAGCTATGGAAGACGCATAAGCGGCATGTGGATCGCATGTACAGCAAATGCGCAGCCAAAGAAGACGAAGCAGCCACACAGGCGGCCTTGGAAGTAGTGGCTAAACATGTCAGAGCCGAACCGCAACCCACCCGCTCGGGGAAATTTCTCTACGAGGACACCACCCCGCCAGCCCTAGTACAGATGCTTTACGAAAACACGCCCAACGGCTGTCTGCTGACTAGCGAAGCCAACAGTATTTTCAGCGGAAAAGCCCTGGGGGAACTCGACAAGCTCAATACGCTCTGGGATGGCAGCAGCGTGATCGTCGACCGCATTTCGAGGGAAGGTTTTGTTCTCCAAAACGCCCGCCTGACTCTGTCATTAATGGCACAGCCGAGCGTGATCAGCCGCTTCATGGGCAAGCGCGGCGAAGAGGCTCGTGGCACAGGCTTTCTCGCCCGCTTTCTGGTAGCCAAACCCCGTCCAATGGCCGGTCAACGCAGCCAACCAAATCTATCTGCGTTGCAACGCAAACAGGCTTTCAATGCCCGCATCCGTGAGCGCCTGGGCTCCCTCACTTCCCCTGATCGTCAAGTAGTGCACTTCTCAGAGGCGGCCGCGAATCTTTGGTACCAGTACAGTCGGCAACTAGAGAATCAGATGCAAGAAAATGGCCTATACCACTACCTAAAAGATCACGCATCCAAGTTGGTGGAAAACGCCAGCCGCCTGGCGGCTATCCTGCATGTGTTCGAGCGCTCCTCAGACACCGACATCGAGATCGACTCTCTCACCTTAGGATTCTGCTGGAAGTTCGTCCAGAACTGTTCAAGGCACTTCATCGAACATCTAGCTAACGAGCCGCAGATCGTGACGGATGCGAATCACCTGGCGCACTACCTCCTGCAAATCGCTTACAAAACAGGTTCTTCCGGCGACCGCGACGAGAACAAGCGCGGATACAATCCACCACTCGGCACACGCCAGTCTGATACAGAGCTACCTGATCATCTGAGGACCGGGGCCCAAACCATTTTCTCGCTGACCCAACTAAAGCAGCTCGGCCCCCACAGCCTAAGAGGACGAGCCAATAGCGAGCGCTTGGAGGCAGCCATTGGACTACTGACCAAACTGGGGCACATCAAGAAGGAAGGCAGCCGCTATCGATTCCAAGAGTCGATCCTACTCCAAGAGGGAGAGCCCGAACTGAAGAACGGCGAAATCATCAAAATCAAGGAGCTTCCCTCGTTCAGTGAACAAGTGCATTGGAAGCCTGGAGTAACGAGGGGATATGGACCCAAACCTGGATACTTCATCAAAACCATCGGTTAGCTGTGAAATGCATTGACTTGACTACCTACTTGCATAACCACTGACCAGTCAGTTGCACTCCAGCTGACAACGTGCGTGCATTCAACTTGACCAGCGCATGCCGTAGTGACGACCGGCAGAGAACGGCCAAAAGCGGTCTCTCAGTCGCTTCCAGATCAGTTGGTCAACACATAGCAGGTGAAAATTGCTTTTTCAGTATGTGGTGGCCTTCCGGGGTTGCGGTGAAGATGACTGCGAGGCCATTTGAGAATGAAGGCCCTCACGTCATCCCGCAATATTAGTAGCCGTGTGCCAATAACGCGCTGTAATCATCAACGAAGGTCTGTCGTAAATAAAACTGTCGGTAGGCCTTTTCAACTATCTTGAAGTACTCAGATGGTGAGTCCCAGGTCATAGAGCGAAGCAGATTGCCTCCGTCTGCATCCTCATTATGAAAGTCGTTGTACTTGACCAAGTCGGTAAACTGGAACCCTAGCGCTGACAGCTGAAGGTAGCACTCCAGCTCTGCCGTCGTTATGGGACCACTCGCCAGAGCGCAGCTCCCATTCTCATAGTCATGACAGCCTTGTGGATTGGCAAACGCCTCATCCCAGTTAAGCGTCAGCCGATTGTAACGAATAAAGCTTTCGGTTCTGGGATCTCCCGAATGCTGCTCCTTACTCAGCACGCTCGTGGCCTTGGCAAAATCCTTATACAATGCGAAATATGCCAGCGTCGCGCCGCTCTGAACGGCAAAATCAATGGTCTGCTGCGCGGTTTCCTGCGTCTCCCATTGGCCGCCAAGCATGAAGTATGCCTTCGTGAGAATGTCTGCCGACCGAAGTCGCTGAAACAGTTCTGAAATTTTGGCATTGGTGACGAAGTCACTACCTGCCTTGTTTTTTCTGCGCCGCTCCTCACTCCCGTGCTCAATGCCAAAGGCGAGCATGCGGCAACCTGAACGTTGCAATAGCGTAAAGAAATTTCCGGCAAACTCTGTGTTGTAGGCTAAAAAGTCCTCAATACGGAAAATTCCGCGCCAGCCGAATGAATCGCCCGCCTCTTTCTTGATCTCTGCTAGCCCATTTAGAAACTCGCTAGCCCATGCGAGACCAAGATACTTGGCTGCTCCCCTATTCGCATCGGACGCGATTTGCGGTAGCAAGTTATCGTCGATGAACTGAATTCGAAGGTCTTCATGCTGCGAAACCAAACAGCGAATCTCCTTGAGGACATGGCTGACCTCACGGCGTTGCTCGCCTCCACTCTTGTCTCTACGCTCTGTACAAAAGGCGCAATTCCAGTCGCACCCCTGCGACATGACTACATGGGCCTCATGAAATGTCTGCGACTTCGATCTTGTTCGAGCTGGTTCATATTGGCTCTCGCCAATGCGATAGATCCGACGATCAAGCAATACTTTCGACCATGCCGGCTCCGGCGACCTCAGCGATGGTTGCTGCAACATTGTGCGTTGTGTGATACCTCGCCCCACCACGTTCCAGCTTTGTAGGTTGGCAGTAATGCCCGGTGCAGTTGGCCACGGCCCTGAAGTTCTCAGACTCGCCACCAGCGCGGATAAATTCTCGACTGCATCAGTCGCAACGGAAAAGTCCCAGCTTGCCTGGGCTTCCGCCATGTGAACGGTAGAAAACTGCCAGGCATCTAGCTTGGCTGCCGGCCCTCCAATTACCAACGTCGTGCTCTGTGTCCGATTGCGAATATCAACGAGCATTTTCATTGTCGATTGGATGGTGGAAAACACTGTGTTGAATCCGATCAAGTCGAATGTTCGGGCCAAGCGCAGCACTTCGGCACGTAGTTTCGGGAACCGGTGGCAGTCTGCAACCTGCACATCGTGGCCCTGCGCCGCAAGGTGGGACGCGAGCAGGCCTAGACCCAGTGCCGGGGTGCTGGTTCGCGATGCACCTGATGCATCGTCGTCAATTTCGATGGGGGGCAAAACAAGCAGTATGCGTTTGACAACTTGTAGGGTGTCGGCACGTGTAACGGCAACTTCCGGGTGCGTCCGACCGCGAAGTTGAGGAGCTGTCTCACCCACAACCGGACCAATCAACCATCTGGCCACGGGAAAATCTAAGACGCTTAAAGGCGTTGGCTTACCGTCTTCTGCTGGTAAAGCGCGCTCCTCCAGATAATGAGTCAGAAACTCTCGGTGAAGCCATGGATGGCCCTGATCTGCGCTGACAGCCATGTCCACAACCCTGCCCAACTCTTCGTTGAGGGGGCCCTCGACGGCAAGACTCCCGGCAGTGATGGCAGCCTCCAACCGACGCCGCAATATGGGTGAGAATGCGAGATGCAGTGCAGCCCAACGGATACTCTCATCCTCATCAAGGGCCATGCAGCGCAAAACCTTCAGTATCACTTGCGTCGAGAGACTAGCCGTGGCGAGCGCCGCGAATACGCGCTTGTCACCACGCCAATGGCCTTTAATCTTGCCCGCGTCGGGATAGTAGGTACGAAAGAAAGTGACCGTCTGATCTGCGACTTGTCGTGCCGGTTCTAAGCCCAAGGCCATTAACGCCAACGCTGTCGATGCCAGTCCGTGTTCACTTGCAATGGCTTGCGCAATGTCGTGCGCGTGTCGCGCTACTTGAACGCACCGCGCATGCTCGCCCGAGAACTCCGAGTTACTTTCTATTCTCGGAAAGAGCTGCACTAGTTCGGGATGTTTGCTCGAAAGGCGTGCGAGCCGAGTAGAAAATGCGGTCGTCTCACGCGATAGCTGCGTGGGTTCGAAGAACTTTTGAGCAATCTCGTTCGCCTGGTGCGAGAACTCGTTTGCAAACATTGAGGAGTAGTACAACAACTCCTTCGTAAGAAACGTGTCTTTCCAGATTACCTGCAACATAGCCTCTGGAAAGGACTGTGAAAACTCCCGGAAGCTTAAGCATAAGCTGGCGCATGCCGCCATGAAACGCCAACACACGTCCATGCGTCCCGACTCTCTCGCGATCTCATCGATCGGGCTTTCGGCTGACATGCGCTCACCGATCGTACAACCGATCATGCGCAGTCTCTCAAGCAGTTCGGCTCTGTCCTGCAGCTCTGCGTTTTTGCCGGCATCACTCAAACTATTGAATGCTGTCGTCAAATCGCCCCAGTCCTCCTCAAGATCCAGATGTTCCAGATTGTCGAGAATTCGCTCTAGCACGTGGCGAGATTCCTCCTGCTTCCGCCCTGCGGCCTGTCGGTTTGACCAGTGCACAGATCCAGGTAAGTACCAATCAGTGCCATCGAGCAAATCAGAAGCACAACGCTTCCAGCTATATTCACGCTTAAGCAAATGAGCAAGATCAATGGCGCTCTGCTTGCGCGCCTCAAGATTGGCCGTCATGTCCAGCAATACATCGGCCAGATTGTCGATGTCCTCCCGGCTCGGTCTACCTGAGGCCGTGCTGCCACCAATATCAACGATTTTGACGCTGCTGAAAGGCCCTGCTGGGAACTGCTGCTTTAGATCTTCGATCAGCGTGGCAAGCCCCGACTGACCTGAGCATACGAGGGGAACCCCAGCGCAGAGAGCCTCCCAACCGCTTAAACCAAACCCCTCGTGCCACGAGGGCATCAGTGCTATGTGACAATTCGCAAGGCTCTGACGCAACGCTTCCTGATCGTCAGAGAACGGTTCTGCGTGCAATGTGAATGCTGCGTCCTTTTGGGCGATTGCCCTCAACTCTTCTATGACGCCTTGGTCAGAGTGAGGGTCTACTCCCCAAGCGAAAAGCTGCCCACGCATGCGCCATTCTGGAAGTTCGCCTTCACGTCCTCGCTGGTACGCTGCAGCTAGCGCGTGGACAGCCAAAATGGAGTTTTTAATAGGATCATCGTCTCGGTTTAGTCGTCCCGAGATAAAGATTCGCAGATCCATGCGTGGGTTATGAGTCTGCAATTTGACTTTGTCTACGCCCGGTACCAACTGCCTCACCGGCGATCTAGGTCGATGCGTGGCGCTTCGCGCGGATGCGAAGTTTCTCTGCAGCAACGGACCTACCGCGAAGGCGCAATCTGCGGCCGCAATAATTTCTCGCTGTTTAGTTGAGCGTTCAGTCACCTCATTATTGCTCAGGCCTTTCATGAAGGCATACGCCGAGTAGTCCATGTGGCCAATCACGGCTGACTTGACGCCGATCCCATCCCCTAGGTGCTCACGAAGCTCGTGAGCGCATTCGATGGCTGCTGGACCCGTAATGGCGTCGTGCCCCACCACTAGCACCCCCAGCAAAGTTTCTGGCTCGAACTCTTCACAGCGTTTAGTTATGTCGCCTGCGAGCTGCGAAGCTGTAAACGCCGCACATTCAATAAGCTCGATGGAATCAGCAGATTCGTTCACGACTAGCGGCAGCTTATTGACAAAGCAGATCGTCCGGCTTCCTTTTGGCAGGGCCTGAGTCATACCCTCTGCCAGCCCCCTATTGAAGACATTTAATCCACCTAGCTCGCTTCCCCACCGAGTTGCAAGCAATGCCACCACATACGCCATCTCGGCTCCTAAATAATTCGCAAAGTGCGTGCGGCTAGCCACGACTGAACCGACATTTGGCGTGCACAGCGTCGGCATTGCAGGCAGTAGTGCTAGCTCCCCGGTCACGGAACCGTTGCGTCCCACGAACAATCGCCCGCCTCAATTATCGACAGATCGATGCTCAACATCGAGGGCAGAAACTGGCCAGCTTCTCCCTGTGCCCAACGGCAACTATGGGTCGTTTTCTGCCTGACGCGACTGGCTGCTATTGGCCGGGAGCAGACGCTGGTGACAGGCAGCTCCCGGCCAATATCTGCCGTTCAGGGACGACTCGTATCCAAGTTTAAGCTCATAGTCGTCCCTGACTCCTCAAATGGCGATTGGGGTGAAAGTTCTCCGCCGCCAGACGGTAGCAAACTTAATCTAAATGCTGGTAATGACTCTCACATCCGAGCCAGAAACGCTCTTGATGTACGAGTAACTGGTGCCAAGCACGGCCAGCTGATCAGCGGAAACCTTGCCGGCCGAAATACCGGGTTGGACGATCACAAAGCGGAACACCATTTCATGGTCGTGACACTTGTTGCGCAGCAGTTCCAAATCCAAGGGCTCACCCTTAAGGATCCTGTCGAAGCCTTTGGGCAACGACTGCTGATAGCGCTGCAACAACCGGTTGAAGAACTTTTCTTCCGTGTGCAACCACTTCACCGAGCGTGATGCCTGACCACAGACCTCGTAGACATCGGAGACACGTGCACCCGGCCGCGCCTCGCCATCTTGCTGAGGGCAGTACTTGCAGTGGTACAGGTCGACAAAGATGGCATCCTTGCTGTCCTTGATCGCCACTAGGTCGGCGATCTCGCCGGCGCCATCATCATTGAAAATGAACGAGTAGTCGTTCTCGATTCGGCGATAGGTGAACCCCTGAACGGTGTCTAGGTTGCGGTCAGCCCTCATCGACTCACAGTGGATCTGGGTCGTGCCCCAGTCCCACGGCTCAATCAGGGCGACTGGCAGCTTCAGGTCCAAACTATTGGGGGAGTAGTAGCGGTAATTGCCTTCGACCATCGAACCGTCGACGGCCAACAGCACCAACGGGTTGGTATCCAGGTACTGCTCGAACGAACTCTCTTCTGCAAATACGATCTTGACTCCCGGGCAGGAAAATTTGTAGCCGTCATCCAGCAGCCGGATCGTGATGTCAGGCAGTTGGCGCTCCGCGCCATCAATTGCCGTTGCGCTGATAGGCACTTCCAGCGTAAGCGCATCGATTCGCCGGGGCTTGCCCAGTTCGACATCCAGCAGGTTGAACACCTCAGCCAGGTACGCCAGCGAGATCTTCTGCTCATTTTCGATCAGGATGGACGCAGGCCAATCGGCATAGAACAGTCCCGCAGGCCACGCCGCCTCGATCTTTTCAGAGCGAAGCACATCCTTGAGGACTTCAGATGGATTGATCGTCGCGTCGTTGAGCTTCTGCGAGGCGCGCTTGCACCACTCGATCCAGTCGTTGATGCTGGAAGAGTTCATCTCCCAGATCTTGCCCTTGTGCGAACAGCCAACGGTGGTGCGCTGACCATCCTCGTAGCCGGTTGCAAAGATGTTGGACTTTCTCGCGGTGCCGTTCTCGATTTCACTTATGACGGTATTGATGTCGCGCCCTACATGCATGGTAAAGCGCAGATCCTTGCGCATACGAGACAGGCCCACGTTCTGCAGTTTCATGAGTTTGATGCCGTGCAGGGTGCGGAACGTCGGCTCGCCGCTGATGCGCCGGGCATCCTTAGCGATCAGGTTCAGGAATCGGTTGGTTTGCGATTCATCCCCTGAAGAGTGAACGAACAGCGTCTTGTCAGGCGTATGGTAGTACGCCAGGTAGAGGATCCAGTTGGTGTCCACGATCGCCGACGTTTGCGCCCAGCCGACGGGCGTTTCGCGCCGTGTCACCATAATGATGGTGTCGGTCTCGTCGTTGATGGACAGAAGCTGCAGCGGTTCTTTCTTATGCGAGAAGTGCTTGGCCTTCTCGGGTCGCCAGTGCTCAAGCTCCACGTGGTAGGCGATCGCACTGATCTTGGGGTTGGGGTTCAACCCGAAAATGTCCTCGGCGTCGGCATCATCCGGAAACTGTTCGGTGAACGTCTCCTTCTCGATCTCGCGGGCGATCTTGTCTTGGCTGACGTCGCGGATCACCGCACTCCAGTCAGCGCTTTCCTTGTACAACACCGCCATCTGGTAGTCGACTTTCTGGTTGGCGATGTTCGAGACGAACTTGGCGTCACCGAGCGTATCATCGACTCGCGTCAGGCGACCGATAAACTGCAAGGTGACGGCGGGACTGCGGTGCTGGTCGTGGATGGCCGCAATCTTAAGCTCCGGTAAGTCGAAGCCTTCCCCCAGCATGTCCACACAGACGATGATCTTGTATTTCTTCTCGACAATCTCACCCAGTAGTTTGGCCCGATTAGGTACTTTGCTGTGGATGAGGATGGGCGAAAGATCCTCGTGCTGCTTGTACAGCTCAAACAATTCGGCGGCACGCTTCTGTGACCGCGCCCGCACCATCAGCAGGTGGTTAAACCCACGCTCGCGGTCGTCTCGTAACAGCGCTACCGCCTTGTCAGCCACCGCCTGGTCAGCCAGTTCCAGGTTGTACTCGCGCACCGGATGGAATTCGATCGACTTGAAGTAGCCATCGCTCTGTGCGTCCTTCAACGGGTAGTTGTAGATGATCTTACCGTCCAGCGGCTGGTTATCCTCTCGGAAAGGCGTAGCCGTGAACTGCAGGCAGGGCTTGTCCTTGAACGCAGTCTTTACCCTGTTCCAAGTCAGCGCGGCCACATGGTGCGCTTCATCGATGATTAGGTGGCTGCAGAGCGCGGCCAAGGCCTCCAAGGCGGGCTGGTCGAAGCGCTGCAGCGCTTGCGGCGTGGCGACGATCACGTTGGCCTCGACCAACTGCTGAACCTCATCAGCTGATAGGCACGAACCGATCGCCTGCACTACCGGGTTGAGTGCGGTGGCCGAAACTGCACCAATCTCCCGCAGCTTCTTCAACTCAGTACATTTCTCGACCAGCTGGGAACGCAACGGGTCGGAGGGCACTAACACTAAGGTTCTGGCCAGCCGCCCGGCGATCAGCAGCCCGAGCATGGTGTCGGTTTTTCCGGTCCCGGTCGGCATCACGATCGTTGCGGTCGTGGCCGGCGCCATCACCAGATGCCCCAGGGCGGCATAAAGAGCCGCCAGTTGCGGCTTGCGCAAGCCCGGCGTCTGGGTTTCCCGGACAGCCAGATTGAAATTAAACAGATGCTGATGCCAGCTGCGATAGACGTCTGCGTACTTCCCTGCTTCAACGGCCATTACGGTTACCAGAGTGAGGATGAAGATGAGTCTGCCTAAATAATGGCCACAGGCTACCAGTGAAGCGCTAGCACGGTGTAGTCCTGCCAGGCGCCTCCTGTCTTGTGTGATTAATCATCCAGGCATCTCCTCGGCAAGCCGAGCTATCCCCCTTTCCAGTGTTCCATTTTTAGCGGTGGGGCAAAAAGTGGGGCAAAATTCAGCAGCGCTCAAAAACCATCAGACATAAAAAAATCCAGTCACCGTTAAGTGACTGGATTTTCTAGGGTTTTTTGGTCGGGACGGAGTGATTCGAACACTCGACCCCTTGCACCCCATGCAAGTGCGCTACCAGGCTGCGCTACGCCCCGACTTTGTTGCTTGCCCCGCTTTGCGGAACGGAGCGAACTATACTTTAAGCGTTTGAATTGTGGAAGGTTTTTTTCAGGTTTTTTTACTTACGCAGAACCAGGAGGACGTCTTCAAGCTCGGCGATGGTCTGCCGGATGAGCTGCTTGTACTGGGTGGTGTCGTCCTTCGCTTCGTCACCGGAGAGACGCTGGCGCGCCCCGCCGATGGTGAAGCCCTGGTCGTATAGCAGCGCCCGGATCTGCCGAATCATCAGCACATCCTGGCGCTGGTAGTAGCGCCGGTTGCCGCGTCGCTTTACCGGGTTGAGCTGGGGAAATTCCTGCTCCCAGTAACGCAGCACGTGGGGCTTGACTGCGCAGAGTTCGCTGACCTCGCCAATGGTGAAGTAACGCTTGCCGGGTATTGTCGGCAATTCGTCGTTATGACTTGGTTCCAGCATAAGCTTCGACTCTGGCTTTCAGTTTCTGCCCCGGACGGAACGTCACGACACGGCGAGCCGTGATCGGGATTTCCTCTCCTGTCTTCGGGTTCCGCCCTGGACGCTGACGCTTATCCCGCAGATCGAAGTTGCCGAAACCCGACAACTTGACCTGTTCGTTATGCTCCAGCGCCTGACGGATTTCCTCGAAAAACAGCTCCACCAGTTCCTTGGCTTCCCGTTTATTCAGGCCAAGCTCTTCGTACAGACGTTCAGCCATCTCAGCTTTCGTCAGAGCCCCCATACGCTACTTCCTTAACGTGGCGTTGAACCTTTCTTCCAGCGAGGTGACGATGTTCTGCGTTGTGGTGTTCACCTCATCGTCGTTAAGAGTGCGCGATGGATGCTGCCAGGTCAAGCCGACGGCCAGGCTTTTTCTAAGCGGATCAATACCTTTACCGTGATAGACGTCAAATAGCCTGAGGTCCGTCAACCACTCGCCCGCCGCCTCGCGGATGGTGTCGAGTACGGCCTCGGCGGCCACCTCGCGATCTACCAGCAGGGCCAGGTCGCGACGCACTTCGGGGAAGCGCGAAAGCTCGCGGAATTTGGGCAGGCGGCCGCGCATTACTTCGGCCAGAACCAGCTCGAAGAGGTAGACCGGCTGATCCAGGTCCAGGGCTTTTGCCAGCTCGGGGTGGATGGCGCCGAGGTAGCCGACCAGTTGGCCGTCGCGCTCGATGCGGGCGGTCTGGCCCGGGTGCAGGGCGTTGTGCTCGCCGGGCACGAAGTCGAAACCGTCCAGCGCACCGGCGGCGCCGAGCAGGGCTTCGACGTCGGCCTTCACGTCGTAGAAGTCCACGCCGTCACGGCCATGGGCCCAAGCTTCGGGCAGGCGCTTGCCGCAGACGACACCGGCGAGCATGGCTTCCTGCTTGAGCTCTTCCAGCTGGCCGACGAAGCGCAGGCCGCTTTCGAACAGACGGACGCGGCCCTGCTGGCGGTTGAGGTTGTGCTGCAGCGCCTTGACCAGGCCCGGCCACAGGGAGGAGCGCATGGCGGCCATGTCGGCGGAGATGGGGTTGGCCAGCATCAGCGGCTGCACGCCAGGGTTGAACAGCTCGAACAGCTTGGGATCGATGAAGCTGTAGGTGATCGCTTCCTGGTAGCCGCGGGCGACCAGCAGACGACGCAGGGCCGGCAGCTCGACGGCGGATTCGGAACGGGCCTTGGGCGCCAGGCGTGCTTGCGGGTAGCGAACCGGCAGGCGGTTGTAGCCGTAGAGGCGGCCGAGCTCTTCGATCAGGTCCACTTCCAGGCTGATGTCGAAGCGGTGGCTGGGGACTTCCACCGTCCATTGGCCCTGGCCAGCGGAGGTGACACCCAGGCCTAGCGCGGTGAGCAGGCGCTCGACTTCGGCGGCGTCCATTTCCATGCCCAGCATCTGAGCGATGCGCTCGGCACGCAGGGTGACCGGGGCGACGCTCGGCAGGTTGGCTTCGCTGACGCTTTCGATGATGGGGCCGGCTTCGCCGCCGACGATGTCCAGCAGCAGCGCGGTGGCGCGCTCCATGGCTTCGCGGGCGAGTTGCCAGTCCACGCCACGCTCAAAGCGGTGCGAGGAGTCGGTGTGCAGGCCATAGGAGCGGGCCTTGCCAGCAACAGCGATGGTGTCGAAGAAGGCGGCTTCGAGGAACAGGTCGCGAGTCTTGTCGCTGACGCCGCTGTGCTCGCCACCCATTACGCCGGCGATGGCCAGGGCGCGGGTGTGGTCGGCGATGACAAGGGTGTCGGCACGCAGGCTGACTTCCTGGCCGTCGAGCAGGACGATCTTCTCGCCCTCCTCCGCCATGCGCACACGGATGCCGCCGTTGATTTCGGCGAGGTCGAAGGCGTGCATGGGCTGGCCGAGTTCGAGCATCACGTAGTTGGTGATGTCGACAGCGGCGTCGATGCTGCGTACGTCGGCACGACGCAGGCGCTCAACCATCCACAGCGGGGTGGGCTTGGAGAGGTCGACATTGCGCACCACGCGGCCGAGGTAGCGCGGGCAGGCCTTGGGCGCGAGGACTTCGACCGGGCGCACTTCGTCGTGGGACGGAGCGACCGGGGCGATGGCCAGGCGGGTGACCGGAGCGTCGTAGAGCGCGCCGACTTCGCGGGCGAGGCCGGAGAGGTTGAGGCAGTCACCGCGGTTGGGTGTGAGGCCCAGCTCGATGACGACGTCGTCCAGCTCCAGGTAGCGGCGGAAGTCTTCACCCACCGGCGCATCGGCGGCGAGCTCCATGAGGCCGCCGTGGTCTTCGCTGATCTTCAGTTCGTTGGCCGAGCAGAGCATGCCGAAGGACTCGACACCGCGCAGCTTGGCTTTCTTGATCTTGAAGTCGCCCGGCAGCTCGGCGCCGATCATGGCGAAGGGGATCTTCAGGCCGGGGCGCACGTTGGGCGCGCCGCACACCACCTGGAAGGTTTCGCTGCCGTTGCTCACCTGGCATACGCGCAGCTTGTCGGCGTCGGGATGCTGTTCGGTGCTCAGCACCTCACCCACGACCACGCCGCTGAAGGCGCCGGCAACGGGGGTGACGCTGTCCACTTCCAGGCCGGCCATCGACAGACGGGCCACCAGCTCGTCGCGGGATACCTGCGGGCTTACCCAGCTCCGCAGCCACTGTTCACTGAATTTCATCCAGCTCTCCTAAGGATTCGTTTCGGCCACGTACGTGGGTGGTCGGCTTTCACGCTCGCCCGCATTCACGCGGGAGACGGTGAGCCCGCTGACGGGTTCTCTAACCGGGCCCCACCAGAGGCGGGGCGCTCGCTACACAGCTACAACACAACATTCAACGCACGGGGCATTCGTTTCTGACGGCGCGGCCTAGCGGAATTGCGCGAGGAATCGCAGGTCGTTATCGAAGAACAGGCGCAAGTCGTTGACGCCATAACGGAGCATCGCCAGACGCTCGACGCCCATGCCGAAGGCGAAGCCCTGGTACTTCTCCGGGTCGATGCCGGACATGCGCAGCACGTTGGGGTGGACCATGCCGCAACCCATCACTTCCAGCCAGCCGGTCTGCTTGCACACGCGGCAACCTTTGCCGGAGCACATGACGCATTGCATGTCGACTTCGGCAGAAGGCTCGGTGAAGGGGAAGAAGGACGGGCGGAAACGCACGCCGAGGTCCTTCTCGAAGAACACGCGGAGGAATTCCTCGATGGTGCCCTTGAGGTCAGCGAAGCTGATGCCCTCGTCGACCAGCAGGCCTTCGACCTGGTGGAACATCGGCGAGTGGGTGATATCCGAGTCGCAACGGTAGACACGACCCGGGCAGACGATGCGGATCGGCGGTTGCTGGGATTCCATGGTGCGCACCTGGACCGGCGAGGTGTGGGTACGCAGCAGCATGTTGGCGTTGAAATAGAAGGTGTCGTGCATCGCCCGGGCCGGGTGGTGGCCGGGGATGTTGAGCGCTTCGAAGTTGTGATAGTCGTCTTCGACCTCAGGGCCTTCGGCGATGCCGTAGCCGATGTGGGTGAAGAACTGCTCGACGCGCTCCAGGGTACGGGTGACCGGGTGCAGGCCGCCGGAGACCTGGCCACGGCCAGGCAGGGTGACGTCGATGCGCTCGGCCGCGAGCTTGGCGCCGAGGGCAGCCTGCTCAAGCGAATCCTTGCGGGCATTCAGGGCGTCTTGTACGCGTTCCTTGGCGGTGTTGATCAGGGCGCCGACTTTGGGGCGCTCTTCCGCCGGCAGGTCGCCCAGGGTCTTCATCACCTGAGTCAGTTCGCCTTTCTTGCCAAGGTAATGAACGCGAATCTGCTCAAGGGCATTCACGTCGTCGGTGTTTTGCACTGCCTCAAGCGCTTGAGAGACCAGCGCATCCAGATTTTCCATGTACAGACTCCAGATACGAAATAGGGGAAGAGCACAAGGCTCTTCCCCTATTGGTGACGTTCAGCACCGGGATAGCCCGGTGATTGTCGGGGACTTAAGCCAGTACGGCTTTCGCTTTCTCGACAATCGCAGCAAACGCCGCTTTTTCGTTCACTGCCAGATCGGCCAGAACCTTGCGATCGATCTCGATGGCCGCTTTTTTCAGGCCAGCGATCAGACGGCTGTAGGACAGACCGTTCAGACGAGCACCAGCGTTGATACGAGCGATCCACAGAGCGCGGAACTGACGTTTGCGCTGACGACGGTCACGGTAGGCGTATTGGCCAGCCTTGATCACCGCCTGCTTGGCAACGCGGAACACGCGGCTGCGTGCGCCGTAGTAGCCTTTGGCGAGTTTCAGAATCTTTTTGTGACGCTTGCGAGCGATAACGCCGCGCTTAACACGAGCCATGAGTAGCTTCCTCTAGATATCTTGACCGATTAACGAACGCGCAGCATGCGCTCGACTTTTGCTTTGTCCGACGGATGCATCAGTTCGCTACCGCGAAGTTGACGCTTACGCTTGGTGGACATCTTGGTCAGGATGTGGCTCTTGAAAGCGTGCTTGTGTTTGTAGCCAGCAGCGGTCTTGAGGAAACGCTTGGCTGCACCGCTCTTGGTTTTCATCTTTGGCATGTTCGGATACTCCGCATTGAGTGATTACGCATAACCGCAAGGCCTGCCAGTGCCCTGGTGGTTACTTTTTCTTTTTGGGAGCGATGACCATCATCAGCTGGCGTCCTTCCAGCTTAGGATGCTGTTCAACGGTGCCGAGTTCGGCGAGGTCAGCTTCGACCCGCTTCAACAGCTCCATGCCCAGCTCCTGGTGAGCCATCTCACGACCACGGAATCGAAGCGATACCTTGGCCTTGTCTCCCTCATTAAGGAAACGTACCAGGTTGCGTAGTTTTACCTGGTAATCCCCTTCTTCCGTCCCTGGACGAAACTTGATTTCTTTGATCTGTTGCTGGTGCTGATTCTTCTTCGCCGCAGCAGCCTGCTTCTTCTTCTCGAACAGGTGCTTGCCGTAGTCCATGATCCGACATACGGGCGGCACTGCATCAGCGGAAATTTCCACCAGATCCAGCTTGGATTCTTCAGCAGCGCGAAGCGCTTCATCAATCGAGACGACGCCAATTTGCTGGCCGTCTGCACCAATCAGTCGCACCTCTCGAGCCGAGATATTCTCGTTAATCGGGGCCTTAGGTGCAGCTCGTTTATCTTGTCTCATTTCACGCTTAATAATGATTACTCCAATTCTTGGCGACCACGCCGGGAAACCGCCTGCGCAAGCGTAGTGACGAATTGGTCGAGGGGCATGGAGCCCAGATCGACGCCTTCACGGGTTCGCACAGCAACGGATCGTGTCTCAACCTCCCGATCTCCAATAACCAGGAGATAGGGAACCTTGAGCAAAGTATGCTCGCGGATTTTAAAGCCGATTTTTTCGTTTCTCAAGTCGGACTTGGCACGGAACCCGCTTTGGTTGAGAGTTTTTTCAACCTCGAGGGCAAAATCGGCCTGCTTGTCGGTGATATTCATGATCACCGCCTGGGTCGGCGCGAGCCACGCCGGGAACAGGCCCGCGTAGTGCTCGATGAGCATGCCGATGAAGCGTTCGAAGGAGCCGAGGATGGCGCGGTGCAACATCACCGGGCGCGTACGGCTGTTATCTTCGGCGATATAGCTGGCATCCAGACGCTCCGGAAGGTTCGGATCGTACTGCAGGGTGCCGCACTGCCAGTTACGGCCGAGGCAGTCCTTGAGGGTGAATTCGATCTTCGGACCGTAGAAAGCACCTTCACCCGGCTGGTATTCCCAGGCCAGGCCGGACTCGTTCAGGGCGTCGGCGAGGGCACCTTCGGCGCGATCCCACAGTTCGTCGGATCCCACGCGTTTGGCCGGGCGAGTCGACAATTTCATCGACACATCGCTGAAGCCGAAGTCCGAATACACCTGCAGCGTCAGCTTGATGAAGTCGGCCGCCTCTTTCTTCACCTGTTCTTCGGTGCAGAAGATGTGGGCGTCGTCCTGGGTGAAGCCGCGCACGCGCATGATGCCGTGCAGGGCGCCGGACGGCTCGTTGCGGTGGCAGGCACCGAACTCGGCCAGGCGCAGCGGCAGGTCGCGGTAGGATTTCAGGCCCTGGTTGAAGATCTGCACGTGGCACGGGCAGTTCATCGGCTTGACGGCGTAGTCGCGGCTCTCGGAAGCCGTGGTGAACATGTTCTCGGCGTAGTTGGACCAGTGGCCCGAACGCTCCCAGAGGATGCGATCGACGACCTGGGGCGTACGCACTTCCACATAGCCGTGCTCACGCTGCACCTGGCGCATGTATTGCTCCAGCACCTGGTACAGGGTCCAGCCATTGGGGTGCCAGAACACCATGCCCGGCGCTTCTTCCTGCAGGTGGAACAGGTCGAGTTGCTTGCCGATGCGACGGTGGTCGCGCTTCTCGGCCTCTTCGATGCGCTGGACGTAAGCGGCCAGCTGCTTCTTGTCGGCCCAGGCGGTGCCATAGATACGCTGCAGCTGCTCGTTCTTCGAGTCGCCGCGCCAGTAGGCACCGGAAATCTTGGTGAGCTTGAACGCTTTCAGGAAGCGGGTATTGGGCACGTGCGGGCCCCGGCACATGTCCACGTACTCCTCATGGAAGTACAGGCCCATGGCCTTCTCGTCCGGCATGTCCTCGACCAGGCGCAGCTTGTAGTCCTCGCCACGGGCCTTGAACACTTCGATCACCTCGGCGCGCGGGGTGACCTTCTTGATGACGTCGTAATCCTTGTCGATCAGCTCCGCCATGCGCTTCTCGATGGCGGCCATATCGTCAGGCGTGAAGGAGCGTTCGAAGGCGATGTCGTAATAGAAGCCTTCATCGATGACCGGGCCGATCACCATGCGGGCGGTCGGGTACAACTGCTTGACGGCATGACCGACCAGGTGGGCGCAGGAGTGACGAATGATTTCGACTCCAGCCTCGTCCTTCGGGGTGATGATCTGCAGGGTCGCGTCGCTGTCGATCAGGTCGCAGGCATCGACGAGCTTGCCGTCGACCTTGCCGGCGACGG
>BATO01000014.1 GCA_000474255.1 Aquipseudomonas alcaligenes MRY13-0052
ATGACGACGAGCCGCCACCCGGCGACTACGACGATTATTACGAGGCGGACGTCGAATCCATCGCCTACATGGATGAGCTGCCCGTCGCCGAACCTGAAGCCGCTGCCGTGCCGGAGGTGCTACCCGCCGCGCAGCCCGCCACGGGGCTTGCCGCCGAGTGGCTGGACCTGTTCCCGCGCCTGGGCATCAGTGGCCTCACCGGCAACATCGCCGCCAACTGCACCCTGGTGTCCGTGGAGGGCGACGTCTGGCGCCTGCACCTGGACCCGGCGCAGAGCGCGCTGTTCAACTCCACCCAGCAGCGACGCATCAACGACGCGCTGAACCAGTACCACGGCCGTACCCTGGTGCTGGAAGTAGAGGTGCGCAAGCCCGAGCAGGAAACCCCTGCCCAGGCCGCCGCCCGCAAGCGTGCTGCCCGCCAGCGCGATGCCGAGGAATCCATCTCCCTCGACCCGCTGGTACAGAAGATGATCGAACAGTTCGGTGCGAGCGTTCGCCCGGACACCATTGAACCCCTTGACCGCTGAGGACAACCATCATGATGAAGGGTGGCATGGCAGGCCTGATGAAACAGGCCCAACAGATGCAAGAAAAGATGCAGAAGATGCAGGAAGAGCTGGCCAATGCCGAGGTTACCGGCCAGTCCGGTGCCGGCCTGGTGAGCGTGGTGATGACCGGTCGCCATGACGTCAAGCGCGTCACCCTGGACGACAGCCTGATGCAGGAAGACAAGGACATCCTCGAAGACCTGATCGCCGCCGCCGTCAACGATGCCGTGCGCAAGGTCGAGCAGAACAGCCAGGAAAAGATGTCCGGCATGACTGCCGGCATGCAGCTGCCGCCCGGCTTCAAGATGCCCTTCTAAGTGGGGAACGCCCAGCCAGCACGCATTACTGCGTTGCGAACGGCTCCGGGCATCCTCATTTACAGACGTAAACTCCGGTGCCCGTAGCCGTTCACGCCTTGTACTGCATACCGTCTGATCGCTCCTGGCGACAGCTGTTGAGGTAAAGGTCGGAACAGAGCAGGGCACCGGAGCCCGTTTCAGCCCCAATCCCGAGATTTCTTGATGAGCTTCAGCCCGCTGATCCGCCAACTGATCGATGCCCTGCGCATCCTGCCCGGTGTCGGGCAGAAGACCGCCCAGCGTATGGCGTTGCAGATGCTCGAGCGTGACCGCAGCGGCGGGCTGCGCCTGGCCCAGGCGCTGACCTCGGCGATGGAAGGCGTGGGGCATTGCAAGCAGTGCCGTACCCTCAGCGAGGATGATCTCTGCCCGCAGTGCGCTGATCCGCGCCGCGACGATTCGTTGCTGTGCGTGGTGGAAGGGCCGCTGGACGTGTTCGCCGTCGAGCAGACCGGCTATCGCGGCCGCTTCTTCGTGCTCAAGGGTCACCTCTCGCCCCTCGATGGCCTGGGCCCGGAAGCCATCGGCATTCCCGAGCTGATGGAACGCGTGGATGCCGGCGCCTTCAGCGAAGTCATCCTCGCCACCAACCCCACGGTGGAAGGCGAAGCCACTGCCCACTACATCGCCCAACTGCTGGCCCCCAAGGGCCTGGTGGCCTCCCGCATCGCCCACGGCGTGCCCCTGGGTGGCGAACTGGAGCTGGTGGACGGCGGCACCCTGACCCACGCCCTGGCCGGTCGCCGCCCCATCGGGCTCTGATCGCCCCACCGCGTAAACGCGCGCCGTAGCCCGGGCTTCAGCCCGGGGCCGGAGTGGGTTCGTCCACCAACGCAGCCAACGCCTCTGCATTCATCCCATAGGCGATCCACTTGCCGTCCGGCCGCCCGCCCAGGCGCTGGTAGAAGCGCTCAGCATCACCGTTGCCTGCCAGCACATCCCACTTCATCCGCCCCGCACCGCGTGCCAGCGCACAACGCGCGACGTCGGCGAGCAGGCGCTCGCCGATGCCGAGCGAACGTGCCGGCGGCGCCACGAACAGCTCCTTGAGCACCAGGGTCGGCTGCAGGTCGTAGGTGAAGGCGATCTCCAGCGTTACCGCATAGCCAAGCAACCTTCCCGCCGCCTCGGCCACGACTATCCGGCACTGGGGCTGCGGGCCGAAGGCGCGGGCCAGCAGCTGCACCTCGTCCACCGCGAAGTCCTCCAGGTAGTCCTCGAAGCGGGCCAGTTCGCGCATCAGCGGGAGGAGGGCGGGCACATCCTCGATCCGCGCCTCGCGTATGTCCGCACTCAGCATGCGCAGGGGATGCCCTGGCCAGCGGGGCGGACCGCTACCGCCCCGGTGAGGCTCAGCCCCTCATCCAGCCAGCCGGTGATGCCGCCGAGCATCTCCTTCACCGCGAAGCCCAGCCCGGCCAGGCGCACGGCGGCGCGGTGCACGCCGTTGCAGTGGGGGCCTGCGCAGTAGACGACGAACAGTGTGTCGCGCGGGTAGGCGGCCATGAACGCGGCGTCCATCAGGCGGTGCGGGATGTTGATCGCGCCCGGCACGTGGCCGGCGGCGAAGGCCGTCTCACCGCGCACATCGACCAGCACGTAGTCGATGTCGCCGGCCTGCTGGCTGGCGTTCACGTCCGAGCAATCGGTCTCGAAGGCCAGGCGCTGGTTGAAATGAGCCAGGGCCGCATCGGGAGCGGCGGCTGGGAACTGGCTGACGAGGCTGGGCATGGTGGTTCTCCATCGGTTGGGTTGATGACGCCACTGTATCCAGCGTCTTTCCTGCTCTACAGTGGCGGGCAGGACAGCGACTGGTAAGTTTCCGCCAAATGAACGACGACCCCGGCCTGGTGGCCATCCTCGCCTACGACGGCCTGTGCACCTTCGAATTCGGCATCGCCGTGGAAGTCTTCGGCCTGCCTCGGCCCGAGTTCGATTTCCCCTGGTACCGCCACTGCATCGTCGGCCTGGACGAGGGCCCCATGCGCGCCATGGGTGGCATCCAGGTGCTCGCCGACGGCGGGCTGGAGCGCCTGGCCGAGGCCCGCACAATTGTCATCCCCGGCTGGCGTGACCGTGCCGAGGCGCCGCCCGAGCGGCTGCTGAATGCGCTGCGCGAGGCCCATGCACGCGGGGCGCGGCTGGTGTCCATCTGTTCCGGCGTTTTCGTCCTCGCCGCCAGCGGCCTGCTGGATGGCCAGCGCGCCACCACCCACTGGCGCTACGCCGAGGAACTGGCGCAGCGCTTTCCGGCCGTCCAGGTGGACCCCGAGGTGCTCTACGTCGACGCCGGGCAACTGATCAGCTCGGCGGGCAGTGCCGCCGGCATCGACGCCTGCCTGCACCTGGTGGCGCGGGACTTCGGTACCCAGGTGGCCAACACCGTGGCCCGGCGCCTGGTGATGTCGCCGCAGCGTGCTGGCGGCCAGGCGCAGTTCATCCCCGCCCCGGTGGCCCGGGCGCCGCGCAACGACCTCTCGGCGTTGATGCACTGGGCCCGGCAGAACCTGCAGCAACCGCTGGAGGTGAGCCAACTGGCACGCCGCGTGGCCATGAGCGAGCGCACCTTCCTGCGGCGTTTCAGCGAAGCCACCGGCATGACGCCCAAGGCCTGGCTGCAGCACGAGCGCCTGGCCCGCGCCCGTGAGCTGCTGGAAAGCGGCGTCGACGGCAGCGAGCGCATCGCCGAGCTGTGCGGCTTCCGCTCGGTGGAAAGCTTCCGCGTGGCCTTCCGCAACGCCGTCGGGTTGCCGCCTTCGGCCTACCGGGAGCGCTTCGGCGCGGCGCATACGTCCTGATCGATGGCGCTTGTCTCGCCTTGAAAACCAAGCAAGCGCTCGGTAAGTTTCTCTGACTTTCTCAGGGAGCTCCGCCATGTCCGCTTGCCAGGAATACTTCGACGAATCCCATCAACTGGTGCGCGACTCGGTGCGCCGCTTCGTGGAGCGGGAAATCCTCCCGCACATCGGCGACTGGGAGGAGGCCGAGGAATTCCCCCGCGAGCTCTACCTCAAGGCTGGGGCCGCCGGCATTCTCGGCATCGGCTACCCGGAGCAGTACGGCGGCAGCCACGAAGGCGACCTGTTCGCCAAGGTGGCGGCCAGCGAGGAACTGATGCGCAGCGGCTCCGGCGGCCTGGTGGCCGGGCTGGGCTCCCTGGACATCGGCCTGCCGCCGCTGGTCAAGTGGGGCCGCCCCGAGCTGCGCGAACGCATCGCGCCCCAGGTACTGGCCGGCGAGAAGATCATGGCCCTGGCCATCACCGAACCCTCTGGCGGCTCCGACGTCGCCAGCCTCAAGACCCGCGCCGTGCGCGAGGGCGATTTCTACCGCGTCAACGGCAGCAAGACCTTCATCACCAGCGGCGTGCGTGCGGACTATTACACGGTGGCGGTGCGCACCGGTGGCGATGGCTTCGGCGGTGTCAGCCTGCTGCTGATCGAGAAGGGCACACCCGGCTTCAGCGTCGGCCGCAAGCTGAAGAAGATGGGCTGGTGGGCTTCCGACACCGCCGAGCTGTTCTTCGAGGACTGCCTGGTGCCCGTGGGCAATCTGATCGGCGCCGAGAACATGGGCTTCGCCTGTATCATGGCCAACTTCCAGTCCGAGCGGCTGGCCCTGGCCATCATGGCCAACATGACGGCGCAGTTGGCGCTGGAGGAAGCCGAGCGCTGGGCCCGCGAGCGGCAAGCCTTCGGCAAGCCCATCGGCAAGTTCCAGGTGCTCAAGCATCGCCTGGCGGAAATGGCCACCCAGGTCGAGGTCTCCCGCGAGTTCACCTACCGCCAGGCGGCGAAGATGGCCGCCGGCAAGAGCGTGATCAAGGAAATCTCCATGGCCAAGAACTTCGCCACCGACATCGCCGACCGCCTCACCTACGACGCCGTGCAGATGCTCGGCGGCATGGGCTACATGCGCGAAAGCCTGGTGGAGCGCCTCTACCGCGACAACCGCATCCTCTCCATCGGCGGCGGCTCGCGGGAGATCATGAACGAGATCATTAGCAAGCAGATGGGGCTCTGACCCAGCCCGCGCGAGGCGCCCATCGGGTGGCCTTGCGCGAGGCCCTGCGCCTCGTTATATGATGATCGAAATTCAAATCAGGCCGGCAGGCCGAGCGAGAAGGAAAAGTGCCATGAGCGAATCGAGCCGTGAAGAGAAACTGCAGGCCTGGCTGGAAGCCGAGCGCAGCATGTTGGAGCGCCTGAAGCCCGGCACCCTGAGCATGTCCGAGGTCGTCCAACTGAGCCCCCGTGAGTTCTTCGACGGCATCGGCCGGGGCGACCTGCCGTCACCTCCCATCGGTGAACTGATGGGCTTCGTGCCTATCGAATGGTCAGAGGAGCGCTTCGTTTTCCAGGGCGTTCCGGATGCCCGCCACTACAATCCACTGGGCACCGTGCACGGCGGCTACGCGGCCACCTTGCTGGACTCCTGCATGGGCTGCGCCATCCACATGCACGTCAAGCCGGGGCAGGGCTACACCACCACCGACCTGCGCATCAGCTACGTGCGGGCCATGACCGTGAACACGGGGCCGGTGCGGGCGGAGGGGCGGATCATCCACGTGGGGCGCTCGACCGCGCTGGCCGAGGGTCGCATCTATGACGTGGACGGGAAGCTCTATGCCACCGGTTCCACGACCTGCCTGATACTCGGAGGGAAGTGATGAACTCGCAACGTATCGTCGTCACCGGCATGGGGCTGGTCTCGCCCCTGGGCTGCGGCGTGGAGATCGCCTGGCAACGCCTGCTGGCCGGCCGCTCGGGCGTGCGCGCCCTGCCCGAGGCCACCGTGCTCGACCTCGCCGCCAAGGTGGGCGGCAGCGTGCCGACCCGGGAGGAGGACGCCGAAGGTGGCTTCGACCCCGACAGCGCCGCGCCGCCGAAGGAGCAGAAGAAGATGGACCGCTTCATCCTCTTCGCCCTGGCCGCCGCCGACGAAGCGTTGCAGCAATCCGGCTGGGTCGCCGACAGCGACGAGAAGAAGGCCCGCACCGCCACCGTGATCGGTTCCGGCATCGGCGGTTTCGGCGCCATCGCCGACGCCGTGCGCACCACCGACAGCCGCGGTCCACGGCGCCTGTCGCCCTTCACCATCCCGTCCTTCCTGGTCAACCTGGCCGCTGGGCACGTGTCCATCCGCCATGGCTTCCAGGGCCCCATCGGTGCCCCGGTGACCGCCTGCGCGGCGAGCGTGCAGGCCATCGGCGATGCGGCGCGGATGATTCGTGCCGGCGAAGTGGATATCGCCCTGTGCGGCGGCGCCGAAGCCTCCATCGACCGCGTGGCGCTGGCCGGTTTCGCGGCGGCGCGGGCGCTGTCCACTGACTTCAGCGAGCACCCGGAACAGGCCTCGCGACCCTTCGACAGCCGTCGCGACGGCTTCGTCATGGGCGAAGGCGCCGGCATGCTGGTGATCGAGTCCCTCGACCACGCCCTGGCCCGTGGCGCCACGCCCATCGCCGAACTGGTGGGCTACGGCACCAGTGCCGACGCCTACCACCTCACTGCCGGGCCAGAGGATGGCAGCGGCGCCCAGCGCGCCATGCGCACCGCCATCGCCCAGGCGGGCATCGAGCCGCGGCAGATCCAGCACCTCAACGCCCACGCCACGTCCACCCCGGTGGGCGACAAGGGCGAGTTGGCGGCGATCAAGGCGGTGTTCGGCGAGGAGGGCGGGGTGGCCGTATCCGCCACCAAGTCCGCTACCGGGCACCTGCTTGGCGCTGCCGGTGGGCTGGAAGCGATCTTCACCGTGCTGGCCATCCGCGACCAGGTGGCGCCGCCGACCCTGAACCTGGAACAGCCGGACGAGGATGCCGCCGGCGTGGACATCGTCCATGGCGCGGCACGGCCGATGACCATCAACTACGCGTTGTCCAACGGTTTCGGTTTCGGCGGGGTGAATGCCAGCGTGCTGTTCCGACGCTGGATGGGGTGAGCCAAGCGGCCCTTGCGGCCGCTCCCGTTACATCGAAGCGGCAGGCTCAGGCCTTGCCGCTTTTTTCTTCCAGGCGCGCTGTCAGGTTGGCGCAGGCATCGTCGAGAATGCGCTTGGACAGGGCCTCGTCCGCCACGCTGCGGGACAGGCTCAGCGCGCCGACCATGGTGGCGACCATCGCCATCGCTTCCTGCGGGTCGCCCGTTTCCTTCTCGATCATCCTCAGCAGGTTGCCCACCACCTCGTCGCTGATGGGGCTGGCCTGGCCGCGCTGGCCCAGCTCGGACGACATGGTCGGCAGCGGGCAGCCGGCGTCCGGGTGGTCGCGGTGTTCCGGTGACAGGTAGCGCTTGAACAGGGTCTTCAGCGGTTCCGGCTTGGCCAGCACCTTGGCCCACTGACCGCTGGCGTCGTTGGCCGCTGCGCGCAGGGCTTCCTGCACCAGGGCGTCCTTGGATTTGAAGTGGGCGTAGAAGCCGCCGTGGGTCAGGCCCAGCGCCTTCATCAGCGGCTGCAGGCCGGTGGCGTCGATACCGTCCGCGCGAAAGCGGCGGGAGGCTTCGGCGATGATGCGTTTGTGGGTTTCGGCTTTGTGGTCTTCCGAGTAGCGCATGGCAATGGCCTCAACTTCCGGGCGTTAGTATTGCGATTGTAATTCCACATTTGCCGCCTGTATGCAGTCAGCGTCGCGCGAGTGCTGGTGGCCGACGGAAGGGGAGGTGCGAGCGCACCTCCCCGGCGCCTCACTCGACGCTTTCCAGCAGCGTGGCCACGCCCTGGCCGCCACCGATGCACTGGGTGGCGATGGCGTAGCGGCCGCCGGTGCGCTTGAGCAGCGAAGCGGCCTTGCCGGTGATGCGCGCACCGGTGGCGCCCAGCGGGTGCCCGATGGCCATGCCGCCGCCGTCGAGGTTGACCTTGGCGACGTCGATGTCCAGTTCGCGGATGCAGGCCAGTGCCTGGCTGGCGAAGGCTTCGTTGATCTCGAACAGGTCGATGTCGTTCACCGACAGGCCGCTGCGCTGCAGCAGCTTGCGGGTGGCGTGCAGCGGGCCCATGCCCATCACCTCCGGCGCGCAGCCGACCACAGCCACCGCCTTGATGCGCGCGAGGATGTCCAGCTTCCAGCGCCGGGCGAACGCCTCGGTGCACACGAACACCGCCGCCGCGCCATCGGTCAGCGGCGAGGCGGTGCCGGCGGTCACGCTGCCACCGAACGCCGGCTTGAGTTGGGCCAGGGCATCGGCGGTGGTGCCGGGGCGGATGCAACCGTCTTCGGTAACCGGGCCGTCGGGCGTCTCGATGGTGATGATCTCGTCCTGCAGCAGGCCGCGCAGGCGTGCATCGGCGGCCTTCTCGTGGGACTGCACGGCCATCGCCTCCTGGTCCACGCGGCTGATGGCGTAGCGCTCGGCGACGATCTCGGCGGTGTGGCCCATGGGGATATAGGCCTGGATCTCGCCGCTGGTCAGGCGCGGGTTGGGCGAAATGTTGAAGCCGCCCATGGGCACGCGGGTCATGGATTCCACGCCGCCACAGATGAAGGCCTCACCGGCGCCGAGCTGGATCTGCCCGGCGGCGAAGTGGATGGAGGTCATGGACGAGCCGCAGAAGCGGTTCACCGTGGCCCCGGCCACGCTCTGCGGCAGGCCAGCGAGGAAGCCGACGATGCGTGCCAGGTTCATGCCCTGCTCGGCCTCGGGGTAGGCGCAGCCGAGGATCAGGTCCTCGATCTCGTTGGGGTCGATGTCCAGGCGGTCCACCAGCCCCTTCACGACCTGGCCGGCGAGGTCGTCCGGGCGGATGTTGATCAGGCCGCCCTTCTTGGCGAAGTGGAAGGGCGAGCGGGCGAAACCGGCGATGACGATGGATTGCATATCTCGTGTCCTTGCGTGGTAGAGCCGGGCGGAGCCGGCGGGAGCGCCAGGGTGAGAGAGCGATACTGCGGGCGCATGCTTAGGATGATATGCATAATTCAAACGCTTGTATATTACGGGTGTAATCCAATCGTCGGGTCGTTACGGGCAAGGTGGGCTCAGGCGTGATCCCGGCGCGCCAGCCCAATCAGTGCCACCAGCGTCAGCCCGATCAATACCGTCGCGAACCCCGTTGCGGTCGCCACCAGCCCAAAGTGGCGGGCCATTACTCCCGCCAGCAGCGCCGGCACACAGAACGCCAGGTAGCTGATCACGTAGTAGGTGGCCATCAGCCCCGCGCGCTCATGGGCATGGGCCAGCGGCATCACGCTGCGCAGCGCGCCGAGGAACCCTGAACCGAAGCCACCGCCGGCCACCAGCGAGGCGAGCAGGAACAGCCACAGCCAGCCGGCCCGCACGGCCACGAGCATGGCGCTTACTCCGATCAGCAGCAGGGTGGTGGCGATGCGCAGCACCTGCTGCGCCGTGTGCTGGCGCAGCCACAGGATCGACAGGGCGCCGCTCAGGGTCAGCGCCGTTACCGCCAGCCCGCCCACCAACGCCGAGTTGGAGCCGGTGGCTGCGCGGATCAACGACGGCGCGAGGGACAGGTAGAAACCGCCCAGGGACCAGACCGCGACGTTCACCGGTAGCGTGCGCCACAGCGCGCCCCGGGCCTGGGGCGGCACCCGCAGGGTCGGGCGCAGCGAGGCGAGGGCGCCCGGGCGGCGCGAGATGGTTTCCGGCAACCACCACAGCAGCAGCGCCTGGGCGGCGAACACCAGCAGCAGGACCAGGTAGACCAGGTGCAAGGGCCAGGGCGCCCACTCCACCAGCATCCCGCAGCCCAGGGCGCCACAGGCCATGCCCAGTTGCGGCGCCACGCTGTTGAACAGCGGCCCGCGCTCGGGGTTGCGATCCAGCAGCGCCGCACCCAGCACGCTGGTCGCCATCCCCGTGGCGAAGCCCTGCATCACCCGCGCTGCCAGCAACCAGCCGACGCCATCGGCCTCGATGAACAGCGCCATCGCCAGCATCTCCAGCAACAGCGCGGCGAGGATCACCGGCCGCCGGCCCAGGTAATCGGACAGCTTGCCCAGGGTGAGCAGCGCCGCCAGCAGGCTGAAGGCATAGATGGCGAAGACCAGCGTCAGCATCGCCGGGCTGAAGGCCCAGTGCGCCTGGTACACGGGGTAGAGCGGGGTGGGCGCGCTGGATGCGGCCAGGAAGCTCAGCAGCGTGCTCGCCAGCAAGGCGATGCCGCTGCGGGTGTGACGCTGGTCGAGGCAGGTATCGGCGGTCTGGACCATCATGGGCTCACTAAAGCTAAGACATTGCGTTTGCGCAGTCTGCGCGCAGAAATTCCTTAACGCAAATTCTTTGTGTTAAGGTCCGCCGCCATGGCCATCAAAGAAAACCGCCGCACTGGCGGGCGCAGCGCCCGGGTGCAGGAATCCATCCACACCGCCGTGCGCGCACTGCTCGACGAGCGCGACCGCGCCGACCTCACCGTCCCGCAGATCGCCGCTCGCGCTGGCGTCACGCCCTCTACCATCTACCGCCGCTGGGGCGACCTCTCGGCGCTGCTGGCCGACGTCGCCCTGGAACGCATGCTCCCCAGCGAGCCGCAGGACACCGGCACCCTCGCCAGCGACCTGCACGCCTGGGCCGAGCAATACCTCGACGAGATGAGCTCCGAGCTCGGCCGCACCCTGATCCGCGACGTCGTCTCCGACCTCGCCGGCGACTACCCCGGCCAATGCGCCGACCTCGTCCGCTGCCAGCTGCAGCTCATCCTCGACCGCGCCGCCCAGCGTGCCGAAGCGGCCCCCAGCGCCGACCAACTGGTCGACGCCGTGGTCGCCCCGATGATCTACCGCATCCTCTTCGCCCCCCAAGCCCCCAGCGCCGAGCAGGTGAGGGAGTGGGTAGACGGAGCGCTGCACATTTCCAAACCCCGGAAATGAACAAGGCCCCGTAAGGGGCCTTGTCGTTTTCAGCGGTTACTGCCAGTTCGCGGCGATCACCACCTCCAGTTGCGCCTTCTGCTCGGGCGTCAGGTTGGAGCTGCCACCCGCCGGCGGCGCGAAGGCCGCCATGGCGTCGACCAGATTCTGCACCTGGCTGTCGAGCAGCACTTTCCCGTCGCCCGACTCAACGCGCTCCACGCGGGCTGCGTTCGATGAATACCAGCCCTTGATCGAGACTTTGTCCGCCGGGTTGTCGGTCGAAATCTCCAGATCCGTCCCTACCTGGCGGAACCACAGTTCGTTGGCGTCGATATCCCCACCGAAACGCAGCACATCGGTGACCCCTGAGTAGGTTGAGGTCTCGATGAGGGTGTCATGGCCATCTCCGGCGTTGAACAGGTAGGTGTCCGAGTAGTAGCTGCCGTAAAGCGTATCGCTACCCGTTCCACCCGCCAGCAGGTTGCCCTTTGCAGTACTGGCTACCTTGAGCGTGTCATCACCTGCACCACCAAACAGCTGGTTGGTACCGGCGCCGCCGTCCAGCAGGTCATTGCCGTCACCGCCGTGGAGGCTCTCGTCCCCAGCCCAGCCGTTCAGTGTGTCGCCCTGGGCGGTACCCAGCACGACGATCTGGCCCTGGATCTGATTGACGTCCCAGCTCGACCCATCGGCGAACTCGATGCGCTCGACCCGGCTGGCATCGACCGCCGTAGCCGTAGATGCCGTGGTGTTGAACCAGTTCCTCACGGTGACCTGATCGGCGCCATTGCGGTGAGCGAAGACCAGGTCGACGCCGACCTTTTGCACCTGGATATCGCTGGCTGCGACGCCTTCGCCGAAGCGCAGGGTATCCGTTACGTTGGAGTAGGTAGACGTTTCGACGACCGTGTCCTTGCCGTCGCCCAGGTTGAACATGTAGGTGTCGGCGTAGTAACTGCCGAACAGCGTGTCGTTACCTGTGCCACCCGCCAGCAGGCTGCCCTTGGCGGTGGTTGCCACCTTGAGCGTGTCATCGCCTGCACCACCAAACAGCTGGTTGGTACCGGCGCCGCCGTCCAGCAGGTCATTACCGTCACCGCCGTAGAGGGCTTCGTCACCGGCCCAGCCGTTCAGTGTGTCGGCCTGGGTGGTGCCCAGCACGATGATCTGGCTCTGGATCTGGTTGACGTCCCAGCTCGACCCATCGGCAAACTCGATACGCTCGACCCGGCTGGCATCGACCGCCGTGGCGGTGGATGCCGTGGTGTTGAACCAGTTCCTCACGGTGACTTGATCGGAGCCATTGCGGTGAGCGAAGACCAGATCGACACCGACTTTCTGCACCTGGATATCGCTGGCAACGATGCCTTCGCCGAAGCGCAGGGTGTCCGTGACGTTGGAGTAGGTGGAGGTCTCGACGACCGTGTCTTTGCCATCGCCCAGGTTGAACGCGTAGGTATCGGCGTAATAGCTGCCGAACAGCGTGTCACTCCCGGTTCCGCCTGCCAGCAAGCTGCCCTTGGCGGTGGTTGCCACCTTGAGCGTGTCATCGCCAGCACCACCGAACAGCTGGTTGGTGCCGGCGCCGCCGTCTAGCAGGTCATTGCCATCACCGCCGTGGAGGGTCTCGTCACCGGCCCAGCCGTTCAGGGTGTCGGCCTGGGCGGTGCCCAGCACGACGATCTGGCTCTGGATCTGGTTGACGTCCCAGCTCGACCCATCGGCAAACTCGATACGCTCGACCCGGCTGGCGTCGACCGCCGTGGCCGTGGATGCCGTGGTGTTGAACCAGTTCCTCACGGTGACCTGATCGGCACCGTTGCGGTGAGCGAAGACCAGATCGACACCGACTTTCTGCATCTGGATATCGCTGGCAACGATGTCATCGCCGAAGCGCAGGGTGTCGGTGACATTGGTGTAGGTGGACGTTTCGACGACCGTGTCCTTGCCATCGCCCAGGTTGAACACGTAGGTGTCGGCGTAGTAGCTGCCATGCAAGACGTCATCCCCCAGGCCGCCACTCAGGACATTGTTCTTCGAGCCATCGGCGACGACGATAAAGTCCTTGCCAGCTTTGCCGCTGATGACATTCGTCGTCCCGGAACTGGCGTTGATCGACCACTCGGTACCATCGGCGAACCTGATGGTTTGCACCGGGCTCGAGCTGCTTGCTGTCGCTGCCGAGTAGAAGAAGTTCTCGATGGTGACCTTGTCATCGGTACCGATGGTGAGGACCAGCGAACTGCCGCTGCGGTACGAAGAAACATCTTCGGGACGGATGCCTTCCGCGAACAGCAAGGTGTTCAGCTTGGACGCCGTCTGGTCGCTGAAGCCCTTGATGATGTCGCTGCCATCGCCGCGCGCAAACACAAAGGTGTTGTTGCCGGCACCGCCGTTCAGCACGTCATTGCCCTGGCCGCCTACGAGGGTGTCGTCGCCGCCTTCTCCCGCTAGCGTGTCGTTGCCGCTGCCGCCATTGATGGCATCGGCAGTGGCATAGCCGGTCAGGCTGTCATTGCCTGCCGTTCCGAGCAGGGCCAGCTCCTTGACCGTGGCGATGTCCCAGACGTTGCCGTCGATGAAGCGGATTTCCTCCAGCTTGTAGCTGCTGGTGCCGTCAGCGTTGAAGTAGTTGGTGACGGTGATGCGATCAGTGCTGCCGATCAGGCTGAGGATCAGGTTGGTGCCGGAGCGGGTGACGACGATATCGCTGGCGGTGATGCCGGCGCCGAACTCGATGGCATCGACCTTGGCGGTGCCAGCATCGTTGTTGTTGATGCTGTCCTGGCCCCAACCGCGAGCGAAGCGGTAGGTGTCACTGCCACCTTCGCCGCTCAGGTTGTCGTTGCCGGTGCCGCCTTCGAGGATGTCGTTGCCGTTCCCACCGAAGAGGTTATCGACACCTTCACCGCCATAGACAACATCGTTGCCTTCGCCGCCGTAAAGGGTGTCGTTACCCTCGGCGCCTTGCAGCAGGTCATTGCCGTCTTCGCCGTAGAGGCGGTCGTCGCCCAACTCACCGAACAGCTGGTCATCACCGGCACCGCCGTAGAGCGAGTCATTGCCGGCGCCACCGCTGAGCACATCAGCGGTCGCATAGCCGGTCAGTGTGTCGTTGCCGGCGGTATTGAGCAGGGCCAGTTCCTTGACCGTAGTGATGTCCCACACGCTGCCATCGATGAAGCGGATTTCCTCCAGCTTGTAGCTGCTGGTGCCATCGGCATTGAAGTAGTTGGTGACAGTGATGCGGTCGGTACTGCCGACCAGGCTGAGGATCAGGTTGGTGCCGGAGCGGGTAGCGACGATGTCACTGGCCGTGATGCCGGCGCCGAACTCGATGGCATCGACCTTGCCGGTGCTGGCGTCGTTGTTGTTGATGCTGTCCTGGCCCCAGCCACGCGCGAAACGGTAGGTATCGCTACCGCCTTCGCCGCTCAGGAGGTCGTTGCCAGTGCCGCCGTCGAGAACATCATTGCCGTCGCCACCATAGAGCGAGTCATTGCCTGCTCCCGCCAGCAGCAGGTCATTTCCGCTGTTGCCGTACAGGCGATCATTGCCGTCGCCGCCATCCAGGAAATCGGCACCGTCGTTACCGGTCAGGGTGTCGTTGCCGGCTTCGCCAAACAGGAAGTCGGAGCCGGAGCTTCCTACCAGGCTGCTATTGGCGATGGTGTCGAAGACCACGTTGCTGGCCGCGCCCAGTTGCGCTTTCAGCGCCTCGACCTGGGATGCATCCAACTGGCGGACCCAGTCGCCGGCAATGGCGATTTCATTGGCCGCCCAGCCCGCAGTACCTGCAATGGCCGAGCCGAACTCGAGCACGTCGACAATCGCCTTCACCGGGGAGTGGGCGTGGGTCTGGGCGAACTTGTCGAGGGCTGCACTGAAGTCCAGGGTCAGCGTGTCCTGGGTCAGTACCAGGGATACGGCGTCCAGATAGGGCTTCAGGCGGGTCTGCAGCAGCAGGCCGTTGTAGACCGAATCCAGCAGGGCCTGATAGGCCGCGCGGATGTGTTTCTCCTGGTTCGGGCCGAAGGAGAAGTCCTCCTCCGTAAGGTAGAAGGTCGAACCAAACGCCAGCGAGCCCCCGGCACTGCCGGATCGCGATTGCACCCCCGCGACGTACGAGAGGTTGATCTTTCCATCCTTGTCGTCATCGGTAACAGGCTTGAAGTCGAAGAAGTACTGGCCGTTGAACACCTCCAACACACGCACCATCTCCAGCAGCTCTTTCTTGCGGAGCTGGTCGGCGGTGGGCGAGGTGTCCTGGCCGGTACCTACGGGAATGCCGTTGGTCCCGCCGCTGACGTTCGAGCCACCGCTGCTGGAACCTGCCGCAAAGCCTTTCTTCTTCACTTCCCAGGAGTAGTCGAACTCGATCTTGTAGGTCTTGCCTTCGGCCAGGTCCGAGATGCGTTCATCGAAGGTGCGGAAGCTGGCGCTATCGGCCCAGGCCCGGACCAGTTGATCCAGCAGCACCTGCTGGCCCACCCGGGTATCGGCCTGGGAGTAGGTGGCAAGCGCATTGCTCAGGGAGTTGCTGCTGGCCGCAGCCTCACGCAGATCGCGCACGGCCCCTGCGCCGCGCATATCGGCCACCCCTGCCAGGTTGGCCGGAATCTCGATCGAGTCGGCGAACTCGCGATAGAAGGGGTTGTTCTCGAAATAGACATCACCCGACACGCCGTTGCCACCGCCATGGGCAGCATCCCATTTGAAGGTGCCGAAACCGTCGATGTGGTTGTCGTTGCCCAGGGCCTGCTTCTTGCCATCCGAGCCGGTGGCGATGCTTTCGATGCCCAAGTCCTGCAAGGTGAACAGCTCGCCAGACTGGCTGATACCGTCACCGTTCAAGTCGCGCCAGACGCGCAGATCACCCCATACCGCGTCGTTGGCATCCAGCTTGCCGTCCGCATTGCCGTCCACGGCCTGCATCGCCGCGAAGCCATCCTTGGCCTTGGTGCCATCGGCCAGCAGGGTGTTCTCGCCGAACAGCTCATGGCCATTGTCGATGGAGCCGTTGTGGTTGCGATCCAGCACGAGCAAGCCGTCGTCCGGCTTGACCCAGCCGGAGCCGTGCTTGTTGCCATCGCCATCATGGTCGAACAGCGTCTGGCCCTCGGCGCCATAGGTTTCGATACCGTCGCCGTCCAGGTCCAGAACCATGGGGGAGGCGGTTTTCAGGGCTGAGTCAAAGTTGGTGTTGACCTCCTTGTCCATCTGCTCGATTTCAAACGCGCTCCTGTTCTTCCACCACCAGACGGGTCCGACGGCATCCTGCGGGATGTCGTCGGCCACACCGGCCTTGTTGAAGAATTTCAGCAGCAGCTTGGCGGGTTTGGAGGCCGCCCCGGCGCCTGCGGCTTCCAGCCCTTCGTCCAGGGCCTCCAGCGCATCGTGCGCCTCACCGGTACTCATGCCGACGGTATTGCCGTTGACCACCTCATCCTTGGTGTTGATCTCGATGCGACGGCCCTGGTCGTTCTCGACCACAACGACGTCACCATCCCTTCCTACGTATCGCCACATTGCCTCGTCTCCTTGACTAGAAATATCCAACTCTCCAGGGGCTCGAATGAGCCACTGGTCATTTCCAAAACACTCATCCTGATGGGGGCGAGGCGACAGTCATCCGCACAGCTCGGCAAGCCGCGTGATCCATGGAACGTTGGAGTTTCTACCGAGCGGAACAGAACACCCCTGGTACCCCAGGGCTCCACACCGCGGACAGGAGCGCCAATGGGCGCTCCTGTCGTTATCGCTGATGCAGGTCAGGCCCAGTTCGCGGCGATCACTACCTCCAGCTGCGCCTTCTGCTCGGGCGTCAGGTGGGAGCTGCCGCCCGCAGGCGGTGCGAAGGCCGCCATGGCGTTGACCAGGTTCTGCACCTGGCTGTCGAGCAGGGTCTTGCCGTCACCGGACTTGATGGTCTCGATGTGGTTCGAAGTGCTCGAGTACCAGTTATTGATGGTGACCTTGTCGGTGGAATCGCGCAGTGTCAGCTCCAGGTTGCTGCCGTTGCGTTGGAGCCAGATGTCGTTGGCGGAAATGTCCTGGCCGAAGAGAAGGGTGTCGTTGCCATCTGCATCGGCTACCAGGTCCTGGCCATCGCCTTTGGCAAACAAGTAGGTGTCATTACCGTAGCCGCCATTGAGGCTGTCGTTGCCTTCTCCTCCATCGAGAATGTCGTCACCGGCAGCGCCGTTCAGTACGTCGTTGCCTGCCAGGCCCTTGAAGTGCACGGCATCGTTGCCATAGATCCCGAAGCCGTCGTCACCGGTTGTGCCGGTGACTCCGAGTTCCATTTCCAGGCTGTTGAGAGTGCGGCTGCTGCCATCGGCGAACTCGACTTTCTCTATCCGCATATACGGATTGGTGTACCAGTTGGTAAGCGTGATGCTGTCGGTGGCGCTGTAGTGCAGGGTGAGGTTTCTGCCTTCGCGGCTCATGCGCATGCCGGCGACATCGATACCTTCGCCGAAGCGAATGATGTCGGTATAGAGATAGCTGTCGCTGCCGTTTGCAAAGGTCTCAGTCAGGGTGTCCTGACCATCACCGAGGCTGAAGAGGTAGGTGTCACTGCCTTCATGGCCGTCGAGGGTGTCGTTGCCTTTGCCGCCGATGAGGACGTCATCGCCGTAGCCGCCGAGGATGGAGTCGTTGCCCGCGCCACCGAGCAGGGTGTCATTACCGGTTCCGCCATTGAGGCTGTCGTTGTCGTCACCCCCATCGAGGATGTCGTCACCGGCAGCGCCGTTCAGTACGTCGTTGCCTGCCAGGCCCTTGAAGTGCGCGCCATCGTTGCCATAGGGCGCGAAGCCATCGTCACCGTCTGTGCCGGCGACTCCGAGCTCCATTTCCAGGCTGTTGATGGTGCGGCTGCTGCCATCGGCGAACTCGACCTTCTCGATCCGCATATACGGATTGGTGTACCAGTGGGTAAGCGTGATGCTGTCGGTGGCGCTGTAGTGCAGGGTGAGGTCCCTGCCTTCGCGACTCATGCGGATGCCAGCAACATCGATACCTTCGGAGAAGCGAATAATGTCGGTGTAGAGGTAGTTGCCGCTGGTGTTTTCATAGGTCTCGGCCAGGGTGTCCTGACCATCACCGAGGCTGAAGACGTAGGTATCACTGCCGTCATGGCCGTTGAGGGTGTCGTTGCCCTTGCCGCCGACGAGGGTGTCATCGCCGTAGCCACCGATGATGGAGTCGTTGCCACCTAGCCCAAGTATGTAGTCGTTGCTTGCCGTGCCGATCAACACGTCATTGGAGGCGTTACCCAACTGAATATGCTGAGGGTTGAACTGTGATAGTTGATTGCGAAGTCTATTGAGCTCTTCGGCGGACAGTTGCTCTGCTAATGCAGGGATGAAGGACATTTTAAGTGAATCTGTGGTTTTTTTGTCTGTCCAGATTCGGGAGAGATCCAGTGCGTCGTTAATAGCGTTGAATGGACTGTCATTCGCCGTAGCGGCGAATAGCGCGTACATCTGATCGTAGTCAAGCTCCAATCCAGTGGCCGTGAAATTCAGATCAATCGAGTCTGTATACGACTTCAAGCGAGTCTGCAGTAGCAGGCCGTCATAGATGGACTGTTTGAGGCTCTCATAAGCCTGATTCAGCAAGCCGGTCTGGCCAGCGTTGAAGCCAAGTTGGTTTTCATCAATTACAACACTGCCTTGGTTCGTGCTGTAGGTGCTATTACTGCTAGCGGTACCTACACCAAGCGACAGCGTCAGACTGTCGGTGCCTGAGCCAACTTTGCCAAACTTGAGGATGTTCTGCGCATTGAACACTTCGAGCGCTTTCACACGCTCAAGAAGCTTCTGGGTGCTCTGCTGTGCTTTGGTCGGTTGAGCACCGTTGGCCTCCCAGGAGTACTGGAAACGCACATCGGTGGTGCCGTCATCCAGCGCGTCGATGCGTTCATCGAAGGTCTTGTAGTCGGCGCTCTTGGCCCATTCGGCGATCAGTTGATCCAGCAGGCCCATCTGTTCTTCGCGGGTCTGCGCCTGGGAATAGGTGGCCAGCAGGGTCTTGAGTTCGGCATTGAGCATCGAGGCTTCGCGCAGGTCACGGACCGCACCGGAACCTTTCATGTCCGGCAGGGCCTTGGCCGTGTCGTCCAGCGCAATGTGGTCGGTGAATTCGCGATAGAAGGGGTTGCTGACCAGGTCCAGGTTGGCGGCCAGGCTCTGGTTGGCGTTGACGGTGCCTTCACTGCCATCGCCACGAACGAAGCTGCCGACGGCGCTGATCAGGTTGCCGTTGGAGTTGTGGTTGCTCGCCGTCGAATCCAGGTTGATGGCGACGATGTTGTGTTCGACCAGGGTCTTGAGCTCGCCTGCCTGGGCGATGCCGTCCTGGTTGGCGTCCTGCCAGATCTTCACATTGGCGAATTGGGCATCCTGGGCATCGAAGACGCCATCGCCGTTGCTGTCGAAGTCCTTGAGCGCATCGAAGCCATTGCTGGCTTTCTGGCCGTTGGCCTTGACGGTGTCGACGCCGAACAGCTCGCCGCCATTGTCGATCTTGCCATTGCCATTGCGGTCCAGCACGAGGAAGCCATCATCACCCTTGACCCAGCCGGTACCGGTCTTCAGGCCATCGCCATCGAAGTCGAAGGTGATGCCTGCATTGGCGCCGACGGTTTCGATGCCGTCGCCGTCTAGGTCGAGACTGAGGGGATCACGGCGTTCGACGAAGGCGTTGGCTTCATTGAAGTGTTGGTTGGTGGCCACACTAATTTGTGAGCCTGCATCGGTGCCATTGATGGCTGCATCAATTTGAGCCTGCCTATTCTTCAGGGCAGAGAAAGCGTTTCCTGCTAGACCACTTGAGACAAAACCATCTTCTTCAGGATCGAACATGTCAGCTGGATCCCAGTAGAAATCTTCCAGCTCGCCCTTAAATTCGATGAGACCGCCAAGGAAGCTGATAGATGCTTCGCCGGAGAATTTGAAGGCGCGATTGCCATCTTCATCAATACCTGTGCTCACGGTTAACTCACTGGAATACTCAGTTCCCCCAATGACTTTTCCAGATAGACCAATAAACATGGAGTCGTAAACGATATTATTGTTTGCGTCTATCGTTCCCTTGTTTCCGAAATGAAGCGTTGCCAGTCCGCCACGAATCGGAACGTTAACCTGTTCGGTGTATTTGCCTGTCGCGGGATCGTAGCTGATGCCGAATATGCCAATATCGCCGCTGATCTTTGCTATTCCATTAGCGTCAACTTCAATTGTTGCGCTGTGATTATTGCCTTCGGCTGTTACGGATAGCGTGCCGTCGCCATTGTTTTCGATATTCAAATTACCTGACATTTTGAATTCCTTTTAATGCTCTGATAGTTCTGCAGCTTGTTATGGCGCGCGATTGTTTTGTGAGGGGGCGTAATGATCACCGCTCCCCCAAACTCTCATCCTGATATTCCTTCAACGGACTCAGGAAATAATCGATCACCTTCCTCTTATCCGTTTTCACCTCCGCCCGCACGGCCATGCCGGGGGAGAGTTCGATGCGGTTGTCGCCGACCTGGATGCTGTTTTCCTTGAGCAGGATGCGGGTGCTGTAGACCAGGCCGCGTTTTTCGTCATCGATGGCGTCATTGGAGATGCTTTGCACGGTGCCGTGCACCACGCCGTATTTGGTGAAGGTGAAGGTCTCGACCTTGATCTCCACTTCCTGGCCGGGGTGGACGAAGCCGATGTCCTTGTTCTCCAGCATGGCTTCCACTTCCACCGGCTGGTCGCTGGGGACGATGACCATCAGCGGCTGGGCCTCGGTGACCACGCCGCCGTTGGTGTGGATGGCCAGTTGCTGCACGGTGCCGTCCACCGGGGCGGTGAGGCGCATCAGGCGGTCGCGCTGTTCGGCCTTCTTCAGCTCCTGGGCGAGGGAGGCGGCGCGTTGTTCGGATTCGTGCTGCAGGTCGAGCATGGCGCGGCGGGTCTGGGCCAGCACGGTGTTGCGCTGGCGTTCGGCGGCGCTGCGGGCGGCGGTGAGTTCGATGACGCGGGCCTGCTGGATGGCCAGTTCACGCTCCTGGTCGAGGCGTGCCTGCTCCTTCTCCAGGTAGGCGTGCTTGGCGACGTAGGCCTTGTCCAGCAGGCGCTTGTAGTCGGCGGAGAGCTGGCGGGTGATGGGCAGGGATTCCTCCAGCTTGGCCACCCAGGCCTTGGCCGCCTGGATTTCGGCGACGCGCTGGTCGATCTCCGAGTCGGCCTGGTCGAGGGTGCTGCGCAGTTCCAGGTATTGGCCCTGCAACCAGCGTTGGGCGGCCAGTTGTTGCTCGGGGCTGGCCTCGGGGATCAGCGCGGCGAGGGAGGTGGGTTCGCCGCCGTCCTGGATGGCGTCGAGCAGGGCGCGGGCGCGGGCGCTGTCCACCTGGGCGGCGAGCAGGTCGCTCTTCAGGCGGTCGACGTCGGCACCGGTGATCTGCGCGTCGAGGTCCACCAGCAGGTCGCCGGCCTTGACCTTCTGTCCGTCGTAGACGTGGATCGCCTTGACCACCGCCACCTCGCTGGGCTGGATGATCTTGGTCTTGCCGCTGGGCACGATCTTGCCGGTGGCGGTGGCCACCACGTCGATCTCGCCGACGCAGGCCCAGATCAGCGCGAGCACGGCGAAGGCGATGATCGCCCACTGGATGTAGCGCGGCGCCGGGTGCGGCGGCTGCTCCTGCAGGGCCAGGGCGGCGGGGAGGAATTGCACCTCGTGGCTCAGGCGCTGCGGGGCGTCCATGGCCTTGCGGTGGCGCCAGGCGTGACGCCAGGCGCTGCGGTAGCGGTTGATCAGTTCGCGTTTTGCGCTCATGGCCTGGGCATCCGTGCATGGGGGGCGAGGTGCGCCCCGGCCCTCTCCCGGCGGGGGAGGGCGTGGTTCGGTTCGGTCCGGGGTTGCATGCGTCTCAGCCTTGTTGCAGGCGGTGCAGACGCGAGTAGTGGCCGGCTTGGTGGGTCAGCAGTTCGGCATGGGTGCCCTGCTCGACGATCTGCCCGCGGTCCATCACCACGATGCGGTTGGCATCGCGTACGGCGGAGAGGCGGTGGGCGATGATGATCACCGTGCGGCCCCGGCAGATGTCCTTCATGTTCTGCTGGATGATGCGTTCGGACTCGTAGTCCAGCGCGCTGGTGGCCTCGTCGAAGATGAGGATGCGCGGGTTGCCGATCAGCGCCCGGGCGATGGCCACGCGCTGGCGTTGGCCGCCGGAGAGCGAGGCGCCGTGCTCGCCCACCACCGTGTCGTAGCCCTCGGGCAGTTCGAGGATGAACTCGTGGGCACCGGCCAGCTTGGCCGCCTGCATCACCACCTCGATGGGGGCGCCCGGGTCGGTGAGGGCGATGTTCTCGCGGATGCTGCGGGCGAACAGCATGTTGTCCTGCAGCACCACGCCTATCTGCCGGCGCAGCGAGGAGACGTCCGCCAGGGCCAGGTCCATGCCGTCCACCAGCACCCGCCCGCGCTCGGGCGTGTAGAGGCGTTGCAGCAGGCGGGTGAGGGTGCTCTTGCCGGAGCCGGAGCGCCCGACCACGCCGATCACCTCGCCGGCCTGGATGTTCAGGCTCACCCCGCGCAGCACCTCGGAGCCGTCCGGGCGGTAGCGGAAGTGCACCTGGTCGAACTCGACGTTGCCACGGATCGGCGGCAGCGCACTGCGCGCCGCCTGGGACAGCTCGGTGCGGGTGTTGAGGATGTCCCCCAGGCGCTGCACCGAGACACCGGTCTGCTGGAAGTTGGTCCACAGCTGGGCCAAGCGCATGATCGGCTGCGACACCCGCCCGGCGAGCATGTTGAAGGCGATCAGCTGGCCGACGCTGAGGTCGCCGTCGATTACCAGCCGCGCACCCAGCCACAGGGTCGCCACGGTCACCAGCTTGCCCACCAGCCCCACGCCCTCGTTGGCGATGGTCGACAGGGTCTGGGTCTTGAAGCTCGCTGCCACGTAGCCGGCCAGCTGGTTGTCCCATTTGCGGTTGATCTGCGGTTCCACCGCCATCGCCTTGAGGGTGTCGATGCCGTTGACCGTCTCCACCAGGAAGGCCTGGTTCTCCGCACCGCGGGCGAAGCTCTCGTTGATCCGTGCGCGCAGCACCGGGGTGATGATCAGCGAAATGAGGAAGTACAGCGGCAGCGACAGCAGCACCACCAGCGTCAGCCAGCCGCTGTAGAAGAACATCACGGCGATGAACACCACCGAGAACAGCACGTCCAGCACCAGGGTGATGGCGTTGCCGGTGAGGAAGCTGCGGATGTTCTCCAGCTCGCGCACCCGCGCCACCGAGTCGCCCACCCGGCGCGCCTGGAAGTAGGCCAGCGGCAGGGTCACCAAGTGGCGGAACAGCCGTGAACCCAGCTCCACGTCGATGCGGCTGGCGGTGTGGGCGAACACGTAGCTGCGCAGGCCTGACAGCGCCGTCTCGAACAGCATGATGCCGAGCAGGCCGATGGCGATCACATCCAGGGTCGACAGGCCGCGGTGCACCAGCACCTTGTCCATCACCACCTGGAAGAACAGCGGCGTCAGCAGCGCGAAGATCTGCAACACGAAGGACACCAGCAGCACTTCGCCCAGCAGCTTGCGGTACTTGACGATGGCGGGGATGAACCAGGTGAAGTCGAACTTCGCCAGCTCGCCGGCCAGGGACGCCTCGGAGCGGATCAGGATCACTTCGCCGCCCCAGCGCTCGGCCAGGGCCTCGAACTCCAGCACCTCCGGGCGCTGGGCGCGCGGGTCGTGGATCAGCGCCTTGCCGTCGTCCAGCCGCGCGATGATGAAGAAGCCGCCCTCGCGGTCACAGGCGATCGCCGGCAGCGGCGTGCGCTCCAGGCGGGCGATGGTGCTGCGGGCGGGGCGTGCCTTGAGGCCGAGCTTCTTGGCGGCGAGCAGCAGCTCGGCCTTGCCGAATGGGCGGCCGTCTTCGGCGAATTCGTGGGCGAGTTGTTCGGGGGAAGCGGCGACGTTATGGAAACGCGCGAGCATGACCAGGCACGCGAGGCCCGCGTCGAGCCCTTGCCCTGGCTCGTTAGGGGTGCTGTCCTGCATCAGGATTCCGTCCTTGGTGGTGGCATAGCGCCATGCAATGCGCGCGTCATTCTGCCAATACCCGCTCAGGCCGCAAAGCCGGCAGTTGATGAGCGGTTCTCATTCCTGATGGCGAAAGTGCGCAAGGCCCGATTTTGACCGGTCGGGTGGGTTCGCCGGGCGATCTTCCCGGGCGAAACGGGCACAACTAGCTACATTTTCCTCAAGCAGCCGCAGCGCTGCGCATTACGGGTCAGCGGTCGCCAGGGAATCGACGACGCGTTGGCCGCCCGTTTCCGGGTTTCGCGCATTCAATTCAGGGAAGGCCGATGAACGCCACCGCCAGCATCGACGAACGCAGTTTCCGCCGTATCCTCGCCCGCAACGTGGCCCTGCCGATTGGTGTCGGCGTGCTCGGCGCCACGCTGTTCATCGCCCTGATCGGCTACCTGCTCTACGTGCTCAGCTGGGTCGAGCACACCGATATCGTCATGGGCAAGGCCAACGAGGGCTTCCGTTACACGCTGGACCGCGAGTCCAGCCTGCGCGGCTTCCTGATCGCCGGGGAGGACGCGTTCCTCGACCCCTTCGAGGACGCCGGGCCGCGCCTGGATTCGCGCATGGCGGAGCTGACCGAGCTGGTCAAGGACAACCCCATCCAGGTGGAGAAGATCCGTCGCATCGAGTCGATGCAGGAACAATGGGCCCGCTTCGCCAACCAGATGATCGAGCAGCGCCGTGCCGGCCAGGACATCACCGCCGCCGTCCGCGAGAAGCGTGGCAAGCAACTGGTGGATGGCATCCGCCAGACTTTTGCCGAGTTCATCGCCGCCGAGCAGCAACTGCGTCATGACCGCAACGAGCGGGCCAGCAACACGGCGATCTTCACCATCGCGGCCTACCTGCTGTTCAGCCTGTCTTTCAGCGGCTTGCTGGCGTACTTCGGGCGGCGCGAGCTGCTGGGCCTTTCCAGTACCTACGGTGCGACGCTGGAACGGCAGCTCGCCGATAACCAGAAGCTGCAGCAGCAGGCCTGGCTGCGCGAAGGGCAGTCGCGCCTGGCGGAGTGCATCATCGGCCAGCAATCGTCCACCAGCATCGGTCGCGCGGTGCTGGATTTCCTCGCTCAGTACCTCGGCATGGTGGTGGGGGCGCTCTATGTGCGCCAGGAGGATGGCGAGCTGCGCCGCGTGGCGGATTACGGCTTTTCCCCCGAGGAACAGGCCCGCGACCAGGCCTTCGCCGATGGCGCGGGGATGGTCGGGCAGGTGGCGGTCGAGCGCCGTACCCGGGTGCTGGAGGGACTCGCGCCGAGCTACCTCAAGGTCAACTCCGGGTTGGGCAGTGACGAGCCGGTTTCAGTGCTGCTCGCGCCCACCGCCACCGAGGGCAGCGTCAACGGCATCGTCGAGCTGGGCTTCCTGCGGGCGCTGGATGAGCGTGACCAGGCCTTCCTCGATGCCATAGGCGGCAGCTTGGGGGCCTCCCTCGAGGCGGCGCGCTACCGCCAGCGCCTGCACGACATCCTCACCGAGACCCAGCAGCTCAACGAAGAGCTGCAGGTGCAGCAGGAGGAGCTGCGCACCGCCAACGAAGAGCTGGAAGACCAGTCGCGGGTGATCCGCGAATCCCAGGCCAGCCTGGAGACCCAGCAGGCGGAGCTGGAACAGACCAATGAGCAGCTCAACGAGAAGACCCTGCGCCTGCAGGAGCAGCGCGACACCCTGGACGAGCGCAACCACGCCCTCGACCAGGCGCGCAAGGAGCTGCAGCGGCGTGCCGACGAGCTGGAGCGGGCCAGCCGCTACAAGTCCGAATTCCTCGCCAACATGTCCCACGAGCTGCGCACGCCGCTGAACAGTTCATTGATCCTCTCCAAGCTGCTGTCGGAGAACCGCAAGGGCAACCTCGACGAGCAGCAGGTGAAATACGCCCAGCTGATCTACTCCTCCGGCAATGACCTGCTGCGCCTGATCAACGACATCCTCGACATCGCCAAGGTCGAGGCCGGGCGCCTGGAAATCCGTCCCGAGCAGACCGAGCTGGCGCGCCTGGTGGAGGGCCTGGAGAACCTCTTCCGGCCGCAGGCGGCGGAGAAGTCGCTGGTCTTCGAGGTGCAGGTGGAAGCCGCCGCGCCCAGGCAGTTCTTCAGCGACGGCCAGCGGGTGGAGCAGATCCTCAAGAACCTGCTCTCCAACGCCTTCAAGTTCACCCAGGAGGGCAGCGTGCGCCTGCGTGTGCGGCCCGCCGACAATGGCATCGCCTTCGATGTCGCCGACACCGGCATCGGCATCAGCGAGGAGCAACGGGGCTTCATCTTCGAGGCCTTCCGCCAGGCCGACGGCACCACCAACCGGCGCTTCGGCGGCACCGGCCTGGGCCTGTCCATCTCGCGCAACCTGGCGGAGATGCTCGGCGGCACCATCGAAGTCAGCAGCGAGCCGGGGCAGGGCAGCCTGTTCACCCTCTGGCTGCCGGAAAACTACCTGGCCAAGGAAACCGCACCAGCCCCCATCGAGCCCGTGCAGTTGCCCGAGCCACCGCGCCTGGGCGACGAGAAGCCGGAGGCGCCGAGCTTCCCCGACGACCGCGAGCTGCCCCACCGGGGCGGACGCTGCGTGCTGGTGATCGAGGACGAGCCCAAGTTCGCGCAGATCCTCTACGACCTGGCCCACGAACTCGGCTACCGCTGCCTGGTGGCCCACAGCGCCAGCGAGGGCCTGCGCCTGGCCGGCGAGCACGGGCCGGATGCGGTGCTCCTCGACATGCGCCTGCCGGACGACTCCGGCCTCTCGGTGCTGCAGCGGCTCAAGGAGAGTTCGCGCACCCGGCACATCCCGGTGCACATCGTTTCCACCGACGACCGCACCGAGCCGGCGCTGCACCTGGGCGCCATCGGCTACGCGCAGAAACCCACCACCCGCGAGCTGCTGGTGGACGTCTTCTCGCGCCTGGAGGCCAAGCTCACGCAGAAGGTCAAGCGCGTGCTGGTGGTCGAGGGCGATGCGTCCCAGCGCGACAGCATCGCCCGCCTGGTGGGCGACGAGGACATCCAGGTGGTCACCGCCGAGCGCGGCCAGGAGGCCCTGGAACAACTGCGCGAAACCCAGTTCGACTGCATGATCATCGACCTCAAGCTGCCCGACATGCATGGCAACGAGCTGCTCAAGCGCATTGCCGCCGAAGACCTCGGCGCCTTCCCGCCGGTGATCGTCTACACCTCGCGCAACCTTACCCGCGACGAGGAGGAGGACCTGCTCAAGCACTCGCGCTCGATCATCATCAAGGGCGCACGCTCCCCCGAGCGGCTGCTGGACGAGGTCACGCTGTTCCTGCACAAGGTCGAGTCGTCCCTCTCCAGCGACCGCCAGCGCATGCTGCAGACCGCGCGCAATCGCGACAAGGTGTTCGAGAAGCGCAAGGTGCTGGTGGTGGACGACGACGTGCGCAACATCTTCGCCCTGATCAGCGCGCTGGACGAGAAGGGCGCCCAGGTGGTGACCGCGCGCAACGGCCAGGAGGCCATCGAGAAGCTGGACGAAAACCCCGACATCGACCTGGTGCTGATGGACGTGATGATGCCGGTGATGGACGGTTTCGAAGCCACCCGGCGCATTCGCGAGGAGCCGCGCTGGGCCAAGCTGCCGATCATCGCCGTCACCGCCAAGGCGATGAAGGACGACCAGGAGCAATGCATGCGCGCCGGTGCCAGCGACTACCTGGCCAAGCCCATCGACCTGGAGCGCCTGTTCTCGCTGATCCGCGTGTGGCTGCCGAAGCTGGAGCGTTTCTGAAGCAGGGCGCGGCGAGGGTCGCCGCGCCGCTATTCAGCTGCGCAGTTCACGGAGTTCGCTGGTCAGGGTGTCCAGGCGCAGCAGGCGCCCGGTGCAGTCGAACAGCCGCCAGTCGTGCTCCAGGGAGCGGCTTTGCAGGGGCGTATCGGACGGCCATTCCAGCTCGGCGCAGGTCTTCAGGGTGCGCGGGTTGACCAGCCGCCAGTGCGTCATCTCCGTATCCGTCGCTGTGCCGAGGAGCAGCCAGCCGTCGGCCAGCTTGAGGTTCGTCTTGTCGACCTGGTCCGCGCTGACGTCCGGCAGGGCGATCTCGCGGCTGCCGCCGTGGGTGTGTATCAGCAGGCTCTGCTCGCCTGCCTCGTTGCCGCGGAACCAGACTTCCAGCAACCCGCCGTCCGGGTTGGGGACGTAGAACCCCCCTTCATGGCGGGACGGCAGCACCTCGTAGCGATGGGTCAGGCGCCGCGTCGGCAGCGCGTAGCGCCAGAGCTCGGTGCCGCCGCGGCCATCTTCCACCAGCCATTGCTCGAAGCCGGCGCAGCCCTGGAAGGCGAGCAAGTGCCCCGGCAGGTCGCTGACGTGCCAGACCACGGCGAAGGCCCGGTCGACATCCACCACGCGTACGCTGCGGCTGTTGCCGATGGTCCAGGAGGTGCCGTCGAATTCATAGGCGTGGAAGTCCATCGCCAGCACGCCGAGGTCGGTGGCCTTGCGGCTGACCAGGTCGAGCTTGGTGATGCGCCAGACCTGGTCGCGCCGGGCCAGCGCCAGGGCCGCGCGGCGGTTGCGGGCGAGGACGATGCGGTGGCCGGGCTCGGCGAAGCGGAACAGCGTTCGGCCCAGGTCGTCCAGCACCGCCAGGCCGGCTTCACCCAGGGCCACTAGGGTGCGCCCCTCGGCCAGGGGCGCGGCGTCGAGGATGGCCCGCTGGCCGGCCGGCGGAGCCTGCCACTGCAGAGGCGGGTTCTGTTGCAGCAATGGCGAGGCGTCCTGTTCCGGCAGCCCCTTGGGCGGCAGGTCGGCTTGCAGCAGCTTGTCCTGGCTGAGGTTGAGCAGGCTCTGCAGGTCGCGCCGCGACAGGTTGACCCGGCTTCGGGCGTGGTCTTCCAGCAGGGGCGGCAGTACCAGCCGCGCCAGCCGTTGCAGCTGTTCGTTGCTGCGGGTGCGGGGCACGGTGCCGACCCGGTTCAGCGCCTGGGCCAGGGCCAGGCGCTCGCCGGCCAGTGTCGGGTCGTCCCGCAGCGACTTCAGGCGTGCCGCGTAGGCATCCAGGGTGTCGGGCAGCAGCACGGCGCGCTTCACCAGGGCTTCGGCACTGAGGCCGCCGCCGGCTTCCTCGGCGCACAGCAGCCACTGGGCGGCCAGTTCCTGCTTGTCCGGCAGCGGCCAGATGACGTCCACGGCTTCCAGCCAGTCGCCTCGGGCCACCAGCATCTCGGCCCAGTCCTGGCGCAGGCGCTGCGCGGCCTGGGGCCACTTCTTCTCGAGCATCTCCACGGCATTGGCGAAGGCGTTGTCGCGGCGCGCCACCTGCAGCGCGGTGCGCCAGTCGCCGGCCAGGCAGTGCAGGCGCACGATGCTGTCGGCCGGCATGTCCCAGGCCAGCGCCAGGTCGGCGGCCTGGCGGAAGCGCAGGTGGCGCTCCAGGTAGTCCAGGGCTTCCTGGCGAGCCTTGAGCAGCTCGGCGAGGATGAACACCGCTTCGTCGATGCGCCCCTCGCGGTCGAGCTTCTCGAAGTGCTGGCGATAGAGCGTGCGCAGGTGCGCTTCGAGGTCCTCGCCCAGGGAGATGGCGGTGCCCGGGCCCGTGCGCTTGCCGAGGTCGAGATCGTCACGCCGCGTCGGCGTGCCGAAGGCCTGGCCCAGGTTGCCCTGCTCGCCGCCCAGGGGCAGCGCGTGGCGCAGGGCTTCGGCGATGTCGCCTTCCTCGAACATCTTCAGCATGCGCCGCATGTAGGCACTCTGGCGGCGGTTGAGCAGCTCGCTGAACTTCGAGGTGATGGCCAGGGAGGTGAGGAAGCGCCGCCAGGCGCTCGGCCCGCGTGGCGCCTGGGTGGCGCGGGACTTGATGGGCGGGGCGGCAGGGGCCTGGGCCGGTACCTGCGCCGCCGCTTGAGCAGGCGCCGAGGGCTGGGCGGTCCAGCCTTGCGGGTCGCCCTTGAAGAAGCGTCGCAGCGCGGCGAAGAACAGCATCGCGATAAGCACCGCAAGGGTGACCAGGATGACGATCAGGACGGTGTCCGAACCGTCGCTTGGTGCTTCCACCACCGGTGCCACGTTGAGGGTGGGCGGCGGGAGGTTCGTTGGTTGCCTCATCGCATCGCGGATGAAGTTGCCCACCATCATGATGGCGAACAGCGACAGCCAGAAGGCCCAACTGGCGCTGATCCCCGACTTGCCGGAGACAGCGCGTGAGGGGGCCTTGCGCGGGGTAGGTTTGCTGGCGGTGCCTTGGCCGGCGGCGGCCTGCTGCAGCAGCGACTTGAGGAAGGCGTCGCGCTCCGGGCTCGGCGGCTTGACCTTGCCATCGAGGATGGCGTGGATGTCCTTGATCGGCGGCAGCACCTCCAGCATCGGCGGCGGCAGGATGGCACGGCAATCGTAGGTGTCCAGCAGCGGGTAGCCGTCGAGGGCGATGTGCTCCTCCAGGGCCAGGCGCCGGGCATCGACCAGGCGCAGTGCCTGCACCCGGCCGCCACGCACCAGCCAGAGATCGGCGGCCGGCAGCGTTGCGCGCTCTTCGGCGGTCAGTTCCGCAGAGCACAGGCCTCCATTCTTCAGCGCCAGCAGCGGCCAGCCGACCAGGCCGTCACAGTCCATGGGCCGGGCGCTGGCGAAACGCAGCAGGTCACCTTCGGCGAAGCGCCAGGCGCTGGCGTCGGCGTGCCAGTGGTGCAGCAGCAACGCCGTGCGTTCCTCGGCGCCCAGCCAGTCGGCCGGCAACCAGAGCCCGGCCACCTTGTGGCGGCCCTTGAGCAGCGGCTGGCGAACCTGCGCATCCGGCGCGTTCATGGCTGGGCTCCTGGGTCATCAGCCAGGGTGCATTGGGCGCGCAGGCGTATCACACGGCGCTGGCTGCAATACACCACCAGCTCGCGGGCATGGGTAAGGATGGCCAGCAGGCCGCTGGCGGGGCAGACGCTGAGGCGGGCGATGGGGGCGGGGGAGTCGAAGAACCTGTGGTGGGTGTTGCCGTCGTACAGGCTCAGGCCCTTGCGGTCGCTGGTCATCAGCACCAGAGACAGGTCGCCGCTCTCGCGGTTGGACACCAGGCCCTGAGCGCTCCAGCCGCCCGGAACATCGAGCATCCAGTTTTCCGCGCCTTGGTCCTCGCGGTATTGGGGACGGCAGAGCCGCCAGCGTTCCTGGGGGGTGGTCTCCACCAACAGGGCGCATGCGGGAATGAAGGAGGAGTTGGTGACCCGGGCCATGAAGGCCTTGCTGGGCTTACCGGCTTCACCCAGGCGCAGGGGGCGGCTGGTCCGGTTGACTGCAATCCCTTGCAGGACGAAGCGCTGGTCGCGCTTGTACAGGTAGTAGACCCGCCCGTCCTCGAAGCTCGCCATGGCCAGCACGTCGGATTCGATCCGATGCAGCACAGGTGGTTCATGGTTGGGGGCTTTCGCGTCGCGGATCCAGCTCAGCAGGTGTCCGGCGGCATCCAGCAGGTACAGACGCTGGCCGGCATAGTTGCTGTTGACCAGGGCCATTGGCAGCAGGTTGGCGGTGCCCGGTGGGGCTTTGAGCTCCTCCAGCGGCGGGCGCTTGATGGCGCCGAAGCCCTGCAACTGCCAGAAACGCAAGTAGGCGCCGGTGTCCACGATGGCGCCGAGGCTCTTGCCCTGGAAGGCCATGGCCAGCGGCTGGTTGCCGGCGGGCCAGTTCTGCCGGCGCACCTTGGTGACGATGTTCTTCTTGCCGTGGGGCGGTGGCAGCTTGAACACCAGCGCGCCCTTCTGGTCGAGCAGCGTCAGCGCCACCATCTGCCCGGAGCGGGCGATCACCGGCGGCAGGGTCAGGGCCACTCGCGGGGCGTGCAGCACCCCAGGTTGGGCGAGTGCCTGTGGCCCGGGCAGGGTCATCAGGCCGAACTGCCCGCTCAGCAGGCGCTTGCCGATGGCGGGTGGCGGCAGCGGCAGGTCCAGGCTGCGACGGCTGCGGGCCTGTTGCAGGGTGACCTCCAGCGCCTTGCCATCGAGGTGGGTGGTGATCTGCAGCCCGTGGCTGATGCCCGCGTCTTCGGCCGTACCGCCGATCAGCCAGCGCTCGTCCGGCTCCGTCGGCAGCGCCTCGATCATGGCCTGCCAGGTTTGCCAGTGGGCGGGTTCGGCAGCCGTCCAGCTGCGTGCCTCGAGCACCCGGTTGAGGTCGGCGGGGCCTTGCAGGCCCTCATGCCAGGCCGGGCGTTGGAGGATGCCCCAGCGCAGCTCGCCGTCGGCTTCCCGCGCGCGGCGGGCGAGGAGGATCAGCATCGCCAGGTGGGCCAGACGCGGTGCGCCCAGTTGTCGGGGGCCGGCGTCGAACAGGGCGACGATCAGCCGGCTGCTGTGCCGTGCACGCTGCTGGGGGGCGAGGAACAGGTGCTCGCCGCCGGCGGCGCGGCGGAGGAATTCATCGGGAATCTCGTCGGCCAGCAGCCATTCGCTGGAGAGCAGCCGCTCATAGGGCCCGCGTCGTTGCAGGTCACCCAGGCCATCGGGTTCGGGCGGGCCGTTGGGCGTGCGCTCGCGGAAGGGGCCGACCAGGGCTTGCAGGCGGCCGAGCATCGCGGCGAGCTGTTCGGCGAGTTCCGGAGCCACGCCTTCCAGCAGGGGGTGCCAGGGCTTCAGGGCGTCGGGCAATTGCATGGTCAGCGTTCCTGCCAGTGGTCGAGGATGCGCGCCAGGTGGCCCTCGGAGAGCGGCAGCTGGCGGTCCAGCGGCACCGCCCTGGCCGGCGTGGGCCAGAGCAGCAGGGGAGCGCGGCCGTGGCGCCGGGTGAGGGCGCGGGCGAGCAGGTCCAGCGGCGCATCGGGGCTCAGCCGGGTCGGCAACCAGAGTTCGGGGGCCAGCTCGCAAGGGGCGGCGTAGTCGATGCCGTCCACCCAGGGCAGGGCCGCGGGCTCGCCGATCACCACCAGCAGGTCATCGCTGGCGGTGGCGTGCAGGCTCGCCAGCTGTTCATCGGGCAGGGCTGACAGGCGCGCATGCAGGCGCCGGGCGGCTTCGCCCCAGGCCACGGCGGCACGGGGTTCCAGGGCCTGGGCGCGGGGTTGCCAGCGCCAGGCCTGCTTCAGGGGGCTCATGCGGGTGTGGCGAGGCGGGCGACCAGGCGCTCACGCAGCTCGGCCAGCATCGGCGGCAGGGCGTCGGCGAGGAAGTTGGCGTCGATCTCCCGCAGCACCGCTTCCACGCTCGCGCCCTGGGCGTCGTCCAGGCAGGCGCGGGCCTCTTCGGCCAGGCGGCTGACCCGCGACAGCGGCTGCAGGGTGGCTTCTTCCACGGCGTTGAACAGGTTGTCGTTGCTGGCATGGGCGAACAGCTCGCGCAGCACCTCGCGGCCGTGCTGTTGCGCCTCCTGGGTCGGCAGCACGTAGAGCAGCGGCCAGAGGTCGGCCTCGGTGGCGTGCAGGCGCCCGCCGAGCAGCGCGGCGGCGGCGATCAGGCGCTGGGACTTGACGATGCGCCGGTCCGAGAGCTGCACGCCGGCCTGGCGCAGGCGGCGGATGGCATCGGCCAGGGCCGGGCGCGCGGCGTCCAGGTTCACCGTTTTCATGGCGCGGCCGAGGGTGTCGAGGTAACCCAGGTTGTGCTGCCCGACGATGGGCGTCTGCTCGGCCTGCCAGCCGCCGGCGAGCATGGCTTCGAGCTGGTGGTCCGGCACCGCCTCGACGAACAGGTGCAGCAGGAAGCGGTCGCCGAAGGCGGCCAGGGCCTCGTCCTCGGGCAGGCCGTTGGCGGCGCCGACGCAGACCCGCAGCGGGCAGTCGAGCTGGGTGTGGCCACGGCGGAAGCGCCGTTCGTTGAGCACGCCGAGCAGGGTGTTGAGGATGGCGGTGGAGCCGAGGAACACCTCGTCGAGGAAGGCGATGTCGGCTTCCGGCAGCATGCCGCTGACGTCGGTTTCCACGGTGCCTTCGCGCAGCTTGCGCAGGTCCACCGGGCCGAACAGTTCCGACGGTTCGGTGAAACGCCCCAGCAGGTATTCGAAATAGCGCCCGCCCATGGCCTGGGCGACGCGGCGCACCACGGCGCTCTTGGCGGTGCCGGGCGGGCCGACCACCAGCAGGTGCTCCTGAGCCACGGCGGCGAGGACGATGAGTTCGGCGAGCTGGTTGCGGCCGATAAGGCCGGTGGTGGCGGTGCGGATGGCGTCCCTGATGTGCCGGGCGGCCTCGTGGATAGCGTTCAAGACTGCTTCTTCCCTGTGAGCGAGGTGCGGATTTTCCGGGAAAAGCAGGCGCTGTCAAAGCGCTATTACGGCAGTTCGTCGGCTAACGCACATCCCGGCCCGGCTCCGTGTGGAGCCGGGCCGGGCGCCTCAGTCGATGGTGGGCGAGGCCAGGCGCACGCCGCGCGGCGGCTTGGCCAGGTAGCTCCACAGGGCATTGGCGATGGCGTTGTGGTTGAGGCCGTCGCCGAACAGCTGCTGGCCGATGCACAGGCCGAGCTGGCGGTAGCTCTCGAACTGGGCCTCGTCGAAGAACTGGTCGGCGGTGCTCTGGTTGGGGAACACCGGGTTGGCGCGGGCGTAGTTGAACACGTCCACCGGCAGCGACTCGATCAGCCGCGGCTTGAGCAGGAGGATGCGGCTGGTGAGGGTGCGCGGCGCCTCGGCATCGTCGCGCTCGCCGCTGCTGAACACGTTGAGCAGCATGGCGCAGCGACGGTCGCCGGCGGCCGGTGGCTGGCGGAAGCCATCGAGGCTGGAGAACACCTGGGACAGCAGCGGGTGGTCGAGCACGTCGCTGTCTTCCTCGATCTCCAGGGCGTGGTCGATGCGCGACAGGCGGATGAGGTTGGCCAGGTCGTCGAAGCGGTAGTCCGGGTCGCAGCCGCAGTCGCACATGACGATCAGCTCGATGTCCCGCTGCGGGCGCACCAGCTCGTAGGTGGCGGTGTTCTCGAAGTGCCCGCCGTCGGTGAGGTAGAGCTTGTCGCGACGATGGCCGTGGAAGTGCGCGGTGAGTTCGTAGAACAGGTAGGTCTGCGCCGGCAGCCAGCGCGACAGGCGCTCGGAGTTTTTCGACGGGCCGGCCTGGCGTGGCGGGAAGTTGCTCTGCCACCAGGTGCCCAGGCGCACGTTGGCCAGGCCCAGGGCCAGGGAAGTGCCGAGGCTGGTGGCTCGGCCCAGGCCGGTGCTGAAGGCGGCGCCGGAGGTGGCCACCCACTGGCCGAGGGACAGCGGCTGGTTGATCTCGCCCTTGCCGCTGGGCGGGATGCGCACCTTGCGTTCGCCATCGAGGATGAAGCTCACCGCTTCGGCGTCCGGGTTGCCCGGGGCGTACCAGTAGGGCGCCACGCACAGCGGCTTGCCCTTGCGGTCGCGCTGCACCAGCTGCTCGGAGGGGTCCACGGTGAGGTTCATGGTGACGTTGATCAGGTGCAGCGGGCCGGCGGTGCGGGTGCGGTAGTAGGCGTCCAGGGCGATGTCGTCGCGGGACAGGGTCTGCGCCACGCTCATGCGCTTGCGGCTCTGCCGGCTGGGCACGTCGAAGCGCTGGCCGTTGGAGGCGCCGAGGTAGGCGCGGGTCAGGCGCGCGGCGTAGAAGGCTTGCAGGGTGGAGAGGTTGATGAAGCCGATGAACTGGCCGGAGACCCACGCCAGCAGCGCGGCGACCACCGCCAGGCCGATGAGGCGCTGCAGGGCGAAGGGCGGCATGGCGTCCGGGCCGGGTACCTGGCCGTTCCAGGCCACCCATTGCACCAGCAGGCCCCAGACCAGGGCTATGCACACCAGCATCACGGTGCCGGCGACCAGGGCGATCACATCCAGCGGCAGCTTGCTCAGCCAGCTGGGCAGCGGCTTGTCGTCGGAGGAGCGGGCCAGGTGGCGGGCGATCCAGGCCAGCGCCGGCAGCAGCGCGGCGGGGGCGGAGGCCTGCCAGTAGCCCTGGGCGAGCACCACATAGAGCTCCTGGGCCAGTTGGTGGAGCAGCGCCAGGGCCAGCAGGGCAGCGGTGAAGGTGATGGACTGGCTCAGGGCGCGGGTCACCCGCAGGCGGTAGTTGCGCACGTTGTTGGCGTCGAGGCCGGCGTCGTCGCGGCTCGGTTTGCGTTCCTGGGTGAACACCAGCGCGGCGCACCATAGCAGCCCCAGCACGGTGACGACGATCACCAGCCACAGCAGGATTTCCACCGGGTTGGTGGTGTCGGGCGTGTGGGATTGCAGGTAGATGGCGGGGATGGCCATGGCGATGATGATCACCACCGCGCAGAGGGTCGCCCAGTTGGCCAGGGCTGGGGGTTCGTCCTGGCTCTTGCGCGAGTAGATCAGCCAGTAGGCGAGCATCAGCGGCGCCACGCTGAGCAGCGTCACTACGCCGGGCACCAGCAGCAGGCTGCCGCAGAAGGGACTGCCCGGCCAGAAATGGCAGACGGCGCCCTGGGTGAGGGCGATCAGGGCCAGCACCAACAGCATCGGCATGCCGATCACGTACTGCACCGAGAGCCAGTTGCGCCAGGTCATCGCCAGGGCGTAGATCAGGTCGCCGGCGCCGGTGGGCGTCAGGTAGCGGCCGTTCTCCCGCAGCCAGGCGGTGGGGCCGTCACCCACCGGGGCGGCCTGGTAGTTGTCGGAGGAGTGGATGCGCCCCGGCGGCTGGTAGCGCATCACCCGGTAGGCGTCGAGGGCGGCCTGGCGGGCCTTTTCCTGCTCGTCGCCATTGACCGGGCGCAGGCGCTCGGGCTGGAACAGGCTGGAGAAGAACGAGCCCATGTAGCCGCCGCCGCTGACGGTAGAGAGGTAGTCGAAGCGGGGCAGCAGGCGGGCGCGGGGATCGTCTTCGCTGTTCTTCGGCTGGCGGTTGGCGCCGGGGTCGACGGGCGCGCGGGCCAGGGCCTGGAGCACGCCGAAGCAGAAGGTGGCGCTGCGGATGCCGCCGCCGGAGAGGGCGACGGCCCAGGGGCGGCGCGGCGACTCGTTGTCGGTGTCGAGGCCGAGGGCCTTGCGGCGCCAGGTGATCCGGTCCTGTTCCGCCTTGTACTGGTCTTCCATCCGCCGCTCCCTGGTCGTTGTAGGTCTTCGCTGAAGTCCGCCTAGTAAAGCAGGAGTCGGGCCGATTGCCATTACGGCAAGCGGGCGGCAGGGGCCTGCCGCCTCCGGCAAGCCCTGGCCTCGCCGGAGGCGCGTAGTGGGCTACAAGCCGCGCCCGGCGTGGGTTTGCAAGCGATTGAAGGCAAAGGTTTTTGTCGCCGGATGCCGGTGTGGTGGGGCAGGGCTGGCACGGCCATTGCTCCCCAGGCCCTGTGCTTGAAATTCCGTATGGCAGCACACGCCGGCTTGGTGCAGTTGCAAGCCCCAGCCCTCCACCCCCGGCAGCGGTCCGCCGGGCAAGGCCAAAAGGAAACCCCATGAAGATCAACGCAGGAGTGAACGACTGGTATTCCTACATCAGGCAGTCCAACGCTATGAAAGACCCCTCGATCTCCGCCCTCGACAAGTCTGTCCAGGTCCAGGAGGAGAACGCTTCCCGCTACCAGGACAGGGTGTCCATTTCCGCGGAGGCCAAGAGCCTCCTCAGCCAGGTCGATGGAGGTGACCCAGCCCTCGCCGACGATCCGTTGAGCCGGGTGGCGCCCGAGGCGACCTACAGCCCTGCCAGCCTGCAATCGTCTGCCGCTGCCAGCGAGCCGGAAGCCCAGGCCGCCACCCGCGATGGGGTGGCCGTCGACTCATCGGGCCCGCCCTGGCGCGTCTTTTCCGCTGGGCAGCCCCTGACCGCCACCAGTCCGGCCGAGGCTGAGGCGCGTATCGACGAGATCACCCGCCAACGCGTCGCCCTCTATCAGAAGGCCATGGAGGCTGGTGCCAGTGACGAGGAGATCGGGCGGCAGATGGCCGCCTTCAACGCGGCGTTGCCGGATGACTACAAGGCCCTTGCCGGCAAGACCGAAGACCCCGCCGCCGCGCTGCGGGTGATGACCGAAGGCGCGGGACTGGCGGTCAGCCAGGAGCCCGACGCGCGGCTGAGGTCGCTGGGCATGCAAGTGGGCTGATGTTCAGTGGGTTCCCGCGCTCGCGGGGGCCCACTGACAAGCTCCGCAGGTTTACTTCCCCTACGGCTTGCTTGTGCACGCCGCGCCCTGTGGCTGGCGCGACAGGTGCAGGGCGATCAGCAGCGCCAGGCTGAGCATCAGGCCGACGAACAGGCCGATGCCGTTCCAGCCGGCGCGATTCCAGAACAGCCCGCCGACCGTGCCGGCGATCCCCGAGCCCGCGTAGTAGAAGGTCTGGTACAGCGAAGCCGCCTGCCCCTTGGCCTGCACGGCGCGGCGCCCGACCCAGCTGCTGGCCACCGAGTGGGCGCCGAAGAAGCCGAAGGTGAACAGCAGCATGCCCAGCAGGATCAGCGGCAGCGGCGTGAGCAGGGTCAGGCCGAAGCCAGCCAGCATCAGCAGGATCACCGCCCAGAGCACCTTCTGCCGGCCGACGCGGTCCGCCAGAGAGCCGACCATCGCCGAGCTGTAGGTGCCCGAGAGGTAAACGATGGAGAGCATGCCCACCGCCGTCTGGCTGAGGTGGTAGGGCGCATCCAGCAGGTGGAAGCCGATGTAGTTGAAGACGGTCACCAGGCTGCCCATAAGCAGGAAGGCTTCGAGGAACAGCAGCGGCAGGCGTGCATCGCGAAAATGCAGGGCGAAGCCGCCGAAGAGGTTTTTCGCGGTGATGGGCCGCGCCTGGAAGTGCCGCGATTCAGGCAGCACGCGCCAGAACACCAGCCCGGCGATCAGCGCCAGGGCGCCGATGCAGGCGAGGGTCCAGTGCCAGGACACGTAGTCGACCATCACCCCGGCCACCAGCCGCCCGCTCATGCCGCCGATGGCGTTGCCACCGATGTACAGGCCGACGGCGAGACCGGTGTGGCGCGGGTCGATCTCCTCGCTCAGGTAGGTCATGGCCACGGCGGTCAGCCCGCTCAGCGACAGGCCCACCAGCACGCGCATGAGCAGCACCATTTCCCAACTCTGCATGGCCGCGCTGGCCAGGGTGAAGAGCCCAGCGCAGAGCAGCGAGACCCCCATCACCCGCTTGCGCCCGAGGGCGTCGGAGAGCGAGCCGGTCACCAGCAGGCCGCAGGCCAGGGCCAGGGTGGAGACGGAGAGGATCATGCTGCTCTGCGCCGCGCTGATGGCGAAGGCCTGGGCCAGCACCGGCATCATCGGCTGCACGCAGTAGAGCAGGGCGAAGGTGGCGAAGCCGCCGCAGAACAGCGCGAGGCTGGTGCGCAGGAAGGCGGGGGTGCCTTTTTCGATATGGCTGGGCAGGGCGCTGTCCTGGGCGGACGGATTCATCATGGACCTCGGCAAGGCTTCATCAGGGCCCCGGCGCCTGTCGTGCAGGCGTGCGCCGTCGCACCCGCTGATCGGGGGTGGAGTGGCTGCTTTGTTCGGGATATGGGCAAAGCCTATCGGCGGGGAGTGATACTTTCCAATATATTGTTCGGCATCTTTGATAGGCAGGACATATCATTCCCGCCATGGAACTCCGTCATCTCCGTTACTTCATCGCCGTTGCCGAAGAGCTGCATTTCGGCCGCGCCGCCGAGCTGCTGGGCATCTCCCAGCCACCCTTGAGCCAGCAGATCCAGGCGCTGGAGGAGGAGCTGGGTGCACGCCTGTTCGAACGCACCAACCGCCGCGTGGCACTGACCGAGGCGGGGCGGCTGTTTCTCGTCGAGGCGCGCCAGGTGCTGGCCCAGGTGGGGCAGGCCACCGAGGTGGCGCGCCGGGCTCAGCGCGGCGAGCTGGGTGAGCTGAAGGTCGGTTTCACTTCGTCGGCGCCTTTTACCTCGGTCATACCCGAAGCCATCTTCCGCTTCCGTCGCGCCTACCCGGACGTGCAGCTGGAGGTGCACGAGATGGTCAGCCGCGACGTGGCCGAGGCGCTGCTCAACGGGCGCATCCAGGTGGGGCTGATCCGCCCGCTGCCGCTGCCCGAGTCCCTGGTGGCGGTGGAGCTGTTCCGCGAGCCGCTGGTGGCGGTGCTGCACGCCGACCATCCCCTGGCGACGGACCCGGCCCTGGACTCCGGGCTGTACCTGCAGGCCCTGGCCGCCGAGCCTTTCGTGTACTTCCCGCGCACTGCCGGTACCGGGCTCTACGACCAACTGATCGCCCTGACCCACGAGATGGGCTTCAGCCCACGCATCACCCAGGAATCCCACAGCGCGCTGACCATCATCGGCCTGGTGGCGGCGGGGCTCGGCGTCTCGGTGCTGCCGGCGTCCTTCACGCGCATGCAGTTCGATGGCGTGGTCTACCGTCGCCTGCTCGACCCTGTGGCGACCACGGCGGTCTGGCTGGTGCGCCGCAGCGACGAGCGTTCGCCGTTGTCGCGCTCCTTCATCCAGATGCTGACGCAATGAGATTCGCAGGATCAGGCAAGCATCACGCAGGAATCGTCTAACCAGGAAAGCCTTCCCGCCCGTAGTCTTTCGCTGTATCGGCGCTGACTACGGGCGCCGCATGCCGAGGTCGAAGGCGATGCGAGAGCAACAGCGAAGCAACCCGCGCAAGGCCGATCGTGCAGCACTGCCGGTGATCCTGTGGTTGCTGGTGCTGACGTCCCTGTTTCTCGCCACGCCATTGATCGAGGCCTGTGTCCTGGGCCACGCGCAAGAGGAGAACAGTCCATGACCCCATCTCCATCCTTTACCAGCCTCGCCTCGATCCGCGCCCGCAACGGGCGTTCGTCCGAGTTGGGCGAGCGCCTGCTCGCCCTGGTCGAACCGGCGCGGCGCATCGAGGGTTGCATCAGCCACGAGGTGCTGCGCGCCCCGGGTGACCCCGATCTGTGGTTGCTGCAGGGCCGCTGGGCCAGCCAGGCGGCGTTGGAGCACTACTGCGACGGCACCTGCGGCCAATGCCTGGCCGAGGTGCTGCAAGGCGCCCTGGTGCTGGAGGCGAGTTACTCCAGCGACACCCTCTAGCTTCACCGCGGCGCTGCAATGGCGCAGGCGTACCCGCCCCATCCACGGCGGCTTTCAACCCTATAGATAATCCCTAAGAGCCGCGCCCCGGCTGCTTCCCTATCATCGGCCCACTGATTTCTGCAGCCTGGCTGCCACTTCAAGGAGAGCCTGATGAGCGAGCAAGACAAAGCGGCCGCGCTGGACGACGCCACCCTGGAATTCGCCAACAAGGTGTTCGACCTGGCCCGCGCCGGAGATGCACACAACCTGGTGGCACTGCTCGACCAGGGGCTGCCGGCGGACCTGCGCAACCACAAGGGCGACAGCCTGCTGATGCTGGCCAGCTACCACGGCCACGCAGACACGGTGCGTGCCCTGCTGGAACGCGGCGCCGACCCGGACCTGCGCAACAACAACGGCCAGACCCCGCTCGCCGGTGCCGCCTTCAAGGGCGACCTGGCCATGGTCGAGCTGCTGCTCGCCCACGGCGCCGATGTGGAAGGCGCGACGCCCGACGGCAAGACGGCCTTGATGATGGCGGCCATGTTCAACCGGGGCGAGATCATCGACAGCCTGCTGGCCCACGGCGCCCGCATCGACGCCACCGACGCCGGCGGCGCCACTGCCCTGTCCGCCGCCCGGCAGATGGGCGCGGCGCAAGCGCTGGAGCGGCTGTCCGCCCGGCATTGATCCCGGATGGGTTGTGGGCTCCCTGTGGGAGCGGATTCATCCGCGATTGGACTCCCTCCGTGCCCGCCGCATCCCCGTCACCCCGTAGGGCGGGTGAAACCCGCGTTGTCGTGGTACACCCCCTCGTCGGGTTGCACCCGACCTACAGCGGCACGGCGCCGTAGGTTGGTGCCGAGCGTAGCGAGGCCCAACGTTGCGTGGTTCGGGTCTGTTGCGTTGGGCTTCGTACCTCAGCCCAACCTACGGGGCTCCGAGTTCCCAGGCAGCACTGCCTGGTGGATGAAAAGAGCGTCATCCACCCTACAAAAGCTGTCGGCGGCAGGGCATGGAAAGAGGGCGGCTGTAGGGCGGATGCAACCCGCGAAAGCCTTCCTCTCAGATTTCCAAACACCAGAAATGAAAAAGGAGCGGCGCTTGTGGCGCTGCTCCTTTGCCCGAAGGCCTTGGATGGCGGGACGAGCCGCCTGTTGGAAAAGGCGCCAGGCGGATCACCGGGAACCTTGGGTGCCCACATCCCTCTTGAGGAGGCGGGCGCCAGGGGCAGAAGCCCCTGGTTGGAACGGGTGGCGGGCCAGGTGTTCGCCTGGCCCGCCGGCCATCAGCCGATGGTCATCAGGCTGGCGTTGCCGCCGGCCGCTGCGGTGTTGACGCTCAGGGCGCGCTCGATCAGCAGGCGCTCCAGCGGTACCGCGGTCTCGCCCTGGGACAGGCCCTGGACGCCGATGATCGGGCCTTTGCGCGCAGCCACTTGTTGGCAGATGCCGCGCAGCTGGTCCGAGTCACCGTGGTGCAGCACGGCGTCGAATTCCACGCCTTCGGCTTTCCAGTCGGCGACCAGCTGGATGCGCGCCTGTACCGCCTTGGGCAGCTTGCCGCGCAGGGCCTTGGTGAGGTCGCCGTCCTGCCAGATCACCGCGCTGCCGACCGCGAGGGCGGCAGCCAGCTGTACCAGCAGGTCGCCTTCGTCGTCGGCCAGGCCCAGCACGTTGGCGCGGGGCTGCAGCATGTAGGTGTTGCGCTCGCCGGTCGGGCCGGGGAGGGTGCGGGTCAGGCCGCTCTGGGAGAGTTCGGCGAAGCCGTCGCAGAGGCTGGCCAGCTCGGCCTTGCCTTCCTTGCCCGCCCATTCCTTCAGCGCTGCGAGGGGGTTGCCCTGGCGTTGCTGCAGGCTGGTGCGCAGGTGGGTGTCGGCGGCCTGTTCGTCCATGCGCTTGAAGGTGCGGCTCACCGCGTCCACCGGGCGGGTGGCCAGCAGGCGGTACATGTACAGCGGGCCGCCGGCTTTCGGGCCGGTGCCGGAGAGGCCTTCACCGCCGAAGGGCTGCACGCCGACCACGGCGCCGACCATGTTGCGGTTGACGTAGAGGTTGCCGGCGTGGGCCTTGTCCACCACCTTGGCGATGGTCTCGTCGATGCGGGTGTGTACGCCCAGGGTCAGGCCGTAGCCGGTGGCGTTGATCTGGTCCAGCAGCTGGTCCAGGTCCTGGCGCTTGTAGCGCAGTACGTGCAGCACCGGGCCGAAGACTTCGCGCTCCAGCTCGTCCAGGCTTTCCAATTCGATCAGGGTCGGCATCACGTAGGTGCCGCGGCTCATCACGTCGCCTTCGGTGCGGGCGACCTGGAACACGTGGCGGCCCTTCTTGCGCATGGCGTCGATGTGCTTGTCGATGCCGGCCTTGGCTTCAGCGTCGATGACCGGGCCGATGTCGATGGCGAAGTTGTCCGGGTTGCCCAGGCGGCATTCGGCCATGGCGCCCTTGAGCATTTCCAGCGCGCGGTCGGCGACGTCTTCCTGGATGCACAGCACGCGCAGGGCCGAGCAACGCTGGCCGGCGCTGTCGAAGGCGGAGGCGACCACATCTGTGACCACCTGCTCAACCAGCGCGGAGGAGTCGACGATCATCGCGTTCTGGCCACCGGTTTCGGCGATCAGCGGGATCGGGCGGCCCTGGGAGTCCAGGCGGCCGGCGACGTTGCGGGCGAGGATGCCGGCGACTTCGGTGGAGCCGGTGAACATCACGCCCTTGACGCGCTCGTCGGCCACCAGGGCAGCACCGACGGTGTGACCTTCACCCGGCAGCAGCTGCACGGCGCCTTCTGGGATGCCGGCTTGCAGCAGGATGCGCACGGCCTGGGCGGCGATCAGCGGGGTCTGCTCGGCGGGCTTGGCCAGCACGGTGTTGCCGGCGGCCAGGGCGGCGGCTACCTGGCCGCTGAAGATCGCCAGGGGGAAGTTCCACGGGCTGATGCACACCACCGGGCCCAGGGGGCGGTGGCTGTCGTTGGCGAAGTCGTGGCGCGCCTGGGCGGCGTAGTAGCGGAGGAAGTCCACGGCTTCGCGCACTTCGGCGATGGCGTTGGCGAAGGTCTTGCCGGCTTCGCGGGCCAGCAGGCCCATCAGCGGCTGGATCTCGGCCTCCATCAGGTCGGCGGCGCGGTCCAGGGCGGCGGCGCGCTCCACCGGCGGGGTGGCCTGCCAGATGGGGGCTGCGGTCAGCGAGGCGAGCACGGCGTTGCCGACGTCTTCCAGGCTGGCGTTCTGCACGTGGCCGACGATGTCGCGACGGTCCGCCGGGTTGGCCACCGGCAGGCTCTCGCCGGCGCTGGCGTTGCAGCCGAGCATCGGCTGGGCACGCCAGTCGGCGTGGCCGCTGCTGAGCAGGGCGCTGGACAGCGAGCCCAGGCGGTGCTCGTTGGACATGTCGATGCCGCTGGAATTGGTGCGGGCGCTGCCGTACAGGTCACGCGGCTGGGGAATGCGCGGGTGCGGCTTGCCCAGGGCGCCTTCGGCGGCGGCGATGGCTTCGATGCTGACGACCGGGTCTTCCACCAGTTGCTTGATGGAGATGGTCTGGTCGGCGATGCGGTTGACGAAGCTGGTGTTGGCGCCGTTTTCCAGGAGGCGGCGGACCAGGTAGGCCAGCAGCGTTTCGTGGGTGCCCACCGGTGCGTAGATGCGGCACGGGCGGTTCAGCTTGCCTTCGGCGATCTTGCCCACCACTTGCTCGTACAGCGGCTCGCCCATGCCGTGCAGGCACTGGAACTCGTACTGGCCGGGGTAATAGTTCTGCCCGGCGATGTGGTAGATGGCCGAGAGGGTGTGGGCGTTGTGGGTGGCGAACTGCGGGTAGATGGCATCCGGCACCGCCAGCAGCTTGCGCGCGCAGGCGATGTAGGAAACGTCGGTGTAGACCTTGCGGGTGTAGACCGGGAAGCCTTCCAGGCCGTCGACCTGGGCGCGCTTGATCTCGCTGTCCCAGTAGGCGCCTTTCACCAGGCGGATCATCAGGCGATGGCGGCTGCGGCGGGCCAGGTCGATGACGTAGTCGATCACGTACGGGCAGCGCTTCTGGTAGGCCTGGATGACGAAGCCGACGCCGTTCCAGCCCTTGAGCTGCGGCTCGAAGCAGAGGCGTTCGAGCATGTCGAGGGAGATTTCCAGGCGGTCCGCTTCTTCAGCGTCGATGTTCAGGCCGATGTCGTACTGCTTAGCGAGCAGGGTCAGCGACAGCAGGCGCGGGTACAGCTCGTCCATCATCCGCTCGTACTGGGCGCGGCTGTAGCGCGGGTGCAGGGCGGAGAGCTTGATGGAGATGCCCGGGCCTTCATAGATGCCGCGGCCGTGGGACGCCTTGCCGATGGAGTGGATGGCCTGCTCGTAGGAAGCCAGGTAGCGCTGGGCGTCTTCCTCGGTCAGCGCGGCTTCACCGAGCATGTCGTAGGAGTAGCGGAAGCCCTTGGTCTCGAAGCTGCTGGCATTGGCCAGGGCTTCGGCGATGGTTTCGCCGGTGACGAACTGCTCGCCCATCAGGCGCATGGCCATGTCCACGCCCTTGCGGATCAGCGGCTCGCCGGACTTGCCGATGATGCGGTTCAGCGAGCTGGAGAGGCCGGCCTCGTTGTGGGTCGACACTAGCTTGCCGGTGATCAGCAGGCCCCAGGAGGCGGCGTTGACGAACATCGAGGGGCTCTGGCCCAGGTGCTGCTGCCAGTTGCCGTTGCTGATCTTGTCGCGGATCAGGGCGTCGCGGGTGCCCTTGTCGGGGATGCGCAGCAGGGCTTCGGCCAGGCACATCAGCGCCACGCCTTCCTGGGAGGAGAGGGAGAACTCCTGCAACAGGCCCTGGACGATGCCGGCACGGCCGCTGGCGCTTTTCTGGTTGCGCAGCTTCTCGGCGATGCCGTAGGCGAGCTTGTAGGTGGCATCGGCCATGTCGGCGGGCAGGCGGGCCTGCTCCAGCAGCATCGGCACCACTTCTTCCTCGGGGCGGCGATAGGCCCCGGTGATGGCGGCACGCAGCACGGACTGCGGCAGGATGCTTTCGGCGAAGTCGAGGAACGGCTGGTGGATCGGGTCGATCAGGGCTTCCACGGCCTCCAGGTCACCCTCGGCCAGGCGCGCGGCGATGCCTTGGAGCTCGGGAAGGGTCTTGCCGCTTTCCAGGGTCTCCAGGTAGCTGTAGATGGCCTGCTTGATCAGCCAGTGGGGCGTGCGGTCGATCTGGCGGGCGGCCTCTTTCAGGCGCTCACGGGTGGCTTCGTCGAGCTTCACGCCCAGGGTGGTGGTGGTTGCCATTTCTTATCCTCATTCTTGCCGTGGTCGCGACGGCTTTTGCGGCGCCAAGAGTAGCTGCGCATGAAGCGAGGTGCAACCAGGTGCAACCTAAGTTTTTCCAGTCAATCCGACCATTGGCCGGGCCGTGCAGCAAAAGCCGCACCGCCTTGGTGCCCGTGGCCTGTAGCGCTTCCTTATAAGGTGCAACCCGGTGGCCGGTGGCAGGGTAACCCGCCAGTCACAAGCCTAGACGCTTTCTGGTTGCACCTGTGGAATCAATCGGCGGTCCGACGGGCTGCACCGGGGCGGCGCAAGGGGTCGAGCAGTGGCTTGAGGCCGTTGTGGTCGATCTCCTGCATGAGGGCGAGCAGTCTGCCGATCTCACCTTTCGGGAAGCCTTCACGGGCGAACCAGTTGAGGTAATGGCCGGGCAGGTCGGCGAGCAGGCGGCCCTTGTACTTGCCGTAGGGCATTTCACGGGTCACCAGGAGCAGCAGGTCTTCGGGTTTCATCGGTCTCGCGCCGGCCGGGAGGAGGGAAGTGGGCAAGAATACCTGCTAACCGGCTACTGTCACTTGAGCCTGAGTCACGAAGCCGATATTTTTGAGCCGCCTAATCATTAGTCTGCTACCAAATCGGGCGCGGACCACCCCGGAATCCCCATGAGCACCAACCCCCCATCGCTGCGACGAGAGGAACCCCTGAAGGGCATCCTGCTCGTGTGCCTGGCGATTTTCCTGTTCTCCAGCCATGACGCGATCTCCAAATACCTGTCGGCCTTCTACCCGATCGTCATGGTGGTCTGGGTGCGCTACCTGGTGCATACGCTGCTGATGGCGGGCTTCCTGCTGCCCCGCGAGGGCCTGCGCGTGCTGCGTACCCAGCGCCCGCTGCTGCAGCTGGGCCGGGCGCTGTGCCTGATCGGCACCAGCCTGTTCTTCACCACCGGCCTGCGCTACATCCCCCTGGCGGAGGCCACGGCGGTGAACTTCCTCGCGCCGCTGGTGGTGACCGCGCTGTCGGTGCCTTTCCTCGGCGAGCGCGTCACCCGTGGGCAGTGGGTGGCGGTGCTGCTGGGCCTGGGCGGGGTGATGCTGATCGTGCGGCCGGGCAGCTCGCTATTCACCCCGGCGATCCTCCTGCCGCTGGCCTCGGCGCTGTGCTTCGGTTTCTACCAGTTGTTTACCCGGCGCCTGAGCCAGACCGACAGCCCGGGCACCAGCAACTTCATCACCGGCATCACCAACACCCTGATCATGAGCACCCTGGTGCCGTTCTTCTGGGAAGCACCGACCACCCTGGCCCACGGCCTGCTGTTGCTGGCGCTGGGTGCCTGCGGGATGGGCGGGCACGTGCTGCTCACCCAGGCCTTCCGCCATGCCTCACCGGCGCTGCTGGCGCCGTTCAGCTACGGGCAGATCGTCTTCGCCGGGTTGCTCGGCTTCCTGCTCTTCGGCCACGCGCCGGATGCCATCGGTATCGCCGGCATCCTGGTGATCGTCGGCAGCGGCCTGTTCACGGCCTACGCGCAGCGGCGCTGAAGTCGTCGGCGCTGCGGGCCAGCGTGTGGCTGGCCTGGGCGTTGTCGACGTACTCCTTGAGCCAGCGCAGCACCTCCACCGGTTCCCAGCGGGCCGGGTCGAAGAGGGCGTAGGCCAGCCCCTGGTAACCCACCACATCGAGCTGCTTGTGGTAACCGGCGCGCTGGAACAGCGCTTCGATCTCCGCCAGGCAGGTGTTGAAGTGCACCCGTGTGAACGGCGTCTTGCCGTCGGTCACCAGCCCTTCCAGGCGCAGTTCCGCGACCGCCTCGCTCACCTCGTCCACGGCCATGCGATTGACCGTGTATTTCAGCTGCAGTACGTCGACCATCCCTGTTCTCCTCCTCAATGCAGGCCTTGCGCCTTGTTGCGGCTTCCAGCCGACTGGCGCAGGGGGCGGGGGGCCGGCCGCTTCGGCAAGCGGGGTGGAAAGCCGAGACCGGCGACCTGGGAGACGATGATCCCAGGGATTTGTGACAGTGGTTTTGGCAAGGCGGTTGGGGCTGAAAGGTTCATAGGACGCTTCTCTGAAATACTGTATATTTATACATCTATCAGCTTCGCCGCTTCGTTTGCAACCAAACTCCGATGAATAAACGTTGTCAGTGAAGGCCTTGAAAACAGCCGTACCGGGAACCCCAGAAGTAATGATCCGTCTCGTCCTGCTGCTGAGCCTTCTATTGGCCGGCACCGCCCACGCCTCCGCCCCCCGCACCTTCCAGGAAGCCAAGAAGGTCGCCTGGAAGCTCTACGCCCCCCACCCCGTCGAGTTCTATTGCGGCTGCCGCTACAGCGGCAACAAGGTCGACCTGAAAAGCTGCGGCTACGTGCCCCGCACCAATGCCCAGCGGGCCAAGCGCATCGAGTGGGAGCACATCGTCCCGGCCTGGGTCATCGGCCATCAGCGCCAGTGCTGGCAGAAGGGCGGGCGCGAGAACTGCGCCAGGCACGACGCCGCCTTCCGCCGCGCCGAGGCCGACCTGCACAACCTGGTGCCGAGCATCGGCGAGGTGAACGGCGACCGCAGCAACTACGGCTTCGGCTGGCTTCCACAAAAGCCCAGCCAGTACGGCGCCTGCCCGATGGTGGTGGACTTCAAGGCACGCAAGGCCATGCCGCGCCAGCAGGTGCGCGGCATGATCGCGCGCACCTACTTCTACATGAGCGAACGCTACGGCCTGCGCCTCTCCAAGCAGGACCGCCAGCTCTACAGCGCCTGGAACAAGCAGTACCCGGCCGAAGCCTGGGAGCGTAACCGCAACCAGCGCGTCGCCTGCGCCATGGGCCACGGCAACCACTTCGTGGGGACGGTGAACCTGAAGTTGTGCAAGTGAGGGTGGCTGTCTTGCTGCGAAAGAAGGTGTCGAACCTGATCTGCGCGATGTAGGGGCGACTTCAGTCGCCCAGGGCAACGGAGTTGCCCCGGCCTTGCGGAGGGCAGCCCTGCGGGCTGCTTGGCGACTGAAGTCGCCCCTACAGGTTGCGCCGCGAATCAGCCGCGAACCCTTCTGGAACATCGCATCGCGAATGAATTCGCTCCCACGAGGCGGCAGTGGAGGCACCCCTTGTGGGAGCGGCTTCAGCCGCGAAAGACCTTCCGCAGGCGCCCGGTAGCGAATGATCGGACAACCCAGGGCGACTGAAGTCGCCCCTACAGGGCGGCCTGGCGCTGTATGCCGTTTTTCCCAGTGATCTGTGCCTATCGGCTGCCGCGTGTTGCGCCCTAGCATCGGTCATCGATGAAGAGGGCAGTGCGATGGACGGAATTCCCGGCGGTATCGAATTTCCTGGCCTGCAGGTGCGGCGGCTGGTGCCGGACGACCTGGAGCGGGTTTGCGTGCACCGCGAGGCGATGTTCCTCGAGGCGGGAGGCGACCCGGCGGGGCTGCGGGTGATGACCGAGCACTTCCGCCCGTGGCTGCGGGAGCGCCTGGCCGACGGCCGCTACTACGGCTTCGCGCTGATGGACGAGGCGCGCATTGCGGCGGCCATCGGCCTGATGAGCATCGAGTGGCCGCCGCATCCTTCCCACCCGGAGCAGGACCAGCGCGGCTATGTGCTGAACGTGTTCGTCGAGCCCGACTACCGACGCCGAGGCCTGGCGTCGGCGCTGATGCAGCTGGCGGAGGCCGAATTCACCCGTCGTGGCCTGGGCTTCGCCGTGCTGCACGCGACCCAGGTCGGCCGCCCGGTATACGAGGCGTTGGGTTGGGCGGCCACCAGCGAGATGGCCAAGGCCATTGGCTGAGTCGCCATCCAGGCACTGTCCCTGGCCGGAAATCACCGCGCTGTCCCCTTAAGCCCCCCTGGCTGTCCGCGATTGCCCTCAGCCCTTGTCGAGCGGCTGGCTTAACGTTGCCCTCTACCCACCACAACAAGAGCCCGTGCCGGCTGCCTGGCACGGTAGAAGAGGGGAGTGCGATGCCGAAACCCAGAACACTGCTGATTCCCGCCACCCTGCTGGCCCTGGTCGGGCTGCTGGGCGGCTGTGGCGAGGAGGCCAAGCCGGCCGCGCCGCAGAACGCCGCCACCCTGGCCCCCACCGACCCGGCCCTGGCCAAGGTCTACGACACCAGCTGCAAGCTGTGCCACGCCAACCCCGCCTCCGGCGCCCCGCAGAGTGGCGACACCGCAGCCTGGGCGCCCCGGGTAGCCCAGGGCACGGACAGCCTGCTGGACCACAGCATCAATGGCTTCAAGGGCATGCCGCCGATGGGCATGTGCATGCAGTGCTCGGAAGAACAATTCCTCGCACTGATCTCCTTCATGTCCGGTCAGCACCTCGAATAAGGCGTCCTCCATGGTTATGAATCTCACCCGACGCCAACTGCTGCAAAGGGCCGGCGTCGCTGGCGCCTTCACGGCCCTGGCCTGCACCCCGGCGATGGCGGAACTGGTCCGCGCCCCCCGCCTGATTCCCTGGCGCAACTGGTCCGGCGGGCAGAGCTGCCTGCCCCAGGCGCGCCTCGCCCCGCAGAACCTGGACGAACTGGTCCAGGCCATCCGCCAGGCCGAAGGCAAGGTCCGCCCGGTGGGCTCCGCTCACTCCTTCAGCGCCCTGGTGCCCACCGACGGCACCCTGGTGTCGCTCGCCTATTTCAATGGTTTGCTGAGCCACGACCCGGCCACCCTGCAGGCGGAGTTCGCCGCCGGCACGCCGATGTCGCTGATGGGCCCGGCGCTCAAGGATGTGGGCCAGGCCCTGCACAACATGGCCGACATCGACTACCAGACCCTGGCCGGGGCGATCGCCACCTCGACCCACGGCACCGGCGTCGGCTTCGGCTCCTATTCCGACCATGTCACCGGCCTGCAACTGGTGACCGCCAGCGGCGAGGTGCTGGATTGCGCCGCCCAGCGCCACCCCGAGGTGTTCAATGCCGCGCGGGTGTCCCTCGGCGCCTTTGGCATCGCCACCCGGGTGCGCATGCAGAACCGCGAGGCCTACCGCCTGCGCGAGAAGCAGTGGATCGCCAGCACCGAGGAGCTGCTGGAGGACGTGGACAACCTCACCCGTGACAACCAGCACTGGGAAATGCTGGTGATCACCCATTCCGACTACGCGCTGTCCATCGCCCTCAACGAGACCACCGACCCGGCGACACCGCCGCTGGACCCGGCGGAGGAGGGGGGCAACGAGTTCGTGAAGATCATCGAGAACCTCGACAAGTACGGCAGCGACTTCCCCGCCGCGCGCCGTGCGCTGCTCAACAGCCTGCGCCATATCGCCAGCTTCGATGACCGGGTCGGCGACTCCTACGAGATCTACGCCAACGTGCGCAACGTGCGCTTCAACGAGATGGAGTACTCGGTGCCCGCCGAGCACGGCCCGGCCTGCCTGCGGGAGATCCTTGCGCTGATCCGCGAGAAGGACCTGCGCACCTGGTTCCCCATCGAGTACCGCTACGTGAAGGCCGACGACATCCCCCTGAGCATGTTCGAGGGGCGCGACAGCTGCTCGATCTCCGTGCACCAGCACTACGGCATGGACCACCACAACTTCTTCGCCGCCGTCGAACCGATCTTCTGGAAGTACGCCGGCCGGCCGCATTGGGGCAAGTTGCACACGCTGAATGCGCGCACCCTGCAGCCGCTCTACCCGCGCTGGAAGGAATTCACCGAGGTGCGCCAGGCGCTGGACCCGAGCGGCAAGTTCCTCAATGCGCACCTGTCCTCGATCCTCGGCGTGGCCTGATAACAAGGAGAAACCATGAACCGTCGCAACTTCCTCGTCGGTACCGCCGGTGCCGGCGTGCTGCTCGCCGGTGTCGGTGCCTGGATGCGCCCGGCCGACAAGGGCGCCCCCTACAGCGATTACTTCGCGCGGCTGAACCGCGAGCTCAAGGAGCGGGGGCCGATGCACCCGGTGATGCTGATCGACCTGGACCGGCTGGACCACAACATCGATGTGGTGATGCAGTCGGTGCGCCGTGCCGGCAAGGCGTTGCGCCTGGTGGAGAAGTCGCTGCCGTCGCCGCAACTGCTCGACTACATCGCCAAGCGCGCGGGCACCCGGCGGATGATGTCGTTCCACCAGCCCTTCCTCAATCACGACGCCGAGCGCTTCCCCGATTCCGACCTGCTGCTCGGCAAGCCGATGCCGGTGCGCTCGGCGCAACTGTTCTACGAAAGCCATCGCGGCGCCTTCGACCCGACGACCCAGCTGCAATGGCTGCTCGACACCCCCGAGCGGCTGGAGCAGTACCTGGCACTGGCCAAGGGCCTGAACACGCGCATGCGCATCAACATCGAGCTGGATGTGGGGCTGCATCGGGGCGGCGTTCAGGACCAGGCGACCCTGGGGCGGATGCTCGGTCTGATCGGCGCCAACCCGCAGCACCTGGAGTTCGCCGGCTTCATGGGCTACGACCCCTTCGTCGGCATGGGCGTGCCGGGCATCCTCGGCTCGCCCGAGGAGTTGTTCGCCAAGGTGATGACCCTCTACGACGGCTTCGTCGACTACACCCGCATCCAGCACGCCGCGCTGTGGCGCCCGGGCCTGACGCTGAACACCGCCGGCAGCCCGAGCTACCGCATGCACGAGCGCGAGCGCACCAGCAGCGAGGTGTCGGTGGGCTCGGCGCTGCTCAAGCCCACCCATTACGACCTGCCGTCCCTGGAGGAGCACCAGCCGGCGGCCTATATCGCCACGCCGGTACTCAAGAGCACCGGTGCGGTGCGGATCCCGGCGCTGGACGGCAAGTCGGCGCTGTTCTCCTGGTGGGACCCGAACCAGCGCGAGACCTTCTTCATCTACGGCGGCAACTGGATGGCCGAGCCGGAGTCGCCCAAGGGGCTGCAGTTCAACGGCCTCTACGGGCGCAGTTCCAACCAGGAGATGGTCAACGGTTCCCACGCCGTCGGCCTGGGCGTGGATGACCAGGTGTTCCTGCGGCCGACCCAGTCGGAATCCATCCTGCTGCAGTTCGGCGACCTGCTGGCGGTGCGCGATGGGCGCATCGTCGACACCTGGCCGGTGTACAGCTGAGTGGATGGCACACCGCCGTAGGTTGGCGCCGAGCGCAGCGAGGCCCAACGGTGCGATGCAGGGGCTCGCTACGTAGGCAGATAAGTAGGGCGGGTGAAACCCGCGTTTGCCCTCGTGCCCAGCCCTGTCGGGTTGCACCCGACCTACAAGGCGCATTGCCGCGTGATGCAGGATGCAAAACGAAAACCCCGGGCATAGGCCCGGGGTTTTCGTATCGGCCTGTCAGAGGGTGAAGGGCAGGTTCAGCTTGGCCCAGAACATCTCGCCTTCCGGGCGGTTCTCCACGGCGAATTCCTTGGCCCAGCGCATCTCCACGCTGGCGTACTTGAGGAAGGTGAGGTGCACGGCCGGGCCGATGGCGAAGACCTGGCCGCGCACGCCGTCGTCCACATCCTCGCCCATGAAGGTCACCGTCCTGCCGAACTGCTCGTCGTCGGTGGTCTGCTTCACGTAGTAGCCGTTCAGGCCCAGGCGCAGGTTGTCGGTCACCCGGTAGCTGGCGGAGTAGTCGAAGTGGAACAGCTGACCGGAGCGGTAGTCGGTGTCGTGGTTTTCCTCGTTGAAGCTGTAGGTGGTCTTGATCGACAGCTCGGTGCGGTCGTCGGGCTGCCAGGTCGCCGAAAGCATCGGTTTGTAGGTGTAAAAGTTGTTGCTGGTGTTGGCCGGGCGCGCGGCGTCGTAGCTGCCGGTGGGGATTGTGATCTCCAGGGCGGCGCCCAGGGTCAGGTCCTTGCCCATGTCCCAGAGGATGACGGGCGCGACGGTGGTGTCGCCCTGGCTTTCACGTTCGCTCTGCATGCCGAACATGGCCACCTGCTGGCGCATATAGGGCTGCGCGACGTAGCCGCCGACACGGCCACCGAACACCCGCAGCGGGCTGAGGTAGTCCAGGCGCGGGATGAGTGCGTCGGAGGTGATCTTCACGTCCGGCACCTTGCCGCCGAGGGAGCTGATGTCCAGCTTCTTCGACTCGTAGTGGTTGTAGTAGAGGTTGAAGGCGAACATGTGGTCCGGCAGGTTGGTCACGTCCAGCGGCAGGACGAAGAAGCCGTCGGTACCGGGGCCGATGTTGTCGACACCGTTTTCGGTGGCCTGGGCCGGTGAGGAGAGGGAGGTCGCCATGGCGAGGGAGGCTGCCAGCACGGACAGCCGGGGGACACGGATAGGTTTCATAGTGAGCTCATTTCTTATTGTTGGCGGACGGCTCCGGGGCGTGGCCCGGGCCGCCGCATAGAAATAAGCGCTCAAGGCCGAGGGATGCAGGGCATTGCCGGACAATCAGGGGGCCTTTCGGGGCCAGGCCGCAATATTCAGTTACACCCTCATCTGGGACACCCGCTAACGCGATATGATGGCGCCGCCATGCCCCTACCCAGAACAAGAATTCCGGGCGCGTGGCTGGGGAACCGCTCGCCATGTCCATTACCACCACCGATGCCCAGTTCGACCTCGCCCTGGTTTCGCCCTTCCTCCTGCAGACCCTCGCGGAGGTGGCGCACGACAAGGGCGTCAGCGGCGAACGCCTGTGCCGCGGGCTCGGCTTCACCCTCGAAGAGCTGCAGGACCCTGCCCAGCGCATCTCCTACCGCCAGGCCGTGACCATGATCCAGCGCGCGCTGGCCGCCTTGCCCGAGCGCGGCCTCGGCCTCTGGGTCGGGCACCGCAACGTGCTCGGCACCCTCGGCCTGCTGGGCCACGTGCTGTCCCTGTGCAAGACCCTGCGCGACGCCTTCGAGATCGGCCAGCGCTTCCAGCACACCTCCGGCGGCATGGCCGTCTACACCCTGCGCGAAGGCGCGGGCGAAAGCTTCGTCGAAGTGGAATGCCGGCTGCCCTACGCCGATGTGCAGCTGTTCGCGGTGGAAGAGTTCTTCGCCAGCCTGGTGGTCTACAACAACGCGCTGATCGGCCGCGAGTTCCAGCCCCTGCGCTTCGAGTTCACCCACGCCGCGCCGGCCTACGAGGCCGAGTACCAGCGCCTGCTGGGCCCCAACCTGCACTTCGGCTGCCTGCATAACCGCATGGTGATCGACAGCCTCTGGCTGGACATGCAGCTGCCCAGCCACCAGCCCGTCGCCCTGCGCCAGGCGCTCAACCTGCTGGAGCTGGAGTGCGCCCAGGTGCAACAGAAGATGGGCCTGCTGCAGACGGTGGAGCGGGCCATCGCCCGCGACCTGGCCCAGGGCTGCCATATCGACAAGGTGGCCAGCGAGCTGAACATGAGCAGCCGCACCCTGCGCCGCCGCCTGACCGAGCACAACATGACCTTCGACGCCCTGCAGGAGCAGGTGCGCCGCGCGCGGGCCATGAGCCTGCTGAGCAACCCGGAGATGCCCATCGAGCGTATCGCCGAAGAGCTGGGCTACAGCGACATCCGCGGCTTCCGTCGGGCCTTCAAGCGTTGGACGGGGCTCAGCCCTTCGGCGTATCGCGATGAGGCGCCATCCCTGTCCACGGGCGCTGACTAGCTAGCGGGCTGGGTGGACGCATCCACCCAGCCCGCCGTCCTTTCACTCAGTACTGACAGAACCTGATGCGGTTGCCGAAGGGGTCGTACACCTGCAGTTCCTGGCCCCAGTCCTGCTGGACGATGTCCGAGCGGCCGTAGTTGTAGCGTTTGCCGAGCAGTTCATCGCGCAGGGTAGTGATAAGGGCTCCCGTGTCGGCGAGCCCGTTCGTGGTTGAGGGGGGACCCGCGAACTAGCGCCGTGGATCCCGCCACAGGGTGAGCAGCGCCAGGACCGCGACCCAAATCACCGAGACCCCGTAGTTGAGTCGCTGGTAGAGGCCGAAGAGGTGGCCATCGGCGAAGGCCTTGCCCATCAGCGCCACGGTTGTCAGGGCCAGCACCACGCAGAGCGCCGAGAACAGCCCGAAGCCGGGGGCGCCGAGCAGGCGCCGGTCGAGAAACACCCACAGTGCGCTGGCCAGGGTCAGCGAGAGGAACATCACCAGCCCCGCCAGGTTGTGCACCTGTTGCGAGAGCGACGGTTGTGCCGGTGCGCAACCCTGGTCGCAGGGGAAGTAGCCGGTGGCGAAACTGGCCAGGCCGTGCAGGGCGATCAGCGCAGCGCTCAGCAGGGCCAGGCGCGAGGCCTGGAAGTGCCTCGCCACACCCACCGCGAAGAGCACGAACAGCAGCCCCAGGGGCAGGTTGTTCACCCAGGCGGAGAAGCCCCGGGTAGGCGCGCCCTCGGCACCCAGCTGGCTCATCGCCTGGTCGAGGTGGCTGTAGCCGGGGTAGGCGAGCGCGGTCAGCGTGACCCCGGCGAACAGCCAGAACGGAATCAGCACGCCCAGCCCCAGCAGGGCCCGGTCAATCGTCTTCACGGCAGTACTCCCACTCATCACGGATAGCGTTCCGACTCCTGCGGAATAACGGCTCCATGCTAGGGCGCGCCCCTGCCGACGGTTACCGAATTTTTTGCAAGGCAGCTTGCGCATGCGTCATCCTGTCGCCCCATCGATCCACGGATGGCCACCGATGACCAGACGCCTGCCCAGCACCTCCGCCTTGCTCGCCCTGGAGGCTGCCGCGCGCCACCAGAGCTTCGCCAGGGCCGCGCAGGAACTCTCGCTGAGCGAAGGCGCCATCAGCCGGCAGATCGCCAAGCTGGAACAGTTCCTCGGGGTGCGCCTGTTCCTTCGCGTGGGCAACCGGGTCGAGCTTTCGAGCGCCGGCACCCGCTACGCGGCGCAGATGCGCACGCTGCTGGCGGACATGGAGCGCCACACCCGCCAGGTGATGAGCGAGGCATCCGCTGGTACCGCTCTGGAGATCGGCGTCATCCCCACCCTGGCCAGCCGCTGGCTGATTCCCCGGCTCGCACGCTTCCGCCAACGCCACCCCGATATCGAGATCAACCTGCGCGAGCGCACGCAGCCCTTCACCCTGGAGGACAGCGACCTGCACGCGGCGATCAACTACGACCACCCCATCTGGCGTTCCATGCAGGTGCAGCCGCTGTTCGAGGCGCCGATGGTCGCGGTCTGCCACCCGCGCCTGGCGGACGAGGTGCACGCACGCATGCCGCTGCTGCACAAGCACGGGAGCCCCTATGGCTGGTCGCGCTACGCGGAGCTGGCCGGCATGGCCCTGCCCAGCGCCACGACGGGCCCGGTCTATGACCGCTATGCCTTGCTCATCGAGGCTGCCAAGGCGGGCTTCGGCATGGCGCTGGTGCCGCGTCGCTACGTCGAGGACGAACTGGGCGAAGGCCGGCTGAGCGCGCCCTGGCCGACGCTGCCGCAACTCAGCGAGCGCTACGTGCTGGTGACCCGGCCCGCCGCCGAATCGCCGCCTGCGCTCGCGACCTTCACCCGCTGGCTGCTCGCCGAAGGCGAAGCTCCATCGTCGATGTGACGACTCCGTTTCCGAGCCACCCGACCCCGAGGACCGCCGATGTTGACCAAGGCCTTTCAGTACAAGTGCTGGGCGGACCGACGCGCGCTGGAGGCCATCGGCCTCATCGACGCCGAGCGCTTCCCCGACTCGCTGGCCTTCACCCTGCAACAGCTCAACCACATGGTGATAGTCAAGGACCTGTTCCGCGCGCGGCTCACGGGCACGGCGGAACCTCACCCGGCTACCAACACCGAGGCGGTGCCGGGTTATGAGGTGTTGCAGCGCCGGCTGCTCGCTTCCGGCCAGTGGTACGCCGAACAGGTGGCGGCGCTGGAGCCTGCCGCCGCCGCCGAGGCCATCACCTTCCGCTTCACCGATGGCCGCATGGGCCGGTTGACCCGCGAAGAGATGTTCTTCCACGTGCTGAACCACGCCACCTACCACCGCGGCAACATTGCCCACGCGCTGGACCTGGCCGGCGTGGCGCACCCGGCGGACACCTACACGGTGTTCGTGCACGCCACCGAGCCGGCACGCCGGGAAACCACCTGACGACCCCTAGGGGCGGGTGCCTTCCGCACCGGCCAGGGGCTCTTCGAGGCGCGGTTTGTAGAACAGCAGGCGCTTGGTCTGCGCCGTGCGGGTGAACGTCTTCGCCCAGGACGGCGAGACGTTGCGGTCGTGGAAATACAGGGCGCCGTGGGTGCGGTCCTGCAATTGCCCGTTGAGGGCCTTGCGGGCGATTTCGCGGGCGAGGGTGAAGCGTTCTTCTTCCACGGCTTCGTCGGGGCGGCCATCGCACCACCAGGAGAACTGGCAGCTCTTGGTTTCCGAGCCTTGCTTGACCACTGCGCAAACGGTCTTGGGGAACTGCTCGTTGCCGAGGCGGTTCATCACCACGTTGGCCACCGATTCCATGTCCTGCGCCGGGGCGCCCTTGGCTTCCCAGTAGATGGAGCGGGCGAGGCAGGTGATGGGGTCGTCCAGCGGTGCTTCGCCGGCCGGGTCCACGGCCTTGGCTTCGCTGCGGGTGATGGGCGGGGTGCCAGCGGGGAGTGGTGCCTGGTTGGCGGCTTTTTCTTCCAGCACCTCGGCCTTGGTTTCCGCCGCCTGGGCTTTTTGCCGGGTTTCCCCGGCGAAGGTTGGACCGCCGATCAGCAGGGCGGCGACGCAAAGCATTCCTGATATCCAGCGCATGATCGACCTCGCCATCGCTGTGCGTTCGGGGCCGCCCCTGGGGGCAAGGCGGGGCGGTTGTCGGCGTGGCTGCCGTCTGGCTTGCCGCGCTTGAGGGATAGACTGCGGCGCCGCTCAATCATTCCCCGGTGGCGGGCGCGACCTGGGTGAAGGCCAGGGTGTAGCCGTTGCAGTCGCGGATGCCGAACTCCCTTGAGCCGTAGTCCATTTCCTGCAGGGGCCAGGCGATCTCGGCCTTGTCCCTTACCTGCTCGCAGTAGCGGGCGACGTCGGCGATGGCGAGGTAGAGGGTGCCGGAGCAGGCGACGGGAGCGGCCCACAGGTCCTGCTCGGTGAAGATCAGGCGGCAATCCTGCAGTTGCACGGTGAGGCTCGCGTGCGCCGAGTCGAGGGTGGTGAAGCCCAGGGCATCGCGGTAGTGACGGCGGGTGGCGCCCAGGTCGTGGCAGCGCAGCAGGGGCGCGAGCGGCGTGGGTGGCTCCGGTGGCGTGGCTCGAGGACACCTTTTACCGCTGCGGAACCGTCTTGCCAGTTGCGCCTACGACATGCCGCTGCCCGCGCGGCTTTCCCGTTCGGTGATGGCCTGGGTGAAGTCCAGGAAGGCGTCCAGTGGCAGCGGCTTGCTCAGCAGGTAGCCCTGGAACTGCGCGCAGCCGTGGCGCAGGAGGAAGTCCTTCTGCGCTTCGGTTTCCACCCCTTCGGCGATCACCGTCAGGCCCATGCTCTGGCCCAGGGCGATGACGCTGCGCACGATGGCTTCGCTGCTGGCGTCGGTGAGCAGGTCGCAGATGAACGAGCGGTCGATCTTCAGCTTGCCCAGGGGCAGCCGCTTGAGGTGGCTGAGGGAGGAGAAGCCAGTGCCGAAGTCGTCCAGGGAGAAGGACACGCCATGCTGCACCAGGACCGACATCTTTTGCGTCAGGTCTTCCAGGTCCTGCACCAGCACGGTCTCGGTCAGCTCCAGTTCCAGGCGCCGCGCGTCCATGCCGTAGCGCCGCAGCATCTCCAGGACCTCGGGCACGAAACTGGCCTGGCGGAACTGCTTCTGGCTGATGTTGACGGCCAGGCACAGGTCGCAGCGGGCCGGGTCGTCCGCCCAGGTGCGCAGTTGCGCGCAGGCCTGCTCCAGCACCCACTTGCCGATGGGGATGATCAGCCCGCTGCGCTCGGCGTGGTCGATGAACTCGCCGGGGGGCAGCAGGCCCCGCTGCGGGTGGCGCCAGCGGATCAGCACCTCGGCGCCGATCACCCGGCCGGCGACGTTCAGCTGGGGCTGGTAGTGGAGCTCGAACTGCTGCTCGCGCAGCGCGGCCTGCAGCTCGCGCTCCAGCACCGAGCGCTCGGCGGCGTCGGTCTGCAGCACGTGGAGCAGGGCGAAGAACATCGCCATCGCCGCCCCGGCCTGGCCCCAGGAACCCGGCGTGCGCACCTCGTCCGGCAGGCTGTAGCCGAGGACGGGCGCCCAGTTGCTGGAGGCGAGGCAGGTGAAGGTGAGCAGGCACAGCAGGGCGATGCCGTAGCGCAGCCACGGGCCCTCGTCGCGGAACGCCATCAGCGCGGCGAGGGTGAGGGGCAACAGGTACAGGTGGGTGGCGCGGGGCGCGGCGGCATTGGGCACATCGAGCACGATGGCGGTGCCGGCGATGATCACGATCAGCACGCTGAACAGGATGAGGTTGGCGCTGCGGGCCTTGTTGCGCACGGTGAGCATCAGCACGGTGAGGCCAGAGACGATGAGCACCGCATCCATCGCGACGATGGCCCAGAACCCCCGCAGGGCGAAGATCACCGCCCAGATCACCCCCAGCACCAGCATCACGCAGCTCGCCAGCAAACGCATGCGCCGCTCGCGGCGTTGGGCCACCGACACCAGGTCGGCGGCGTGCCAGAGCTGTCTGACGCGCTTGAAGAAACGTGATTTCGCAATCATTCGGCGTTCCCGTGCAGCCTGCGCTCCACAAGGCTCCCTGCAGGCTGGAGTGGATTATAGAAGGCGCTTTTCGAGGGCGTCGGGATGGCGATGTCGCCGCTGGAGAAAGTGACCTGGGGCAGCGCGTCGGCGGTGAACGGCGCGGTGACGCAAAGCCGGCCCCGGGCCGGCTTCGTCATTGTCGGTTTTAGCTCAGATGGGCATCGCGCTGCGGGTGATGATCGCGCCCGGATGCTGGATCACGGCTGCAGCCAGGCGGTGCCCGCTTTCCGCCGCCAACCGGAGTGGCTGCTGCTGGATGCGTGCGGCGAGGTAGCCGGCGGCGAATGCATCGCCCGCCGCGCAACTGTCCACCACCCGGGCCACCGGGCGGGCGGGGACCTCGATGCGCTGCTCCGCCGTGGCTACCAGGCAGGGTTCGTCACCGCGCTTGATCACCACTTCCGTGCAGCCCAAGCCCAGGGCGCGATCAGCAGCGGCCTGTGCGCCCAGCGTGCCGTGCAGCAGGCATTCGTCAGCCAGCGTCAGCAGGGCGGTGTCGGTCAGTGCCAGTACCTGATCGTGAACCGGGCGGGCGTGCGTGGCGCTCCAGAGTGCTGGCCGCAGGTTGTTGTCGAAGCTGATGTGGCCCCCTTCGGCCTTGAATGCGGCGAGCGCGACCAGCAACTCCTCCCTGCGCGGCGGCGGGAACAGCGCGAGGCTGATGCCGGAAAGATAGAGCATGTCGATGCGTGAGCGGTCGACCCAGCGCGCCAGTGCTGCGCCGCTGGAGAAGCAGTGGCGTGCGGCACTGTCTTCGCGCCAGTAGTGGAAGCGCCGTTCGCCCAGCGCGTCCACCTCCACCAGGTAGAGGCCGGGGCGACGACCCGGTAGCCGTAGCACTTCCCGGGTGTCGATGCCTTCTTCGATCCAGCTTTGCTCCATCTCCTCGCTCAGGGTGTCATCGCCGAGGGCGCTGAGGTATTCGACCCGGTGCGCCGTCCCGGCCAGCAGGCGGGCGAGGTAGAGCGCGGTATTCAGGGTGTCGCCACCGAAGCTGCGTCGCAGCGGGTTGCCGGCGAGCTCCACCATGCATTCTCCAAGGCAGGCGATGCGCATGCGGCTACCTCCCTTCGGGCGCACGGTAGGCGATGCAGTCGACCTCGATGACCATGCTGGAGACCACGCAGGCCCTGGCTGGCGGGTGGTCGCCGAAGAACTCGAGGAACACCGCGTTGAAGGCGCCGAAGTCCCTCGGGTCATCCAGCCAGACCCCGCAGCGCACCACGTGCTCGGGTCGATAACCGGCCTCGTCGAGAATCTCCAGCAGGTTGTTCAGGCACTGGCGGGCTTGCGGGACGATGCCGCCATCCACCAGCACACCGTCGCGGAGGGGCGTCTGCCCGGAGACGTGGAGCCAGCCATCGGCCTGTACGGCGCGGGCGAAGGGCATGGGTTGGCCGGCGGTGCCGCTGGCGCGGGTGTAGCGTTTGAGTTCGGTCATGGGGTGCTCCTTTCAGTTCACGGGGGAGGGGGTGTCGCGGGCCAGGAAGCGGCCCGCCCTGTCTGGGCAGGCCTCCCCCGGGCAATAGGCCAGGGTGCCGTTGACCCAGACGGCGTGGATGCCGGTGGCGGGGCGTTGCGGGTCGGTGTAGCTGGCGACGTCGGAAAGGGTCAGGGCGTCGAACAGCACCAGGTCGGCCCAGTAGCCGCGGGCGACCACGCCTCGTTCATGCAGGCCGAAGCGGTTGGCGGGAAGCGAGGTCATCTTGCGCAGCGCCTCTTCGATGCTGAACAGGCCGATGTCCTGGGCGTAGTGGCCGAGCACGCGGGGGAAGGTGCCCCACAGCCGCGGGTGGGGTTGCGGGTCTTCCGGAAGGCCGTCCGAGCCGATCATGGTCAGCGGGTGGGCGAGGATGCGCTGCACGTCCGCTTCGCTCATGCAGTGGTACACCGCACCGGCGGGCTGCAGGCGCCGCGCGGCCTCCAGCAGGGGAAGCGCCCAGTCGGCGGCGATCTGCACCAGCGTGCGCCCAGCCATATGGGGGTACGGCTCCGACCAGGTGATGAGGATTTCGTAGGCGTCGGTGACCTGTTTGAGGTCGAGGGTGGACGAACTGGCGGCGTAGGGGTAGCAGTCCCAGCCCAGGGGTTGCCCGGTGCTGGCGGCGTCCAGGTGGGCGAGCACCTCGGCGCTTCGGCCCCAGTTGCCGACACCGGCGCATTTCAGGTGGGACACCACCACCGGCCTGTCGATATGGCGGCCGGTCGCGAGCGCTTCGTCCAGCGCACCGAGGATGCCGTCGAACTCGTCGCGCAGGTGGGTGGTGTAGAGCCCGCCAAAGCGGCTCAGCTCTTCGGCCAGCTGGCGCACCTCGTTGACGTCGGCTGCATGGGCCGAAGCGTAGGCCAGGCCGCTGCTCAGGCCGATGGCGCCCTCGGCCAGGCTGGCTGCCAGCTCGCTGCGCATTGCGCGTATCTCGGCTTCGGTGGCGCTGCGGTCGAGGCGGTCCAGGTGGTTGTTGCGCAAGGCGGTGTGCCCCACCAGTGCCGCGACGTTGACCGCCGGACTGACCCGTTCCACCGCCGAGCGATAGTCCGAGAAGCGCGGGTAGCAGAAGGCTTCCGCCGTCCCTAGCAGGTTCATCGGGTCCGGCGGAGAGCCGGTCAGGCGCACGGGGGCGGCACTGATGCCGCAATTGCCGACTATCACCGTGGTCACGCCCTGGCTCAGCTTGGCCAGCATGGCCGGGTTACGGATGAGCGCCAGGTCGTCGTGGGTGTGCACGTCGATGAAGCCCGGGGCCAGGGTCAGCCCATCGGCATCGACGGTGCGCTCGGCCGTGGCATCGCCGGCCTCGCCGATCAGGGCGATGCGGCCGTCCAGCAGGCCGACGTCGGCGACGAAGCCTTGCGTCCCGCTGCCGTCCATGACCTGTGCGCGGCGGATCAGTGTGTCGTAGTGGTTCATGTGTCAGTCCCCCAGCGGAAGTCGGTCCTCGCCCTGGCGATAGCCGTCCAGCGCCAGCTTCACCCGGCGCAGGAGTTCCTGGCTGGCTTCGGCGTTGCGCAAGGCGAGCTCGGTGGCGAGGAGGTCGATGATCAGCAGCATCCCGTAGCGGGCGGCTGTCGGTTTATGGATGAACTCGGTTTCGTCCAGGTGCACGGGCAGCACGATGTCGGCCAGCGCGGCGAGGGGGCCGTCCGCCCGGGTGAGGGCGAGTATCCGGGCGCCGTAGTCCCTGGCCAGGCGCAGGACGCTCGGCAGGTCGGGCGGCGTGCCGGTGAGCGACAGCACGATCAGCAGGTCGCCCTCCGCGAGGGTGGAGGCCACCATGCGCATCATCACCGGGTCGTGGTAGGTGGACACCGGGTAGCCCAGCCTCACCAGCCGGAACTGGAACTCGGTCGATAGCAGCGTGGAGCAGCCGCCCATGCCGAAGGCGTAGAGGCGGCGGGCGGAGGCCAGCAGGTCCACTGCGGCACTCAGGTGCGCTTGGTCGAGTCCGTCGAGGTGGTGGCGCAGGCTGTTTTCCACGTCTGCCAGGATCTGTTCGTGGAAAGGCAGCGCCGGTGTGGCAGCCCCGGCGAGGAAGCGGCGGCCGACGAGGGAGGCCCGGGCCAGCTTGAGGCGCAGGTCGCGCAGGTCGTTGCAGTCCATCGACCGGGCGAAGCGCGACATCGCGGCCTTGCTCACGCCGGCCTTGGCCGCCAGTTGATCGATGCTGGCTGCGGCCGCGAAGGCCACGTCGTGCAGCACGGCCTCGGCGATGCGCGCCGCGTTGCCGCTGAGCCGGCCCTGGCGGCTGCGGATGGTGTAGAGGATGTCCATCACAGCACCAGGGCCAGGCCGCAGGTGAGGGCCAGGGCGACCACCGAGATCAGCGTTTCCAGGACCGTCCAGGTCTGCAGGGTCTGGACCACGGTCATGTTGAAGTACTCCTTTATCAGCCAGAAGCCGCCATCGTTGACGTGGGAGAGAATCAGCGAGCCCGCGCCCGTGCTCAGTACCAGCAGCTCGGGGTGCGGGTAGCCGCTGGCCAGCGCAATGGGGGCGACGATGCCGGCGGCCGTGGTCATGGCGACGGTGGCCGAGCCGGTGGCGATGCGCATCAGCGCGGCCACCAGCCAGCCCAGCAACAGCGGCGAGAGCTCGAAGCGGGACGACAGGGCGACGATCTCGGTGGTGATGCCGGTTTCGATGAGGATGCGGTTGAGGCCGCCGCCGGCACCCACCAGCAGGGTGATGGCAGCGGTGGGGGCCAGGCATTCGGTGCTGAACTTGAGAATGGAATCGCGGTTGAAGCCACGGGCCAGACCCAGGCTCCAGAAGCTGAACAGGGTGGCGATCAGCAGGGCGATCACCGAGTTGCCGACGAACGACAGGAACTGGTGAAGCCCGCTGCCCCGGGTGCTCAGTTGATCGGCCCAGCCGCCAAGCAGCATCAGCGCCACCGGCAGCAGAATGGTGCCGATGGTGATGCCGAAGCCTGGTAGCGATGCCACGGGCTTGCCGGAGCCGAGCAGTTGTTCACCGATGGGGTTGTGGGCGGGCAACTGGATGCGCGGGGCCACGAGCCGGGTGAAGAGGGGCCCGGCGATCGCCGCCGTGGGAATGCCGACAACGATGGCGTAGAGAACCGTCCTGCCGACCTGCGCCGAGTATTCGCCCACCGCCAGCATGGCCGCCGGGTGTGGGGGGACCAGCCCATGCACCACTGATAGCCCGGCCACCATGGGCAGGCCGGTCATCAGGATCGATACCCCGACCTGGCGGGCCACGGTGAAGGCGATGGGCACCAGCAGCACGAAGCCCACTTCGAAGAACAGTGGCAGCCCGCAGAGGAAGGCGATGGCGGCCATGGCCCAGTGGGCATTGCGCTCACCGAAGCGGGTGATCAGGGTCTGGGCGATGCGTTCCGCGCCGCCCGACTCGGCCATCATCTTGCCGAGCATGGTGCCGAGGGCCACCACCAGCGCGATATGGCCGAGGGTGCGGCCGACGCCGGCCTCGTACGCGACCATGATGTCCTGGGCCGGCATGCCGGTGGTCAGGGCCAGGCCGATGGACACCAGGGTGATGACGATGAAGGGGTTGAGCCGATAGCGCGCGATCAGCAGCACCAGGGCAATGATGGAGAGCAGTGCGTGGATCAGCAGGTAGGTGCCGGAACTGGCGGGCATGGTGTGCTCCTTTTCTCGGGGCAAAGGCCGGCCGCCCCGCCTGATAAGGCGGGAACCGGCTCGTTCCAGGGGGTGAGCTAGAAGAAGGTTTCCACCGCGCCGATGACCCGGTAGTGGTCATCCACCAGCAGCAACTGGCGCCACTTGTCGAAGGTCAGGCAGGGGTGGGAGATATCGAACGCAAGCAGGTCGCCCACTTGCAGGTCGGCATCGGGGGGCGTTTCCAGGAAGGCGTGCTGATCCATCATCCGCGTGATCTTCCAGGCGGCCGGAACGACCACCGGCGGCGCCTCGCGGCCAGGGCGGTGGTGAAGCGCCGGCAGGGGCATGCCCGCATCGAACGCGGCATCGCGCTTGCCCAGGCCGATGATCGCCAGGCCCGGTTCGGGCAGCGCCTGCACATGGGCCCAGAGCTGCAACGCTGGCAGCAGGCTGCTACCCATTTCCCTGGCCACGGTGTTGCTGGCGTGGATCCGCTGGGCCGCTTCGCGGTAGATGCCTTCGTCGTGGGTCAGGTAGCAGCCCGGGCGCAGGATCACCTGCAGGGGCTGGCCGATATCCTGGCCGCTGAAGGTTTCGGCGACCACGTCGTACCAGGCGGAGCCCGCGCCGGAGAGGATCACCTCGGGCTCGTCGAAGCAGCCTTTGGCGGCCAGCTGCCGCGTGCGCTCCAGTACATGGCGCAGCAGGTTCCGGACGCTGGGCTCGTCCTGCAACACGCCTTCGTAGACTTCACAGCCCACCAGGCTGAGGGTGCCGGGCCAGCGCCCGATGGCTGCGAGCACCTCGGCCTCCTGTCGCTCGTCACGGATACCGGTGCGACCGCCTTGCACGCCGAACTCCAGCAGCACCCGCAGGCGTTGGCCGGTGGCGGAGAAGTGGCGCCCCAGTGCCTCGACGTTGGTGCTGGAATCCACCAGGCAACAGAAGCTGAAGCCTGGGTCCCGGAGCAGGTGCGCGACCAGCGTCATGTTCGCCTTGCCTACCAGTTGGTTGGCCATCAGCACGCGCCGCACGCCGTGGTTGTAGGCGGCCTGCACCTGTGGAGCGGTGGCCAGGGTGATGCCCCAGGCGCCCTGTTCGAGCTGCATGCGGAACAGTGCGGGGCTCATGGTGGTCTTGCCGTGGGGTGCCAGCTGTACGCCGTAGTGGCGGATGAACCGGCTCATCCACGCCAGGTTGTGTTCGAGGCGGCTCTGGCGCAGTACGGCGACCGGCAGGCTGACGTCGTCGGCGAGGATGTTCCAGCCCAGGCTCGTAACGTCGGCGATACGGCAGCCGCTGGGTGCTGGGCCAAGGCCTTTGCCGTTGGGGTCGAGCGGCCGTTCTTGAAATTTGTTTTCAGCCATCGGGTCTTCCTCCTTGGTTCGCTGAAAACAAGTACCACTACCTCCCGACGTTCCGCTACGTGCCAGCGGGCCTGCCTTGCAGCTTCGGAAACGCGAGCGGATCTGCGGCAAACAGCGTATTGCCAGGGTATTGGCCGGATTCCTTGTCGTGGCTGCGTGTTCTCCGACCTGCGATGTTCCGGATTCGCCAGCCCGGGCGGCTGGATGGGTTGGCGGTGCGGGACGGTGCATCGGCTCACCCCTGGCCAGTGCCGACTCATGGATTCATCGGGCGATGAGCAGCGCGATCACGGAGATCGGCGCTTGCACATCGAGGTTGCGCGCACGCTTTTGGCTGAACGCCCGGCCGTTGGCCAGGGTCCACCCTAGGTCATGCCGAATGAACCTGGAGGTTGAGATGAGACGGCTGAATCTTCCGTTGCTGCTGCTGGTCGGCGCCGTTTCCACGGCGGTGCTGGCCGATGACGAGGACCTGACCATGGAGCAGGAGCGCGACCAGATCGGCGCCAACATGGAGGCCGAGCGCAAGGGCGAGCAACCGGCGTTGAACAATTCCGGGGTGCCGTCTTCGGCGGCGACGCCAGGCGCTGAGGGCTCCGGCAGCTCGGTGGGGTCGCCGACCACGACCACGGGTAATCCGACCACCGCGCCGGGCTCGCCGACCACTGGCCAGGGTAGCTCCACCACGGCGCCCGGTACGCCGACGACGGGGCAGGGTGTGCCGACCCATGCGCCGGGCAAGCCGACCACGGGGCAGGGGCGTTCGACGGCGTTGCCCGGGACTTCCACTGCCGTGCCCGGCAGCTCGACGGCGCGGCCGGGTACGTCTACGTCCGGGCAGGGTTCATCCACCGCCGCGCCCGGCGCGCCGACCACCGGCCAGGGCCGTTCGACCACGGGGTCGGGCGCTGCAGGTGGGGCGGCGGGCGGTGCTGGAGGCGCGGGCGGCAGTAACTAGCGGGTCAGGCCTGGGCGAAGCGGCTTTCGAGGTAACGGATGATGTCGTTGGATTCGTACATCCAGCGGCTTTCGCCGTTCTCGTCGATGCGCAGGCAGGGCACCTTGACCTTGCCGCCGCCAGCCAGCAGGGCTGCGCGGTGGCTTTCGTCGTTCTTGGCATCGCGCAACTGCACCGGCAGGTTGAGGCGGTGCAGGGTGCGGCGGGTCTTCACGCAGAAGGGGCAGGCGTGGAACTGGTAGAGGGCGAGGCCGGCGGTGTCCTCCTCGACCCGGGCTTGCGCCTCGGGGCTGCGGCGCAGCTTGCGCGGGCGGGTGACGAGGTCGATGAGGATGATCAGTTGGCCCAGGCCGATGCGGAGTGCCTTGATGAACACGGTTGGTAACCCTTGCGGCGGAAAACGGGCCGGCAGTCTACCCGATGCGCAGCGCTGCGACCGGCTTTCACGCCAACCGGTCGCGGCAGCAGAGCAGTGAATCCATGACGAAGGCGGCGGGCAGCTGGAACTGCCGGCGGATCGGCGGGCTGCCGAGTTCGCCCTTGAGCGCCACCTCGTTGGCGAGCTGGCGGTCGATCTCGTGGCGGGCCTCGATGTTCTTGGCCACGCCGCCCACCGAGCCGTGGGCGTAACCCATCAGCGAAAAGCCGTTGGTCATCAGCGCCAGGCCGGCGAGAAGGAGAAGCCGTTTGCGTTGTGCCTTCATGGCGATCTCGCTCCTCAGCCGCTTTGCCGTCCACTGACCGGTTTCTGGCTCATCAGCATCGCCGGCACGCTCTGGCTGAGCTGCTGGTAGAAGCCCATGGAGCCGTCCACCGGGCTGACACCCAGGCGGGCCTTTTCGTAGCTGAAGCTCACCACCAGCAGCAGGGAGATGGCGATGGTGTAGAGCCCGAGCGAAGCCAGGGCGCCATTGCGTGCGTATTTGAGGGTGAGGTTGCTCATGGTGGTTTCCGCTTGGCTGTTCCGTGGGGTGGGCACAGCTTCGCGAAAAGCGATTCGATAGAAAAACGGATATCAGGCATTTCAACTATCGACGAAACCAATAGGTCTGCATGAGTTCGTAAAATTTTATTGACGATCGATCCAAGTGCCTGAGTGGCAAGGGAATCTGCTGAAAGGCCGCCCCATACGGCGCCTGCGGTGCTGTTCTCTATCCCGCTGTTAGTCAGCCTCTATGGTGCTTCGGTGTAGGCGCTATTTCCTTATAGGGGCGCCTGTGTTAAATAAATCGCACACTTTGCGCTGCCCCTTTCATTGCTTCAGGAAGTCCGCCATGCCGTTACGTATCTGCATTCTGGAAACCGATCTCCTTCGCCCCGAACTGGTCGACCAGTACCAGGGCTACGGGAAGATGTTCGAGCAACTGTTCGCCAAGCAGCCGATCGAGGCCCAGTTCAGTGTCTACAACGTGGTGGAGGGCAACTACCCGCCGGCCGGCGAGCGCTTCGATGCCTACCTGGTGACCGGCAGCAAGGCCGACTCCTTCGGTGATGACCCCTGGATCCAGACCCTGCGCACCTACCTGCTGGAGCGCTTCGAGAACGGCGACAAGCTGCTGGGCGTGTGCTTCGGCCACCAGTTGCTGGCGCTGCTGCTGGGCGGCCGTACCGAGCGTGCGACCCAGGGTTGGGGTGTTGGCACCCACGCCTACCGCATCGCCGAGCAACCGGCCTGGATGAGCCCGGCACTGGACCAGCTGACCCTGCTGATCAGCCACCAGGACCAGGTCACCCAGCTGCCAGAGAACGCGACCCTGATCGCCTCCAGCGACTTCTGCCCGAACGCGGCCTACGCCATCGGTGACCAGGTGCTGTGCTTCCAGGGCCACCCGGAGTTCATCCACGACTATTCCCGCGCGCTGTTGGACATCCGCCAGCAGTTCCTCGGCGATGAGATCTACGGCAAGGGCGTCGCCAGCCTGGACAAGCAGCACCAGGGCACGACGGTGGCGGAGTGGATGATGCGTTTCGTCGCCCAGGGCCGTAACGCGGCCTGACCACTTCGTGCCATGAAAAAGCCCGCCTGATGGCGGGCTTTTTCATGGGGGCGCGGTTTGTGGCTAGAGCCAGCCCGAGCGCTTGAAGCTGGCGAACAGCCCGGTGCAGCCGACGGCGATGAAGCCGAGCACGCCGAAGTAGCCGTAGTGCCAGGTGAGTTCCGGCATGTTCTGGAAGTTCATCCCGTAGATGCCGGCCACGGCGGTGGGGAAGGCGAGGATGGCGGCCCAGGCGGCGAACTTGCGTTGCACCACGCTCTGGCGCGAGGACTCCAGCAGCAGGCCGATCTCGATGGCGTGGTCGGCCATTTCGCGCAGGCCGGTGAGGTCTTCCAGCAGGCGGTTGACGTGGATGGCGATGTCGCGGAAGTAGGGCCGCATGTTCTTGTCGATGAAGGGGAAGTCCAGGCGCTGCAGCTCCTGGCAGATTTCCGCCAGCGGGCCGATGTAGCGGCGCAGGCGCAGCAGGTCGCGGCGCACGCCCTGGATGTGCTCGACGTCGTCCTGGCTCAGCGGCCGGTCGAGTACCAGTTGTTCGAGGGCTTCCAGTTCCAGGTGGTAGCCGTCCATCAGCGGGCGGTAGTTCTCGATGACGAAGGCCATCAGCGCATAGAGCACGAAGTCTTCGCCGTGCTCCAGCAGCAGCGGGCGCGCTTCGCAGCGCTGGCGCACCTGGGAGTAAGGCGCCGAGGCACCGTAGCGGGCGCTGATCACATAACCGGTGCCGGCGAATAGCTGGGTCTCGACGAAGGTGAGGCCGGTGTCGGTGCGCACCGGTGAATAGAGTACGAGGAACAGGGCGTCGCCGAAGGTTTCCAGCTTGGGCCGGGTGTGGCGTACCAGGGCATCTTCGAGAGCCAGCTCATGCAGGTCGAACTGGCGCTGCAGGTTGGTCAGTTCCTCGGCGCCAGGATCGTGCAGGCCGATCCAGACGAAATGGCCGGGCTTCTTCGCCCACTCCTTGCCCTCGTCGAGGCTGATGTCGGTGATCTTCTTGCCCTTGGCGTAGACGGCGGCGGCAACCACATGACCCATGCGCTGGTTTTCCTTGTTCGAATGGTGAGCGGCGGTGAGCTTAACCTGCCCCTGCTTGAGAGTGTCGGTGGATGCGGGGAGTTCTTCCACAAAGGCGGGCACTTCGGCCGAATTACCCGGCGGGTCATGGTGCCGGTGCGGCGCTTGCTCTAGATTCGGCGGCTCCCGCTCATAACAAGGAGAACAGGCGTGAACGAGGCATTCCCTTTCGCTGCGGGTACTTTCGATTGCCCGGTGACTATCCATCCGGGGCAGCCGGGTGCGCCGGCCCTGGTGGTGATGCCCGCCATGGGCGTGGCGGCGCGCAAGTACGAGGCGCTGGCCCAGGCACTGGTGGCCGCCGGCTGCAATGTGCTGGTGGCCGACTGGCCGGGCCAGGGCACCAGCCGGCCGCGCCCGGACCGCGGCCATGACTATGGCTACCGCGAGCTGGTGGAGGATTTCGTGCCCAAGCTGCTGGCCATGGCCGCGCGGCATTTCCCCGGCAGCCGCCAGGTGTTGCTGGGGCACAGTTTGGGTGGGCATGTCGCCGCGCTCTATGCCGCGGCCAACCCGAATGCCGAGGTGACGGTGATCGGCGTCGCCTGCGGCAACATCCATTACCGCCACTGGCGTGGCCGCAAGCGCCTGATGACGCCGCTGGTGGCGCTGAGCTTCAACCTGATGACAGCGGTGCTCGGCTACCTGCCGGGGCCGCGCATCGGCTTCGGCGGCTACGAGGCGCGCAGCCTGATCCGCCAATGGGGGCGGGTGGCCTTCAGCGGCGACTTCAAGCATGTCGGCTTGCCCCTGGCGGAGCCGGCGCGGGTGGGCGTGACCTCGCTCTTCGTCAATATCGAGGGCGATAACTTCTCGCCGGAAGCCTCCACCCTCGGCCTGGCCGCGCTGATCCAGGCGCCGCCCCGGGTGCAGCGCCTGCCGTCGCCCCGGCCGCCCCACGAAAACCCCCACAGCGCCTGGCTGCGAGCGCCGGGTTCGGTGGCGGAGTTCGTGCTGGGCTGGCTGGTGGAGCGGGGCATCCTGGTTGCACAGGGGCAGGTTTCGAGCCGCGTGGGCTGAAGCCCACCCTGCACGCCCGCGCAAACGAAAAAGCCCGGCGTCGAGCCGGGCTTTTTCATGGTGCGGGCGATCAGGCCTGGGCCAGTTCGCGGTCCATGGCGTTGATGCAGTCGAGCATCTTCTGCCGGCATTCCTCGATGAGCATGGGCAGGTCGTCCAGGCTCAGGCCGGCGGTGGGGATGGCGGGCAGGGCGCGGATGATGACCTTGCCGCTGTTCCAGCGGTTCAGGCGCATCTGCTTGACGTAGTTGCTGACGCACACCGGGATGATCGGCACGCCGGCGGCGATGGCCATCTGGAAGGCGCCGCGCTTGAACTGCAGCAGCTCCTCGCCGAGGTTGCGGGTGCCTTCGGGGAACACCCAGATGGAGGTGTCTTTATTGCGCAGCGTCTCGGTGGTGGTGAGCATCGCTTCGCGGGCCTTGCGGGCGTTGCCACGGTCGATCAGCACGTTGCCGGCGAGCCAGTAGAGCTGGCCGAAGAAGGGCACCCACTTGAGGCTCTTCTTGCCGATGCTGACGGTGCGTGACGGCACCACGCGGCCGAGCACGTAGAGGTCGTAGTTGGACTGGTGGTTGGCGACGATGACGCAGGCCTTGTCGTGCTCCAGCAGCTTCACCTCGGGCTTCACGTCCAGGCGCAGGATGCGCAGCGCCGGCAGGGAATAGAAGCGGGCGCAGAGGCGGCTGTTATCCGGGTTGAACGGGCGGCAGATGCCGAGCAACAGACCGGCGATGCCGGCGACTATGAAGTGCACGCCCATGAGGATCATGCGCAGAAGGAAAAGCATCGATATCGCCCAGTCAGACAAAAGGCGCGCAGTGTACGGGTGTGCACTTTATTGGGCAATTGCTGCCGGTCAGGGGGTTGTAACCTTTTCTGTACCGCTGGCCGTGGCAGGGAGGAACTCCGGCGAGCTGTAGTGTTCGGCCAGCCGGTCGAGGGTGCCGTTGGCCTGTACCTGGGTCAGTGCCGCGTCGAAGCGCTGCATGAAGTCGGCCTTGTAGGGGTAGGCGACCGCATTGAGACGGGTGAAACCGAGGTGGCCGCGTTCGCTGGCCAGAACCGGGCCTTCCACCAGGCTGATGGCTTCCTCCTCGGTGATGCTGCCATCTTCGCGCATCTGTTGCAGTTCCCAGAGGATCGACAGGCGATCGTTGATGTAGACGTCGATCCGCTGGCGCAGCAGCTTGAGCAGGTTGGTGCGGTTGTCGCGGGCGTAGGACTGGTCGATCTCGCCGGTCTCCACCATCTCGCGGTAGCGCTGGGAGTTGACCGTGACGAAGCCGCTGTTGAGGCCCACGCGCAGCCCGGCGTAGGCACTGGGGAAGTCGTCGAAGTTCCGGGTGCCGGCCAGCCCCGGGCGGATGAACACCGCCAGGCGCTCTTCCATGATCGGCCGCGAGTACTCCATCCACGGGCGTTCGTCCGGGCGGTAGTAGGGCGGATAGAGGGCAAAGGCGTTGCCCTTGGCCACTTCCGCCAGGCCGCGCGGCCAAGGCACCGGGCGGATGGTGACGCGGTACCCCGGCATCAGGGCGAAGACCCTGCGCAGGATATCGGTATAGAGCCCCTTGGCCTCGCCATTCTCCTCGTAGCTATAGGGCGGGTAGCCCGAGTCGCAGAGGATGGTGACCTCGACGGGCGTTTGTGCCTGGGCACGGCACAGGACCGTGGCGCAGAGCAGGGCCACCAGCAGAAACGCGCGCATGGCATGCCTCCGGCAAAGCGGCCGCGCTTCATGCGCGGCCTGCCCGGGTCAGATCTTGAAGCGGCTGAGCAACCTGTCCTGCTGGCCGACCTGTTCCACCATCACCGCGCATTGACGCACCTGCTGCTCGGCACCGCCGGCAACCTCGTGGCTGATGTCGCGGATGTTGGTGGTGTTGCGGTTGATCTCTTCGGTGGTGGCGCTCTGCTGCTCGGCGGCGGTGGCGATCTGCAGGTTCATGTCGTTGATGCGGTTGATGGCATCGCGGATGCGCCCGAGCATGTCGTTGGCCGCGCCGGCATCGTCGGCGGTCTTGCTGGCGGTGTCGCGGCTTTGCTGCATGCGCTGCTCGGCCTGGCGGACGCCGGTCTGCAGCTGGTCGATCATCTGGCGGATTTCCTGGGTCGACTGCTGGGTACGCGAGGCGAGGGAGCGCACCTCGTCGGCCACCACCGCGAAACCACGGCCGGACTCGCCGGCCCGCGCCGCTTCGATGGCGGCGTTGAGGGCGAGCAGGTTGGTCTGGTCGGCGATGCTGGTGATCACCGAGAGGATGGATTCGATGCTCTGGCTGAGCTTGGCCAGTTCGTTGATGGCCTGGCCGGTGTCGTCCATCTCGTTGGCGAGCTGCTTGATCGCCTCGGTGGAGCGGGAGACCACGGTGACGCCGTTCTCGGTCTCCTCGTTGGCGGCCAGCGCGGCTTGGGCGGCGGCCTGGGCGTTGCGCGCCACTTCCTCGGCGGTGGAGGCCATCTCCTGCATGGCGGTGGCCAGCTGGTCCAGCTCCATCAGCTGCACCTGCAGGCGGTTGGCGGCCTGGCCGGCTTCGTTGGAGGTGAGGTCGGTGCTGCCACGCACTTGCTGGGAGCTGCCCATCACGTCGCCGATCAGGGTCTGCAGGTTCTGCAGGAAGCTGTTGAATTCGCGGGCCACCAGGGAGATTTCGTCGTTGCCGGCGGCCGGCAGGCGCTTGGTCAGGTCGCCCTGGCCGCTGTTGATCTCGTGCAGTGAGTCACCCAGGGCATCCAGCGGGCGCAGTACGCTCTTCATCAGTACGCCCAGCAGCACCAGGCTGATGATCACGCCCAGCACGGTACCGACCACGGCGCGCCAGCTGAGGGCGTTGGCTTCGGCCATCACCTTGCCCTGGTCGAGCACGACGCCTATGTACCAGTCCATGCCCTTGAGGTTGGGCAGCGGGGTGAAGGACACCAGCAGTTGCTGGTCGCCGGTGTCGATTTCCTGCAGGTCCTTGTTCAGGGCCGGGCTCTTGCCGCCGAACAGTTCGCTGTAGGGCTTGCCGTTCAGTTTGGTGTCGGGGTGGGAAATGATGTTGCCGTTGCGGCTGAGCAGGAAGGCGTAGCCGGCCCCGTTGAAGTCCAGGGTGTTGACCGCGTCGGCCACGGTCTTCAGGCGGATGTCGCCGCCCATCACGCCGAGGAACTTGCCGGCATCGGTGATACGGGCAACGGCGGAGATGAGAATCTCGCCGGTGGTGGAGTCGACGTAGGGCTCGGTGAGCACGGCCTGGCTGCCGGCCTTGCCAGTGGCGTACCAGGGGCGCTGGCGGCCGTCCCAGTCGGGTTTGGGCTGCCAGGAGGGGTCGTTCTTGATTGGCTTGCCGTCGGCTTCGAGGGCGCCGAACACCAGGATGAATTCGTTCTTCAGCATCGTCGAATCGACGACGCGCTGGGTTTCCTCGGGGCTGTATTTGCTGTCGATGGTCTGGGACATGAGGTCCAGCAGGCGCAGCTTGGTGTTCAACCAGTTTTCGATCTGGCGGGCCAGGGCGTTGCTGGATTCGGAAATGCTGGATTCAGCTTGGGCGCGAAGGGTGCTACGGACCTGGCTGACCTGGGCCAGGGACAGGAGCGCGGTGGTGAGGAAGAGTACTGCAGCGGCGGCAAGGCTGACCTTGTGGGCAATCTTCATGCGGAGCTCCTGGCGAGTGAAATGCCTGATGCCTTCCGTCCGTGCCCGGCGTCATGGCTTAAAAGTAATACAGCTTTTCGAGCTTGTCCGAAGCAAAGTGCCATCACTTGTCGGAAATTTCTGCTGCTCGTCTGGGATGGGAGTCTAGGCGGCTACAGCGAGGCAGGAGGCGGAAATGAAAAAGCCCGGCACGGGGCCGGGCTTTCTACAGGGGACGGTGTGATCAGAGCGGGTGCTGCTTGTCCTGCTCGATGGCGGCGTCCAGGGTCTCCAGCAGCGCCTTGCGCACCTTGAGCTTGGTGTTCTTGTGGGCGGTGGAGTTGATCTTCTTCATCTGTTGGGCGACGGCCTGGGCGGTGGCCAGCAGTTCTTCGGCCGGCACCACCTTGTCTAGGAAGCCGGCTTCCTGGGCGCCCTTGGGGTCGAACATCTCGCCGTTGATGACCGAGCGCTGGAAGGCGGCCTTGGTCAGGCGGTCACGGGCCAGCTCGATGCCGACGTGGTGCATGGTCATGCCGATCAGCACTTCGTTCAGGCCAATGCTGAAGGGGCCCTCGACGCCGATGCGGTAGTCCGCCGACAGCAGCAGGAACGCGCCCTTGGCCACGGCGTGGCCGGAGCAGGCAACGATGATGGGGAAGGGGTGGGCGAGCATGCGGCGCGCCAGGGTGGAGCCGGCGGCGACCAGGTTCACGGCGTTCTGCGGGCCGGAGGTCATCACCTTGAGGTCGTAGCCGCCGGAGAGGATGCCCGGCTGGCCGGTGAGGATGACGATGGCTCGGTCCTGCTCGGCGCGATCCAGCGCGGCATTGAAGGCGGCGATCACGTCCGGGGAAATGGCGTTCACCTTGCCGTTGGCAAGGGTCAGGGTGGCGACGCCGTCTTCGAATTGGTAGGAGATCAGCTCACTCATGGCAGGGGTCCTTGTTGTGGAATGGGGCAGACACTACTCAGGCGCAGGATTCAGGTAAAGCGCTTTGACTGACTGACAAGTCAGGCGGGCCGGGCGTTTCCTCCCTATAAGGCGTTCTCTATGGGGGTGATGGGCAGGGACAATTGGGCGGAGCTGCGGGAGGCCGGTAAGTTCGCCTCCATTGTCGAAAGGAGCTCCCATGGACCGATTCGCCCACAGCGCCAGCATCATCCTCGCCGCCGTTCTGCTGCTCGGCTCGTTGCTCGTGGCCAACAGCGCCACCCTGCAGAACCCCACCGGCGTGCTCCTGTTATTCGTCGCCGGGGTGTTCGTTTCCTTCGGCTTCATCTTCTTCGGCAGCCTCAAATTCGACGACTACCGCAACGGCCAGGACGGCGACTCGCCCCGTTCTCCATAAGCGCATGAAAATTCTCAAAAAAATGTTTGCATTCCGGAAAACACTCCACTAAATTAGCGCACCTCGACGGGGCTGACGCCTCGGAGAGATTCCGGTGAGGTGTCCGAGCGGTTGAAGGAGCACGCCTGGAAAGTGTGTATACGGGAAACCGTATCGTGGGTTCGAATCCCACCCTCACCGCCACTTTCCGTATACAGAAACCCCTGATTCGAAAGAGTCAGGGGTTTTTTGTTTGCCCTTGAAATAGTGCCTATACACCCCGCATCCCCAGAAACCAAAACCCCTGATCTCCGGTGGAGCCAGGGGTTGCGCTTTTGAGGTATCCGGTCGTTACGTTTATTACGGCGGCCCGAACTCGATCTGCGCACAGCCGTGGGACAGCAGCATCTGCCCGTCGTCGGCCTCGAAGGCGGTGATGGTCTTCGACTTGTCGACCGTGATGGTGATGATGCAGCGGTTGGGGTGGTGGACGTTGTCCCAGTAGTTGGTGGTGACGATGACGTTGCCTTGCTGCTCCGACGAGGTGCCGACCACTTCGTTCTGGTAGTAGGACGTGTCGCTGTACCAGCTGAGCACGACTTCACCGGTGCCGGTGGGGTTCATCTGGTCCGGTTTGCCGAAGAAGTTGATGGCTTCCTCGGCGGAGCGGCCCTTCCATTGGCTGGCGGCGTAGAGCTCGGGGAGCGTGTCCATCTGGATGCAGCCGCCCAGTGCGAGCGGCAGGCAGGCCAGGGCGAGTATCCGTAGCGCTTTCATTTGTCTGTCTCCTGGGGCCTGGCTGCCCGTCAGGGATTGGCGGGCTTGTTGCCCAGGAGGAGGTCGAGGTCGCGCAGGACGCCCTGGCTGCTGTTCTTCACGGCGTTGGGGCCGTGGTTCTCTTCATAGGCGCTTGGGCGGGTGATGCCCCACATCTTGGTGCGGGTGACGGTGGCGAGGACGTCGGCGGTGGTGTTGCCGAGGCGCATCATCGCGTTGGCTTCACGCCCGTCGGGTTTGCAGGCGAAGTCGTAGGAGCGGTCGATCCAGCTTTGCGGGACCGGGTTCCAGCCCTTGGGCGCCGGCAGGGTGGAGGCGGTGGCGGAGCGGTTGTAGGCGGTGACTGTGTTGACCTTCAGCAGGCGCTTGTTGCACTGGAACTGCAGGTCGTAGGCGACGAAGTCGGGGGCATCGGCGGTTTCGAATATCTGCACGACGGTGACGGAGCGGGCGGGTTCTGCCTGGCCGGATTCCATCTTGAGTTCGGCGACGGAGGCGCCGTCGGCGTAGAAGAGGTCACGGTTGGGCTGGTCGCCGGTGCCGAAGATCACCCACCAGTCGGCAGCCATCGCCGATTGCTGGACCTGGATCAGCAGCAGTGCCAGCGATACGCCCAGTACGACTTTGTTCTTGATGTTCATGCGTGTCTTCCATGAAGGGCCGCTTGGCAACTGGAGAGCCCAGCCCCTTGCACGGCAGAGCGCGGACGTTAGCGAGCGCTCGTGGCGACTTGAATAGGGCGCATGAGCTAGTGGCGTGGTGTTAGCAGGCAGGTTGTGCGCGGCGTCGCAACCTGCCTGTGGCGCAGTGCCGGTTTTTCCGTGTGGGGTCATTGCTGCATGGGTTGCCGGTTGGTGACGCAACCCGGAAACTGCCATGCCTGCTCGGGCATGTTCGGTTTCAGTCATGGGCGCCGGTCGGCGTTTCACTCATGGGTACATCGGGAGCTGCATCGTGGTTTCAGGGAAATGGCTGGCGGCGCTCGCCGCAGTGATGGTGTTGTCGGGGCTACCGGTGGTGGCGGGTGCGCAGATCTACAAATGGGTGGATGCCAACGGCAAGGTGCAGTTCGGCAACGTGCCGCCGCCGAGCGGGGCGGAGCAGATCAAGGGGGCGGCGTCTCCGGCCGAGAAGGCGCCCGAGGCGGCTGCGAAACCGACCACCGAAGCCGCGCCTGCGGAGCCTTCGGCCTTCAAGAGCGCCGATATCGTCGGGCGCTGGTACATGAAGAACGATGAAGAAACGCTCGACTGGACCTTCAAGGCCGACGGCAGCTTTGCCGGCACCCTGGTCGACAGCATGGGAACCGGGCGCTTGGCCGGGAGCTGGGAGCTGAAGGGCGACACGTTGCGGGTGGTGACCCGCAACACCTTCAAGGACGGCTTCTCGGGCAATGGGGAGCGCGAGGCTACGGAGCGTTCCGAATACACCCTGCTCGGTGTCGAGGCGGGCAGCCTGAAGCTGCTGCCGGATCAGTCGCTGTTCAAGCGGCCGCCGTACACCTTCATCAAGCGCTGATCTTCGCGTGTATGAAAAAGCCCCCTGGAGTCGAGGACTCCAGGGGGCTTTTGCGTTTCAGGGCCTGCCGTTGGCTCAGCGCTTGAGCACGTAGGTTTCGCCCCAGATGGTTTCATCCTTCACCGGCTTGGCGTTGAGCTTCACCGGGCGGTACTGCAGGTTGGCCAGGGCCTTGCTCATCTTCATGTAGCCGTACTTGGAGGGGTCGGTGGCGCCGCGGAACTCCTGCAGGCCGGTGGGGATGCGCACCATATAAAGAGCGGAGAGTTCGCACTCGAGCTTATCGTTGGCGGTGCGGCGGCAGTCCTTCTCCTCGAAACCGACGTTGGGCGCTTCGGGGTAGAAGCCGTCGACCACGATGGCCTCGCCAGGGGCGACATCGAAGGAGGCGAAGGCCTTCTTCAGTTCGCTGTGGGTTTCGACGCTCGCCACCTTGCGTGCGCTGACGCTGGAAACCCAGCCGGCGGCGGCGGTCTGGTTGGTGACGTCGTAGGAGTTGTTGCCCCAGCTCACGCATTCGCCGCTGACCACGCGCACGGCGGCGCAGTAGCTCTGGTTCACCGTTTCCGTGCGGTACTGGGCATCCTGCCAGCGCTGGCCGCGGTCGAACTCGGTGAATTCCTTTTCCACCAGCGTCACCTGGCCCAGCGTCGAGGGTTTGATGTCCTGGTTGGTGCGCGGGTTGGGCGTGCTGGTGCGTGGTGAGTTGTAAAGGCTGCCGACCAGGTCGTAATGGCCGGGTTCGACGATGTAGATCTGATAGAGCGTGCGGCCGAACACCGTCTGGTAGTGGGAGCCGTGGGCGCCGATCTTCTCGGCCTGCATATTGTTGCCCACGTAGAGCAGGCGCTTGGGATTGGCGCTGTTGCGCCAGACCGCGGTGCCGGTGCGCAACTTCTCGAAACGCACCGAATCGTCATTGTTTTCGAAGTTGTACTGCTGGCTGTCGAGGTTGACGGTGGTGGTGACGACTATCGCCATGCCGCTGGCCATCGCTGCTTCGAACAGGTCGTCGGTGGCGGCGTGCAACAGGCGCGCCTGGGCTTCGACATCCTGCGTGTACTGGTTCTGCTGGTCGATCAGCGAGGGCCGCGGGACGCAACCGCTGAGCAGGGCCAGGCCGAGAAGGCTGAGGCAGGGGAGTCCTTTGTTCATGGGGCGTTCCTTCTGGATGCGGTACTGCCAGGGGCGAGGAGTGTTCGGGGCGGCCGAGCATAGCGGCGGTGGCCGTCACGTTACGCCAACCTGCTCACGCTTGGACAAGGACTAGTACATCTGTACTAGTGGGTGGGGTAGCTCCCGGCCATGGCCGGGAGCTGGCGGGTTACAGCGGTTTGATGGTGCCGAGGCGGTCATTGATGATGAAGGTGCGGTTGGCGCTGTCGACCACAGTGATCTCGGCGCCGGCCACGCCGTCACGGTCGGCGACGGCATAGATGGCGTAGGTGCCGGAGACGGCATAGTCCTTGGCCTGGCCGGTGCGCTGGTGCACCACGCGCACCTTGCCCGGCAGCGCGAGTATGACTTCCTGTCCCGGCTGGCCGTCGGTGTCGGCGAGGGTGCCGTGGACGTTCCAGTTGGCTCCGGTGCCACCGGCGTAGCTGCTAAGCACGGCGGTCTGTACGCCACCGGTGATCACCAGCAGGTTGCTGCTGGAGCGGGCCACCAGTTCGTTACCGGGCGCGCCGTCGAGGTCGGCGGCGGTGATGACGCTGGTGGCACCGTCGGTGGGGAACTCGCGACCAGCCTGCAGGCTGTAGTCATAGAGGCGCAGGCTGGTGCCGGCGGTGTAGGCGAGGGTGGCGTAGGGCAGGTTGCCGAGGGTATAGGCGCCCTGGTATTGCCAGGTGCCGGTGATGCCATCGCTGACGGTGCGCTTGGTGCGGTTGAGGTTGGAGATCAACACCAGGGCGTTGCCGGCGCGAACGATCACCTCATCGCCCTGGCCGCCATCCAACTGAGCGGTGCCGACGACATCGAACAGGGTGTTGCCGATGGTGTATTTGCGCACGTCGTTGAGCGCATGGTTGACGATCGCCACGTCCGGGCCGGCCTTCACCACCAGTTCCGCGCCCGGCTGGCTGTCGGTATTGGCGGCAGTGGCGAGGCTCCAGGTGACGTTGCCGAAGTTGTAGCTGCGTTCCAGGGCGCCGGCGGCGTTGCGCACTTCCAGCACGCCGGTGCCGCGGTACACGCTTTCCAGTGTGCCGTCGCCATTGAGGTCCCATTTGCCGAGCAATTCGGCGGCGATGGCGTTGAGGGCGAATCCCTGGGCGCCGAGTAATCCGGCGCCGGCCAGTACCAGCTTCGCTAGCTTTTTCATCTCTCAGTCCTTTTCCTTGATGAATCGGTCAGGTGTTTGACCGGCGCACAGCAGAGCACAGGGCGCAAATGCAAGAAATGATGGCAAAGAGGCGCTAGGGGGAACCCTTAGGGAAACGGCGGTTGGTGCGGGTGTGGCGGATTGGCGCGGGGGCATCGCCAGCTTGCGCGCTGGCGATGGAAAGCATCGCTGTTACCAGTAGAGCGTTACGCGGGTGTCGCCTTTGGCGTCGCCGCTGACCTGGGTCACGGCCTGGTCGGCGAGGGTTTCGCTGTGACCGTTGGCGTGCTCGGTGCGCACCTGGTATTCACCGCCCTTGGAGCAGGACTGACGCGTCACGCTGTAGGAGCGGGAGCTGGCGTCGTAGCCGCTGTCGACCGCGCAGGAACTGGAGATCGTCAAGCTGACGCCCATGTTTCCAACGGCTTGGCCGGCATTGCTGGTGGTGGAGAAGAAAGCACTGGTGATCATTAACGCTGCGAAGATGGAGCGCTTGAAGGCCGTACTCATTCCGACTGCTCGACGGTGAAACTGACGGTGATCGGCCTTCCTGGTCGAGTCACAACTGACAGCTTGGATTGCTTTCCTTGGATTGATTGAACGCTGCGTTGCAGGGGGCGCTACGCCAGCAGGTTCGCCATGAACTTGGCGCCAAGTGTACGGTGGTGGCCAGGTGATGGCTAGCTCATTTCTTAGCCACTTGTCGGCAATCTCTTACACGGCTTAGGGGTGACCCCTAGATCCCCTACGTAGCTGGCGCATTAGCCGCAACTCCTGCGCGGCGTAGCGGGTCCAACGAAGGCGCGTGCTATAACCCTATGGTTTAACGCCACAACGCCACGGAGACGGACACATGAGCGATACAAGCAAACTCGCCAAGCAGGAACCCACAGCCCTGCCCGAATACGACCTGAGCAAGGCCAAGGATTTCGAGTGGACGGGCCGCAGCATGGACTGGTTCCTGCAGATGCTGGTGCGTCAGGCCAACGACCTGGGTGTAGAGGTCGGGATCACGCTGACCATCGGGGCGGGGATGATCAGCGGCACGCTCATTTCCGTGGAGACTTACTTCGCCGAGTTCGCCGACGAGTACGCCAACTCCTGGCCCCAGGAGGGCAGGGAGGAGATCCGCGCCACCTTCGCCAACATCGGGGTGATGACCAAGACCACCGGCGACGACCCCAAGCTGCTGCCGCCGCAGTACATCCACCTGAAGAACGTCAACGTCTATGCCGCCGGCGGCCTGACCTGCACCGGGCTGACGCTGTGGCGCGGTACCCTCGCTTCGGTGACCGGTTTCAATCTCGGCACCCTGAGCTGATCACTGCGCGGAAGACGTGCAGCAATAGAGAAGCCCCGGCATCGACCGGGGCTTCTTGCTTCTAATCCTCGTTGCTTTCAGTACTTGCGCCGCACCGCGACGTCGGTGATGCCCTTCTCGGCCGTCATGCGCAGGTAGTCGCCGTTGTCCCGCGGCTCCCCGGTAAAGGGGATGCCGTGTTTCTCCATCAGCAACCCGTAGATGTCGGCGCTGGACGGCTGGTAATCCACCTCGACCATCAAGGCGCGTGGGCTGCCGTTTTCCTTGTAGATGATCTCGTAGCGGTTGTGCCCGTTCATGTCTTCCTCCTTGCCGGGGTGTCCTTGCCAATAGACGGGCAGGGCGGGAATTGGTTTTGCCGATTTTCCCGAACGGGCTGCCGGCTGTGATTGCGCTTATCCATAAGCACTATCGAGACGACTGATTTCAAAGCCGCGCCAGGCCCCCATAAAGTGGCTCCCAACAGAGTTAAGGAGGTCGCCATGCCACATATCGACATCATGTCCCTGGTTGGAAGTGCAGTCCCCGAGGCGCTGCGAGCGCAAGGGCATCTCGCCTGCTGGTTCGTGGTGATCGACGGCCAGCGCAAATCCGGCCCCTACACCACCCAGGACATGGCCAGCGCAAGCAAGGCCATCTGGGAGTTGGAGATGGCGAAAATGGCCAAGCGCCACAAGGGTTTCCTGGCCATGGCCGCCTGAGGTTTCTTGCGCCTGCTCCGGCGCATTTTGGCAGCGTGGGGCTGCCCGTTTATTCCTGGTGCCCATCCCGCACCCCCTTTGGCCCGCCACTTGGCGGGCCTTGTTTTTTCCGCCCGGGCCGGCTGCAGGTAAACTGCCGGCTTTTATCGCGGAAGCCCCATGTGAACTGGGATATTTTCTGTAGCGTCGTCGACAACTACGGCGACATCGGCGTGACCTGGCGCCTGGCACGGCAGCTGGTCGCCGAGCATGGCTTGCAGGTGCGCCTGTGGGTGGACGAGCCGGCCGCCTTCGCGCGCCTGTGCCCGGATGCCGACGCCGCAGCCGATTGCCAGCTGCGTCAGGGTGTGGAAGTGCGTCGCTGGGCGGCCGAGTGGCAGCCGGTGGAGCCTGCGGATGCAGTGATCGAGGCGTTCGCCTGCCAATTGCCCGCCACCTACATAGACGCCATGGCTGCACGCGACAGGACGCCGCTCTGGTTGAACCTGGAATACCTCAGTGCCGAAGACTGGGTCGGCAGCTTTCACGGCCTGCCATCCCCGCAGGCCGGCGGGTTGCAGAAGTTCTTCTTCTTCCCCGGCTTCAGCGAAGGCACCGGCGGTCTGCTGCGTGAGCGTGGGCTGATCGAACGACGGGACGCGCTGCGCAGTGATGCCGCCGCCCAGGCCGAGTTCCTGCGAACGCTTGGCGTGGAGCGGGTTGCCGGTGCCCGCTTGATCTCCCTGTTCGCCTACGAGAACGCGGCGCTGCCCGGTTGGCTCGATGTGCTGGCGGCCGCGCCGCGCCCCACCCAGTTGCTGGTGCCGGAGGGGCGTGTGCTGGGCGATGTGGCGCGCGGGCTCGGTGTCGATTCACTGGCCGTCGGCGCCAAGGGCCAGCGCGGCAACCTGTCCGTGCAGGTGCTGCCCTTCATGCCCCAGGACGATTACGACCGCCTGCTCTGGTGCTGCGACTTCAACGCCGTGCGTGGGGAGGACTCCTTCGTGCGCGCCCAATGGGCCGGCCGGCCGTTGCTCTGGCACATCTACCAGCAGGAAGAGGACGTCCACCTGGAGAAGCTCGAGGCCTTCCTCGCGCTCTATGTCGCCGGCCTGGATGATGCCCCGGCGCAGGCGTTGCTGGCGGCCTGGCGCGCCTGGAACCAAGGCGGTGACGTGGGCGCCGCCTGGCTGGCGCTACAGCCGTTCGAGGCCCAACTGCAGGCTCACGCCGAGCAATGGTGCGGCTTGCAGGCGGGGCGGCGGGATCTGGCTGCGGGGCTGGTGCATTTTTATACAAATTGGATATGATACGCGGCCTGTTTTTTGTCACTCATCCAAATCGGATATTCGTATGAAAACCGCTCAAGAGTTCCGCGCTGGCCAGGTTGCCAACATCAATGGCTCCCCCTGGGTCATCCTGAAAGCCGAGTTCAACAAGTCCGGCCGTAACAGCGCAGTCGTCAAGATGAAGCTGAAGAACCTGCTCAACGGTTCCGCCACCGAGACCGTGTACAAGGCCGACGACAAGCTGGAACCGGTAATCCTGGATCGCAAGGAAGTTACCTACTCCTACTTCGCCGATCCGCTGTACGTGTTCATGGACAGCGAATTCAACCAGTACGAGATCGAGAAAGACGATCTGGAAGCCGTACTGACCTTCATCGAAGACGGCATGACCGACGTCTGCGAAGCCATCTTCTTCAACGAGAAAGTCATTTCCGTTGAACTGCCGACCACCATCGTTCGCCAGATCGCTTACACCGAGCCGTCCGTGCGTGGCGATACCTCCGGCAAAGTGATGAAGACCGCTCGCCTGAACAACGGTGCCGAGCTGCAGGTTTCCGCATTCTGCGAAATCGGCGACTCCATCGAGATCGATACCCGCACCGGCGAGTACAAATCCCGCGTCAAGGCCTAAGCCTTTCGCGAGATGTGAAAAGCCCGGCCTAGGCCGGGCTTTTTGTTGCCTGCGATTCAACCGTCGCGGTTACTGCAGGTGCTTCTTCAGTTCGGCGCCGGCCTGAAGCATGGCCGAGCGCACCGCCGGAACCTGGTTGACCACGTTGAGCAGGCCGTAGTCGTGGATCATGCCGTTGTAGCGCACGGCGGTGACTTCGACGCCGGCGGCATCCAGCTTGCGGGCATAGGCTTCGCCTTCATCACGCAGCACGTCGAACTCGGCGGTCTGGATCAGGGTCGGCGGCAGGCCCTTGAGCTGCTCGGTGGTGGCCCGCAGCGGCGAGGCGTGGATCTCGGCGCGCTGCTTCGGGTCGGTGGTGTAGCTGTCCCAGAACCACTGCATCATCGGTTTGGTGAGGAAGTGCCCCTGGGCGAACTGGTTGTACGAGGCGGTCTCGAAGTTGGCGTCGGTCACCGGCCACAGCAGCACCTGGGCGCGCAGTTTCGGGGTGCCCTGTTCCTTGGCCATCAGCGCCACCACTGCGGCCATGTTGCCGCCGACGCTGTTGCCGGCCACTGCCAGGCGCGAGCTGTCCACGCCTATGTCCTTGCCGTGCTCGGCCACCCATTGGGTCGCCGCGTAGGCCTGGTTGATGGCGGTGGGGTACTTGGCTTCGGGGGAGGGGGTGTAGTTCACATACACGGCCGCCGCGCCGGAGTTCACCACCAGGTCATGGATCAGGCGCTCGTGGGTGGGGTAGTCGCCCAGCACCCAGCCGCCGCCATGGAAGAACATGAACACCGGCAGGTCGCCCTTGGCGCCTTCGGGGCGGACGATGGTCAGCTCCAGGGGCTGGCCCTTGATGCTGATGGTCTTGTTCTCGACGCGGGTGCCGGAGAGGTCGACCTTGACCCCGGCCTGGGCGCCTACCAGTACGGCGCGGGCCTCTTTCGGCGCGAGGGTTTCCAGCGGTTTGCCGTTGCCGGCTTCGAGGGCTTCGAGGAAGGCCTGGGTGTTGTGTTCGACGCCGGGGCTGCCGGCGGCGAAGGCGCTGCCGATGGACAGGGCGAGGAGGCTACCGGTGAGGAGGTTTGCGATGCGCTGGGTGTTCATGGTGATTCTCCGCTGGATTCGTTTGGCTTCGTAAAATATTGCGCGCTAACTAAGTGCGTGGAGCGAACGTTATCGATCATTTAGTTTGCGCGCAAGATATTTATTCAGAAGAAAAACGAATAGCGCTCAGCCAGATGGGAATAAGGCCGTCAGACGGCCTTTTGCAAGCTCCTGCGCAGGCTCACCAGCTCGTCCTTCAGTTGGCCGAGGCCGGCGATGTCCATCTCGCTGGCGGCGAGGATGCAGGCGGGCACGCGCTGGGCCTGCTGGTGCAGGGCGCGGCCTTTTTCGGTGAGGTGCAGCTCCACCACGCGCTCGTCGGCGCTGCTGCGGGTGCGGGTGATCAGGCCTTCGGCTTCCAGGCGCTTGAGCAGGGGCGTGAGGGAGCCCGGGTCGGTCAGCAGGCGGGCGCTGATATCGCCCACGGTGATGCCGTCGCCTTCCCAGAGCACCATCATCGCCAGGTATTGCGGGTAGGTCAGGCCCAGTTCCTGGAGCAGCGGCTTGTACACCTTGGTCATCAGCAGGGAGGTGGAGTAGAGGGCGAAGCACAGTTGGTTATCGAGCAGCAGATCGTCGCAACGTTCCAGCGGGGTGTTCATGGCGGCCTCCTGAGGGCGGGAATGGACGTAATTTAGCGCACAAGCCTTTCGTGAGCAAAATTTGACCGGTTCTCATTCTGGTGCACGGGGGCTTGCGCCGCCGTGCGCAGCAGCCAGAATTGCCGGCTAGACCCCTGCAAGGAGAGCTGCAAATGACCGATGCCCAGAACCCCTACCAATCGCCCCAGGCGGAGCTGACCCACGAGGCCACCGGCTTGCCGCTGGCCGCCCGCGGCTCGCGCTTCGGCGCTGCGCTCATCGACGGGCTGATCCTGTTGTGCGTCACCATCCCCATCAGCTACCTGCTGGGTGTCTACGATGGGCTCATGGAGGGCGTGCAGCCCGGCTTCGGCCAGCAGGCGCTGGGTTCGCTGGTGGGTATCGTGGTGTTCCTGGCGATCAACGGGCACTTCCTGAAGAACTACGGCCAGACCGTCGGCAAGCGCGTGCTCAAGCTTGCCATCGTCGACCTGCAGGGCAACAAGCCCGAGTGGATCACGATGTACCTCAAGCGCTACCTGCTCTGGGGCCTGGTTGCCTACATCCCGATCATCGGCGGCCTGATATTGCTGGCGAACTACCTGTTCATCTTCCGCGCGGATCGCCGTTGCCTGCACGACCTGACCGCCAGCACCCGCGTGGTGCAACTGCCCAACTGATGGCGCGGCCGCCCGGGCTTTGATCCGGGCGGTTATTCTGTGGTGATGGGTTTCGCTTCGCTCTACGCCATCCTACGTTGCGGCGCTTGCCCGCTCTGCCCTGGATCGGTAGGAGCGAGCTCTGCTCGCGAAGCGTTTCGCCGGCGTTGCCGCACCGTACCCTCAAGACTGCCCCAGCCCGCTCAGGGCCAGGTCCCAGGGCGGTACGGGGCCAAAGCGGTTTTTGAGAAACTCCAGCAACAGCCGGCTCCGCGAGCTGGCTTCGCCCTCCAGGCGCAGGGCGTAGATCCCGCTCGGTTCCGGAGCGGGCAAGCCGTTTTCGCAGAGCAGCGGCACCAGTTCCCCGCGCAGCAGGTAGTCGCTGATCAGCCAGGTCGGCAGGTGGGCGACGCCCAGTCCGGCGACGGCGCTGAACAGCAGGGTTTCGGCGTTGTTCGCGGTCATGCGCATGCGCCGGGGGCGGATCACCTGGGCGCGGCCCTCCACCTCGAAGCGCCAGGCATAGGGCGGTGCGAGGGCATCCCAGTCGAGGCCGTCGTGCTCGGTCAGCTCGCGGGCGTCGCTCGGTACGCCGCGTCGGCGCAGGTAATCGGGGCTGGCGCAGAGCACGCGCACCAGGGGCGATAGCGGCGTCGCCACCAGGCGGGTGTCGGCCAGCGGGCCGATGCGCAGCACCAGGTCCACCTCGCCCAGGTGGGCGCCGTGCATGTCGATGAAGCTGTCGATCAGCCGCAACTGAACGTCCAGGCCCGGGTAGGTGACGAGGAATTCGGCGATGGCCGGCGCCAGGTGACGACGGCCGAACGGGGCGGGTGCATCAATGCGGATCAACCCCTCCGGTGCACTGCTCAGGGACACGGCCTCAGCACGTGCCAGGCGCAATTCGGCGAGTATCCGTTTTGCCCGCTCGGCAAAGGCCAGGCCTGCCGGGGTGGCGCGCACCGCGTGGGTGCTGCGGGTGAAGAGGGCGCTGCCGAGGCCGCGCTCCAGGGCGTCGATGCGCCGGGCCACGGCCGAAGGCGTCAGCGGGTGGCGCCGGGCGGCAGCAGAGAAGCTGCCCGCTTCCAGTACATCGAGAAAGAGGGCCAGTTGGTCGGTCAGTGCATCGGGATTCATGGAGGTGCCTATGCGGATTTCGCAAAGCCATTGTGCGCTGCTGTGCGTTTCCGTGGTAGCCGCCGCTGCGTAGCATGCGCGTCATCGGAACGGAGGCGTTATGGACCTGCTGGCAATTGCGTTGAATGTGGTGCTCGGTGCGGCTCTTGGCACTTTGGGTGGGTTGTTCGGCATCGGTGGCGGGCTGATCGCCATTCCCGCCCTGGGGGTGTTCTTCGGCCTGGACCAGCAACTGGCACAGGGCACCGCGCTGGTGATGGTGGTGCCCAACGTGCTGCTGGCGCTGTGGCGCTACCACCAGCGCAATCGCATCGACCCGCGCTATGCGCTGCTGCTGGCGGTGACCAGCTTTGGTTGCGCCTGGCTGGCCTCGCTGTTCGCGGTGCGCATCGAGGCGGAGAGCATGCGCCTGGCCTTCGTCGCCTTCCTGCTGGTGCTGGCGGCCTACAACTTCGCGCGGATGTTCATGGCCAAGGCCGCCACCAGTGCCGAGTTGCGCCACCCCTGGCCCTGGCTGGGCGTGCTCGGTGGCTTCGCCGGCGCCATGGGCGGCCTGTTCGGCGTGGGTGGGGCGGTGGTCGCCACGCCGGTGCTCACCAGCGTCTTCGGCACCACCCAGGTGGTTGCCCAGGGGCTGTCGCTGTCCCTCGCCGCACCCAGCACGGCGGTGACCCTCGCCACCTACGGCTTCAACCACCACGTCGACTGGGCGATGGGCATCCCGTTGGCTGTCGGCGGCCTGCTCAGCATCAGCTGGGGCGTGCGCCTGGCCCACGCCCTGCCGGAACGGGTTCTGCGCACGGCATTCTGCGTGTTCCTGCTGGTGTGTGCGGTGATGCTGGCGTTCGAGTGATCGAACTTGGCGCTGTGCGTGGCGTGGGCAGGACGGGCGCTCCGCGAGTGCAGAACGCCCGCCGATGGTCCGCTACCGGAGCTACAGGCGGAAGCCTTCGACGATGTGCTCGGCCAGGGTCTCGGTGACCGGCGAGCTGCTGCGGGGGTTGCGCACCAGCACGATGCTGCAGGCGGGCAGGGTGGGTAGCCCCTCCGCTTCACCGAGGATGCGCATGTCGGTGGTGATCAGGCTCTGCAACTGGGCGGTGACTGCCAGGCCGGCGCTGACCACCGCCATGATCGCCGACAGGCTCGGGCTGGTGTAGGCGACGCGGTAGGGGCGCTCCATGGCGTCCAGTGCGTTGCAGGCCCAGGCGCGGCAGAAGCAGTCGGTGTTGAACATCGCCAGCGGCAACTGGGTCTGCTCGTGGGGGCTGAAGCCGATGGCCTCGGCCCAGACGAAGCGCTCCTGGCGCAGCAACTGGCCGATCTCGGTGCCCGGCTCGCGGGTGACGATGGACAGGTCCAGGTCCTGGCGCTGCAGCAACTGCGAGGACGACTCGCAATGCACCTCCACCTGCACCAACGGGTAGGACTGGGCGAAGCGCGAAAGGATGCCGGGCAGGAAGCGCATCACGTAATCGTCCGGGGTGCCGATGCGCACCGAGCCGACCATGTGCGGCTCGCGCAGGGTGGTCATTACCTCGCCGTGCAGCTTGAGGATGCGCCGCGCATAGCTCAGCAATATCTGCCCCTCGGCGGTCAGGCGCACCTGGCGGCCGTCACGCTCGAACACCGTGCGTTCCAGCACGTCCTCTTCCAGCCGCTTCATCTGCATGCTCACGGCCGACTGGGTGCGGTTGACCACTTCCGCTGCGCGGGTGAAGCCACCGTTGTCGGCGATGGCGACGAAGGTGCGCAGCAGTTCGGTGTCGATGGCGGGGTAGCTCATTCATCAATTCCTGAGATGCAGTGCATAAGAAACATTCGTTGGATTGATCATAAGCGTCGCGGGAAACTGGCGCCAACCCCACAAGGAGGGCGATGCGATGAAAGGTCAATTCGGTTTCGTAGGCACGCTGCACCCCACCCACCGGCCCGCCGTTCGTGGCTCCCATCTTTCCCTCGGTACCCGCCTGCTGCGCTGGTACCAGCTGTACAGCCAGCGCCGTGAGCTGGCCGGCCTGAGTGATGCCATGCTCAAGGACCTGGGCCTGACCCGGGGCGATGTGATGCAGGAAAGCGAGCGGCCTTTCTGGGACGACCCGCTGGGCAAATGAACCCACGCAGCTACCCCCGGCAACAATGAACCCACGCAACACCCACACAACAAGGAAAAGCGATGCAAGTCGAAGTCAGGATCGTGAATGCGTTCGTCGATGGCGGGCAGGGTGGCAACCCCGCCGGTGTAGTGGTCGGTGCCGATGCGCTCAGCGCGGCGCAGAAGCAGGCGATCGCCGCCCAGCTCGGGTTGTCGGAGACGGCCTTCGTCTCCGACTCCGGGCAGGCCGCCTTCAAGCTGGAGTTCTTCACCCCCAACCGGCAGATCCCCCACTGCGGCCACGCCACCGTGGCCACCTTCTCGCTGTTGCGCCAGCTGGGCCGGGTCGGCGAGGGCTGGAGCAACAAGGAAACCATCGACGGCAACCGCGACATCTTCATCGAGGGCGAGCGGGTGTTCATGGAGCAGCGCGCGCCGCAGTACCAGGACGTCGAGCCGGGCTCGCGCCTGCTGGCGGAAAGCCTCGCGGCCCTGGGCCTGGAGCCTGGGCAACTGGCCGAGGGGTTGCTGCCGTCGCGGGTCAGCACCGGGGTCGCCTTCGTCGTCGTGCCCCTGCGCAGCGAAGCCGATGTGGCGAGCATCCGCACCGACCTGGATGCCCTCGAACGCATCAGCGAGGAGCTGGACGTGGTGGGCTTCTACGCCTTCTCCCGTGACAGCCGCCAACCTGGCCGCGTGGCGGGTGCGCGGATGTTCGCGCCGCGCTTCGGCATCCCCGAGGAGCCGGCCACCGGCATGGCCGCCGGGCCACTGGCCTGCTACCTGCACGACCGCATGGGCCTGCCCGGGGCGCAGCTGCTGATCGAACAGGGCTACCTGATGCAACCGGCCTCGCCGAGCCTGATCACCGTCGACCTAGACCTGGACGGCGAAGGCCGCATCCAGCGCCTGATGGCTGGCGGCAACGCCCAGGTGATGCACACCCTGACCCTCGATATCTGACGCCACACGGAAAGGAGACCCCCGATGGCCCCGGCCTTCGAACTGGCACAACTGAATATCGCGTTGATGACCGCGCCGCTGGATTCCCCCGGCATGGCCGATTTCGTCGCCAACCTGGCGCGCATCAATGGCCTGGCGGAAGCGTCGCCCGGCTACGTATGGCGCCTGGAGGACGAGGGCGGTGACGCCACGGCGATCCGCCCCTTCGGCGACGACGTGCTGGTCAACCTCTCGGTCTGGCGGGACATGGAATCCCTGCGCGATTTCACCTACCGCGGTGCCCACACCGAGATGCTCAAGCGCCGCAACGAGTGGTTCGCGCGCATCAGCGAAGCGCATCTGGTGTGCTGGTGGGTGCCCGCCGGGCATCGCCCCGATGCCCGGGAAGCCGCCGAACGCCTGGCCCTGCTGCGTGAGCAGGGGCCGGGGCCACGGGCGTTCACCTTCCGCCATCCCTTCCCGCCGCCGGCGACCTTGCCGAACGATGGGAAAGCCACCGCGACGGGTGCTAATGTCCTGGGCTGATCCCGCCGCCAGGACCCCGCCGATGCCCCTCGAACTCAGCGCCGCCGAAGCCCGCCGCCTGGCCCTGGCCGCCCAGGGCTTCATGCGGCCGCCCCGTGGCGCCATCCGCGCCAGCCACGTCCGTGCGCTGGCCGGGCGTCTTGGCGTGGTGCAGATCGACTCGGTCAACGCCCTGGTGCGTTCGCACTACCTGCCGTTCTTCTCGCGCCTCGGCGACTACCCGCGCGAGCTGCTGGACGAACTGGCCTGGGGCAAGCCGCGCCGTCGCGAGTTCTTCGAGTACTGGGGCCACGAGGCCTCGCTGCTGCCGCTGGACCTCTACCCGGCGCTGCGCTGGCGCATGCAGCGGGCGGCCCAGGGGCGGGGTATCTACCAGCAGATGGCGCGCTTCGGTCGCGAGCAGCAGGAGGTGATCCAGCGCGTGCTCGCCGCCGTGCGTGAGCAGGGCGCCCTGGGTGCCGGTGCCTTGAGCACCCGCCAGGAGCGTGCCGGCCCCTGGTGGGACTGGAGCGCCGAAAAGCACGCCATGGAGTGGCTGTTCGCCGCAGGGGAGGTGACGGTCGCCGGCCGTCGCGGCTTCGAGCGCCTCTACGACCTGCCCGAGCGGGTGATCCCGGCGGACCTGCTCAACGCTGTCGAACTGCCGGAAGACGCCGCCATCCGCCAGTTGCTGCTGCACTCGGCGCAGGCCCTGGGCGTGGCCACCGAGAAGGACCTGCGCGATTACTACCGGCTGGACCCGGCCGACAGCCGCCAGACCCTCGCCGAGCTGGTGGAGAACGGCGACCTGCAGGCGGTGACTGTGCGCGGCTGGAAGCAGCCCGGCTACTGCATCGGCGAACCGACGGTGCCGCGCAAGGTGCGCGCCAGTGCGTTGCTTTCGCCCTTCGACTCGCTGGTATGGGAGCGCGCCCGCACCGAGCGCCTGTTCGACTTCCGCTACCGCCTGGAGATCTACACCCCGGCGGAGAAGCGCCAGTACGGCTACTACGTGCTGCCCTTCCTGCACGACGAACGCCTGCCTGCCCGGGTCGACCTGCGCGCCGAACGCGCCCAGGACCGCCTCGCGGTGCATGCCCTGCACGAAGAGCCCCGGGGCCTGAGCGAGGCCGGCATCCAGGCCCTGGCCGAGCAGCTGCGCAGCCTCGCCACCTGGCTGGGGCTGGAGGCGGTGGCCATCACCTGCCAGCGCCCCGGCACCCAGCGGCTGCGCGCCGCCTTGGCGGGGCTGCCCGGCTAGGGGGCGCGCAGGCAAGAAAAAGCCCCGCATCGGCGGGGCTTTTTCATGGGGCGGAGCGGGGCGTCAGACGATCACGCCCTGGCTGCGCAGGTAGTCGTCGTAGGTGCCGCTGAAGTCGGTCACGCCGGTCTCCGAGAGTTCGATGATGCGGGTGGCCAGGGAGCCGACGAACTCGCGGTCGTGGCTGACGAAAATCAGCGTGCCCGGGTAGTTCTCCAGCGCCAGGTTGAGCGCCTCGATGGATTCCATGTCCAGGTGGTTGGTAGGTTCGTCCATCACCAGCACGTTGGGCTTCTTCAGGATCAGCTTGCCGAACAGCATGCGGCCCTGCTCACCACCGGAGATCACCTTCACCGACTTGAGGATCTCGTCGTTGGAGAACAGCATGCGGCCGAGGGTGCCGCGCACCAGCTGCTCGCCGCCCTGGGTCCACTGGCCCATCCAGTCGAACAGGGTGACGTCGTCTTCGAAGTCGTGGGCGTGGTCCTGGGCGTAGTAGCCCAGCTCGGCGCTCTCGGTCCATTTCACGCTGCCGGCGTCCGGGGTCATTTCACCGACCAGGGTGCGCAGCAGGGTGGTCTTGCCGATGCCGTTGGGGCCGATGATGGCGACGCGCTCGCCGGCTTCGATCTGCAGGTCCAGGCCCTTGAACAGTTGCTTGTCCTCGAAGCCCTTGGCCAGCTTCTCCACGGTCACCGCCTGGCGGTGCAGCTTCTTGTGCTGCTCGAAGCGGATGAATGGGCTGACGCGGCTGGACGGCTTGACCTCGGCCAGCTGGATCTTGTCGATCTGCTTGGCGCGGGAGGTGGCCTGCTTGGCTTTCGAGGCGTTGGCGGAGAAGCGGCTGACGAAGGTCTGCAGCTCGGCGATCTGCGCCTTCTTCTTGGCGTTGTCGGCCAGCAGCTGCTCGCGCGACTGGGTCGCCGCGGTCATGTACTCGTCGTAGTTGCCCGGGAACAGGCGCAGCTCGCCGTAGTCCAGGTCCGCCATGTGGGTGCACACGCTGTTCAGGAAGTGGCGGTCGTGGGAAATGATGATCATGGTGCTGTTACGCGCCGTGAGGATGTTTTCCAGCCAGCGGATGGTGTTGATGTCCAGGTGGTTGGTCGGTTCGTCCAGCAGCAGCACTTCCGGGTCCGAGAACAGCGCCTGGGCCAGCAGCACGCGCAGCTTCCAGCCGGGAGCGACTTCGCTCATCGGGCCGAAATGCTGTGCCAGCGGGATGCCCAGGCCGAGCAGCAGCTCGCCGGCACGGGATTCGGCGGTGTAGCCGTCCATCTCGGCGAACTCGGTCTCCAGCTCGGCCACGGCCATGCCGTCTTCCTCGCTCATCTCCGGCAGGGAGTAGATGCGGTCGCGCTCGGCCTTCACCCGCCACAGTTCCTCGTGGCCCATGATCACGGTGTCGATGACGCTGAAGTTCTCATAGGCGAACTGGTCCTGGCGCAGCTTGCCCAGGCGCACGTTCGGCTCGAGCATCACCTGGCCGCCGGAAGGCTCCAGATCGCCGCCGAGGATCTTCATGAAGGTCGACTTGCCGCAGCCGTTGGCGCCGATCAGGCCGTAGCGGTTGCCGTTGCCGAACTTGACGGAAACGTTCTCGAACAGCGGCTTGGGGCCGAACTGCATGGTGATATTTGCGGTGGAGATCAAGAGCTTTACCTTTCAATGACTTACAAGCTGTCTGCCGAAGTCGATACCGATTTGATACCAGTATTTAACTTCGCAATCTCGGTCCAATCGGAGCCAGAGTTGATCCAGCGGGCGTACGTAGAGAGAAGCATTTGGACGCTATTGCCCAACTGCTGTGCGATGAAGGCGGGGTTCATGCCTGACATTAGGCACATTGTCGCATAGGTGTGACGGCAGTTATATGGCTTGCGGTACCGGATACCCAGGCCCTTGAGGATCGGTCGCCACTGGTGGTGGACGTCGGAAGTCTGCTTGATGAACTCGCTGTTCTTCGACGGCGGGAAGACGAACGGCGTTTCCTTGATGCGCCCCTCTCCCTTCTTCCGGCGCTCGGCATATGCCAGGGCAAACTCCAGCGCGTGGATGGCGCGATCGTTCAGCAGCACCGTCCGGTCCTTGTGGGTCTTGGTGCGCTCCTCTACTTCCCCCAGTGCAACTACCCGGAATACCCGCACTGTCCGTTTCTGGAGGTCGACGGCGTCCCACTGCAGCGCAATTGCCTCGCCGATCCTCAGCCCCGAATAGAACATGAATTCGTAGAGCGCCGCGTAGATGCTGCTCGGCCAGAAATCACGGGCATACATCGCCTCGATGATCTGGTCCGCCTCCTCTTGGGTGAAGGGGTCAACCTCCTTCTTCCCGCGCCGTGGCAACTCAATGGGCTCTGCGGGGTTCTTGTCGATGACGCCGTCTTCAACGGCCGTGCGCAGCACCGTGCCAAGGCGCCAGATGGCGTTGCGCTTCACCCCAGGCGATGACCATTCGGTGTCCGCGATGATCTTTCGGAGCAGGGTGGTGGTTATCAGGTCGATGCGGGTTTTGGCCAGATGGGGCTGCCAGTAGAGGTTCAGCGCGCTGACGTAGTTGCCCCTGGTGCCCTTCGACATCCCCCGGCTGTCCAGCCAGAGCTGGGCGTATTCACCGAAGGTGTTGAGCCCTGCCACGTTCGCCGAGCTTGGGAAAAGCTCGGCGTACTTGGCGTCGTCCAGCAGGTCCATCTTTATCAGGCCAATTACATGAGCACGCAGTCGGGATGCAGCCTGGATGCCTTTTTGCGTGACGGGAAGCGGAAGTGTTTCGCTGCGACGTCTTCCGTTCCAGGTGAAGCGGACGCGGAGGGAGTTGCGGAAGATTTCCACCCCGGCGGGCAAGTCCATTGGTTTTCCAGCCATTCATCGTATCTCCGTTTGCTGTAGATGGTTTCGCGGCCGAGCTTGATCCAGACCCCTTCGGGGATCTGCTTGCGGAAGCGCCTGGTCCGCAGTGCTGCGACGGTGGTGCCGAGGAAGGCGGCGAATTGCACCTCGGTGAGCTTGTCGTGTGCGTCCTCAGTGCTTTGGTGAGCTGCAGACATAAGGAGTCCTCCCCGCCAGCAGAGCTGGCAGGCTGTAGTTGAGAGATCGTTTGTCGGTGAGTCGGGCAGGCGACGCGGCAATGGTCTATGTCTTTCTACGCGATCACGCATGGAGGGCATGGAAATGCCTGAGTACAAAGATGTCGATGGGAAGCGCTGGGAGATTGAGGACTGGCCTGGTCATTCCTATAAGGCGATGGTCATCAATCGCGCATACCGCCAATCGCTATTCGCCGTTGAGGATATTCGCGGGCAAAGGCAGATCTTCTTCCGGTGCGAATGGTGTCAGCGCTGGATCACCTCTGCAGGCATACAGGGCGATCACACAGCGCCACAGCGTTTGGAACAGAATGCCGTGCAAGGAATGACGGCCGGTCTGTTCTCTGACGAGCTCTACAACCTCACCCTGTCCTGCCAGGAATGCAACGGTGGCACTCGCAAGAAGGCTGCTCGACAGAGCCGTGGTTCCTTCAGGCGCGACCGCGAGGCGCAGGATCCGCAACCTCTCGGCGGGCAGTAGAGCTACAGCCAGGATTCGAAGTCCTGGCTTTACGAATTCTTGGTGTTACGCAACTGCGGTGCGTAGCTGTTGATCTCGTCTCTGGCGTGTGCTTTGTGGCGCTTGGCAGGCCCGCTGTATCGATGAACAAGTGCGCACTCGCGGATGAGCTCATCGGGGCCGATAGAGCTGAGAATGCAGGTGCGCTGATGGCTTGCAAAGAAGCTGATTTCTCCAATCACTTCGCCATCTGCGTAACAGGCGGTCGTCATCCCTTCGCTGCTTCCGGTGTGCTTGATCCTATTGAACATGGTCGACCTCCTGGCTGGGTAGTTGCTCCGCCTCTGTGAAGCCCCTTGTTGGGTTCCGTGGTGCGTCTTGCTTGTGTAGCCGCGCTGCTGCGCCGGCTATCTCGTCCTCTCCGTTGATGGTTGAGTTCTCCGGTATGGAGCAGGTCGATCCCTCTCGGGGCCTGGACCTCGATTCCCCTGGGCCGTGGTAGCCGGTGAGACTCCGGCTTCTGTGCCGGCGGTGTTCTGCTGGCGTGAATCAAATATAAGTCAGCTTATTTTATGTGGTCAATAAGCAATCTTATATATTTGAAATGACGTTGATGCTGACGATTTGCCGAATTACTGTATAAATATCCAGTAATGAGGAGTAAGCCAATGGCCAAGCAGATGACCCAGAAGCAACCCGAACGCCGCGTGATGAGTAGCCGTGAGCGCCTGGGCTTGAGGGTGTCGGAGATGATCAATTCACCGAAGTCGCAGCTGGACCGGCGCGTGACGATCCACCGGCTGGACACAGACGATGATCAGGCGTGGGAGGAGGTGATGGGGCTGCTGGCCGAGACAGATGGAATCGAGATGGACTTCAACGACGACGGCACGGTGACGCTGCAGTGGGCGCAGCAGGAGGAGGGCGATCCTGAGATCGAGGAGGAGGAGCTGAAGGTGCTCTGGAAGGAGTCGGTGGAGATGCCGGCGCCGTTCTGATCACGATCGCTGTGGCGCGAGCATGGGCTCGCGCCAGTCCCTAACCTGTTTAAGATCTTCAGGCTGCAGTTAGCGGCAGCGCAGGCCGACTACGCCTACTGGGACAACATGGACGAAGAGAATACGGAGCCGGACGAGGTGTGGGGGCGGAATGATAAGCCCCGCACTGTGCGGGGCTTCCATCACCATTTACAACTCAGTAAACATTTTAAAAGTACAGTAATGATTGATATGGCTAGAACAACTAAAAGTCTTCCATATACTGGATGGGATAGCAGCAGAACCCCAAAATTTGTTTTCCCTTTTTTAGTGTCCCAGTCGGAAGAGGGGATGTTGTCGTTTTCGATGATTGGGCGCCAAAATTTCTCTACGTGCTGATGTTTTTCCTCGAAAAACTCACTATGAGAGTAGTCGAAGTACCTGTCGGTGACAGAAGCATTTTGGAATCCACGTCGTCCCGAGCTTCCGTAACCTATAGTTGTGCATGTAGCAAACAGTGGCCAAATATCTCTCGTCCCGACGTCGTTGATTATCGAGTTTTTAGAGAGTTCTTTGGCATTTCGATCCCAAGGGTAGTTTCTGGGAATAATGGCGCCGCATATAATGATCTTGCTAAATCGTATATCGGGATGCTCATTTAAGATTCTGCTAACAATGTAGCTGCCATAGCTATGAGCAATTACACAAATTGAAGCTAATGGCTCTTCCGTCTTGATTTTTCTGATTTCACGAACAATTTTATTTACGGGGCCAGAGCGAAATGGTCCGAAAAGCTGAATAGCAGTAAAAACATCATAGCCGAGGTCATGCACCTGAAGGGCGGCTACTCCAGCCATTTTTTCCTGGACATGGCGCTGCCAAGATCCATCTGTCTGGATTCCATGTATCAAAACTAGAATTTTTGACTCGGAGCTATCTTTTATTCCCTCTCGTTTATTATCAACTAAACAATCGAAAAGGGATAAATGCTTCGGGGGGATGGTGATTCTTATAGCAGAAAAGGCTTCTCTTCTTTTGGCTGGCTCAGTGGTTTTCCAAAGCGTCTCAACTAGGCGGACAATATCAGTGGTATCCATTATTCACCACGTTAAAAATGGTAGCCAAATCTTCGTCGCTGACCTCCATTTCCATACCTTGCAGAGGGTCGTAAACAGATTTGGGACAGTTATACCAACTATCTACTTCCATTATCTCTGGGCCAAGTGGGGAGCGAATGATATATCTTCTTTTTAGAATGCTTTCGTCCAGAAGAAGAGCTAATAGTTTTGCAAAACGTGCAGAGCTGCCGGCTTGAGAAATATCATAAAGGCGACTAGTGTCCATAACTACATCATAGACGCGGCCGCCTTCTCGCGCCTCAATATCACCGAGGTGATCAGCCACTCTCCTTAAAGAGTCGGCTATTTGAGGAAAGCTTTTAATTAAGCGAGAGAATCTTTCCGATAACATATGAGTATTCTCTTGGGGTGCAGGCAGCGTTTATTGCGAACTCATTCAGTTCGCCGCTCAACATTACATGGATTTGTCGTTCTGCGTCATTTGGCATTATAAACCAAACATTGCTTCCCGTCACAAAACCATTGTTGCTGAGGAACTCATTCATGGCGGAAGTGGAGCCTCCATCATCATGAAGGTTTTTCGACATGTCTGCTGCTGAAAGGTTCATAGCAACGCCGAAGTCATTTTTCGCGGTGGTTGTTGTGTAACGAACAACTCCAACAAGTTTGTCTTTATCTGAAAAAAGTCTTCCTTTGGCTTTGCTAAGTGACAATTGTTCAAATGAATCCATAGGAATTAACTTGCTTGTGAGTCGAAGAACTGCAGATATTTGTTCGTGATATTTGCTGGAGTTGTCCCTGGAGGCAATTCTGAGCTCCAGTACGCCTTCGGAGTTCAAGTGAGCAATACTTACAGCTCTGCGCTTCTTGACTTCATAGGTCTTAGTCTTCCTACTAGTTGCCTCATCATATTCTTCGCCAACCAGCTTGTTGGTCTCTCTGCACTCACAGATTTTAATTGTTAAGGAAATTGGCCCTGTTCCATTTGGGGCTTCCGCTAGACGAATATCAACGAGGCGCGCCTCTTCTGGCATCTCGACGTATTGAGGCTCAGATAGGAGTTTGCTTACGCCCAGCTCTGCGGCAATTTTTTGAATACGATTTTTATTAAGTATTATTGCTGCATCTGCAGGGGGGCATTTGAATATGAATGTATGTTGCCTTCCCTGCTCTTCTACTTCTCGGAGCAGAGAAGCTAAGTCGTCAAGTTCAAGCTTTTTCTGTCTGAGGGCGGGAAGAATGCGCTCAGAATAAAGGGTATCCCAGTTTGGTGCAGTTATTGGTATATTCTTTTCCTTGAGAAAATCACGCACAACATTTTGACTGGTTGCCTCTTTGAGCAGATTAAAAATGATCTGCGCTTGCTTTTCTTCTGACTCGCTCAGCACTTATTCGCTCCAATAAAATATAGCAGACATACTTACTATTTTTGCTGAAGGATTGAGCCAAGCTAGTGAACAGGAAGGTAAGAAATGCTTGATAGTTAGTGGGCATCCTTCCAGTACCAATTGGTCGCCAGCTGCGATCCATCGCACCTCATTCTCGCCTGTTGGAACAGGGGCTTCAACAATTAAGTAGTGGTTTTTGGCCTTTTGCCATTACTGGCAGGGCCGGTGTAGCTTTGGAGCGTCATTCGTGCATATCGCTTGGGTTCGCTTGCGGAGTGCATCTCGGGTGGGGAGTCCAAGAATAGGTCCCGCATGCTGAGGTTGATCTATGCGCGTCCCCTCTGCCAGACGTCCGCTACGGCTGCTTGTTAGGTAAACATCTCGGCGCGGGGGGCGACGTGTATCGGCGGGTAGTGTTAGATCAGAAAGGCACCTTTCTTCACGTCTGTGGCGCAACCTGATGGGAGCGATATCGCAGAGCCACGATCCGATAGCGAACGGTAAAACCTCTTTGTTAGTGACGCCTAATTTCTTCTCAGTGATGGGGCCTTACCAAACTCCGATTCGTAGCTGGATACCATGCGCTGGCATGACTTGGTGACGAATTCGCGATTAGTCGATGCGGCGGGGAGGGTGTCGACCTGCTCCCAGCAATAGTCGATGGCGGCTCTTGCCTTGGATTTCTCAGGGCTGGAGTTCAGCATGCCGAACCCGAGGAAGGCGATGATCCCGCTAACTGGCAACAGCAGAAGCCAGGCGTAGCTAGTCGATGCGACTGGTTTTGCTCCGCAGGTTGGGCATGTCTTTGCCGTGCTAGAAACCTGAGCCTCGCATTCCTTGCAGTTAACCAGCGCCATATGAAGTAACCCTATTTGGCCAGCCTAAGGCCTCTGCGCCGACGCACAGTAGACCACCAGAAAACCCAACCCTGTCAAAACTCTGAACTCATGCCTTTCTCGCATTCCAGATCAGCAGAACCCTAGCGTGGATGGTCACGTCCGTCAGGGGCACTTCTCGGTCCTTATGTCTGGGGTTGTCGGAGATCAGCTCAATGGTCTCCTTGTCCACCATCTGCAGCCGCTTGATGTACAGGTGGTCGTTCCAGGTGAGGACGTAGATGCCATCGCCGGCGAACTCATTGACGCCGCGGTCGACGATCAGCGGGTCCTTGTCGTTGATGGTTCCCTCCATGGACTGCCCCCATCCGGTGATCATGGCCAGATGGGCAGGGGAGGTGAAGGTGATCCCGTTCTCTTGGAGATAGGATTCCTTGACGATGACGTTCCTGATGACCTCGGCATAGTCGGGCGCTACTTGTCCATGGCCCATGGAAGCGCGTATGTCGTATTGCGGGATGACAATCTCGCCCTTCATCGCGGGCGCTGGCGCCGGGATGAAGGTGGAGGCGCATTGATCCTCGGCGGCGCCCAGCAAGCGCTCCCGGGCTTCCTGCGAAAGCGCTTTTCCGGCCTTGGTGGCGAGCATAGCGCGGACCAAGTCTGCAGGGCTTTTGCCAGCTGCCGAAACAGCAGAGTCAGCTCGCTCTACTGCTGCGCCAGGCCCCTCTCCGCTACCACTTGAAAGCCAGGAAGGGTCAACGCCGCACACCTCCGCGATCTTCAGCAGGTGCACGCTCTGTAGGTTGTCTCCGCGCTCAAGCTGAGAAATCACTGGCTGAGAAACGCCCACCCGCTCGGCGAGTTGCTTCTGGGTCAGGCCGCCGTAGTCGCGCGCCTGCTTTATCCGGTCTTTGAGATGGCTCATGCGCGCCAATCTATAAGTGCGCTTATAGGCTTGCAAATAAGATTCCTTATCTATAATGTATAAGCAGACTTATTTTGAGGGAAGGCGAATGACCGCTATCCAACGGCTGGTCGATCACTTCGGCGGCCAAACGAAGACAGCTCAGGCTTTGGGCGTATCTCAAGCAGCAATCTCTTACTGGCTGTCGGGCATCCATTCCATCAGCGCCGAGAATGCTTTCAAGGCTGAGGAGGTTACGGGTGGGCTCGTGACCGCCAAAGAGCTCTGCGCTCGCGACAAGTCACCCAAGGTCGCCTGACTGGCGCCATCCACGAATACAGGATGGCGTGCCACGTAGGGTGCCGCCACGGAAAGAAGAGCGAGGTTTTACGATGGACAGGTTCCTGCGGTCTTGCCACGACACGGTGAAGGACAACGACGCGAAGCAGCTGGCGGCGCAGATGGGGCTTCCTCATGTAAGCCTGCTGCAGCGCGCCAACCCGGACAACGACGCCCACCGCCTCACGATCAACCACCTCTACACGATGCTTCTGCACACGCAGGACTTCCGTGCCCTGGCGGCGCTGGCGGACGAGTTCGGATTCCGGCTGGTGCAGAAGGAGGAGGCCGAAGCTAAGGCGCTGTCGAGCGCGGTACTGGGCATGCATGCCGAGTTAGCGGACGTTACTCGCGCCGTGGCTGATGCTCTGGCCGACAACCGCGTGACCGAGATGGAGAAGAAGATGATCCACCGGGAGATCACTGGTGCCCGTGAGGCGCTGGATGTCCTAGAAGCCTCGGTGAAGGTGGCCTGATGGCAGCCCCGTTAGTGCCTTTGGTCAGTTGGTTACTCGCCTCGGTGACACCGTGACGAAGTGCGGCCAGGTGCTGGCTGACGGGAAGATCGACGCGAAAGACAGGCCAGCTCTGCCTGCCGCCATTGAAACGCTTCGCTTCGTGGAGTCTCGCTCGTTCGAGATTCGGCGTGAAATGGAGAACGAGCTGTCGGCTCAATCCGAGTCGCAACCCCATGCATTTGTCTAATGCAGGGCAGAAAAAAACCGCCACTTGGGCGGTTCTTCATCACCACTCGTTGGCGCGAGTGGCTCATTCAAAACGTCTAGAGGACGAAGAGATGAACGGCGAGAAAGCTACCAAACGTACTTCTCAAAAGCAATCCACCACCTATTTCAATGTTCAGATCGAAGGGCGGGAGCGCCACCCGTATGGGCTAGCGGGTCCGTTCAAGACCATTGAAGAGGCCGACAGGGCATTGGATTGGGTCAGCGGCAGTCTTCTCGCCCAAGGCCGCGGTGATCTGAAGCCCATCATCTGGGAGTGCCAGTTCTTCGACACGATAGAGCTTGAGTGGGACGAGCGTTTTCAGGAGAGCGACGAGGGCGCAACTGTGAGCCAAAGCCATTCGCAAGAGAGGGTTGCAGCATGAACGCTAACGTTAAGTTCCAGCCAAGCATGCTTCGCTCGCAGATCGAAACCGCTAGTGGTGTCAGCTTTCATAGAAGTGGACATGTTGATAAGAAACAGAAGCTGTTCAGCGTCAACGCAGGCGTCGATTTAGAGGACGCGCTGAACAGTATTTCCGATCTGCTTGATCTTGCTGAGGAGCCGATTTTTGAAGCGGGTATGGGCGAGCCTCTGAGAGACAACGCAGCTTGGCGAGTTCACTTTGTTCTCCAAGCGGCAAAGGCTGGAGTTGACTCTTTGCTCCAGGCACTGGCCACCGAAAATGCTGAGCTCAGAATGCATGAGGCTCGCATTGCGTAACTTCGGATCGATAACTGGGGTTACGCCGTAACCCCATTGACCAAGTAACAAATTGATATTCGAAAACACCGCATTAGCGGTGGCGGGATCGGTTTGCCTGATGAAACCGAACTCGGTTTCTACAACAGCATTTGGCAAGTGTGATTTCGGAATGCACGAGCATCCGAATCGACCTAGGAAGGTGAGTAATGAATCGTCCACCTGTTCAGTCTTTCTCCACCGCAGAAATTTCGCCCACGTCCACCCCGGCGGCAGTGATCGCAGGCCCCTGGCCGACCTATATCCAGTTCCGCTCTCTCTCTGAGCGAGAGCGCTGGGTGATGTACGGATCGGCCAAGGCCTACCGCGGTGCGCTGGAGGATCGAGGCATCGTCATGGCTGAGCCTTATGACGACTTCATCCGGCGTGTAACAGAGGAGCTGAATATCTGATGGCTCGCGCTCGCAACATCAAGCCAGGGTTTTTCGAGAACGAGGTGCTGGCTGAGCTCGGACCATTCGATCGTTTGCTCTTCATGGGGCTGTGGACTCTGGCTGACCGAGAAGGTCGGCTGGAGGATCGCCCCAAGCGGATCAAGATGAAGCTGTTCCCTGGTGACGACTATGACGTCGAGCGTGGGCTCGAGGCGTTGGCAGGGAAGGGCTTCATCAGCCGTTATGAGGTTGAGGGGCATGCAGTCGTAGAGGTCGCCAACTTCCTCAAGCATCAGAAGCCGCACGGGACCGAGAAGGACAGCACGCTGCCCGACGCTAACGGTTTCCTCACTGTTAACGAACGTGGAAAGGGTGGCTGCGTCACCGGTAAGAAACGCTTGGTGCACGTTAAGGACACCCCTTCCACTGAGGAAAATAACGTTAATCCAACGTTAGATAACAGTTCTGTAACGGTGGATTCACCGTCCGATAACGCCCTGATTCTCCGATTCACTGATTCACCGAATCCTGAAGAAGAACACCCCCTACCCCCTCAAGGGGGCGACGACGCGGCGAGCAGTCCGGGCAAGGCTCAGCCGAAGCCGGAGCGGAAGCCTCGAGCGCCAACGTTCGATCCGGTGAGCGCCTGCCCCGACTGTGTCACCCCGGATGTCTGGGCGAAGTGGGTGCAACACCGCAGGGAAATCCGAAAACCCCTTACGCCGACCTCCTGCAGCCAGCAGGGCGAGGACCTGGCGAGCCATCCACGTCCCGATGCCGTGATCGAGTTGAGCATTGCGAACGGCTGGCAGGGGCTGTTCCCGGACAAGATCGGTGCGCCCGGCAACGAGGTCGGTCGAGCGCCTCCTGGATCCACCAGCGCTGTGCTCGTAGTGCCAACCCACACCCAGGAGATGTACCCCGATGAAAGAATCTAGGTTCAGCCCAGTACCCCGTACGGCCGGACACCGCTTGGTCAACTGCCAGGTCGAGGGGCACGGCCAGTACGAGCAGCACCTGATTGAGCAGTTTGACGGATCCTGGAAAAAGAGCCTTTGCCCGCAGTGCGAGTGGAGTGCGTTGCACAACACGCCGAAGGACAGCGACCCGTTCAAGGAGGCTGAGGCCGACTACCTGGACCGCGAGCTGAGCGCCTCGTTGATTGCCACCGGGATTACGCCACGCTTCCGCCGGTGCAGCTTCGACAGCTTCAGCACCGACGGCGAAGTTGCGAAGGAGAGAGCCCTGCGAGTATGCCGGAGCTATGCCGAGAAGTTCAGCGAACACTACGAGCATGGGCGGGCCCTGATGCTGCTCGGCGAGATCGGCAACGGTAAGACTCACCTGGCCTGCGCGGTTCTTCAGCACGTCGTGCGGAAGGAGGGCGCATCCGGCCTGATCGTGACTGCAGAGGCGATTACCCAGGCTGTCAGTGACAGCTTCCGTAGCAATGCGAGCCTGTCGAAGGCCGAGTTGCTGCGAGAGCTCGCAGAGGTGGATCTGCTGGTGATCGATGAAGTGGGTATGCACACGCCGAGGCCGGGTAAGGACTTCACCCCCAGCCTTCTGCACGAAGTGATCGATCGCCGCTACCAGCTGGTGCTGCCCACCGTGCTCATCAGCAACCAGACGCGGGAGAAGCTGCCCGACTTCATCGGCCCGAGGGCAATTGATCGACTGCGGGAGAACGGCGGCTTGATGGCCCCCTTCACGTGGCAGTCCGCTCGTGTAGGGAGTGCTGCATGAACGCGCCGGAGTACCTGTGTGAAGATCGAAGTACCTTCGCACCACCTTCGAAGCTCTACAGCCACGAAGCGGAGTATTCCCTGATTGGGTCGATGATCCAGCAGCCTGATCTCATCGAGCAGTTGGGGAACCGACTGGAAACGACGGACTTCCACCACCCGGCCTGTTCCGAGCTCTTCCGGCTGTTGCTGGCTTTCCGGGCTCGTGGCAGAGAGATCGATGTGGTGACCCTCTCCGATGGACGCCCGCGGCTCTCGGATGGCCAGGCGACCTTAGCGGTGGCGGCTGAGCTGGTTCGGAACACTCCCAGCGCCGCAAACGCAGGGGAGTACGCCAGGATCGTCAAGCAGCGCTCAGTCGCCCGCCGCGTGATCTCTGCGGCGCACGTGATGAGCCAGCGCCTGGAGGACGGCGAGCCACTAGACGACGTCTTGAGCCAGGGTCAGCAGGCCTGGATGGCCCTTGAAGCTGAGGGCATGGATGAGCGCAAGCGTTATCGATTCGTGGGCGAGATCCTGCCCGAAGCAATCGATCAGATCGATACCCGGTTCAATGGGGAGTCGGTCCAGGGGTTTGATACGGGCCTTCCATCGCTTGATGCCTTCATCACGGCCATCTGTCCTGGGCACGTGGTGGTGGTTGCTGGTGCCCCGGGTAGCGGCAAGACGACCCTTGGGCTTGGCATCGCAGAGCGCGTAGCGTTGGTCAGCAAGGAGCCGGCACTGGTCTTCAGCTTGGAGATGACGGACATCGAGCTGACCAACCGTGCTTTGGCCTCTGTAGGTAGCGTGCCCCTTAAGCACATCAGCGAGGGGCACTCGATGACTGATGGTGATTGGCCGGCACTTACCGCAGCCGTGAGCCTGCTCAACGAGGCGCCGCTGATCTTTTGCGACGACGCTTCGATAACGATGCGCGACATTCGGCAAATTAGCCGCACCGTGAAGCGAGAGCATGGCCTGGGGCTCATAGCGCTGGATTACCTGGGCCTGATCAACGCGGAGCAGAAGTCTGCCAGCCGCTACGACCAGGTGACCGAGATCAGCAAGTCGATCAAGCGGCTCGCCAAGGAGCTCGCAGTGCCGGTGGTGCTGCTCGCACAGCTGAACCGGTCGCCCAACAGCCGCGGCAACAAGCGCCCCACCAAGAGCGATTTGAGGGACTCCGGTCAGATCGAAGCCGATGCCGACGTGGTGGTGCTGGTGCATCGCGACCAGGAAACCGACGCCGGCAAGTCAGGTGTCACTGAGCTGATCGTGGATAAGAACCGGCACGGCGAGGTAGGTGTTGCCCGGGTCCAGCATCAGGGCCACTTCCATCGGTTCGTTGAGCTGGTCGGCAGCCACTATCCAAGTGATGAAGAAGTTGAGATGGCGAGGCCCTACAAGGGGCGTCAGTACGGTAAGGGGAGATCCGCATGACTCGACCACGCACATACAGCGACAAGGCTTTGGGGGATACCGAATACCTGCTGGAGCAGTGGGGCTACTGGAGAATGGATGGAATGGGCGTGCCTGGGTGTGTCTCCCAGATGGCAATGGTGATGAGCCTGCGCAACCCGATGGGGAGCACGAGGTGCTACCGCATCACCGATGAGCTGGCCCAGGCCGTCGACCACGCATTGGCCAGGCTGATCGTCCGTGATCGCCAGATGGGGGATTTTGTTTGGCTCTATTTCGGAGCGAAGTGGCCGGCCCTGCGAATTGCTCGGGAGTACTCCCTTGGTGAGGCGAAGGTCAGGGAGCTGGTGAAAGCCGGCGTGGCCTGGATTGACTGCGCTTTGGAGCGTATGAGAGAGGCTGCGTAAAAAGGTGTTTACGCGCGGAATGCAGGGTGTTCATATGGCAGCGTGAATTGCTGTGAACGCAGCGAGACGCCTGGAAAAGCCCGGCCAAGTGCCGGGCTTTTTGTTTTTGCTTGCTCTGTAACCGCTTTCCTCCTATTACGTAATGAGCCTACCTAAAGGAGGAGTTATGGCTACGGTCAAAATTGCATTCAGAGTTGTTACCGCCAATTTTTTAGGGCTGCTCCTATTTCTTTCATCTGCAGCATCAGCTGACAACTTTCAGCCTGATGACGACTGTAGTGAGCCGTACATGCCTTACGAGTTTGCGAGTGAGTTCGAGCGAGATCAGTTCCTATCTGAAGTTGAAGACTATAAGCAGTGCATTGCTGAGTTTGTTGATGAGCAGAATGATGCAATCACGAGGCACAAGGCCGCTGCTGAAGAGTCAATAGAAAAGTGGAACTCATTTGCACGCTCTCTGAATTGAGTTAGAGAAGCCCGGTCTAAATAGCCGGGCTTTCTCGTTCATGGCGAATCATCTTGCTCTGCGCTGCTCCCCTCATCAGCAGCAGCGCCCTTGCCCCTCCCGGGGCCTTTTATTCATGGAGTGACCCATATGGCAGAGCCGAGCCTTGGAGTGCTGGGCGGCGTTGCCGCGGGCGTAACTGTCGGGGCGGCATGGGCTGGCCTGGACCTGAACGCTGTTATGGGTGCTCTGGCTGGCTCGCTGCTCTTCGTGCTGTTCGCGCCCGACCTGAGCATCTACAAGCGCATTGGGTACTTCCTGGTGAGCCTGGTCGCTGGGTACTACGGTTCTGCCGAACTGATCGGGGTTGGCGCTGCTCGAACCAGTGGCGGCGCCTCGTTCGTGTGTGCCGCGCTGGTGGTGACCATCTCGATCACCATCCTCGAGTGGATTCGCGGCGGGAAGATGCCGGAGTGGCTCCGGTCTCTTCTCGACCGTAGAGGAGGCGGTAGCAATGGCTGATCTATGGACCCTACTGGCGGCGCTGTCCTGCGCCGCGATCTTCATCCGCATCATCACCTGGCGCCACGCGGGCGAGCGCTACCGGTTCTGGATAGGCCTGTGTGCCTATGCCCTGGCCGTGTGCACTGGCTGCTTCGCTCTGACGGTGCTGTTGGAGTTCTTGGCTGCAAAGCCCATCGAGCCTGTCTCGCCATGGCTGGTCCTGGTGCTGGTGTGGCTTTCGATTCTGGTCTGGCTAGCCCGGGGCAACGTGGCTCGAATCGTCCAGGTCAACTGGGCTACCCATTGGGATGGGGCAGAGAGAAGGAAGGGTAGAATGTAAGGGCCGGCAGCATGTGCCGACCCTCGATGCTGGAGCCTAGAGAGTCTTGAAGTACTCGTTCAGGTTCTTGTGCAACGTGATGATTGCTTCAGAGACCTTGTTAGCGTCGTCCTCGCTGTAAACGTTGAACTCCTTGCCTACCCCGATCGCCCTGGCCTCTATCAGGGCGAGAATCATTTGGTTGGCGGCCAGAGCTGAATGAGTGCGAGGGTTTACTGCTTCTGTCATGAGAACCTCCTAGTCCTACATGGTTGTTGGTCGATGCAGCTTAGCAGCGCCAATAGATCAGTCGAGAGCCCTATGCCTTCACGCCCCCTAAAGCCATGCGCAACGCCTGGCTGCCGGGAGTTGGTGCGCGGCTCTGCTCACTGCCCTCGCCACCAGGTGCTGGCCGATCAGCGTCGAGCTGAGCACATGAAGAAGGTACACGCCGCCTACAACCAGCGGCGGGACGAGAGCGACAGGTTCTACAAGTCGAAGGCATGGCAAGCATGCCGGGCTCAGTTCAAGCGTGCGCATCCCCTGTGTGAGGAGTGCGAACAGCGTGGAAAGGTGGTGGAGATGGACATCGTCGACCACCGGGTTCCCTTCAAGGAAGCGCCTCACCTCGCCCTGGACTGGTCCAACCTGCGATCCCTGTGCAAGGGATGCCACAACCGCGTCGGACGCCGCGTAGGCCTCACCGGAGGCCAGGGGGGAGGGGGAAAACTCTGATCTCT
>BATO01000013.1 GCA_000474255.1 Aquipseudomonas alcaligenes MRY13-0052
ATTGCCCCGAGCTGTGGATCGACCACGCCAGGGCCTGGCAGCAACGCCCACTGGCGTCCCTGGCCGGCAGCACGCTGGGGCTCTACGGTTTCGGCAGCATCGCCCGGGACCTGGCGCGCAAGGCCCTGGCGCTGGACATGCAGGTGCTCGCCCTGCGCCGTTCACCCCAGCCCTTCGGCCTGGACGGCGTGCAGCGTGCCGCCGACATCCATGAACTCTTCGCCCGCGCCGATCACCTGGTGCTGGCCGCACCGGCCACCGCCGAGACGCGCCACGTGGTCAACCGCCAGACCCTGGCCTCGGCGCGCCCCGGCCTGCACCTGATCAACGTTGCGCGCGGCTCCCTGGTGGACCAGGCCGCGTTGCTCCAGGCCCTGGACGAAGGGCGCCTGGCGCTCGCCAGCCTCGACGTCACCGAGCCCGAGCCGCTGCCGGCCGGGCACCCGTTCTACAGCCATCCCCGTGTACGGCTGAGCCCCCACACCTCGGCCAACACGCCGCAGGTGTACCGCAACCTCGCCGCGCTCTTGGCGCGCAACCTCGAACGTTTCCAGAGCGGACAACCTCTGGAAAACCTGGTGCAGGCCGGGCGTGGCTACTGAGCCCGCCGGCCCTTCAAGGAGAAACCGCATGACCGCCAGGCTGACCGGACTCACCGGCACCCCGCAACCCACGGCCTACTCGCTGCCCCGCGACGGCCACACCGTGTTCCGCTGGCAGGAGCCCCCCCAGCAACCCACGATCGAGGCCGAGCGCCTGCTGCGCAAGCAGCGCCTGGCCGGCTCCTTCCGCCTGTTCGCCCGCCACGGTTTCGACATGGGCGGTGCCGGCCACATCACCGTGCGCGACCCGGAGTTCCCCGACCATTTCTGGGTCAACCCCGTGGGCGTGTACTTCGGCCATATCCGTGTTTCCGACCTGCTGCTGGTCAATCCCCACGGCGAGATCGTCGAAGGGCAGGGCGCACTCAACCTCGCCGCCTTCGCCATCCATGCCGCGCTGCACGAGGCCCGCCCGGACGTGGTCGCCGCCGCCCACGCCCATTCGCTGTACGGCAAGGCCTGGTCCAGCCTCGGACGCCTGCTCGACCCGCTGACCCAGGACGCCTGCGCCTTCCACGGCAAGCACGCGCTGTTCGACAACTTCACCGGCGTGGTGCTGGAAGCCAGCGAGGGCGCGCGCATCGCCGCCACCCTGGGGCCGAGCAACGTCGCGCTGATCCTGCAGAACCACGGCCTGCTCACCGTCGGGCGCACGGTGGAGGCCGCCGTCTGGCGCTTCATCGCCCTGGACAACGCCGCCCACGCCCAGCTGCTGGCCGAGGCCGCCGGCACGCCCCGGCCCATTCCCCCGGCCGTGGCCGAACACACCGCGCGCCAGGTGGGCACCGAATTCGGCGGCTGGTTCAGCTTCCAGCCCTACTGGGACCGCCTGTTGCGCGACGAGCCCGACTTCCTCGACTGATTGCAAGGAGCACCCATGAACCGCCGTCACTTCCTCCAGTATTCCGCCCTGGCCGGGCTCGCCTGCACGCTGCCCACGGCCTTCGCCCGGGACTGGAACGGCCTGGGCCTCAACGTGGCCACCTACAAGGGCGCGGCGCCCACCTTCTTCGACGAGGCAGGCATCGAGCGCCCGCCCTATGCGGTGAAGTACGCCGAATTCAACGGCGGCAACCTCGGCTTCGAAGCGCTGATCAGCGGCACCCTGGACCTGGCGCCCATGAGCGAGATCCCGCCCATCTTCGGCATCAAGAACCAGGCGCCGGTGAAGCTCATCGCCGTGCTCACCGGCGACGTCAACAACCAGGCCTTCGTGGTGCCCAAGGGCTCGAGCCTGCAGTCCCTGGCGGAGCTGCCGGGCAAGCGCGTGGGCTACATCCGCTCCACCTCATCGCACTACATGCTGCTGCGCGCACTCAAGGAACAGGGCCTGACCCTGGCCGATATCCAGCCCTTCGCCCTCACGCCCCAGGACGGTTTCGCCGCCTTCCAGAACGGCAACCTGGATGTCTGGGTGACCTTCGGCTACTTCATCCAGCTCGCCGAGCTGCGCAGCGGTGCGCGGGTGCTGCGCACGGGGCAGGGCTACCTCTCCGGCAACTACGTCATCGCCGCCAACCAGCGCGCCATCGACGACCCGGGCAAGCGCGCGGCCATCGAGGATTACGTCCAGCGCGAGTACCGCAGCTGGCAATGGGTGCAGCACAACCCGGAGGCCTGGGCGGCCAAGAGCGAGAAGATCCTCGGCATCCCCCGCGAAGTGTTCCTCGCCCAGTACAAGGCCCAGAGCGGACCCCGCGTGCTGCAGGCGGTGGACGACGCCGCCGTGCGCTCGCAGCAGGAGGTGGCCGATACCTTCTTCGAAGCTGGCGTGCTGCCGCAGCGGCTGGACGTGGCGCCGTTGTGGGACCGGAGCTTCAGCTGGGGTTGAGCCGCTGCAACACGCCGGGTTTCACCCGACCTACAAGAACTGCCAAGGACCCGGCTCCATGCCCTTCAAACCCTCACTGATCGCTCTGGCGCTGCTCACCGGCAGCGCCCAGGCCGCCGATGTACCGGCCGATGTCCGTGCGCTGCATGAGCGGCTGCTGGTACTCGACAGCCACCTCGACACGCCCATGCAACTGGCGCGGCCCGGCTGGGATATCAGCCAGCGCCACCGCTACGCCGACGACCTGTCCCAGGTCGACCTGCCGCGCATGCGCGAGGGCGGGCTGGATGGCGGCTTCTTCGCCGTGTTCACGCCCCAGGGCCCGCGCACGGCGGAGGGGCGCACCCTGGCCAGCGAACATGGCCTGGCGGTGATCACCCGCATCCGTGACATGGTCGCCGCGCGACCCGGTGAGTTCGCCCTGGCCACGCGGGCGCAGGAGGTGCCGGGCATCGTCGCCTCGGGCCGCCGCGTGGTACTGATCAGCATGGAAAACGCCGAGCCCCTGGCTGCCGACCCCGGCCGCCTGGCCACCTACCGGCGCCTGGGGTTGCGCATGCTCGGCCTGGTGCACGCTCAGAACAACGCATTCGCCGACTCGGCCACCGCGCTGCCGGAATGGCACGGCCTCAGCCCGTCGGGGCGCGCGCTGGTGGGGGAGGCCAACCGGCTGGGGATTCTCATCGATGTGTCCCATGCCTCCGACGTGGTGTTCGACCAGGTGCTGCAACTGTCCCGCGCCCCGGTCATCGCCTCCCACTCCGGCGCCCGGGCCATCGGCCCGCACCCGCGCAACCTCGATGACGCGCGCCTGCGCAGGCTCGCCGAGAAAGGCGGTGTGGTGCAGGTCAACAGCTTCCCCAGCGATCTCGTGCCACGTGCGCCCAACCCGGAGCGGGACAAGGCCCTGGGCCCGCTGTACCGCGAGTTCCGCCTGGCCGCCAGCCTTTCCCCGGAGCAGGTGGCCGGCCTCGCCCGGCGCATCGGCGAAACCGAAGCCCGCTACCCGCTGCCACCCACGCGCCTGGACGACTTCATGGCGCACCTGCTGCACATCCTCGACGTGGTCGGCCCGCAACACGTCGGCATCGGCGCCGATTGGGACGGTGGCGGCGGCGTGGAAGGCCTGCGCGACGTCAGCGACCTGCCGCGCATCAGCCAACGCCTGCTCGCCGCCGGTTACAGCGAGCAGGACCTCGCTGCCATCTGGGGTGGAAATCTATTGCGAGTACTGGCCGCTGCCGAAGCTGCCGGAACCGCTCCGTAGGTTGGGGCGGGCGGCGTTCTGTTAGGTACGAGCCCATGCTGAGGTCGCCGATGGGTTTCGCTGCGCTCTACGCCATCCTACGGGTGCCCTCAAGGCGGCCGGTGACGAGACGGTAGCCCGGGCTTCAGCCCGTAGGTTGGTGCCGAGCGCAGCGAGGCCCAACGGTGTGATGCTGGGCCTGGTCATGTTGGGCTTCGTACCTCAGCCCAACCTACGGTGAGTGCCTCGGCGCTGGCTTCGTAGGATGGGTAGAGGTACGAAACCCATGCTGACGTCGCTGATGGGTTTCGCTTCGCTCTACGCCATCCTACGAAGGAGCGCGCCAGCCTCGGCAACTCAATCCATCACCACGTGGGGCAGGAAGCGGCTGGTGTCCTTGGTGATCAGGCTGTCGTCTTCGCGGATGCCCATGCTGGAGGCGGTGTCGCCCACGATCCAGGAGCCGATCAGGGTGTAGCTGTCGTCGAAACGGGGCAGGGGGGAGAACTGCTGGAGGATGTAGGGGGCGTCGGTGTAGGGGCCGTCCTGCGCCACCACTTCGTCCTGCGGGGTGCGGATCTCGATGTTGGCGCCCTCGCGGGAGAAGAAGGGTTTGCGCACCCAGCCCTTGGGTACCGGCGCGCGCGGGTCGTCGTCCACTTGCGAGGGCAGCAGGTTGGGGTGGCCTTCGTTGAATTTCCACAGCAGCGGCAGGATGCCCTTGTTGCTGATGATCGACTTCCAGGCCGGCTCGACGAACTGGGTGTCGCACCCCGGCACGGCCTTGCCGAAGGCTTCGCTGAAGATGTGCTCCCAGGCGTGCAGCTTGAACAGGCGGGGAATCCACTGCCCCTGCAGGTCGACGAAGCGCCCGTCGCCGGTGAGGCCGATGTCCTCGATGTCGATGTGCCGCGCGTCGATGCCGGCCAGGCGCGCCATCTGCGCGAGGAAGTCGGTGGTGCCCCGGTCTTCCACCGAGCCGGAGATGGCGGAAAAGTGGAAGGGGATTTCCTTGCCGAAGGTGCCGAACGCGCGGATCAGGTCCTCGGCCAGGGTGTTGAACTGGTCGGCCTCGGCGGGCAGCACGCCACGGCGTATCTGGTCTTCCAGCCAAAGCAATTGAACCGAGGCGCATTCGAGCAGGGAGGTGGGCGTGTCGGCGTTGATCTCCAGCAGCTTGGCCGGGCCCGTGCCGTCGTAGCTGAAGTCCATGCGGCCGTAGAGGTGCGGGTGCCCCTCCCGCCAGGAGGTGCGGATCAGATCGAAGAACGCCGGTGGTATCGCCAGGCCGGTGAGCAGCTCCTCGCTCGCCACCACGCGCTCGACCACGTCGAGGCACATCTCGTGCAGCTCGCGGGTGGGTTGTTCGATATCACGGGTCACCTGCTCACGGGTGAACAGGTAGTAGCCGCGCTCGTCCCAGTAGCGTTCGCCGTCGATGGTGTGGAACAGGAAGCCTTCACCCTCGACCTGTGCCTGCCAGCCCGGACGTTCTTCGATGCTGATCTTCTTCATGAGCGGTGTTAGCCCCCGAATCCCGAGCCGCCGGTCTTGCCACCCCAGCCGCCACGGGCGTTGGCCTGGGAGCCGAAACCGCCGCGGGAGATGGTGGAGGCCACCGCCGAGCCGCTGGTGCTCGCTTTGCTGCTCAGGCTCTTGCCCAGGGTCTGCTGGGTGTAGGTCGAGGTCGGGCTGTTGCGGGCCTGGTTGGAGCGGCTGAAGGTCTTGCCCTGTTCGATCTGCCGGGACAGCGTGGAGGTGCTGTAGCTACCCCGGGCATCGCGGTAGCGGTAGATCGGCTGGGAATAGTAGTGGTTGCCGCCGTTGCCCATCATCTGGCCGATGAGGATGCCGGTGACCAGGCCGTTGTCGCTATGGCCGGTGCTGTGCACCACCTGCTGCTCGGCCTGCTCGTAGGTGCTGCGGGACACTTCGTTGGTCATCGACAGCTCGAAGCCCCCCAGGCGCGGCATGAACTGGCCGTTTGAGGTGGGCTGGCAGTAGTCGGGCACGAAGTCGGCGTCGCAGGCGGCCTGGCTGTCATAGGTCGGGGCGATCTGCTTGTGGTCGGCCATGGCGGTCATGTACGCGTCCGAGCAGACGTCGACGGGGAACTTGTCGGCGACGCAGGCCTGTACGTTCTTGAACGTCTTGGTCGCGGTGATCTGCATCGTGTCCTGCGGGTCGTTGCACCCCGCCAAGGCCAGCGGCAGGGTGCCGGCGAGCACCAGCTGGATGGAATTGCGCTTTCTCATAAAGGTCTCCTTGCGCTGCCGGTGATCAGGTCGAAGGGGTCATGCAGGCGGAGTTGAGCAGGCCGATGCTGATGGCCACGGCGCCGGAGTAGATGGCGGCGGCATGTTCGCCACGGGCGATGCGGCCGGGCAGGTCCTTGAGCACCAGGCTGGTGACGAAGAACGCCAGCAGCTGGACGATGGCGGCGATCACCACCCAGACCACGAAATCGAGGACGCTGACGCTGTAGGTGATGATGTTGCTGGCCGGCAGGGCGAAGCCGATCAGCGAACCCGCCAGGGCGATGGCGGCCGCGCTGTTGCCTTCGCGGATGAGGGCGAACTCGCGGTGCGGGGTGACGCGGGTGTAGATGAACTGGAACAGGGCGAACAGCGCCGCTGCGACCAGGATGTAGATGACGAAGCCGATGACGGCGGTGGAGTTGAGCGACATGCGGAGCGCGTCGAGCATGGTGGATCTTCCTTGGTCAGAGAACTTGGATGTCGGTGATCTGCAGTGTCACGCCCACGGCGGTGGTCAGGGCGATGGCACCTTCTTCGTCTTCCTCCACCGAGAAGAGCAGGAACTCCCTCCGGTTGAGCAAGCCGATCTCGCGGGCGTAGAGCATGCTTTGATGCTCGACGCCGTAGCTGGCGTCTGGGCTGACGACGTATTCGTGCAAGGGCACCAGTTCGGTCTGGCCATCCTCGCTGCCCCACTGGCGGCCGTATTCCTCGCCCTCCAGCTCGTAGACCTGCATGCCGATGCGCGCGTTGGGCCCGGCGAGGCGCAGCAGCTCCTCACGGCTGGCGATGGGGGTGACCTGGTGGTAACCGAACAGGATCACCGCCTCGATATCGCTGTCCTGCGGGCCGTTCATGATCACCTGCAGGAAGTAATCCTCATTGTCCAGGTAGTAGCGCTTGATCCGCGTGGACTGGCCGAGCTCGATGGTGCCGACGGCCCAGATCTTCTCGTCGCCGGGGAGGGTGACGTGGGACTGGCCGTCGAGCAGCGTTGCCAGCGAAGGGTCCAGGCAGAGCATGCGGCCCGCTGCCAGCCCCAGAGGGCGGCTGTCACTGGGGTGGCGGTGCGCGTCGCTGGAAGGCAGCGGCGGCTCCAGGCCCAGCCAGCGCTTGAGTTTGCTCATAGTGCGTTCTCCTCCAGGCGTTCACTGGCGATGTAGAAGATTTCCCCACCGCGGATTTCCAGCGCGTTGGCGGGGTTGATCTCGAAGCGGGTGGAGCCTGAGGCGCGGTAGCCGATGAGGGTGGCGTCGTGGTCCTGGCGCAGGCGGATGTACAGCTCGCCGCAGGTACCACTGAAACCCTCGGGCAGTACATGGCGGAACTGGGTGGCGCCGTCGCCGACGCACAGCAGCTCGGTGACCACGGCGCTGGAGCCCGGGTCCTGGGAGGCGCGCACCAGCATCTCGATGGCCATGTTGGAGGTGCACTCCAGCTCGGGGGCGTAGCGGCGGGCGAGGGCGGCGCGCTCGGAGTCGTTGAAGTGCGCGACCACATGGGCGCGCGTGCCGATCGCCTTGATGGTGAGGACGATGGCCAGGGTCAGGCTGTCGGAGCGGGTGTGCACAAGGATGCGCTCGGCGTTCTCGATGCCGGCGCGGCGCAGCAGCACGGGGTTGTCCAGCGAATCACCACGGACGAAGGAGGCGCGCCCGGGCAGAGGGTTTTCCTCGATCAGCGCGTCGCAGATCACCAGGCTGTCGTCCCGCGTAGCTTCATCCTGGTACAGCAGCTCGACGATGCGCTCGCTGGCTTCGCCTTCCCAGCCGATGAGGACGGTGTGGCCCTTGAGGTTGGAGTAGTCGCCCAGGCCTTTCATGTTCTTTCTCCAGAGTTCGCCGACCGAAGCCGATGCCTTGCCGATGACCGCAGTGAGCAGGGCGATGCCGCCCAGCATGATCCACAGTGCCGTGACGAGTTTGCCGAAGGCGCTCTTGGGGGAGAGGTCGCCATAGCCCACGGTCGTCGCGGTGGTGAAATAGAAATAGGTGAAGTCCTGCCCTTGCAGCAGGTGCTGCTCACCGGCCAGCGCCAGGAGCAGGTAGGACGCCAGGTAGTGGATGGCCAGCAGCGAGCCGATGCCGGCCCAGCCGAAGCGCTGGAAGAAAGCCGAGGTTTGGTGCCGCAACAGCAAGATCAGCGACATGGAATCAACTCCATTGATCCTTTTCGAGTGGTTCAGGGGGGCGGGGTCAGTGGGCGGTTTCGAGGAGCGACTTCGAGTGCATCAGCCAGGCGACGATGCAACCGGCGACGGCTCCGGCGATATGCGATTCCACCGATATCCCCGGGGTGGGGATGAAGCCGAAGACCAGGCCGCTGTAGCCGGCGAGCGCCACCAGGGCAACCAGCAGGCTGGCGATGCTGCGCTGGTACCAGGCGCGGGCCAGCAGGTAGGTCCAGAGCCCGAAGATCAGGCCACTGGCGCCGATGTGCAGGCTGTTGCGGGCGAACAACCAGACCATGCCGCCGCCGAGGATGCTCACCAGCAGGGCCACGCGGACATAACGCCCGAGCCCCTCGGTGGACACCAGCCAGCTGAGGATGATGAAGGGTGGCAGGTTGCTCAGCAGATGAGCGAAGGAACCGTGCAGGAAGGGCGCGAAGATCAGCCCCTGGAGCCCGCTGAGGGTGCGCGGGAGGATGCCATGGTGGACCAGGCTGTTGGCGGTGAGGGTATTGAGCACCTGGACCACGGCCATGATCGCCGCCAGTGCCAGGATGACCCTGAGTCGCTTGCCTGTTTCCATCTGCGTTCCCCGAACTCCATTTGCGGGTAGGTGGTGGGCAGGCGACCGGGGTCGCCTGCCGGGCGCGGATTCTACTGCGATCCGTCCGGGGTTTGCTTGGCTTTCAAGCGGGCCAGTACATCGGCGCCGCTGCCGCTCTGGGCGCCGATGCCGGCTTCCTGCAGGCGACGCTCCAGGTCACCGCCGTTGGCAGCGGTCTGCAGCTCTTCGGCGGCGGCCAGACGGGCATCCTGCTCGTCCTGGCGCTGGCGCAGGCGGTTGAGGCTGTCCAGGGCGGACTCCACCTTGCCGTTGGCGCCACCGGTGGCTTCGGCGGTGGCGACGCGGGCTTTTTGCACCACTTCGCGGGCCTTGGCCATTTCGATCTGCTGCTTCAGGCTCTTGAGCTGGCCTTCGGCCTTGTTGACCTGGGCGTGGAGGAGGTCGGCCTGCTTGCCGAACTGCTCGGACTGGTTGCGCTCCTGGTCACGCTGGGCCTCGATCTCGGCGATGCGGTTGGCGCATTCCAGGGCCAGGCCTTCTTCGCCCTTGTTCAGGGCCGAGGTGGCCTTGGCTTCCCAGTTGGCGACGTCGCCGTTGAGGCTTTCCAGGCGTTGCTGCGACAGTTTCTGCTTGGCCTTGATGTCCACCAGGCCGTTCTTGGCCTGCAGCACCGCGCGGTCGGCGTCACGCATTTCCTGCTCGAGGATGCGGATGGCGTTGGCGTCGACGATGGCTTCGCCGACTTCGGAGGCACCGCCACGAACGGCGGTGATGATCTTCTTCCAGATACTCATGAAAACTTCTCCTTGAATGGATTCGGTCAAGCCTTGAAGTGGTCTTCGAAGGCTTCGACGGCGCGGATCACGTTTTCCGCCAGGGTGTAGATTTCCTGGACGATGACGGTAAGCGACGAGGCGGCGCTGAGGGCGCCGAACATGGAGTACACCTCCTGGCCGTCGATAACCTCGACGCCGACCGAGGACAGCGGGAACAGGTCGCGGGTACGCAGCACCAGCGCGTTGAATTCGTTTGCATCCTTCACCAGGTCAAGCGGCACCAGGGTGGCGTCGACCATGATGTGGTCACCCTCGACTGCCAGGTAGATCGGCAGGTCGCCGTACTCGCTCATGGTCAGCCTGAGCCCGGCCTGCTCGCCGTCGATGACGCTCAGCAGGATCTCGCCAGACGCCACCAGGGCCAGTTCGGCGAGGGCGTTGTGCAGCGAGCTGAGGGTCCAGTTGCTGTTCTCGGTCATGTAGTCCTCCAGTTTGACTCGGCCACCCAGGAAGGGCTGCCGTAAAGCTCTCTCGATGCCCTTCAGGGCGTTCACGTTCTCGGGAAGGATCCAGAACTCACGTTTCACCAGTCCCGCTTCGCGGAGCCGGTTGCGCATATCCCGGACGTAGTCGGCCGAAGACTTGCCGGTGCTTCCGGTGGTCTTCTTGCCTGCTTTGTCCGTCGTGGTCTTGCGAGGCATCTGCATTCCTCCTCAAGGGTGTGGCGAGCAAATTACTGCGATTTTCGTCGGCGCGCAATTGCTTACATGAAAGATTTTTTCATCTTTCATGTAAGGGAAATATTTGGATTCCGAAGTGCCAGGAATGACCCCGTAGGATGGGTAGAACGTAGCGAAACCCATGCTGCAATTTGCAGGCGTGTGCCGGTGTTGATGGGTATCGCTGCGCTCAACGCCATCCTACGGCCGCCATCCCATTCAGCAGCTCCCACCTAGCCAACCCCGCGCCGCCCGTGCCCTGTGGCGTGCGGGCATGATGTTTCAAGATGATTATGCGTTTTGTGCAGTATGCGAATCTTAAAACATGAAGCATTTTAATATTTGCATATGCTCAAAATGTATTTCTCTTATCAAATTCCGCCCCATAGGATGGCTCCATATAGAGCTATTTCGTAGCTCGACAGCATTGATTGATAACCGGATGCGATATCCGGCAGCAGCCAGGGAAGGGCGCCATCGGGCGATCCGTGCCCGGTGGAAGGGAATCAAGGAGAGTGCCTGCAATGCCTTTGACCAGACGACAGCTCATCGCCCGTATCGGTGCCGTGGGGGGCTACCGGGCCGCCACGGCGGCCATGGGCATGCTCGGGGTGATGAGCCCGGCCCTGGGCGCGAGCCAGGAGAATTATGCGGCGCTGCAGCCGGCCAGCGGGCTGGGGCAGGGCGCCAGCGTCACCGTGGTCGGCGCCGGCATCGGCGGGCTGGTGGCGGCCTACGAGCTGCGCAAGGCGGGCTTCACGGTGACCCTGCTGGAGGCCCGCGAGCGGGTCGGCGGGCGCAACTGGACCCTGCGCCGTGGCGATCGCGTCGAGTACACCGACGGCACCACCCAGGTCGCCGAGTTCGACGAGGGCTTCTACTTCAACGCCGGCCCGGCGCGCCTGCCCAGCCACCACCAGCTGATGCTCGGCTACTGCCGCGAGCTGGGCGTGGAGCTGGAGGTGTTGGTCAACACCAGCCGCAACGCCCTGGTGCGCCCGAACCTCTCCGCTCCGCCGATGCAGATCCGCCAGGCGGTGAACGACAGCCGCGGCCACCTGGCCGAGCTGCTGGCCAAGGCGGTGAATCGCCAGGCCCTGGACCAGGAGCTGAGCGCGGATGACCGGCGCAACCTGCTGGGCTTCCTCAAGACCTGGGGAGACCTGTCGGAGAAGCTCGAATACCTCGGCTCGGCGCGCTCCGGCTACAAGGTCTGGCCCGGTGCCGGCGACCAGTTGGCGCAGAAGAACGAGCCGTTGCCGCTGCGCACGCTGCTCAACCCAGCCCTGGGCACGGCGCTGATGATCGACGAATACCCGGAGTTCTCGCCCACCATGTTCCAGCCGGTGGGTGGCATGGACCGCATCCCGGCGGCCTTCCAGCGCCACCTGCAATCCTCCCTGCGCCTGGGGGCCGAGGTGCGTTCGATCCGCAACCATGAGGACCGCGTGGAGATCGCCTACCTGGACCGTCGCAGCGGCCGCGAGCAGCGGGTGACCAGCGACTACGCGGTGATCGCGCTGCCGTTGCCGCTGCTGGCGAAGATCGACGCCAACTTCACCGCGCCGGTGCGCCAGGCGATCTCGGCGGTGCAGTTCGGCTACGCCAACAAGGTGGCCTGGCAGTCGCGGCGCTTCTGGGAGACCGACTACCAGATCTACGGCGGGCTGTCCTTTATCAACCAGGAGTCTTCCGGGCTCTGGTACCCCAGCGGCGGCTTCAACCAGGCCGAGGGCATCCTCATCGCCGCGTACAACAACGGCGAGGTGGCGCGCAAATTCGGCGACAAGGGCATCGACGAGCAGATCGCCCTGTCGCGCCAGGCCGTGGAGCTGCTGCACCCCGGCCACGGGCAGGACCTGCGCAAGCCGCTGGCCATCGCCTGGAACCGCATTCCCCACAGCCTCGGCCCCTGGATCAGCCACGAGGTGGCGGAGCCGGACTACGGCCTGCTCAACCAGGCCCAGGGCCGCGTGCACCTGACCAGCGACGGCCTCGCCCACAGCGGCGTGGGCATCTGGCAGGAAGCCGCCGCCGGTGCTGCCCGGCGCGTGGTGCGGAATATCTTCGAGCGTGCGCAAGGCACGTCGCAACACCGGCAAACGGCCTGAACCACGCCGCGCCGCATCCATAACCAGAACCTAGTTGCCAGGTAGCGGACCTCCGAGGCTGGCGTTGAAAATCTTGGAGCTTTCGCGATGCCTTTCAAACACGCCCTTCTGGGGTTGGGGGTCCTTTTCGCCGCCGCTGGCCACGCCGCGGAGATCGAGCGGGTGCCTTCGACCTATCCCAACTCGCCGATCCTGCAGTCGGCGACCCTGCCGGCCGGCACGGCGCTGACCTTCGTCTCCGGCATCCTCCCGGACCCGGCCGATCCCAAGGCCGCCAAGGATGACCTGCGCGCCGCCGGCGACACCGAGGCGCAAACCATCGCCGTGCTGCGCAAGGTGGAGGCCGCCCTGGCGCCGCGCGGCCTCGGCCTGGGCGATGTGGTGCAACTGCGGGTGTACCTGGTGGGCGACCCGAAGCTCGATGGGCGCATGGACTTCGAGGGCCTGCAGCGCGGTTTCCGGCAGTTCTTCGGCAGCGAGAAGCAGCCGCTGAAGCCGACCCGCACCACGGTGCAGGTGGCCGGGCTGGTGTTGCCCGGCGCCCTGATCGAGGTCGAGGCGGTGGCCGCCAAGGCCCGCTGACCCACTCCCTCCCCATTGAACGAGCCAGATGCGGCCGGGTTACGGTCGCCTACAGGAAGTCCCGTGATGCGTAACGCCTTCAGCAAGACCTTTTCGCTTTCCCCGATCAGCGCCGCGCTGCTCCTCGCCCTGGGTGGCGAGGCTGTGGCCGCCAGTGACCCGACCCTGTCCACGGTGGTGGTGACCGGCGTGCGCGGCAGCCAGCAGCGCACCGTGACCGACAGCCCCGCGCCGGTGGATGTGATCTCCGGTGAGCAACTGAAAACCAGCGGCCAGAACGGCCTCAAGGACATGCTCACGCGCCTGCTGCCGTCCTTCAACGCGCCCACCATCAACGGCGGTGGCACCGCCTTCCTGGTGCGCGGCATCAGCATGCGCGGCCTGGGTGGTGACCAGGTGCTGATCCTGGTGAACGGCAAGCGCCGCCATAACACCGCGATGATCAACAACAACGCCCGGGTCGGCACCGCCGCCGTGCCGGTGGACCTGGACCTGATTCCCACCGCCGCCATCGAGCGCATCGAGGTGCTGCGTGACGGCGCCGCCGCCCAGTACGGCTCCGACGCCATCGCCGGGGTGATCAACATCATCCTCAAGAAGGACGCGGAGGGGATCACCTCGGACAGCTCCCTCGGCCAGTACTACAGCGGCGACGGCACCACCGGCCACGAGGCGGCCAACTTCGGCTTCGGCCTGGGGGAGGGCGGCTTCTTCAACCTATCCTTCGACGCCAAGGTGCAGGAACCCTACGACCGCGCCGGCGCCGTGCGCGGCAACTTCGGCACCCTCGCCAACGGCCAGCCGGACCCGCGCATCACCCAGCGCCACGGCTGGGGCGAGGAATACGGCCTGGGTCGCGACCGTACCTATAGCAGCGCCTACAACCTGGAGCTGCCCCTGGGCGAGGACCTCAAGCTCTATTCCTTCTCCACCCTGAGCTACCGCGACGGCAAGAAGGTGCTCGGCCACCGCGCGCCCACCGACATCACCGCCACCAACTGGCTGCCCAACGCGCCGTACCCCAAGGGCGGCCAGGCCACCCGCGAAGTGGAGGAGACCGACTACCAGTTCCTCGGCGGCATCAAGGGCCTGGCCGCCGACTGGGACTGGGACCTCTCCACCACCTACGGCCGCGACAAGGCCAAGCTCTACACCGACAACAACATCAACCTCTCCAACGACCCGCTGCGGAGCCAGCGGCGCTTCCACCTGACCGACGAGATCTTCGACCAGTGGACCACCAACCTGGACTTCAGCCGCGCCCTGGACATCGGCTGGAGCAGCCCGCTGGAAACCTCCTTCGGCATCGAATACCGCTGGGAGAAATACGAGCTCACCGAGGGTGAACCCAACTCCTACAACTACGGCAGCTACGTGATCCCCAGCGGCCCCAGCGCCGGCACGCGGCCGGACCCGGGCCTGTTCTCGGTCAACGGCACCACCCCCGAGGACGCCGGCGACATGATCCGCCACAGCGGCGCCGCCTATGTGGACTTCGGCCTCAACATCACGCCGGAGTGGTACACCGCCTTCGCCCTGCGCCACGAGAAGTACAACCAGGACATCGGCGAGACCACCAGCGGCAAGTTCACCACCCGCTACGAGTTCGCCCCTGGCTATGCGGTGCGGGCGGCGGTGAGCAACGGCTTCCGCGCGCCGTCCCTGGCGCAGAACGTGTTCTCCTCCACCAGTTCGGTGACCATCTTCGGCAGCGGCGGCTCCACCACCACCGCGCGCACCAAGCAGATGCGACCCGGCTCGCCGGAAGCCATCGCCCTCGGTGCCGAGACCCTGGAGCCGGAAACCTCGCGCAACTACAGCCTGGGCTTCACCGCCGAACCCACCGACCGCCTGCGCCTGACCGCCGACTTCTACCTGATCGACATCGACGACCGCATCCTGCAGACCGGCGTGCTCACCGGCTCCGCGGTGTCGGCGATCCTGGTCGCCAACGGCCTTTCGCCGAACCTCTCCGGCCAGTACTTCGCCAACGCCGCCGACACCCGCACCAAGGGCGTCGACCTGGTGGCCGAGTACCGCCAGCCGCTGGACGAATACGGCACCGTACGCTGGAGCCTGGCCTACAACCACAACAAGACCACCATCCGCGACCTCGCCGAGACGCCGTCCGAGCTCTCCAGCCTGGGCGCCGGCTACGTGCTCTTCGACCGCCAGCAGCAGACCGACCTGACCAAGGCCACGCCCAAGGACAAGTGGATCCTCAACACCAACTACAAGGTGGACGACTGGACCCTGAACCTGACGCTGACCCGCTACGGCGAATACACCGAAGGCTCGAACATCCCGGCCAACGACCGCACCTACAGCGCCAAGTGGATCACCGATATCGACGTCGCCTACGACGTCACCCAGAATCTCACCGTGGCCCTGGGCGCCAACAACCTGTTCGACGAATACCCGGACAGCATCGGCATCGTGCCCTGGGCCGGCACCTACGAGTACGGCATGTTCTCGCCCTACGGCTTGGGTGGCGGCTACTACTACGGCCGCGTGAGCCTGGCGTTCTGATGATGGGCAAGGGCCGTGTGCTGATGGGCCTGCTGTGCCTGGCGCTGGGTTCTGCTCCCGCGCTGGGCGCCGAGGCGCTGCGGGTGTCGAGCCAGAAGAACTCGCTGAAGGTGCTGTTGCAGGCCGCTGGCGAGCTGGACGAAGTGCCGTACCCCATCGAGTTCGCCTCCTTCGGTGCGGCGGCGCCCACGGCCGAGGCCCTGAGCGCCGGCGCGGTGGACATCGGCACCCTGGGCGTCGCGCCCTTCGTCTTCGCCGCCTCGGCCGGTGCCGGGCTGAAGACGGTGGGCGTGGTGCGCCTGAAGGTCACGCCCACGGCGGTGGCCATCGTGGTGCCCGAGGGCTCGCCCCTCACCGACGCGGCGTCCCTGGTGGGCAGGCGCATCACCACCACGCGGGGCTCCATCGGCCATTACCTGGCACTGGCGGCCTTGCGTTCGGTGGGCCGCAGCGGGCGCGATGCGCAGTTCGTGTTCCTGCAGCCGGGTGAGTCACGCAGCCTGCTGGCCAATGGCGAGGCGGATGCCTGGGCCACCTGGGACCCCTACACCAGCATGGTGCAGATGGAGGGCGGCACGCGGGTGCTGGTCAGTGGTGAGGGGCTGTTCGCCGGCAACATGTTGCTGGTGGCCAACCCGGCGGCGATCCGCGACAAGCCCGAGCAATTGCGGGACTTCCTCCAGCGTGTGGGCCGCGCCTGGGACTGGGCCAATGCCCATGTCGAGGAGTTCTCGACGCTCCAGGCGCAGCAGAGCGGCCTGCCACTGGAGGTGCACCTGCGCTCCAACCGCTACTCGCAGCCTCGGCGGGTGGACGTGGACGAGGCCCTGGTCAGGGACCTGGCCGACACCGCGCAGCTGTACCAGGACGAGGGCGTGATCGGCCCGGGATTCGAAGCCGAAACCCAGGTGGATCGACAGTTCAACAGTGCCCGATAAGTTGGCCGAAATCGCATTTAAAGTTGCTGTTTCCCGCAACTTTGAACTGTAACTTTCATAATCTTCATGCGTGGCGTTAATAGTTGTTCGGGTTGATTTGAAATAACCCCGTATTAATTGGAAACAAAGTTTGGATGCTAGAGAAAATCGATATTTCACAAGCCCTTGGCGCTTGTTGAATATGCAAGTCAGGTGATCATTCGATCACGCACACATAACAGGCAGGGACGCCTGCTGTTAATCCGAATGACAACTTTCAGGGATACGCAAGGAGTCTTCATGCTGACCATTACCACGGTCGAAGAACTGACCGCAGCGCATATACACGATGTTATCCACGCCCGCACTTACGGCATTCTCATCAAAGGCTTCGCTTCGGCCGATACCGTGGCCCTGGCGCTCGACCGCCTGAGCCGCCACGAGCTGCGCGGCGCCTTCAGCGAGCAGACCGAATTCGTGCGCCTGGGCAAGGCCTATATCGAGATCGGCGACGAGGCCAGCCGCCTGGAGTATCACCGCCAGGCCATCACCAACATCCGCAAGATCCGCAGCGTGTTCAGCCCCCTGGCGTCGCCCATCGACGAGCTGCGCCTGCTGCTCGACGAGGCCTGGCCCAAGGGCGCGCGGCTGCTGGATGTGAGCGGGCAGAAGTGCTTCGTCGGCATCGCCCGCTTCCAGGGCAATGGCGTGGACCTCACGCCCCACACCGACAACCTGGAACGCAACGCGCCCCAGGACCACGAACCGAAGCTGCTCACCCAGCTCTCCACCAACATCTACCTGCAGATACCCGAAGACGGCGGCGAGCTGGAGATCTGGGGCATCCACCCCGACGAGATCGAGTACGACCGCCTGCGCGGCGAGCGCGCCTATGGCATCGAGCGCCACCTGCTGCCGCCGCCGGACCTGGTGATCAAGCCCGAGCCCGGCGACCTGATCTTCCTCAACCCCCGACTGATCCACGCGGTGCGCCCCTCGGCCACCGCCACCCGGGTCACCCTCGGTGTATTCATCGGCTATTTCGGCGACGACCAGCCCCTTGCCTACTGGAGCTAAAGACATGAGCGATGTGGAAGCGATCAACCTCAAGGCCTATTTCAACAAGGGCGGCGAAGAACTGGATTTCACCGGTAAGCACTGCGTGCTGGCCGTGAGCGTGGGCCAGGAATACCACGAGGAGCAGAAGCTCAGCTCCACCGTGCACCTGATCAACAAGTCCGGCTTCAGCCGGGTGAAGGTGGTGGTGGCCGACACCCTGCAGCGCCACAACAAGCACGGCAAATCCCCGGGAGAGGCACTCTCTGCCTCCATCCGTGACGGCGATGCCTGGCTGGCGCGCAACCGCAAGTACCTGGCCGGCCTGGAAGCGCCGGTGACCATCAGCCGCTGGAACCAGGAGCTGGCCTCCGACCGCTACGCCGAACTGCGCCAGCAGGTGAACCAGCTGTACCGCGAGAGCGAGGACCTGCGCGGTGCCATCGAAGCCACCATCGGCGTGTTCATCGAGCGCCTCCGATTGCGCGACCCGGACGCCGACACCGAGCGCGCTGCCGCCCAGTGCCGCGAATACATCCTCGAAGAGGTGCCGATCATCCTCCCGCTCTGGGCGGAGGAGGGCTACGACTACGTGATCTACCCGCAGCAGATGACCAACGCCATGGCCACCGCCCGGCGCCTGCTGATCGAACCCCACGCGCCGGACCTCGTGCACTGGCTGCCGCTGAAGTTCAAGAAGCGCGGCATCCCGATCCCCTTCACCCTGCCGGGCGTCGTGCACCCGGCTTGGGCCGGGAGTGCGATTGCGATCTGACCAAGGGGCGGCTTAGGCCGCGAATAAAGCGCAGCCCTCTGGGCTGCCTGGGCGAATGAATTCGCCCCTACAAATTCCCAGCACCCAAAACGGCCCCACGCCACACGGACGACGGCCTCCAACCTGAATGACGGATAGGAGTTTCCATGAGCGTTTTTGCGCAACAGCAACGCAAATGGTGGGCCTTGCTCGGTGTGAGCATCGCCAGTTTTCTCGGCTGCGTGGATTTCACCATCGTGAACACCGCGCTGCCGGCCCTGCAGGCCGACCTGAACGCCTCGGTGGGCGGGCTGCAATGGGTGATCAACGGCTTCATTCTCGCGCTGTCCAGCGCCATGGTGCTGGTGGGCCGCCTGGCCGACCTGCATGGCCGCCGACGGGTGCTGAACATCGGCCTGGCGGTATTCGGCCTGGCCTCCCTCGGCGCTGGACTGGCGTCCGATATCGATGCGCTGGTGGCGGCGCGGGTGGCCCAGGGGCTGGCCTGCGCGGTGCTCTACACGGCCTCCGGCGCCATCGTCTCGGCCACCTTCGCCAGTGAGGAACAGGGCAAGGCCTTCGGCGTGCTGTTCGGCGTCAACGGCGTCGGCCTTGCCGTGGGGCCGGTGCTGGGTGGGGTGATCACCAGCGCCTTCGGCTGGCAGTGGATCTTCCTGGTCAACGTGCCCTTCGTGCTGCTCAGCCTGGCGATCATCGCCCTGGCGGCGGACGAGTCCCGGGCCGAGCAGGATGGCGCCCGGCTCGACTGGGCCGGCGCCGGACTGCTGCTGGTGGGGCTGCCGAGCCTGGTGCTGGTGATCGTCCAGGGCGGTGCCTGGGGCTGGGCCTCGGCCACCACCCTGGGGTTGATCGGCCTGGCGGTGCTGGCCTTCATCGCCTTCGTCGCGGTGGAGCTGCGGGTGCGTGCGCCCATCGTCGACCTGCGCCTGTTCGCCAATCGCCGTTTCGTCGCGGCCGTCAGCGCCAGCTTCGGCCTGGCGCTGTTCTACTGCGTGGCCTTCTTCGTGATGCCGCTGTACCTGTCGCTGATCCGTGGCGAGAGCGTGCAGGCCAGCGGGCTGTTGCTGCTGCCCACCACCCTGGGCGTGGCGCTGCTCTCGCCAGTGGTGGGGCGGCTGGTGGACCGCAAGGGCCCGGCGCTGCTGATCCAGGCCGGGCTGTTGTTCTTCGCCTTGTCGGCATTGCTGCAGGCGGGTTTCAGCGAAGGCACCTCACTGCCGCACCTGCTCGGCGCCTTCGCGGTGATGGGCCTGGGCTGGGCCTGCATCCTCGGGCCGTCCACGGTGCTGGGCATCTCCTCGGTGCCGCAGCAGGTGGGCTCGGTGGCCATGGGCTCGCTGATGACCCTGCATAACGTCGGCGGCGGCCTTGGCCTGGCCGTGGGCGTGGGCATCTACCGCGGCTTCGCCGCCCACGAACTGGCGGGCGCCACGGGCGTGCCGGCGGATACCGACTGGCTGGCCCGTGCCGCCGCCGCGCCGGAGCAGGGCGCTGCACTGCTGGGCGAGCACCTGGTGCAGGCCCCCGAGGTGCTGCAGGGCTGGGTACACGGCGCCTTCCTCCAGGGCTACCAGGCGGTGATGCTGTTCCTCGCTGCCAGCGTGCTGCTGGTGTGGGCCAGCGTTGCCGTGCTGCTGCGGGCCAAGGCCGCTGCGCCCGTCGAGGCGGCTGCCGAGCAGGAGCCCAGCCATGGCAAGGCGTGACGGCCGCCTGCGCCTGGGTGCCTTTCTCTCCGGCTCCGGCGCCCACGCCGGCAGCTGGCGGCACCCCCGGGCGGATGCCGACGCCTCGATCAACTTCGAGCGCTACCGGCACTACGCCCAGACCCTGGAGCGCGGGCGCTTCGATGCGCTGTTCCTCAACGACAACGTGGCGGTGGGCGAGCTGGACCCGCGCGTGTTGCGTAGCAGCGCCTACAGCCTGCGCTGGGACCCCTTGACCCTGCTGCCGGCGCTGGCGGTGACGACGCAGCACATCGGCCTGATCGCCACCGCCAATACCAGCTACAACGAGCCCTACACCATCGCCCGCAAGTTCGCCTCGCTGGATCACCTGTCCGGCGGGCGCGCCGGCTGGAACCTGGTGACGGCGCTGATCGGGGGGGAGAACTTCAACCGCGCCGAGCACCTGCAGCATGCCGACCGTTACCAGCGCGCCGGGGAGTTCTTCGAGGTGGTCACCGGGCTCTGGGACAGCTGGGCGGACGATGCCTTCCCCCTGGACAAGGCCTCCGGCACCTGGCTGGAGCCGGCGCGCATGCGCGTGCTCGAACACGAGGGCGAGCACTTCCGCGTGCGCGGCCCGCTCAACGCGCCACGGCCCCTGCAGGGCTGGCCGGTGATCGCCCAGGCCGGCTCCTCCGAGGCCGGCCGCGCCCTGGCGGCACGCACCGCCGAGCTGGTGTTCACCGCGCAACAGACCCTGGAGGAGGGCAAGGCCTTCCATGCCGACATCCACCGCCGCCTGGCCCAAGCCGGGCGCGGGGAGGATGAGCTCAAGGTGTTCCCCGGCCTGGCCCCGGTGGTGGGACGCACGGCCAGCGAGGCCGAGGAAAAGCACGAGGAACTGCAGGCCCTGGTGGACCCGGAGGCGGCGCTCAAGGCGCTGTCCTTTCTGCTGGACATCGGCATCGACCTGGAACGCCTGCCGCCGGATGCGCCGGTGGTGTTGCCTGACCCGCTGCCGCTCACCGAGCGCCACAAGAGCCGCCAGCAACTGGTGGTCGACCTGATCCGCCGCGAGAGGCCCACCGCCGCGCAGCTGCTGCGCACGCTGGGCGCCGGCGGCCATCGCCTGCTGGTGGGCACGCCGAGCCAGATAGTCGAGGAAATGGCCTGCTGGTACGAAGAACGTGCGGCCGACGGCTTCAACCTGCTGTTCACCCACCTGCCCGGCGGGCTGGAGGACTTCGTCGACCTGGTGATCCCCGAGCTGCAGCGCCTGGGCCTGTTCCGCCGCGAATACGAAGGCCGCACCCTGCGCGAAAACCTCGGCCTGCAACGCATCGCCAACCGGCATTTCGCCTAGCCGCTCCCGGCTCCACGTTGTGTAGGGCGGGCTATTGGGACTTCGCGTTTGCTTGGCGCCGGCCAGCATGGGTTTCGCTGTGCTCTACCCATCCTACGAAGAGCACATCACCTGGGCCGTAGGACGGGTCGGGCGGCGTTCCGCGAGCTACGCGAAACCCATCAATCGCCGCCAACGTCGCCAGGATACGGGCATGAATGTCCTACCTCGTATCACCGTAGGGCGGGTGAAACCCGCGTGGGGTCGTGCCGGGACGCCGGGTTTCACCCGACCTACAAGGTGGCTCGGCGTCTTGGGTTACGGCTCGCCACCCGCGCAAGCAGATCGAGCCCTGCGCACATCACGAAATACAACAACGCCACGAAGAGGAACACCTCGGTCGGGTGCACCATCACCCGGTTGCTCACCTGGGTGGCGACGAAGGACAGCTCGCCGACGCCGATGACATAGCCCAGGGAGCTGTCCTTGATCAGCGACACCCACTGGTTGAGGAAGGACGGCAGCATGATCGGCAGCGCCTGGGGCAGGATGATCAGCCGCAGCACCTGCCAGGGGCGCAGGCCCAGGGCGCGGCCGGCGTCCCATTGGCCCGGCGGCAGGCTCTGGATGCCGGCGCACACCGAGTGCGCCAGGTAGGCGCCGCCGATCAGCGACAGCGCGCAGACCACGGTCGCCAGCGCCGGTACATCCACCTGGAACAGCACCGGCAGCAGGAAGTAGCTCCAGAAGATCAGCATCAGCACCGGAATGGCACGGAAGAAGCCCAGCACCGCCAGCAGCACCAGGCGCGGCCGGCCTTCGAGTACCGCCAGGGCGATGCCCAGGGCCAGGCCCAGCACCGCCGAGGCGATGCCCGAAAGCAGCGACAGCAGCAGGGTCAGCGCGGCGCCGCCCAGGGGCCCATCGGGCCAGGCGCCGAGCAGGAAGTAATCGAGGTTGTCGAGGATCACCGAGAAATCCATCTCAGGCCTCCCCGCGCACATGGCGGCGGTGCTGGTGAATCAGCGTGCCGACCACTTCGATGGCGATCGCCGCGCCCAGGTAGAGCAGGGTGGCGATGCCGAAGGCCTGGAAGGTCTTGAAGGTTTCCGTCTCCACCTGGCGCGAGGCGTAGGACAGCTCGGCAAGGCCGATGGCCATGGCCAGGGAGCTGTTCTTCAGGGCGTTCATGTACTGGCCGAACAGCGGCGGCAAGGCCGTGTGCAAAGCCTGGGGCAGGATGATGTAGCGCCACACCTGGCCCGGTCGCAGGCCCAGCGCCATGCCCGCTTCACGCTGTTGCGGGCGCACCGAGGCGATGCCGGCGCGCAGCTCTTCGGCGATGAAGGCGCTGGTGTAGAGCGACAGGCCCAGCGCCGCGGCGAGGAATTCGAAGGAGGGCCAGGCCAGCGTGACCGAGCCCAGCGCCAGCTCATGGGGCAGGTTGAGCCAGAACACCAGGTCCTCCGGCAGCAGCGCGGGCACGCCGAAATACCAGAAGAACAGCTGCACCAGCAGCGGTGTGTTGCGCAGCACCGAAAGGTAGCTGCGTGCCGGCCAGGACAGGCGGCCGGGCAACTGGCGGCCGACGGCGACCAGGGCGCCGAGCAGGGTGCCGATGACGCAGACCAGCAGCGAGGTGCCGAGGGTCAGCAGGAAGCCGTCCAGCAGCCAGTGCAGGTAACGGGGAGCGAGGAGGTCGCCGAACATTGTCGAGGTCTTTCAATGGGTGATCCCCGCAGGGGCGGGGATCGGGGAGGGAAGGCGTGAAGTGGGGGCGGTGGGCTCCAGGCCAGCGCTTGGCGCGGACGGACCCACCGCGTGATGGCGCGATCAGTGCACCGTGCCGATCTTGTACAGGCGCGCCAGCGGGGTCTTGGTGTCCGGGCCGAACCAGGTGTCGTAGATGGCCTGGGCGCGGCCCTGGTCTTCCAGCTCCTGCAGGGTCTGGTTGACGTACTCGGTCAGCGCGGTTTCACCCTTGGGGATGCCCACGCCGATCAGGTCGCTGGAGATGGTGAAGGGCGGGACTTCGTACTTGTCCTTGTCCGGCACGTTGGCCAGTAGGCCGATCAGCTTGGGGCCGTCCTGGGTGATGGCCTGGACCTGGCCGTTGCGCAGGGCGGTGAAGGCGAAGGGGGTGTCGTCATAGGCCACCACCTTGGCGCCGGGGAACTTCTCCCGCAGCACGCCTTCGTTGACCGTGCCCTTGTCGACGCCCACGCGCCATTTGTTCAGGTCGTCGGTGTTCTTCAGGGTGCCTTTCCTGACGATGAACTGCTGCCCCGAGGAGAAGTACGGAATGCTGAAGTTGACCTGTTCGGCGCGCTCCGGGGTGATGGTGAAGTTGGCCAGCACCAGGTCGACCTTGTTGGCCACCAGCAGCGGCACGCGGTTGGCCGGGTTGGTGGGTTGCAGCTGCAGCTTGACCCCGAGCTTGTCGGCGATGGCGCGGGCGTAGTCCACGTCCAGGCCAGCCAGTTGCTTGGTCTCGCCATCGACGAAGCCGAAGGGCGGGTTGCTGTCGAAGGCCGCGACGCGCAGGACGCCGGCCTTGCGGATGTCATCGAGGCGGTCCGCCTGGGCCAGGCCGGAGAGGGTGGCAAGGGCGAGTGCGAGGGCGGTGAGGGCAGTCAGCTTCTTCATGAATATCCAGCTCCTTTGGCGGGCCCTGGCGCACATGGCCGGGCTCCGCTCATCTGTCGGGGGCGGTCGCTTCCGGGTGGGAAGCGCCGCCGTTCGCCGGAGGGGGTTGCCCGCTGGCGAGGCGATTCTGGCAGGGGGCTGGAGCGGACAAAAAAGAATTAATTTGTCTTTTTAAATTCGATAAACGAATAAGCAGGAGCGGCGCGGGCTGAGCTGAAAGTGGCGGGCTAGAGCGGTTGCCTGGCGTGGGGTCAGGGCGCCGGGCGTTGCGGCTGCACCGAGTGGCCGAAGTTGGCGCCCATGCGCACGCCGGTAGCGGCCGGCGTGGCGAGGCCCAGCTGGTTGGCCGGGCGGCGTTCGATGGGCACCTGCAGGGCGGCCTGGTTGCGGCGGGCCGCCTCGGCGCCTTCGGGGTTGGCCAGGCGCTGGCTCAGGCAGTCATAGGACAAGGCCTTGTAGCCGTTCACTTCGGCACTGATGCAACTGCCTTGCGGGGTGCCTTCATCGGCGCTGGCCAACAGCGGCGCAAGGGCGAGAACGAGGCCGGCGAGGGTGATGCGTGCGGGCATGATTGCCTCCAGATGCTGGATCATTGCCGGGAAATCTACGGTAAAAGCGCCGTCATCGCTGCGAAGTCTTTTTTGCAACGCCCGTCACACAATCGACATGAACAGACCTCAGGATTGCCTTCCTGGGTCAAGCCAGCAATGCATCGACACGCAGTACGGGTCGGAAGCCGCCTATGTCAATGGAAGCCGTGGCGAGGGGCTGCCTCGCGCCAGCGGTGCTGATCGTCCTCTTCGTCGCAGCCTGCTGCCTGGCGGCGTTGCCATGCATGGCGCTCGCGGGTGAGGGCCGGGCCGAAGAGGGCCCGCTGGAGTTCGACCTGCCGGCGCAGGACCTGTCCCAGGCCCTGGAGCGCTTCAGCGAGCTGACCGGGATGGCCATCCTGGTGGACCGCGAACTGACGCGCGGGCGGCGCTCGGCGTCGGTCAACGGCCGGCTCGGCGCACGCCAGGCATTGGCCAGATTGCTGACCGGTACCGGGCTCATGGCCCAGCACAGCGAGGGCCGGGCCTTCACCGTGTTGCCGGCCAAGGTTTCGACGGCGCCTGCGGGGCGCAACCACGGCGCGGCGACGCGCTGGGAACAGGGCAGCTTCGCGGCGGCCCTGCAGGGCGCGTTGGCGAAGGCCTTGTGCCGTTCACCACTGACCCGGCCCGGTGGCTACCGCGCCGCGTTGCAGCTCTGGATAGGCCCCGTCGGCCGGGTGGAGCACAGCCGCCTGCTGGGGCCCACCGGCAACCTGCGGCGCGACGCGGCACTGGTGGAAAGCCTGCGTGGCCTGATGATCGACAGGGCGCCACCGTCCTCCCTGCCCCAGCCGGTCACCGTGCTGGTGGTTCCGGAGGCGGCCGCCAGCATGGAATGCAACAAGTGGGAAGGAGCTGCGGGGGCATGAATAACAAGGAGCGTGGCACCATGCTCAGGCTGTTTCTGGCCTCCTACGAGGAGTTCAGGACGCGCCTGAGACGGCGCCTGGGGTCGGATGACCTGGCCAACGATGTGCTCCACGAAACCTACCTGCGCCTGGATCGCATGGACGAGCCGGAAGGCGTGCAGAAACCCGGTGCCTACCTCTATCGCATGGCCCTCAACGTCGCCGCCGACCGCCGCGCCCAGGACGCGCGCCTGCTCACCGGCGAGGAGGTCGAGGACCTGCTGCACCTGGCCGAGGAGCACCTCGACCCGGCGGTGATCGTCGGCGGGCAGATCGAGATCCGGGCGCTGGTCACGGCGCTGGCGGAGCTGACGCCACGGCGCCGGCAGATCCTTATCGCGGCGCGCATGGAAGAGGTGCCGCACCTGGAGATTTCCCGGCGTTTCGGCATCTCCACGCGCATGGTGGAGAAGGAGCTCAAGGCCGCGCTGGGCTATTGCGCAGCGCGCCTGGAAAGAAAAGTGGTGCAACGGTTCGGTCCCGGCGCCGGAAAACAGTCATAGGGTCGAGGGGCTGAACGAGCGCCCCGCGACCACTCCCGAGAACAGCTGCGGTTGAACGACGACGCCATGACAGCACCCGATTCCGGCACCGCCGGGCAGACCCGGCTGGAGGAAGAAGCCCGAGCCTGGTTGCTCCGCCTCACCTCCGGCCGCGCCACCACCCGTGACGCCGAGGCCTTCCGCTTGTGGTGCTCGCAAAGCGAGCGCCACAGCGCAGCCTTCACCCGTGCCCGGGCGTTGTGGCAGGCCCTGGCGCCCGCCGCGCTGGCGTTGCAGCAGCCTGCGCCGCCGGTGGCCAGCCTGCCGCCCCGGCGCTTCGGCCGGCGTGCCTTCCTCGGTGGTGCCATCGCCGCGTCCCTGGCCGTGGTAATGGCGCGCCCCTGGTTGCCGGACGCGCTTCCCGGCATGGGCGCCGACTACAGCACCGCGGTGGGCGAGCAGCGTCGTGTGGACTTCGCCGAGGGGCTGACCCTCGAACTCAACACCCTTACCCGCATCAACCGGCGCCCCCTGGGCGGCGGCGTGGCGGGCATCGAACTGCTCGAAGGCGAGGTGGAAGTGCTGGCCAAGGCGCCGATTCGCGTGGTGGCCGGGGCCGGCACCCTGGATGCCGCCGGTGCACGCTTCAACGTCCGCGCCGTGGGCGAGGCCATCTGCGTCACCTGCCTGGAAGGCAGCCTGGCGGTGGAGGTGCGCGGGCGCAGCCTGTTGCTGCCACCCGGCCGCCAGCTGACCTATGACGCAGGCGGCCGCAGCAAACCGATCGCCTTCGACCCGGCGGTGGTCATGGCCTGGCGCCAACAACTGCTGGTGTTCGACGACGCGCCCCTGGCCGCGGTGATCGACGAGATAAACCGCTACCGCCCGGGGATGATCCTGCTGGTCAACCAGGAACTCGGCCGGCGCAAGGTCCAGGCCCGCTTCCGCCTCGACCAGCTGGCTGAAGTCGCTGCCCTGATCCGCGACGCCTACGGCGCCACGGTCACCGAGCTGCCGGGCGGGGTGGTGCTGCTCAGTTGATCGGTGCCACGCGCATGCAGCACGTAGGTTGGGCTGAGGTACGAAGCCCAACGTAGCGATGTCGAGCACCGCACCGTTGGGCCTCGCTGCGCTCGGCGCCAACCTACGGTTTGTGCACCCCAACAACGCAACGGCCCGGATAAACCGGGCCGTTGGCGTTTCAGGTGGCTTCATCCTCCGCGGGTGGCGGCTTGCGGGGCTCGTGCAGGTGGTCGAAATAGAACAGCACCAGGCCAAAAGCGATGATGAGACCGATGATGACCAGGCCGATATGAGCGTTCTGCATCGCGGATTCCAGTTCCAGGAAAGCATGGGCTCAGGGCTGCGGGGGATTGTCGGCCAGGCGCCATTGGCGAGGCCAGCGGCGTTGCGGCAAAAGGCTGTAGGGAAGGGCGGAGCGAAGGCGGGGCCGCCAGGACAGCGGCCCCGCGTGCGGGTCAGACGAAGCCCTGTTCGCCAAAACCACGGGGCAGGCGCTGGCGGCCGGGCAGGGCGGCGAGGTGTTGCTCCCAGCTGCTGCGCCAATCGTTGGCGGCGTTTTCGGCCTTGGCCTTGCGGGCGGCACGCCGTGCGGCATTGCGCGCGGTGCGACGGGCCTCCTTGAAGACTTCGGTGTTGCGGCAGGTGCGGCACTTGACCCGTGCCAGTTCAGCGGTGGAAACCAGGTTGTTGCCGTGATGACCGCAGGCGAGGTGGCCGGCGACCTTGTAGTGAGTGACCATCGGTGGGTCTCCTTATGTACGGCCGCACCGCGCCGATACCTCGGCCACGGTTGGCACGTTAATGGGTCCTACCTGGTTTTCGACTGCGGATGGGGTTCCGTGGTTCGGTTTATCGAAGCGGCGGCAGGGCTGCAGGCCACGGATGCCGGGCCAGCGAAAGATCGGAATCGAGCTGGTGGCCTGGGCGGAAGGGCAGTAGATTCGCAGCTCTCATAAGGAGCATCTGGCATGGACAACCCCTATCAATCCCCTTCATCGGCTTCCCCGGCGGAGCTGACTGCCGACGGATCGAGCAAGAACCCCATTGCGCTGCGCCTGGCGATTTTCGCGGCCGGCGCCATCCCGTTCCTGGTGCTGCTGTGGCACAGCGGGGAAATCTGGGAGCTGCTCAGGACCGGGGGCATCTCCCTGTTCGGGGCCGCGGGGCTCTACCTATTCGCGCTCCTCCTCACCCTCGCCGGTGCGCTGCTGTTCTTCTCACGCCGGTCGGCGCTGTGGCTGCTCCTGGCCTGCCTGCCTTACCCGCTGTATGGCGTGGCGACAGCGGTGGATCGCCCCTCGCAGCTGTTCGGCATCCTCTCGCTCGTCTGCATCACGGCTTGCCTGGCGTATTACTGGCGGCTCAAGAGAGCGGCCTGACTCATTCGGTCTTGAACCTGATCCGGTTCACCCGGTACTCGATCATGCTGCTGTGGGCCACCATGGATTTCAGCCATTCATCCGCCACTTCCTTGCGGGTGAATGCGCCCATGGAGGCGACGCGTTTCCAGTTCTTCTCCTCGCGCAGGCGTGACTCCAGGACATAGACCGCCTCCAGGCCCGGGTCCTGGTACCAGGCCAGCGGGGCGTCCTTGCGCTGTTCCAGTTCGCGCAACTGCTTGAGCAATGACTTGGCCTTGGCCTCCCATTCCCGCGCCTTCTGTTCCGCCTGGGCCTGAACCAGAAGCGCCAGGTCGCGTTGGGCGCGCAGCTGTTCGCTGCTTTCGAGGGTTTGCTGGGCTCGCTCATTTAACGTTACGGCCTCGGCGTTACGCTTTTTCGCCTGGCGCTCGCGGTAGGCGCGTTGGCGCTCGGCGTTGCTCATGGCGTTGCCGGTGGCGGTGGCGGGGCGGCCGCGTTTGCGGGATTCGGGGGTGTTCATGGGGCCGTTCCTGGGGAGACGGCGCAATTCTAGTTACGTAACGGAAAAAAGAAAGCGTTACGTAACGAAAATATCCCGTGGCGACAGGCACGCCGCCACGGGAGATCCGCCTCTAGAGATACCCCTGCAACGGCACCCGCCGTATGCGCCCATCCAGCGGGGTGGTGCCGCCGCCGGGGAGGGGCAGGGGGCGGCCGTGGAGGCCCATGCCTTCGCTGACCAGCACGGCGTCGTCCAGCAGGCAGAGGTTGGAGGGGGTGTCCAGGCCGGTGGCGAGGACGCGGGTGGTGCCGGTGGCCAGGTCGCAGTGCAGCAGGCGGCCGCTGAAGCGCTCGAAGCCGCCGTGGCGGGCTTCGCCTTGCCAGTCCGGGCCGAGGGGCTGCAGCAGGGAGCGGCACAGCTCGAGGATCAGCAGCCCGCCGCCCGGCGTGAGGGCCAGGCCGGTGGGCAGTTGCAGGCCGGTGATCAGCGGCTGGATGCGCCCGTCCTCTGGCCAGACGCGGATCACCTGGCCGGCCCGTTCGACGAAGTCGACGCCTTGGCGCGTCGGGTCCAGCCGGCGTTCGCCGGAGAACAGGCTGACCAGGACTGCACCGGTGGTGGGCTCGTACACCAGGGTGACCGGCACCGCGTCCTGGCCCTGGTCCATGTCGGGTATCTGGGCGACCACCCGTTCACCCTGGTCGTCGAACTCCACCACCTGGTTGGTATCGGGCTTCACCGACAGCCAGGTGCGTCGCCTGGGGTGGAAGCACAGGGCGTTGAGGTTGCCACGGCTGTGGAACACCGCCGTGGGCGGGTGCTGCGCCAGGTCGAGCACCCGCGAACCTTCGACGTAGTCGGTGAGGCTGGCCAGGCAGCGGCCGTCGGCGCAGGCGATGTCCGAGAGCCCCATGATCTCGTCGCGCAGCATGCGCACCTGCATGTTCATGGAGCGGTAGCCCTCGGCGACGAGCTCGGCGGCCAGGTAGGCGTCGGGGCTGCCCGGTGCAGGGCGCAGGCGGCTGATACGGCCGCTGAAGGGCGCGTCCGGGTGGCCCGAGCCGGCTTCCACCAACAGCAGGCTGCCGTCGGCTTGCAGGCACAGGCCCCGAGGGTTGAGCAGGCCTTCGACGACCACGGTGGAACGGCGCAGGTCTTCCTGTGGGGAGGGGGGGATGGTCACGGTCATGGGTGCCTCCTGCTCATGGCTGCCAGGGCGTGCTGGTGAGGTAGGCCTTGAGCAGCGCCCGCTGGCTAGGCGACATGGAACGCACCACCGGCATGTACAGGGTGGTGCCGCGATAGGCATCGGCGGTGCGCGCGACGATGGCCGCGCGGGCGTTCCAGATGGCGTCCTGCTGGTTCAGCGGGATGAACCGCGACATGGCCGGGAAGGCCAGGTAGTGGAAGCGCAGCACGGCCGGGTAGACCTGGTCCCAGGTGGGAACACTGCCAGCGGGGATGCCGAAGTCGGTGATGGAGTAGATGCGGAAGTTGCTGAAGCTGCTGCCGTCCTCCAGGGAGTATTCCAGGTTGGTATAGCCCGCCTGGGCGGTGGTGCCGGCCTTGCAGCTGATGGGGATCTGGACGCTGGTCTGGCCCTTGGCGATGGCGAACGTGGCGGGGTAGTCGAGCAGGTCCCAGTACTTCGAATCCTCGTAGCTGCCAGGGGAGGAGGCGGCCAGGGTGATGCTTCCGGCGGCGGGCACCGGCCCGCCCAGGTAGCGCACCTGCAGGTCGAGGGTGACGCCTTCCGGGTACTCGTCCATGTACAGGTTGCGCTGGTCGCTGTAGAGCCGGTAGGTCATCTCGCTCACCGCCAGCTTGGTGCCGGCGACGGTGTTGGGGGCGGAGAGGCTGAGGGGCGAGCCATTCACCTGGGTGAGCTGCGTGGCATTGAGGGCCTGGTCGAGGATGCCGCCGTAGAGGTAGTAGTCCAGCAGGTAGGGGTTGCTCGACGGCAGGGTGACCAGGGTGGTGCCGCCGGCGCTGATGCTCACCGGGCCGTAGTCGATGTTCGGGCCGATGGGGCTGGTGATGTCGGTACGCACGGCGCGGAAGGTGGCCTTGGGGATCAGGTTGAGCATGTCCAGGCTGAGCAGGTTCTGGCCCTTGAGGGCGACCACCTCCGCGTAGCCGGTGCCGCCGGTCTTGCCGTTCACCAGTTGGCGTCCGACTGGGCAGATCAGCGGCTCGCCGGCGAAGGCCGGGGCCAGGGTGCCGACCACCCGGCCGATGCTGGGGTTGGGGGTGTACTGGCCGGCGGCGTAGTCGGCGTCCAGCTGGGGCGTGGTCATGCCAGGGCACATCTCGAACATCACGAAACGCACCACGATGCCGGTGGCGCCCGGCGCCTGGATGATGGACTTGAGCATGGCGCTGTTCTGGTTCCAGCTGACGACGGCGCTCAGCGGGAAGGTGACCTGGAAGGTGCCGGACAGCGGCGACGAGCCCGGCGCATCGGTCTCGCCCACGAGCAGCCGCTTGGCCACGTCGAAGCTGCTGGCCACCACGTCGGCCTGGATCACCAGTTGCGGGTTGCTGGTGCCGCCGATCTGCAGGCCGCCGATGTAGATCTGCGTGGTGATGCCGCTGGTGGGGTCGAGGTCCACCATCATCGGGCCGGAAACCGGCGGCTGGTTGGTCACCGGGTCCTTGGAGCCGAGCAAGTAGACGGGTTGCCCCACCAGGTCGCCGGTGGTGCTGATGGCGCCCGGCGTGCCCTGGGAGCTGATCAGCACGTTCTGCATGTCCACCACGTGCTGGCCGTAATGATTCCAGCCGCCGGCGGTGTAGTAGTCGCCATTGGGGGCGTTGATCAGTTCGTTGAGCTGGTCGTCGCTGTAGCTGGCGGCTTCGGCTGCCACCTGGGAGTTGGGCAGGTCGAAGAGGTTCAGCGTCTGCGAGCCGCCGGTGCCCATGGGAATGGTCGGCGAGTTGTTGGGCAGGCTCACGTCGGTGCGGATGCCGCCCCAGAAGTTCAGTCGGGGTCCGTTCAGGATGCTCATGGGGTCATTCCTCGTCCTTGTGGGGTGCCGTTGCTGGCGCCTTGGCGAATTTGAACAGGTAGGAGAAGTCCGATTTGTAGGGGCTGTGCACCGGCGTGGCCATGGAGTGGCAATTCATGCAGCTGCTGTTGGGCTGGATGTAGCTCTCCATGGTGACGTTGGCGGACAGCGCCGGAGTCGGCTGGCCCAGCGGGTTGCTGGGGTTGTCCGGCATCAGCGGGCGCTGGGTGGTGACCAACTGGTAGTAGCGCAGCACGTTGCTGCCGAGGTTCTGCTGGTAGAGGCCGTTGACGGCGGCCGTGGTGCTGGCAATGGGGGTGACGCGGCTGAGCGGGTCCGGGGTCTGGAAGGTGGCGCCGGGCTTGGGCGTGCACACTAGCTGGCTGCCCTGCTGCTGCCAGTTGCAGGGCGACTGGTTGACGCTGGCCGCCGGCGCGCTGGCGTTGTAGTAGCTGTAGGTGCCGTTGCCGGCCGTGGAACCCGGGACGTTGTCCACCTGCTCGAAGGTGGACCAGATCCACTGCGGGTAGCCCGGCGCCTTGACGATGATGTGCAGCCCCACCAGCCCCAGGGTGGCCGGGGCCGTGCTGCCGGTGGGCTGGCCTTGGGCATTGAATTGCGCCACCTGGGCCTGGGTGGTCAGGTAACGACTGGCGTCGTCCTGGCTGGTGAGCACCCGCCAGGCGGCCTTGACCTCGGTGGCCTGGGCCGGGAAGGCGATGTTTTGCGCCCTGGACACGGTGTTGGCGTTGTAGAAACCGTTCGCCACGATGTAGTCGTAGGAGGCCTGGTTGGCGGAGATGTCGTAGTAGGTCGGGTTGCCCTTCTGGTCGATGAGCCAGCCACCGACGGCCTGGTCCACGGCCTGCACCACCGAGGTGTTCTTCAAGGCGGCGATGTTGATGATGCCGAGGCTGCGCGTGCCCAGCGGCGAATTCCAGGGACCGGGGTTGGCACCGTTGGGCAGGAAGATCTCGCTCACCGTCTTGTAGCTCTGCCAGACCCTGGGGCCGGTACCGCCGAGTGGCTGGCTGCAATCCGGCTGCCCGCGCTGGCCGGCCATGGCGGGCCAGTTGAGGGCGATGAACAGCCGCCAGCTGTAGTCATCGAAGGCTTGCTGGCTGGCAGTGGCGGCAGGGGCGTTGGTGGGGGGCTGGCACTGTGCGTTGGTCGGTGCGGGCGTGGTAGGGGCGGGTGATTGCTCGCGCAGGTTGCAGCTGGCGCAGGCGAGGGCCAGCAGCGCCAGCCCGGTGAGACGGAAATGTTGATTCATGGCGGCTCTCCTTGCCGGTCAGGGCTTGCGGGACTGGAGCTTGTTCCACTGCGCCTCGGCGCCGTTGTCCTGGGAGGCCGGCGGGTCGAACAGCTGGCAGGGCTGCGGGTTCACCGGGCACTTCTTGGCCACCTGGTCCCAGGTCTGCGCCGGGTCGGGCTTGTCGGTGCGGAAGTTGACGTAGTTCTGGCTGACGATGGGCGCGTTGGCCACGCTGGCATCACCGGAGAAGTAGAAGGACTGCGGGTGACGGAACAGCGGCTGGTCCTTGGCGGCGCGGGTGGCGTCCTTGTAGAAGGCGTAGCCGAACAGGATCGGCCCCTGGGGCGATTGCACGTCCAGGGCATAGGCCTGCACGGTGCCATTCAGGTTCTGGCTGCGCGCCGGGCTGTAGGGCAGGTGCTGGACGAAGTCCTGGCGCGCCGGGTGGTTCATGGGCGAGAAGGAGCAGCACTCGGGCATATCCTTGGGCCGGTCCTCGTAGGTGAGGAAGAAGGCCTTGTTGCCCAGGGAGACGAAGGAGCAGGTGTAGTTGTTGTCCTTGATCGGGAAGATCGGCAGGCAGTACTTCTCGTAGTGCTCCATCATCGCGCCGTAGCCATCGCCATCGGCGGGGATGTAGGTGGTGTCGTAGTAGCTGGTGCCCTTGGAGACGGTGTAGTCCGCAGGCTTCAGGGTGCTTGGCGGGTTGCTGTAGGGCGGCGGGTTCTTCTCGTAGTTCTGGGTGACGCGGAACATGGTCCAGTCGCTGATCCAGGTGGCGGGGAAGAACGGATCGCTGGGCTCCCCGGGCTTGCGCTCGGCGATGCAGTTGCCGTTGCTGGCGTCGCACCCGAGGGTGTTGTGCACGCCATTGGTGAAGTACACGGCCTCGTCGTCATCGGCGGCGAGGAGGGGCTGGCTGAGCAAGGCGAGGGGCAGCAGCCAGGCGAGCAAACGGGCTTTCTTCATCAGAACACTCCTTCGTAACGGGCAGGGCGGGCGAGCGATGCCCGCCCGCCTGCGGGTTCCAGGTAATCGACGGTTCAGGTCAGGGGCCGGGGTGGGTAGTTGAGCTTCACCAGCTCGCTGGCCCAGCGTTCCAGCACCGCGCGCCGGCTCTGCGGCAGGTCGCGGGTGATGGGCATGGCGAGGGTGCTTTCCTCCTGGTAGGGCTTGCTGACCAGGGTGATCAGTTGGTCGATGGCGCCCTCGATGCGCTGCAGGGAGTTCAGCGGCATGTACTTACCCATGATCGGGTAGAAGTAATAGAAGGGCTCGAGGATGCGCGGGTAGATGAAGTTCTCCCAGATCTGCACCCGCGCGTCCGCCTGCTTGCATATCGGGTTCCAGGCGGCGACGAATTCGCCCATGAGATCGGGCTCGTCCGGCAGCACCCGCAACGGGGCGAGGAAGTCGGTGTAGGCCTCGGTGAGGTCGAAGTTGAAGGGGATTACCGGCATGGCATTTTCCTCCTGCACGAAGAAGCGCAGGGTGGGGAAGCCGGCCGCGATGGCCTTGACCGTCACCTGGGCGATGCCCTGGGCGTTGGTGGTGATCTGGGTGAGGCTGTAGTTCACGCTGGAGCCACTATCCAGGGTCCCGGTTTTCGGCACGGCGGGGCTGAACTGCAGGCAGGGGCTCAAGGGTACGGCTGCCGGAGTCTGCAGGTAGTGCTGGTAGCTGATCGGCACCGGGGGGGCCGTGGGCTCGTCCGTCATCAGGCCGCGCATGCGACGGCCGCTGCCCTCGGTGGCGAGGAAGGCTACCGGCGCGCTGCCCTGGAACTTGGGCGTGCCCGGCTGGTTCTTCGCGCGATTGCCGGGGTAGTCCTCGATCAGCGTGAAGTCCGCATCGTTGCTGAACGCCAGGTAGTAGTTGCTGGTGCTGAGCATGAAGGGGTTGTTGTATTCCGCGACCCAGAGCGTGGTGCCGGAGGGGGCGGGCAGGCCGTCGTACTGCACCATGATCTGCAGGGTGCGGGTGTCGCCGACGTCGATGAAGGTGCCGCTGTCGATCACCTCGGCGGTCCACATCTGCTGGTTGGCGACGAGCACCGGCTTGGCTGGCGCGGTCACCTTGGTCTGTATCGCCAGGGAGCCGGCCGATAGCTTGTTGGCGGCGTCGGGCAGGGGCAGGTCGACGATGCCGGAGCGCTTGTCGAAGGCGGCCTGGGCGTATTGCTGGAAGCTCAGGTCGACCAGGCCCTGGAAGTTGCCGTTCTGCTGGATGCCGACCTGGAAGTCGCCGAGCTGCACCCGCTCGCACTCCGGCACGGTCGCCTGGCTGGCGGGCAGCGGATAGAAGGGGAAGCCCGTGCCCAGGTCGAGGGACAGCACATCGCCCTGGGCCTGGGCGGAGATCACGCCCAGGGTGATGGACGGCGGCGCGTTCGTATTGCCTGGTATGGGTTGGAGGATCGGTGCCGGCTTCTCAGCGACCAGCCGGCGGCCTGCCGGGGCGGTGGGGTATTCGTCGGCGAACCAGAGTCCCAGCACGCCGGCGGTGCGGCTGTAGGCGGGGTTGAAGAAGATGTCGGCGACGTTGTTCAGGCCGTCCTGGTACATCTTCTGCAATTGCTCCAGGGCCGCCTGGTCGTGGGAGCGGGTGTCCACCTTCGGGTAGTCGTTGAAGATGCCGTTGCGGTCGTAGTAGGTCAGGTAGGTGGTGAAGCGGAACATCAGCCCCTGGGCCTTCTGCGCGATCATCTGCTGCTGCAGGGTCTTGAGCAGGCTGGAGTCGCCCAGCACCCATTCCAGGTTGGCCGCCGGGAAGCAGGTCTGCCAGGTGGTGGTGACGGTGTTCAGCCCCTGGATGGCAGCCCAGTTGAAGTTGAGGAAGCGGTCGAGCATGCGGTACTGGCGGTTCAGCGTCAGGCCGCAGGTGGCGTCGCCCAACACCAGGCGGTCGAAATACAGCGCGGTGAAGGTGTTCTGCCAGGGGCTGATGTCGACGAAGCGCGCCGGGGTGGGCTTGTCGCTGCCGAAGGGGTTGCCCAGCAACTGATAGGCCTTGCCCACCAGGGCGTCCTGGGCGATGTAGCTGTTGGCTTGCAGCTCACCGCCGATGATGCGCGACTGGATGTCGTTGTAGCTCACCGTGCCGCAGGCGTTGTCGCCGAACAGGTCCCACTCCGCCGGTGCCATGGGGTAGGCGCTCGGCCTGGCGTTGCCGGGCACCTGCAGGACGTAGTCCGGCACATCGCTCATGGCCAGGGGGGCGATGATCCAGGGCTCGAGCTGGGTGCGGGCGTTGTCAGGGGTGATGTCGTAATGGGCCAGGTAGGGCCAGTTCAGCTCCATCTTCGACGCGTCGTAGAACGGGTAGGCGTCGTTGTTGTTGGCCGTTGGCGGGTTCCAGAACATATGGCCGTTGAGGTACAGGCGGGGGAAGTTCAAGACGCTCATTGCTGTCCTCCTTGACGTTTCCACTGGGCGCGTTTCAGCGACCAGACGAAGTCCAGTTTGTTGTAGCCGGCGAAGGCCGAATCCGGCAGCGGTTCGGTGGGGTAGACGATCCCGTCCTGCTGCGGCAACGCGAAGTTGAAGTAGCCCTTCTTCGCTGAATAGGCCGCAGTGTCGTGGCAGGCGAGGCACGAGGACTGGCTCTGGAAGGCCGACTCCAGCTGGGAGTTGGCCAGCAGCTTGGGCGCGCCGCCGGCGGTGTGTTGCACGCCGATCAGCTCGTACTGGGCGAGGGCCGGGTACTGCGCCTGGAAGCTGGCGTTGACCGGTTGCGCGGCGCTGGTGGGCCCGGTGCTGTTGGTCATGGGTTTGGGCGGGATGTCGTTGGTGACGGTGTACTTGCTGTTGTTGCGGTTTTCGAAGGTGGTCCAGGCCCAGTCCTGGGTGAGCTTGTTGATCACGTGCATGCCGCTCAGGGCCGCGTAGCCCACCTGGTACTGGCTGCCGTTCTGCAGGTAGTAGGCCTGGGCGATGTAGTAGCCGTCATTGGCCAGGGTCTTCATGAAGGCCTGGTCGTTGCCGATCCAGATCCATGAGGTCTTCAGCTCCCAGGCGGCAGCGGGGAAGGCCAGGTTGGCGGTGAGCGCGGCCTGGCCGTCGACGTTGTAGACCCCCTTGTCGAGGATGTAGCCGAAGGTGTCCTTGCCCATCAGCAGTTGGAAACGCACCGGCTGGCCCCTTTGCGCGGCCGGCACATTGCCGCCCATTTCCAGGACCAGGCCATCCACCTGCTGGATGCTGTCGAGGTTGTGGAAGGTGCGCGTGGTGTCCATGCCCATGGCCTGCGCGGCCTTGATCACCGCCACCGGCGTGGGCTCGCGCTGTTCATAGGGCAACGGCTGGCTGCCGTCGGGCAGGAACACCTGGTCGGTGGGCTTGAGGCCCTCCCAGACACGGTCGGTGCTGCCCTTGATCTCCGGCTGGTTGAGGCAGGTGAACCAGTTCCAGGCCATCGTCTCGGGGGATTGTTCGAATGCCTTGCGCACCTCTTCGGGCTTGCCTCCGTATTCGAAGAAGGCGGTGCAGTCGAAGGCGGGTTGGCTCTGGGCCTGGGCCAATCCGGCCAGGGCGCTCAGTACTGCAAGGGGAAGGGCTCGTTGCATGGGGTCTCCTTGGCTATGGCCTTGTCGAGAGTTCGGTGCCCCAGGAAGTACTGCAGGAGCAACTGTTTTACCGCGGTGACCGGCAGCCGGTCCGGTAAAGGCAAGTCGCAATCGGTGATGAGCAGCGGGCCGTCCTGGTCGCTGCGGGGAAGGCGGCCGTGACTCCCGCGTACCAGGCGGGTGTCCAGCGGGATCAAGTCCATGTAGTAGCGGAACCCCAGTTTCTTGCGCAGCAGGCGCCGCGCCACCCGGAGTTTCGGCAGGGTGATGGCAGGGTCGATGAACAGCTCCAGCGGGTCGTAGCCGGGCTTGCGGTGGATGTCCACGGTGCGGGCGAAGTCGGGCGCCTTGTCGTCATCGAACCAGTACTGGTAGTCGAACCAGTGGCCGGGGGCGGCGATCGCCACCAGGTCGCCGCTGCGCGGGTGTTCCAGCTGCCAGGCGCGCTGCTGCGCACGGTCCAGCACCCGTTCGATGCCCGGTTCGCATTCCAGCAGCGTGCGCACCCTGGGCAGATCCTGTTCGCGGCGCAAGTAGATGTGCGCGACCTGATGGTCGGCCACCGCGAAGGCGGCGCTGGCGCCCGGGTCCAGCAGCTCCCAGCCGAGGGAATGGCGCACCTGCAGCCAGCCATCGGCGCGCAGCAGGCGGTTGATGGAAATGGAACGCTCGACCGCCTCGATGCCGTACTCGGACACCAGCAACACCGCGGCACCACGCTCCTGGGCGAAGGCCAGCAGGCGACCCACCTCGGCGTCGATGGCGCGCACCTCGGCGGCGATGCCGGGGTGGTCGGGGCCCAGGCGCTGGAGGTCGTAATCCAGGTGCGGCAGGTAGACCAGTTGCAGGTGCGGGCGGTTGATCTCGAACTCGGCCATGGCGCAGTCGACTATCCAGCGGCTGGAACCGATGCCGGCGGCCGGCCCCCAGAAGTGCTGGAAGGGGAAGGTGCCGATGCGCCGTTCGATCGCCTGGTACAGGCCGTCGGGGGATGAGTAGAGGCCGAATTCCTTGCGCCCGTCGGCGGGGTAGTGGGGGCTGGGGTGATGGAGGCGCCGACGTCGGCGTACATGTTGTACCACCAGAACAGTTGGCTGCAGCGGAAGCCGGGCAGCTCGCGGGCCAGCACCTCCCAGACCTTTTCACCCTGGACCAGGGCGTTGGGCTGCAGCCAGAAGCGCACCTCGGCCTGGTCGCGGAAGTACCAGCCGTTGCCGACGATGCCGTGCCCGGAAGGCGGCAACCCCGTGAGCATGGACGACTGCACCGTGGTGGTGACCGCCGGGAACACCGGCTGCATGCAGGCCATGCGGCCACGGCCGAGCAGGGCGTTGATGTGGGGGGTGTTCTCACCCAGCAGGGAAGGCGTGAGGCCGACCACGTCGACCAGCAGCAGGGGCCGTGGCTCAAGCATGCTGCATCTCCCACAGCGGCTCGCCGGCGAGGGCACCGTGCCGTTGCAGCTGGGCTTCCACCCACTCCAGTTCGGCGGCGATGCCGCGGGCCAGCGCAGGTTCGGAGCCAGGCCGCAGGGCTTCGGGCAGCACCATCCAGCTGTAGGTTTCCACCTCCAGCACCGGGCGCAAGTCCGGGTGCTGGGCCAGGTATTCGAAGACCCGGCCCAGGGCCTGCTGGCTGCCGCCCAGTTCCGGCAGCTGGAAGCGCTCGCTGAACAGCGGCACATGGAAGTGCACACGCAGTTCGCTGCAACCGGCCAGGGCCGGGTCGAGGAGGGCGGCGGGCAGGTCTGCCCAGGCCAGCAGCTGGCCGCTGCGATGGCGCGCCTTGACCTGGTGCAGGTAGGTGCCCTCGGCAAAGCCGGCGAGCACGTCCAGCACCTCGTCGCGGTGTTGCTCATCAACGGGCAGGCGGCACACCAGGGCGTTGGAGAGCTGGATCTTGCCGATGACGATGCCGGCCTGGTGCAGGCGTGACAGGGCCGCGTGGCAATCCTCGAACAGCACCGCCTGGTGGCAGACGTCGAAGCACAGTGCCAGGTGCGCGTGGTTCGGGTCCAGCGCCTGCCAATGGGCGAAGAAGGCCAGGGCCTGGTCGGGGCGTTCCAGCACGCAATCGGGCTCCATCTCCAGGCACAGGCGGATGGTCTTGCCGGTGCCGTGCTTCAGCTCGGCGAGGGCCGCGGTGAGCTGCAGCAAGTGCGCTTCGGCACGGGCCTGGCATTCATCCGTCCAGTCGGCGGCGTAGCCCAGGGGCACGCTGGAGATCACCCCCTCGTCGCAGTCCTCGGGCAGCGCTTCGGCCAGCAGCCCGGCCAGTTGCAGGCTGTAGTCCAGGCGCTGCGGCTGGGACCAGTCCGGCCGGTAGACCGCGGCCTTCACCTCATCGCCATGGAAGCGCCCGTAGGGGAAGCCGTTGAGGGAGGTCAGGCGCAGGCCGCTGTCACGCAACAGCGCGAGGAAGGCGGCACGGGCGGCAGGTTGCTGCAGCTCGGCAGCCGCCTGGGCGCTGACCCACAGGCCGCTGTCCTGGCGCTGCAGTCCGCGTTGGCGGCGCACGGCCTGGAAGGGCCCGGCGATGGAAGCGCGCAGGGCGGCCAGGTCATGGGCCGGGTGCACGTTGCCGCAGTAGCCGAGCTGGGTCGGGGTCCATCCCATGGCGGGGCTCATCGCACTACGGGCTCCTGGCCACGCAGGGCGGAGTTTTCCTGCCACTGGCGACGCTGGTCGATGGGCAGCAGGGTGGCGACGGCTGTTTTATCCAGCTGGCCGCTCTGGGCAAAGAAGTCCACCGGGTTGTCGAACAGCACCTGTTGCACCTGGGCGTCGCTGAAGCCTGCCTGGCGCATGGCTTCGCCCGTCTTGGGCACCTTGAGCGGGTCGCTCACGCCCCAGTCGGCCGCGCTGTTCACCACCATCTTCTCGGTGCCGTACTGCTGCAGCAGGGTGACCATGCGCTGCTCGGACATCTTGGTATTGGGGTAGATGGAGTGCCCGCGCCAGCAGTCGCTGTCCAGCACCAGGGGCAGGGTCAGCTCGTTGAGGTGGTCGATCAGCACGCGGTCTTCGGCGATGCCGACCTCGCGGATCACCGCCAGGGTGCGCTTGGTGCCGCCGATCTTGTCGCGATGCGGGGTGTGCACCAGGACCGGCAGGTCGAACTGCCTGGCCAGGTCCAGCTGCAGGGCGAGGAAGCGGTCCTCTTCCGGGGTGATGTCGTCGTAGCCGATCTCGCCGACGCCGACCACGCCGTCCTTCACCAGGTAGCGGGGCAGAATGTCCAGCACCTCGTTGGCCAGCCCGTAGTTGTTGGCTTCCTTGGGGTTGAGGCCGATGGTGCAGAAATGGTGGATGCCGAACATGCTGGCGCGGAAGCGTTCCCAGCCCAGCAGGGTGTCGAAGTAATCCACGAAGCTGCCCAGGCTGGTGCGCGCCTGGCCTTGCCAGAAGGCCGGCTCGATCACCCCGGTAATGCCGGCGGCGGCCATGTTCTGGTAGTCGTCGGTGGTGCGGCTGACCATGTGGATGTGCGGGTCGAAATACGTGGGCATGGCGACGTCCTTTTGCTTTTTTGTCAGGTTCGTAACGGGAAATCACTGGGCAGCCAGCCGGGCGGCAGGCGGCCCTGGCGCTGATGCTCGGCCAGGCGTTGCAGCTGTTCGGCGTCCAACTGCTGCCAGGCGAGCAGATGGGCGATGCCCGGCGGCGCGGGGCGGTCGGCGGCGAGGCGTTCCTCCAGCATGTCCAGGGCCAGTTGGTTGAGCGTGGGGCCACGGCGTGGGGCCAGGCCCTCGACCTGGCGCAGGTCCAGCTCCATGCCGACGCCCTTGAGCATCAACAGGTGGAAGGCCCGCTCGGGGTAGTGGCGGGCGGGGTAGGGGTTATGCAGGGCGAGGGCGGCGAACACCTCGCAGCTGTTGGTGCGCCCGGCGAACAGGGCCAGTTCCAGGCAGGCACCCTGGCCGTCGAGCCAGTCCAGGGCCCGCAGAGCGGCAGCCTTTTCCTGGTCGTCGCCCCAGTCGAAATAGCGTTGCAGCAAGGCTTCGCGGCCCGGCCCGGCGTCGGCTTCCAGGGCTTGGGCGAGCAGCAGGGCACGGGCCAGCCCGGCTCGGGTCCAGGGCAGGCCGGGCATGGGCGCGTCGCCGACATGGCGGCGGCAGGGGCCGCTCAGGAGCATCAGCGTCTGGGCGTCGGGCTGGGCGGCGAGGCGTTGTTGCGCCTGGTTCCACCAGTCCAGGGATGCGCCGCTCAGTTCATCGAGCAGGCTCTGGCGCAGGTCGGCGATGCGGTCGGTGCCGAGTTGGAGTGTGGTCGTCATGTCGGCTTCACCCATTGCTGCAGGCGCGGCAGGAGCAGGAACACGCCCACGCAGGCCAGGCTGCCCAGGGGCTGGCCGGCCAGGGCCAGGACCATGGCGTCGATCAGCGGCAACGCGGTGAGCCCGGCGCCGATGAAGGCCCGCACGTTGCGCCGCTCGGGGTTCGCCAGGTGGCGGCGGTAGCTGAGGCCGAGCCAGCCGAGCCAGAGCGCCAGCAGCGGCCAGAACCACAGGCCCTGGGCATAGACCGCCAGGGCCAGCGGGCTGAGCATGAGCAGCACGGGGGCGAGGCTGGCCAACTGGTTGAGGTGTTCCTGCCGGGCCACGTAGGTCAGCCCGCTGATGTAGGTGCCCAGCAGCAGGGCGCAGAGCCACAGCGGCGCCGGAGGTGCAGCCAGGCTGGCGGCGGCGGTGAGGTAGAGCGCCGCGCGGCAGCCGCCCATGAGCCAGACGCTGTGGGCGTGGCGCTTGTGCAGCAGGTTGTAGGCGACGATCAGCCCCAGCAGCAGCGCGGCACTGCCCAGCAGCCAGCCGGGGTGCTCCAGTTGCCGGCTCAGGCCCAGCAGCGCGGCGGCGGCCAGCAGCAGGAGCGCCGCGCTGGCCAGGGCCACCTGTTGCCGGGTGACCAGCCCCAGGGCGATGGGCCGGGGGTTGTGGTGGCGGCTGTCCCAGTCGGCGTCCATCAGGTCGTTGAGCAGCATGCCGGCCAGGTAGAGCGCCGAGGCAGCGGCCAGGAGCAGGGCCCAGGCCAGGGGGGAGGGTGGGGCGAGGGCGCTTGCACTGCTGGCCAGCAAGGCGGCGGCCAGGGCGTTGGTCCAGACCGTGGGCAGATTGGAGATACGCCCGAGGGTCATCCAGGTCTGCAGGCTCGGGGTTGGCTGGCTCATCGTGCGCAGCCCTCGGTCCAGGCGGGCTCGGCGACCTGCAGCTGGGCCAGTTGGCGCAGCGCCTGCTGCATGCTGGGCATGTCGATGTGGTGCACGTCCACGGCGTGGCCGATGCGTTCCAGCATGGGGATGGAGAGTTCGCCGCCCAGGTGCTGGCGGAAATCCTCCAGCCCCTGCACTACGCGCAGGTTGCCCTGGTCATCGGCCAGGGTCAGTTCCGGGGGCGACAGGTTGAAGCCGAGCCGGGTCAGCAGGTCCAGCAGGCGTTGCGCTTCGCTGGGTGCGAGCAGGCCCAGGGCCTTGGCGTACAGCGCATCCAGGGCCATGCCCACGGCCACCGCTTCACCATGGCGCAGGCGATGGCTGCTGAGTTTTTCCAGCTTGTGTGCGGCCCAGTGGCCATAGTCCAGCGGGCGGCCGTTGCCACGCTCGAAGGGGTCGCCGCCCCGGGTGATCTGCTCCAGGTGCAGCTCGGCGCAGCGGCGAATGGCGTGGCGGCTGGGATCGTGGGCGAAGGCGGCGAGGGCGTCGGCGTTGTGTTCCATCCAGGCGAAGAACGCGGCGTCCTTGATGGCCGCGACCTTGACCGCTTCCGCCAGCCCGGCCAACTGGTCGCGCCGGGACAGGCCGAGCAGCAGCTGGAAGTCGTTGATCACCGCATCGGCGGGCTGGAAGGCCCCCAGCAGGTTCTTCTGCTCGAAGGCGTTGATGCCGTTCTTCACCCCGATGCCGGCGTCGTTCTGCGCCAGCACGGTGGTGGGGATGCGGATCAGCCGCACACCACGGTGGAAGGTGGCGCAGGCATAGCCCACGGCATCCAGCAGCGCGCCACCACCCAGGGCGAGCACGTAGCAGTGGCGGTCCAGGCCCTGTTCGAGCATCTGCCCGTAGAGGCGCTGCAGAACCTCGGGCGTCTTGCAGGCTTCGCCGGCTGGCACCGCCACCGGCCCGGCCAGCAGGCGCAAGTCGTCGGCGCGGGATTGGAAGTAGCGGGTGATCTGCTGCTCCAGGGCCGGGTTGCTGCGCAGCAGGCCCTCGTCGGCGAAAACCATGACCGTCACCGGGCGCTTGCCGCTGGCCATCAGCTGTTGCTGCAGGCAGTCGTTATGGACGGCGAACAGGTGCTCGGTGAACAGCACCGGGTAGCGGTAGGTGACAGTGAAGGCGCCTTCCAGGTGGGCCGGTTTCGCTGTGGCGGCAGAGCGCTCGCGCCGCCATGCCAGCAGCCCGCGCCCGGCGAGGAACAGCGCCGGCAGCAACATGCTGGCCAGCACCGCCAGGAGTATGGCCTGGTCCTCGGCGATGTAGCTGCCCAGCGCGCTGTAGACCAGGGCCAGGCCGGCGTTGGCCAGGGTGGTGATGACCAGGAAACGGCCCAGTGGGTAGCGCTGCATGCCGGCGGCCAGCACCGAGGTTTCCGCCAGCACGGGCACGCCGCGCAGGCAGATCAGCGACAGGGTGTTGAGCCGGTTGGCCAGGCGCCCGGCCTTACGCCAGTCCTCGATATCCAGCAGCCCGGAGGCGATGCGGAAATACCCGGCCCCCAGCCAGTAGCCCAGCAGCGAGCCCAGGCACAGGCCGATGAAGATCACCAGGTAGCCGCCGACGGCCCCGAGCATGGCCACTGCCAGCAGCGACACCATGCTCGACGGCACCGGCAGCACCACATCGAGGGCCAGCAGCGCCACCAGCAGGACGGCGAGATTGAATGCGCGGACAGGGTCGGCAGGATGCTGGCCGAGGCTTTCCAGCAGGTGCTGCATCTGCTCTTCGAAGAGCAGGAAGCTGATGATCACCAACCCCGCGAACAGGGCAAGCGACAGGCAGAAGTGTTCCAGCGGTCCTCTCCGCGAGAGGACGTGACTCATCAGGCGCTTCATCAAGATCCCTTTGCTCAGGCTGATTTCCTTATCGCTGTCGAGGTCCATGCCTCAACAGCGCCAGCCTTCACTTCCTAATGCCCGGCTGGCTTCGCTTATCTACGGCGACTGCGTAATTGCAACGTAGACAGTGGGGTTATTTTTGCAAGCAAGCGGATGGCGGCGGCAAAGACCGAAGACGGCGCGTTGAAAGCTGCCCGGGCGATCAGGAAATGGCGGGCGCAGATGCAGGCCACGAAATCCGGGACCTGTGGTGAAGCGCGAATTCGTTTGTGGAACGCAGCGTCAGGTATCCGGTTATGGATAGCGAAGCGCTGATGAGGAATGGCTCTAGAAAGTTGCAGCGCGGCTGACTCAGGGGTGTTACAGAAGCAGCAGATGCGAACGATGGACGCGGATGAAAACCAAGGAGCCGACATGGCGAAGTGCGCACCTGGAAAATCGGATCAGCAGATCGACGTGGTTGTCGAGATTAGCTAAAGGCGCGCACGAGGCAACCTATTGAAAAATATAAATAATATTTTCTGCCGCATTCATTTTAGTATTGAATTTTGAAATTTCCGCATATTTAACTAGATTACTGAAGACTTCCGCATTTTTTGTTATGGACGTTGCCATGCAAAAAATAAGCATAAGGCCGGGCGTTTTAGTTCTTGCGGGAAATAGAAGATTAGAAGTTGTCGCGCCGGTCTCATCAAGCAAGATCGAAGCTAGAGATGTCATCTCTGGTGAAACAGTTTTTATTTCGCCAGGAGAGATAGAGTTTGAGCTAAAAACGCCTCTTTATTCAGGCAGTGAAACGCTTCAGGCAGAAGCAGAGCTCGCCATAAGGGATTCAGATCTCAAGTTGGCAACTGATCGATTCAACGTGTTAGCCCCTTTAAAAACCAAGCAATTTCTCTCTAAGCAAGACGTAGAACAATGCAGTGTAACGCTCGGGCTTAGTGCTTCTCAAATTCGGAGGCTTTTCTCGCAGCTAGAGGTGAAAAAAGGGCCGGAGAGTCTGATCCTAAAAAGACGCGGAAGAACGAAGGGCGTCAAAATAATCGGGGCGGAGGCAGAAGATATCATCCAACAGGTCATTGATGAATACTATGCAGGACCTGGCGCGACCGTAGAACGTGTTATACAGAAAGTAAAAGAGCAGTGTTTGGCTCTCTCCCTCAAAGCGCCGAGCTCAGCGACGATAGGTAATCGGGTAAGAGAGCGGAAGCCCCGCGAATTGCTGGCAAAAAAATCCGGGGCAAAAGCAGCTCGCCAAGCTTATGCTGTACGTGGAGAAAAAGTACAGCCTGAAGCTCCTCTTCAATTAATCCAGATAGATCACGCACTAGTTGATTGCATTATTGTTGATGATCAGCGAATGCCGCTAATGCGTCCATGGATAACAATTGCTATCGATGTGTATACGCGAGTCGTGCTTGGTTTTTACTTATCGCTATCATATCCTTCAGCAATGTCTGTTGCGCTATGCATCGCTCACGCAATACTTCCCAAGCATAGCTGGTTAAAGTCTTATGGATTTAGTGGCCATGAATATCCCTTCTACGGCCTGCCCAAGAGAATACATGTCGATAATGCCAAAGAGTTTAGGTCGAAAAAATTATACGACAGTTGTCGATCATATGGAATTGAATTGACATTTCGCCCTAGGGGCACACCACATAATGGGGCCCACATTGAACGATTGATTGGTACTCTTATGGGCAAGATTCATATATTGCCTGGAACCACAATGTCATCGACTAAAGCTAAAGGTGAGTATAAAAGTGAAAGGATGGCTTCGTTACTATTCTCTGAGTTTCGGGAGTGGCTAATTAGAGAGGTGGAAATTTATCACAGCACAGAGCACTCTGCCTTAGGCTGCTCACCGCTCCATAAGTGGGAAGAGTATTATCAGAACAAAGATGGCAGCTTCTCCTACCCCTTACTAGTAGATGACCCGAAACGCTTGCTTATTGATTTCATGCCTTCTAAGACGCGGGTAATAGGAAGGGCAGGAATCAGAATGCACAATATCGATTACTACACCAACACATTGAAACGCTTTGATATCGGAACGAAGTGTGTGGTGCGATATGATCCTGATTCACTAAAGAAAATATGGGTACTGCCAGAGGGTGAAAAAAATTACATCGAGCTAAGCTATGCTGACCTTCGACTCCCTGATACTACGCTATCCGAGTTTAAAAGTTTAAGGAAGAAGATTCGCGGCGAAAGCTCGCGAAGGGTGCCTACTGCAGAAGTCTTCAAGTTGATTGAGAAAAATGAACAGCTTGTTCGTGCTGCGACTATGGCGAGCAAGCAAGCCCGTAAAACACGAGAGCGTAAGAAGTCACGACTCTCCGATCCAGGGCATCCATTGAATACGCAGCGCCAAATTAAAGGTCGTGTTGAGTCGGTAGACTACAGTGTTAATCCTGTTGCTTATACTCTAGAGGACTGAGGGTCGCCCCCTGCTGAGGTGCTTAATGAAGACGTCAGTAAATTTTGACCATGTCGACCCTAAGTTTCGTGATCACCTGCTCCTCGGTGATCGTGAGCGCATCAGCAAGATATACAGGGACTGCTGGATAAATTACCCACAGGCGGTGGCGATCAGGGCAGGGGTACGCGCTATTTACGAAATGCCACCGAAAACTCAGGCGCAATGCATGTTGATTTGTGGCCGCCCAGGCATGGGTAAGACCAGTCTATTTAAGAAGATTGAGTCTGATATGGAGTCACTCAGAAAAAGGCATATTGACTCTTATGGTTGTATCGCATTCAGCCTGTCTCCTGACCCCAATCTCCATGGCTTCGAAGACAGTATTAGTGAGGCGCTGGGTGTGCCAATAGGTAAGATTCGGAACGGTCTGGTTCCTGAAGTATTCTGCCGACTAGCACATTTGCGCAGAATGAGGCTCGTGTTAATTGATGAGGTTCACAATCTACTGAATGCTGGACGAATCGACCAGCGTAAGAATCTGGCTTTTTTCAGAGCACTCAGCAGTCCACCGATGTCACTATCTATCATAGCGTTTGGTGTGGAAGATGCAGTTCATGCTATTAGCAGTGACGAGCAGTTGGAGCGGCGCTTTCAGCTCTGTGATCTACCTCCTTGGAGAGAAAATGAAAGCTTCCGCTCGTTCCTTGCAACTTATGAACGCGCGTTGCCCCTGAAGAAGCCGTCTGAGTTAGGGAAGCAAGAAAATGTCCGTTATTTGCTGGGTGCTACTGGCGGCATCACCGACGCCATCGTAAAGCGAATAACAAGAGGTGCAGTATGGGCGATAGTGGAAGGCAGGGAAGCTATCGATCGCTATTGCTTAGAAAAAGCAGCCGAAATACCACCTTATCTTGACTGTTTTGATGATGAGGCGTAATGGCTATTTCTCCGGCTTGTTAAAGCCGGTGCCTCAAGAAGCCTTTTCTGCCTGGCTTGAGAGAGGACTGCATGGAAAGCAACCGCTTCTATTTCTGCAGGCGAAAGAGTGTTTGAAACATCATGGCGTCGAGGATGCAGACGCCTCCCTTTCCCCGCCAGTTGTAGAGACGGTATCTAAGGTATTAGGTTTGCCGAAAGAGTATTTTAAACGGACATTCTCTTTGCCCGGTGACTGGTTAAAGGCGTCGCCCAAGAAACGTTTTCGGTACTGCGAATATTGCCTCCTTCTTGACTTTCGGCTCAATCGACAGCCTACGGCGAGAGTCACTTGGTTCTACTGGTGGTTCAATGTCTGTCCAGTGCACGGCTGCCTTCTGCTTGAAGAGGAGAGTACCTCGGCACCAGTGGCTCTACATTCTATAATTCGCAAGAATCAGGCGCTGATGCCCTTTGGCGGGTGGGTGCTCAGCTCATACATTCAGAGACGGCAAAACTTGAGCCGTGACTCATTTAAGGTGCTGCTGCTTATGGCGCTGGGGTTTCAGAAGTGGTACCAGCACTCTGTCCAGCACGGTACTTTCCTTGTAGGTGGAGCCGAAGTTGATCTCGCCGAGATGGAGAGATTTCTAAGTGATCTTCTGGCAATCATTGGAAAAAAACGAGTTTATCCTGGTGATCCTCTTCCTGATATCGCGCAAATTCTGCGTATCAAGTCCTGGAGTACGCTTAGTTCTTCACTGTCAATAGACTCAGGCTGTGAGCCTTTTTTATGTCTAGATCCCGGCGAGCACTCCGGCGACATCCGCATGGCAATGTTTGCTTTTCTCGGACTGCTTCTGAAGTTGCCCTATTGTGTTCATCTGTGGCCTGCTGGCAGCGGGCCGATCGACGAAGGATCGTTCGCCAACATTTGGATTGGAATGCACAGTGATGCGGCGAGGGTGCCTAGCTATTTTAGCTGGTTGCGGCAGCGTTCTGAGGAGTGGAGCGAGCCAATTCGCATCCATTTCCAATATCTGCTTGAGGGTAGGACGCGGAAGATCCGTTCTGGAGAGAAGGTGAAAAGCTGGATAGAAGAAAAAACTAACCCCCTGGTGCGCAGTACGAGATAAATCTCGCCCGAGGCGTGGGGGTTATTCTTGAGAAAAATCGTAACGTAGGATCCTCATGCCGTCAATCCGAATGGATGTCGAAGCTCACAGGAGTTTCTTTAGGGGAAGACGAGCGGGCTCAGTCACTTCGTGCGAAAAGCCCTAGCATGTGAGACTTCCAGTGAGAAGTAGCAGTGGGTGCCTAGCAACGTGCCCGATTGCGAGCACCCCGGCTACAGCGCTTCCTGTTCCACCGTAAACCCTGCGGTCAATACAGCCTCGCCCAGCTCACTCCACCCTGCCTGCTCCGCAAAATACTTCATTCGCTGTGCAGTTCGCTTGGAGGCGGGCCTCCTGAGCTCCAAGGGTACGTTGTCGGGATGCATTGCATGAGGTTTTAGGCTGTGCCCTATCAGAGCCGAAGCCTTGGCCAGTGTGGCCGCTATCCGAAATCCCCCTTCATCGACATCTCCCCAGTGGTGGATGGGGGTGCCGATCTCAATGCTGGAAAGGATACGTTGGTACATTGCTCTCCAGGCTGGAGACGGCATGCCGGCGGTGTAAATTAGCAGGGTAGGGTGATCAAAGTGTCGCTTGGCTTCACTGTGGAACGTGGTTAGGTTTTCGATGGTAAGGACACCATTTATCGTGCCTGAAGCGGCATGAATGGCGCTGGCGGGAAGCCCGGTATAAGGCTCGTCGAGCCTTGCTGTGACACGGCCCCTGACGATATCTACATTGCCTGCAAGTAATACCGGCTGCTCTTCTTTGAATAGTCCGAGTTCTTGCCAAATCTCTGGCGGCGTCCTGGCCGCGGCCTCCAGCGAACCTTGTAGCAAGACATCCAATGGAACAGTAAGTTGCTCGATCCGCTTGCTGTTTCGAAGCAAGCGAGCGCTGACTTCGCGCACCGAAGACAAGGTCGCATTCTGCGCACCGACACAATGGTCGATGACCATGATTGCTTCTACCCAGTCGGCAGCGGCGTCAGGCCCCCACCCCCGGACGTTCGCCATCCTTGACCATTTTTCAATAACTAGTTCGAGCACATCGTGCTGCGCTAGATGCGGTGCCAGGAGCGATTTGGCTTCGGCCATTATGTCCGCATGTGTGGTTTGCTTGAGAAATCGCGCAAGGGCAGGAGTATCTATCAGGTCAATGCGCTCGATCAGCCCGTCTACTGGATTCAGTTTGTCGCGCACGAAGCTGATGGCTCCGACGTCCCGGGCAGCAAGGAACACTTCCTCGCATTGCTGCTTCTGGTGCCAGTTTCTGATCGAGCTGTACGGCTTGATCTGTGTCGCGGTCAACGCCGGAGGGCGTTGACGCACACCGGCGGTTGCTTGGTTACCCGCCTTCAAAAGCTTGAGTAGCAGTTTGTTGGCGATATCTTCTGGCGTCATTGGGAGGCTCCGTTGATGCCAGCTGATACAGGCAGCGCTTGCGACCGCATCGATGCGATCTCCTGTTCGATCAGCTCAGGATGAAACTCCCACAGGTCCTCGCGGAATTGATCACGCATCGCTTCAGTCACCTCGACGCGATCAACCTGAACGGCATGGCGTACGGGGTCTTTTTGAATCTCGAAGTAGCTGTCAAGGAATGCGTTGAGGATGCCGAGGTTTTCTCCTGGACTTGCGAGCAATACCTGCAGACCGAGCTCCTGCAAATACTTCATCGTCGCCACAATGTTTGAGGTGTCCATCTTGTCGAAAGCTTCGTCCAGCATAATCAGCCTCAAACCGTCGTTCGTACCGTGATCCATGCGATAGGCGGACCACAGGCCGGCACCCGCGATGACATACAGTGGTGCGCGATGTTCTCCTCCTGATCCAGGTCCGATTCGTTTGCTCAGGTGGCCGATGGTTTTCGTCGTTACGCCATCCGGATCCACCTGCTCAATACGAATATCGAATTCATAGAATTCGCGGTAGTCATCCAGAGGGCTCTTGCCGCCAGCATTACCGACAGCGACCTTGTCACGCAGGAGTTCCTCGAATTGAGGAGGGATACCGCCGGTATCACCAAAGAGCCCGCCATCGACGCCGTAATCGGCCACATTTCTTATGAAATCGAGCAAGGGCTTGAGGTGAGGGCGAACCTTGTACATGAATTGATAGCGCTCGCCATTTGTGAATGGTGGAGTGCTACGCAGCGCTGCATTAAGCCGCTCGAATGTTTGGCGAAGAAACTCAAGATTGGTGTTCAGGGCAATCGCCACATCTCGACGAAAGGTTTCCTGCGAAGCTCTATAGGCCTCTTCGGCATGAGCCTTATGCTCTGGCAATTCGGTGTTTTCCAGCTTCTGGACGTGGCTGTCGATCCAGATTTTGGCTATGCGCCAATCTTCAAGTTCGCTTTCAGGAAGGGTTTCATGATGCTCCTGCAGGTAGGTCCAGAGGGCATTTCGTGCAGTGTTAGCCTGCTTCTGTCCATCTTTCTCGCTCTGCTGGAACTGTGTATGGCAGTGGGTGGCCATGGGGCCAGGCGTGTCGAAACGCTCAAGGAGTCTGTCCCATTCGCTTGCCACAAAGTCGGCATCGTAATCTTCGTGCTGCCGGCATTGCTCCTTGTACTGAATACACTGCTGAAGCAGCACTGTGCTGCTCTGATAGGTGCTGTCCAACCCTTGGAGCTGGGACTCGCTCATCACGGCTTCTTCAAGTGCCTGTTTCGCCTCAGCTTTCAATCGAACCAGAGCACCTTGTAGCGTGTTTATGCGTTCACAGATTGCGAGATAATCGGCATCGGCAATATTGGCGACACGTTGATCAGCCAATTCGCTTTGCCGGACAGCTTCGTCGTACGCAGTAGCCAAATTGAGGATCAACCGGCTGGCCACGGAGCTGGCGAAGCCCTCGGTGCCTTTCACTGCGTGCGTGGTAGCAGCAATTCGATCCTGAATCTGTCGGAGGTTGAGCGCGGCTTGTGCCATGTCGGCACGAAGCCGCTCAGCTTGCCCTTGGGTGCCGGAGCCGATGCGTAGATTTTGATCATCGAGTCTGAGGCGTTCAAAGTCCCGTGGGCTGACATACATGCCATCCATCGTGAGCGTGCGATCACTCTGGAGCGCTTCGCTGGTTTCATCCGCGCGCTTCAGATTGCCGAGCTGACTGCGTAGGTAGGCCACCGCAATCGGGTTTGTACCTTCGATCAGTTCTGCGACCAGGCCATTCTGGTGCATCGAGGGCATTTTCACCTGGGTACTTCGAACAATCTTCACTCCGTAAATCGCCCGGCGTCCCTTCAATTCTCGGTAGATGTCAAACGCACGCTGTTCCTGCTCTTGTGGTAGGAGCAGGGCCTCGATGTTTCTACCCAGATAGGCTTCGATTGCCGGTTGCCAACGAGGATCTGTGACCTTCACTAGATCGCAGACTGGAACGGGATTCAGTCCGTCGTCGAGCAACTCTCTCAAAAGAGTTTGTACCCCGGGGCTTAACGGAGCTTTGCCTTGTTTGGCCCGCTCCAACGCACTTTCAAGTGCCTGGATTTGTTCGTTGATTTCGCTCGCCTGATTCGACAGCTCCAACTGAATGGCCTGCAGTGTTGCACTGATCTGGCTCCCTACCGTGGCCATGTCCTGTAACGGCGAGTGCAAGACCTCCGTCACTGCCAGTCCAGGCGATGAAATGAGGGGTTGGACACGGGCGGATAAAGTCAGCAACTGTTCCTGATACTCTGCCAGATGCGGCAATTGGGCAGCAGTAACAAGCGCTGCGCAAACTTTCCTGAGTTCTTCTTGAAGCGCCCTAGTACGATTGGTTAACAGATTTCGCGCACTTTCCTGGTTCAGCTGAGCATCTGCATTTTCCTTGTGCGCAGCATGAAGTTGCTGGCGTGCTGCCAGGTGTTTGAGTTCTTCCTCGGTGGCGCTCAGTGTTGTCTCCAGCCTCTCACTGGCCGCCCTGAGCCGCTTGGCGGTTTGTTTAGCCGCCTCCAATCTTTCGTGAGCGGTTTCACACGCGAGTTGCGCTTCCTCTTCTGTGGCGATCGCCGCGAGGCCGCGCCATGAAGCCGCTTGGCGTAATTTGGTCTGTGTTTTGCGATAGCTATCGGCCACCCGTTTACCGTCGGCGATCTTCCTTTCGACCGTCTCGATGAGCTGGCTAAGGTGCTTGAAGGTATCGACGATGGCTTTGAATTTTTTGATGTTGGTAGGCCTGTTCTCCAGCACGTCGCTGCGAACGATCTGATCCACCGATTTATCGAACTTCATCCGCAGCGCAAAGCGGAAGGCGCGGATGAAGGCGTCGTAGGACGGTTGGCCGTTTTTACCTCTCAGCGCAAAGAGGATCTGCTTGGTGAAACTGCTGGGATCATCGTAGAAGGGGTTTTCCCCGGAGATTTTCGCACGTTCCATTAGACGACTACGAAAACTGCTCCAGGGCAGGGGCGCAGTATCTCCATCCACAGCCTGCAGGTGGTCGGCCATGGCTAACTCAACGCCGTTGACCACATAACGGCCCACGACCCTTGCATCTTCGCTATCGAGAGAGGCCTCAATGCAGATGCCGGTGGTGGTCGGTTCGCCTGTATTGAGGTTTCTCCAGGTCAAGGTGATGTAGGTGGTCGCATTGGGGCGTGCGCATTCGGTGATGTCATCCCCATATTGGCCGAGACAATAGGAGCGCAGGGTGCGCGTCTGTTTGACGCCCGAAGAGTCAGCTTGGGCATTGAAGGCCATCAGGTTTCTGTTCGCACCGAACATGGCAATCTGTACGGCGTCTAGGGCTGAGCTTTTCCCACTACCATTGGGGCCGAAAATGCCACTGGTTTCCCCCACGCGGAACTCTTCGTCCTCATACAGCAGAAACTGGATCAGCTTGATGCTCTCAAGGCGCTTCATTGGCAGTGTCCTGATCTGTTTGGTCTGAGTGGTTGTCGTCAGCTGACGAGGCGGTAGCGCTTGCCGAGGTTCCCCAAAGCGCGAGTTGCTGCAAAGTGGACTCCCCGAGAATGACGCGGATTGCCGGGCGAATAGCGATGCCGCCATCCTCTGAATCAATGTGGAGGCCGGCGAGGTGGCTGTCAGTGGCCTCCAGCCGCCGTACGATGCCCCAGCGGCGAGCGGTACGGATGAGAGACTCAAGTTCCCCTTTGGGTGGGAGCTCGCGGCCGGTCATCAAGCGATATTTTTCCTGTAGCTCGATGAAGTCGCAGATGATTTCTCCGCTTTCATCCGCAATCTCGCCGGCCCGCATGCCTTCCTCGTAAAGCCCACGCAGCACCAGGGCGAACAACGTCTGCGGCACCGTTGCCGAAGTAGGGCTAGGATGCTGCGGGATCGCATAGGCGAACATCAGCTGACGATCTACACCGACGGTGATTCCCAGGGGAGCCAGGACCTTGGTGATGTGCCGCTCGTATTGCTCGATGATCCCGAAGGCTTTTCGACTTTTAAGGTCCGCGTGATAGATCACCTGCTCCGCCACCAGTCGGTAGGCTGCTGCGGCGAAGTCATCCTCTTCGTAATATCCGTTTGAGCTGCTCGCCAGATCCTGCCAGTAGCTGTTCATGGCTCATCCTTCTTCTGGACTGGGGTGGGTTTGCGCAGGCGAATTTCAAAAGACTGGGCCAAGAGGTACGGGTGCTGGCTGGAACCGTCTTCGTCGTGGACCACATCGAGCCCAGGGATCTGTCGGCGAGCCTGCATGACGGATGAGGCGATGCCTGACTTCAACGCTGTGGCCAGGCTGTTGAAGCTCTGGTAGACGCGCAGGTTTTCGATGCTCTCTACGGGCAGATCATGGCTGCTGACCTTGTCTTGTGAGCCAAGGGCTGATTTGGCGTAAGCCCGCAGTTTTGCCGGGGTGATGCGTCTGCGTTCCTGTGCACGCCGTACCAGATTGCCAACGGCACGGGTATGTTCAGAGAGCACTGCCTGGCGGAGTGCAGAAGGAGGCTGGCGTTGTGTTTCCTTGCGCGGTGGCGCCAGCCTGGAAGCGGACATCAATCCATCAGGCGCGAAAACCTGAGGCCAGGTTTCCGGAGGCCCCTCAAAACCGCCCTCCAAGCCGCTAGTGAGCAGGCCATCGATGGCATTGCGCAGCAGATCGTCAATCGGGCGTATCGACTGCAGTCGATACTGCAAAACGATCAACGCTCGTTTGTTAGCACTTCTGACCTCATCGTCCAACCGCTCCAGGTATTCCTCAACCCGGTTAAGGTCCTCCAAGCGCCGGAGGTCTCGCTCAAATGTCGCATCTGCCTTGGCTTGATCTCCGTTGGCCAGACGGGTGGTGTACCACTCCATGAGTCGGGCACGATGTTGTGGTTGCGAGGAAAGCTCCTCTACCGCCTGCAGAATTTGTGGGCGTTTGGATAGTGGATGCTCTTGGGTACGTAATTCCTTGTAGTCCCCAATGAACATATTGACCACGTAGCTATGAAAGAACTGCCGCGCGTACTCGGCGGTGGTTTCCTGGGTGGCGATCGACGCCATCAGGTCTCGCACATTGGTGCCGGTGGTCCGGATGTAGATCAGCAGATTCCGACATTGCTCAGCCGCTTCGCGAAAGAGATCGCCCCCCCCATTCTCCCGCAAGACCTTGGTAATCAATGCATCAATGGAACTGATCTTCCCGGACACGAAAACGGGATCTTTCTCGGCGTAATCGATGAGCAGATTGAGCATCTGGCTGACGGGAGGCGCCATCGATACGGTTTGCGCTAGTCCGTACTTTTCCGCACGAAACCAGCCTGCTTGCAAAAGGCGGCGGAAGTAGTTGGAAGCTCGCTGGTCCACGCTCAGGTCAGGGTCTTCGCCTTCCTCAGGCTGCCACTTCGGCGCAAAACGGATGTGGTCCTCGATGTCCTGAAGTATCTCGCGTTGGACGAAGCCATGACTGGGCGGAAGCGGAGCATCGGGACCAAATCGGCGGCGGTACAGGTGACAGAGCAGCGCCCAGAACTCATGCCGGTTGGGGGAGGCTAGTGGACTGAATAGCCGATCCGGAATTCTTTCGAACAGTTTTGATCCAACACCTCCTATACCGTGAACAGCCATGGTCGTAGCTCCTCCATGTTCTCCACCGCCAACTGGTACTCGGGAGGCAGCTGCTTGGAAGGATCGGTGGCCGCCCGCAAGTCCTGAATGAAATACGCCACCATGGCTGCGCGGCAGCGCTCAACTCGGGCGGCGGTACTTGAGAAATATTCAAAACGAATCATGTCCTGCTGATCCTGATTCAACGCTGGATGAGCAACCAAGCGGACGTCGAGAAAGGTGCGCCAGGAAAAGTCTTCATCTGCGGATCGCTCACTAGGCTTGCTCAGCAAACAGGGAGAATCGATCCGTCCCAGGGCAAAGTCGCGAAAATCCTGCCGTGTTGCACAGAATGCGCGGACATGCCAGCGGCGGCCTGCGCGTATCACGCTGTGCGGTGAAATCACGCGCGGATGCGGCTTGGGGTTGCCCATGGATCGGTAATTGATCTGCAACTGCTGGGACAGCTCGATAGCTTCGGTGATCTGGGCAAAGATGCGCGGCGGTGGCACGGACAGGTCGGGAAAGGCATTCCAGAGTGTTCGTTCGTCAGACGACTCGCCTTTCGCGTGCGTGATGCCGACCAGTGACAAATACTGGCCCAGCGACGCGGCTGCCTCAAATTTGCTGCGGTAGACCGCTGGAGTGGCTCTGTAGCTACGTGAAATGGCATCCCACTCCATCCAGTCGGGGTGTGCATGATGAAACTCACTGATCAGTTGGCTGACGCGGGTGACTTTCATGCCTAGCAATTCACGCAGACGGGCGTTGCCGAGCCGACCTCCCCAGAGAAGTAGGGTCTTGAGTAGCTCGGCGCGCGCTAGAGGTTCTTTGATCATCGAAATGCTTTGTGCCTCTGGTTCCGCAATTAAGTGGGGGCTTTCAGAAACTGTAGCTTACATAAAATGTAAATTACAAAAAATGTAAGATAAATCCTGCATGTGCCGTCCAGGTCGAGGATGGGGCAGCGATGGCCTGAAAGGCTGGATTTCAAGGAAGGGCGCGGAATTCTTATTACTCACTGGAGGGTGCGCTTGCATCCACTGCTATAGGACGGGCAGGGGCAAGTAGATTCGTTGCACGACTACCTAGCAGGCTGCCGGCCTGAAAATATCCCATCACCGTGGGTACCGAGCGATGTTCGGTCATGGCCATCACCTCGCCCAAAGGCACGCCCTGACGGCCGGCCTCGCTAACAAACCCGGACCTGAGGCTGTGCGCCGCCCAGTCGCCCTCGAGCCCGGCCAGTTTGGCCCGGCGCTGCACGATGCGCGCGACCTGGTCGCTGGACAAGCCTGACGCCCCGACCCGGCCGCCGCGGTAGACCCGTCGAAACAGCGGCCCCGTAGAGGCCGGCGCCACCTCCAGCCAGGCAGCTAGCGCCTGTGCCGCGGAGCCGCGCAGCGGCTTTTCCCGGCGCGCGCCTTTTGTCTCGGTTTTGGTGGCGCCCAGAGCGTAGAGCCAGGTGTCTGCATCCAACTGACGCACATCACCGATCTGCAGGCCGACGACTTCCGAACGCCGGCGCCCGCCACCGCTCCAGGCGAGGAGGAGGAGGGCGCGATCGCGCAGCCCTCGCACGCCATCCGTGCAGGTGACCAACATCGCCTCTAGCGGCTCGCGCATTGCTGCGGTTTTCTTGCGTACAGACACTCCCTGCCGGACCTGGGCCTTGCGCGCCTCGCGCAGCAGCGTTTTCACAGACGCCGTTTCGGTTGGGCTCGGCCAGTTCTTCAGGTCATGCCACTTGGCGAGCACCGCCAGGCGATGGCGTACCGTGTTGTAACTCAGGGCACCGAGTTTGGCTTTGACGCCTGCGTCGACCAGCGCGGCATCTAGCACCGGCGGCAGTAGGTGAGTCCAGTCTCCGTCTGCCGGGCGCGCAAGATGATCAACGATGAACTGCACCGCCACCGAGTCGGCCAGCGGTCCCGCCTCCAACGTATAGCCATAGCGCAGTTGCAGCCAGCCGGCCCAGTAGGCGAGGGCGCTGCGGTAACTGCGCACGGTATTGGCGGCGGTGCCGGCGGCGACGAACGCTGTGGCGGCGGCACGGGCCTCGGCATTGAGGTGATCGACGGCCAGCAGGCTGCTGTCGCTGAAAGGTAGCAGTGGCGTATTATTCATTACGTTCTACGTATTAAATATAAGTTTCAATTAAATTAGGTCGGATAACATTCGTTTATCAGACCTAATATAGCGAGGAGCTGGCGATGGCGGTAGGCGTACCGGAACAGGAGGTATTTGCTGCGGCGGACGCTGTATTGGAACGCGGCGAACGGCCCACCGTGGAACGGGTGCGCCTGGAGCTCGGTCGCGGCAGTCCGGCGCGCGTTGGGGCCTTGCTCGACCAATGGTGGGAGCAGTTGGCGCAGCGTCTGCGCGGCGAAACCCGGCTGCCTGGGCTGCCGAGAGAAGTGGCACAAGCCTTTATCGAGGTATGGCAGCAGGCGACCACGCTGGCTCAGAGTGTGGCCGAGCAGTCACTGGCGGTTCAGCGGCAAGTGTTGACAGAGGAGCGCGAGCAACTGGCTGTGCAAGAAGCACGAGCGCGGCTTGAGGTCGCCCAAGCGCGTCAACAGGCCGCCGTGGCCGTGGCTGCGAGCCAGGTCGCTGAAACTCGGCTGGCTGACCTAGAACAGCTGCTGGCAGAGCGCCAAGCCCAGATCGAGGATCTGCGCGAGCAACGCAGGGAGCTGCTAGAGCAGCGCGATGAGGCGCGCGAACACTTAAGCGAGGTGCACGAGCAGCTGCAAGGCAGCCGGCAGCAAGCCGAGCAAGCACGCGAAGAGCAGCAGCGCTACATCCGCAGTATCGAGGATCGAGCCAACCGCGAGATTGATCGGGCTCGCGAGGAAAGTAAGACCTTGGGCGTCCAACTCAAGGAGACCCGAGGACGCCTGACATCCGCGCAACTTGCTTTGCAGAACCATCAGGTAACGATTACTGAAACACGTGCGCTGGTGCGTGAAGAGCGTGCCCAGGCGCAACTGCTGACTTCGCAGCTGGGGCAGGCACGTCAAGAGGCTACCGAGGCTGAAGAACAGCTCCGAGGATTGCAACTCGCTTTCAACGCTATGCAGACTGATTTAGTAGAGGCCCGCGAACGTGCGATAGCCGCCGAAGCCCGAACGGATGCCTTGACCTTAAGGTTCAGTCGATCAACAAAAAAGGTGTAAGTGGGTCGACTCGTGTTCGCGAATAATGCATACATGCTATGCCGTCGCGCATCTCTAATCTTGTCAATGCCGCCATATGCTTAAACTGAAGATGTACCCTGCCAAGAATGGCGATGCCTTTTTGATCAATGCCAATGGCCAGTACGTATTGATTGATGCTGGCTACGCCAGCACGTACACGACATACCTCGCTGGGGCGTTGTCTGAGCTGGCAGAGCGCGATGAGTCTCTAAGACTGGTGGTGTGTACCCACATCGACGCAGATCATATCGGTGGCCTGCTGGCCTTGTTTAACGACAACGGTGATACCGCGCGCCGTCGGATCGAGATTGACGCAGTCTGGCATAATAGTCTGCGCTCATTGCCCTACACGGCCGACGGCCCTTGTGTAGGCGATCATGCGGGCGTGCTGGAGGCCATCAAGCGCCGCGGCTTCCCTGTGCCGCCATCGCTTGCTCCCAATCCGATTGGGGCAGGGCAAGGGAGCTCCCTGGCCCAGCTCTTAAGGTCCAAGGGTTATCACTGGAATCATGGCGACGGCTCTCGTTCGATCGATAACCGCAGTGCTCCTTACACCTTATCTAACCAGGTGCAGATAGAGATACTTGGACCCGCCCTCGAACGATTGGAGGCACTGCGAACGCTGTGGCTGAAGGAGATGCGCCGGCTTGGCTACCGAGGTAAGCCACTCAGCAGCGACCTGATCGACGATGCATACGAGATGTGGTGCAGCCATTCGGCGCAGCAATCCAGTACACCTAGCGTTCGCCCCATTGCTGCGCGCCGCGAGCGAACCCTTGCCGAAATATATACGCCAGATACTTCGGTGGCCAATGGCAGCTCCATTGCCTTGGTACTCACCTCCGGTCTGGCTCGCGTGCTGCTGTTGGGCGACGCTTGGGCGGAAGATATTCTTGGCGAATTGAAACGGCGCCACCCAGACGTCCAGCAGTTGATGTTCAGTGCCATCAAAATCTCCCATCACGGGAGCCTCTGCAACACCAGTCCGGAGCTGCTTGCACTGGTCGATGCGCCTTGCTACCTAATTTCCACCGACGGCGGAAGGCACAGCCATCCAGACTTTGAAGTCTTGGCAGCGATCGTTGATCGACCAGCGACCTATGAGCGCAAGATCTATTTCAACTATGAAACCGCAGCCTCACAACGGCTACGGACCTATTCATCAAAAGCCGGAGCGCACTTCAGCGTTCACGTCGTCCAGGATGAATGGATTCAACTAGGAGACGTCAGCTGTGGCGGATGAAGCTGTTAAACAAGTGACATGCAGGGTCGTCAATGACCACCAGGTAGGCACGGGCTGGCTGGTTAACCCCTCACTCGTATTGACGGCCTTTCACTGCGTGGAGGCGGCGGTGGCCTCAGGTGCAGAGATCTTGGTCCAGTTTGGCACCGGTGCCGCAGCGACGCAGCATAGCGTGAAGGTTCAGGCCTACGATGGGGACTTGGATGTCTGCCTGCTGCGCCTTCCTGTCGAAGTACAGACCGAGCCCCTCGTGATCGACACCAGCCCCCCAAGGGTAGGTGAAAAATGGTCCGCGTTTGGCTATGCCGTGCACAAGCTCAACTTGGGGCACGTGCTCAACGGTCATATCCAGCAGGTATTAGACGAACTCGTTCACGGTGTGGATCTTGACCTCTCAATAGCTCCCGAGACCCAGCTCACGGATTATCAGGGGCTTTCCGGAACGGCCTTGATGGTCGCAGGGGATTGTCGCGGGCTATTGCGGGTGAGTGTAAACACTGCTGTCGCGGCCATTAGCTTCTTCCAGTTGCGCCCGTTTCTGGACGCCAACGGGGTATTGACCAAGGTTGCGCCAGACGCAACGCCGAGCTTGCCTGTCGGCATGCGCCCGGATTTCGACCGTCTGTTTGAAGAGCAGCTGGTCTCGCTGCAGAACGGTTACCTGATCCTGGAAGGAGCACATGGCATCGGCAAGTCGACTTACTGCCAGCAATTTGTGCCCACCCAAGATTCGATCGAGGTACTAGGGGTGTATGCGCTCTCTGAGCGCGGACGCGGGATCACGCCTGCGCACCAGGCCCAGCCAGAGGTATTTTTCGATTGGGTCAATTCGCTGTGGTCGAGCTCGGTGAGCTGAAAGCCGGCGCGGCTACAGGAGCTTTCTTACCCTGAGCTGATTCAGAATAGTCATAAGCGGATCCTAGAGCTGGCCAATCGACAGGCGACCGCGGGCAAGGTTGGCGTGATCTTTATCGACGGCCTGAACGAAGCTGCCGGTGCCGGCACAGACGCGCTAAAACGTTTAGCGGCGCTGTTGCCGCCAGCGTTACCGACCGGGTTGGTCATCGTGATTACCGGCGCAGGCTTGGAAGGGCATGCCGCGAGCATTGGCAGCGTGTTGCAAGGGGCCGTTCGGTTAACGCTGCCTGCGCTGGGACAGGACAGCCAGCGAGCGCTGTGCACGGAGTTGCTGGCCCCAGACGTGGCGACCTCAAGGCTGATCACTCTGCTGTGCGAGCGTGCAAAGGGGCATCCGCTGTACCTGCGCTACCTTACTGACATGGTGAACGGTGGGGCAAGCGAAGTTGACATCGTTGAAATGCCAGCTTTTAGCGGCACTATTCAAGACTACTATGAAACCTTGTGGGGACAGTTACTGCACGATCAAGACGCGGTCAATCTGCTGGGTCTTCTAGCGCGACTGCGCTGGGGGATCTCCACCAAAGACCTGACCGTGATGCTACATCCGGCTGAGAGCGCAGTATTCGTTTCCACGCTCACCCGGATTCGTCATCTGCTCACTGCAGCGGACAACACCGAAATTTACCACGCTTCTTTTTCGGAATTCGTCGCGCACAAAACCGCTGCTGTGGGTGAACAGCTTCATGAGCGCTTGGCTGTGTTTTGTTGCACAGCACAGAGTGGCGACTACGGACAGTTGAACCGTGTCTATCACGGCCTGCTGGGCAGCACCTTGGCACAGCTACAGGCGATTCAGGCCTGCCAGCAAGCCTGGGTGGATATCTCTGTCACGCTTGGCGCTGAACCCGATGTGCTGCTTGGCGATATTGAAGCAACGCTTGCCGCTGCGACGCGGATCGGCACCGCTGCAGATACAGTTCGCCTGCTGTTATTGTCACAGCGTCTGGCTTTCCGATACGACACGTTGTTCGCTCAAGCGGCGGAGCAAGTTGCCGTAGCCTTGTGCGCACTGGGGCAAGCCGACCAGGCCCTGCGCCATCTGATTCGCAACGGTCGCCTGATTACCTCCCCGCTGGGCGCTTCCGTTGTCGTGCAGGCCTTGATCCGTATAGGCAGCATAGGGCACGCCAGACAGCTCTTGGAGCACGTTCAACAGTCACTGGATCCCATATTTGAACGGTTTCATGCGACAGGCAGTATCGAAACCGATCTATTTATTTGGGCCATCATCCAGCGTCTTCAGGGTTTTGCTCTGGAATGTGCCAGCGGAGGAAAACCACCGGCAAACCGTTTCTTATTTGCGGCGATACAGCAGATCCGTGCTTGCCCGGAAGCATTCGGCGAGGACAACTTGGCTGATGTGATTGCCGACCTAAGCGGTAGCTTCCATGGTACGAGGTTATGTCTGGACGGGCTGTACACCCCCGTTGCGCAATTGTCTTTGGCCGCTGTTCCGCCTGAAGCGCTGGTGGCAATACTGCTCAGTGTGCTCATCCATGCTGAAGGGAACGCGCGTCGCTATGGGATACCCTTGCCTTCGAGTTCGGTGGCCTTACTGCTCAGCGATTTGGACGAGGCCAGTGAGCGACTAGAACAGCCAAGTGAATTGCATTTGGTGGCGGTTAACACCTTGATCGAAACCGGAGCGTCACCGGATCTCATCCGCAAGTGTGGCGGGATCAATCTAACCAAGGAACAGCCATTGGTGCTTTATCCGGGTAACCGAGCACGGCCGGATCTTGAAGGGTTTCGGTCATCGTACGAGATGTGGCGGGCTGCGGACTTTCTCGATGAAAATGAGGCTCCAACGGTTTTCCACCCCGTCCCCCTCGACGACTGGGAAGCGTGGTTGCGCTCGCTGGTAGCTGCGGTGGCCTGGGCGGATGGCACGGCCCGTAGAGCAAAAGCAAATTCTGATGCGGTAACCCTTGGCCAGGTTGAGGCGTTCCTGGTGGCTCAGATATTGCCGATCACCATGCGTCCCTTGAGTGTTCGCATTCAATGGCAGTTGGCCTATGCCATACCCGAGACCATTTTTCCCGCACTTTTCCAGCGCTTGGCAAAAATGTTATTGGACTGTTTCCCCCAACAGGCCAACCATTTTTTAGATCTGCTTGATCAAGGGTTCACCGAACAGTTGGGAATGTACAACGAAGGCTTTCGTCAAACGCTGGCGTTGGTGGCGGAAGAATTCATCGCTGTGGAGCTTGCGCCAACGACCGCTGACAAACTGTTCGACCTCGTGATCCGTTGGCGCGATTACGTCCAGAAAAATGTAGAAAATCGCTACGAACTCATTCCGGAGTTGCTTCGTATTGTGCCGTTGCTGACGCGCTTGGACGCGCAGGAAGAGGCTGCCAAAACCTATCAGGCGGTCTTGCGCTTCTCGATGGGCCCCAGCTGGTACAAGGAAGACCAGCTGTCGCTGATGTCGAGCACACTGGCAGCGCTGCCAGCGGCGACGCCGGTACCAACCACCTCGCTGGTGCAAGTGGCGGCGTACTTGGAGCGTGCGAGTGGGGAGATGACGTTTCAGCGCTATGTGCGGGCAGACAAAGGAAACTTTATTGCTCAACTGTGTCGACGATCCCTGTATAGCCAGGCCGTTGACTACTTCAAACATCAAACATGTGGAACCTTGCCACAACTGTATGCACAAGCGGCGGCAGGGGACTTGGATCGGGTCGCACCATTGACCGGTATGCATTTTCCTGGCGGCGCGCTTGAAGAGCAGGCAGCCTTACTCGCGCTCCTGCGGGAAACACCGGAGACTGTCGATTGGCGTCTGCATTGGGCCCTTCTAGAAGTCTTCCAGCACGGCGATGAGCGTCACCTAGGTGACTGGGGAATGCAATATGCCCGCTTGATCGGCGCCATGGCAGCAGGCTCCGACGATCTTGCCTGGGCGGCGCGGCGCATCCGCACCATTTCGCACGGTATGAATCCCGAACGATCACAAAGCCTGTTGCGAGCCTTGGTTTCAGGCTTGCCGGCGACACATGCCCCAATTTTTGAGCCATTTCTTGCTGCCATTGATGAGCGGGCAGAACCAGAGCCATTCGAGCAATTCGCGGCTAGCTCTAGCTATTCTGCTTCTACTGAGCAGCCCGTACCGATTGCACCTGAGTCGGCGGCGGGGGGCGAATCGACCAGTGCCACCTCCGTGGAGGAGTCGCTCTACCAGCCCGGCCTCTTCGGAAAGTCCTCGTTTGACGAGCAGGCGCAGGTCGACTTGCAATCGGTGCTTTCGTTAAAGCGTCGTGGGAACACAGCTGCTGCACTCCAGGCGGCGGTCAATGTCTTGCAGACGTTACAGGAAGGCGGCTGGTCAATCTGGACGAGCAACCATACCGGCTCGCCTGCGGAGCAGATGATTCAAGACGAGGTTCGAGAGGCTGATGCTGTAGCCAGGCTCTATGGCCCTCTGGTTCTGGCAGAGCGCCATGTGCAACGCTGGGTCATCGCATCCCACCTCATCGACAAGGTAGCTAGTAAGCTAAGTACGGAACAGCAAGGCACGTTACTCGAAATTGCTATTGAGCACGTGGGCCACATGATCGGAGAAGCCTCCACGAATGGATTTGACTACCTGGGAGGCGCGGCAACGAGTGCGACGGCAGCGCTATTCGACTTGTTGCTATGGTCGCTCGATCATCCGTCTTGGGAACGGCGGGATGGTGCGGCAGCAATGTTGCTCTGGTTGGTGAGTCAGGGGGATACCTATTTTCCCCAAGTGGCACGACTGGCGTTTTCGATGGATCCGCACAATCGGGCGGATCTCGCGGCGGCGGTGCTGGACGTACTGTCGCTTCGGAATCCTGTAGCCTTCTGGGAACGTCTTGCTCCGCAGATCGAAATTACAGCGCTGCTCAGCGAATGTCAGCACGTTTCACGTCTGGCTATTCTTTCACGAATTGTTGATCGCGCCACCGATGGGGGCAGCGCCACGGCACAGGTAGCGCAGGCGTTGATAAGTAGTGTGTTAAACCAGCAGACCACAGAGTTGTCTGTTGCGAACGTCGAGCCGCCCGACTACTTCCCACGGGGACTGCGCTCAGACTGGGATGCACTGGCGAGGCAAGGCCTGGTGACGCCAGACACTCGCACAAAAACCGATGAGACGTTAACGCGTATCTGCTCGCCGATGTCGACGACGGTTGCGCAGCTGCTGGAGGAGCGTGTCGCTGAAAACTTCAGAGAGCCGGAACAATTCCCGACGGGCCGCTGGGCCAGCAGCGTCCGTTATGCGTTCAATATCGGCTTGTATCAACCGATGTCCCGCGAACAGTTGTATGCCATAGACAACCAGCTGAGGCGCTATAACCCTAATAGTTGCGCCACGCCCCAGAACGGGCCGCAGCTGCTCTCAGACCTCATCGCAGCGCTAAAAAACCGCTCACTGCAAGGGTTTCGGCCGCTCCGTGACAGCTTAGTGTTTCTGGACGTGCAATGCGTTATCGAACTCAATGGGAAAATGGCCACCGTGGAACTGTTGGCTCACCTTCGCTCACCTGATCCTCAGCAGCCACCATATTTATCGTTTGATGGATTTAACTCCAATGAAGTCGCGCCACAGTCACCTGATGGGCCGATGGCCATTTGTGTGCGGGCCCGACCTACTGTGGCCTATTTTTCATCGCACACGCCTGCCGTGCCGACGCGCAAGTTTCTGCAGCTGATCGGGGCCAGCGAATCAGCAACTGTCCGATACCACTGGCGTGATGGTAATACCGCGGCGGGCAGCGGAGGCAGTCGCCGCTACGAGTCGGCGGTTCTTGCCATCCATGAACGTGCTTTGACACTCCCCCGTGGTTGGGATATGGGCTGGGAGCTTCGGCTGAATGGCAACGTCATGGCAGTAATGAACGGTTGATTGGTCTGGAGATCACGATATGGCTTTTTTTGACGCGCCAGTAACACGGGCTGATTTTGAAGAGCGAATGGGTGTTCTGGCCGAACTCTGCCGAACCGACCGCATGCGCTTTTGCAAGGGAGTAGGGGGGGGTGAGAGTCTGACCAGAGTCAGATATTTACCCAACGGCAGAGTCGACTTGCTCAGCATTGACGAGTCGGCTCGCTTGCAAGCGAACATGGTTCATCAGATGCCCAAGTTCGCCCCATCTCTAGCCTCCGACGAAGATTAAGTCGCCCGCGCTTGCTGCACTGGGCTTACTGATCGTTATGGTGCTTTCGCGCGAAGTTTTCTCTTACAGAGCAGGTATGCTGCTAAAACAACGATCATATAAAGCCGCTGCCCATCACTGGAAGAGACTAAAAGGGAAGGGTAACTCTTGTATCTACGCACGTTGGACATCCACGGTTTCAAGTGCTTCGGTGAACAATTCACCGTCGAGTTCCACGATGGCCTAAACGTTCTGGTAGGCGAAAACGGGGCAGGGAAGACGGGCGTGATCAGCGCGATACGTCAGCTGTTCAACGACTCAGAATCGGGTAAAAGGATCATTAGCGAGCGTGATTTTTACCGAGGGTTTGAAGCCGGCGCCGTAGCGTCCGAGGCAATTCAGATTCAGGCAACATTCTCCGACCTTGACGAGAGAGATGCCGTTGCCTTTCAGGAGTGGTGCGGAAATCACGACGAAGCGAAACTGACCTTCATCGCGCTCAACCAGGAGTCGCGTGGCCGATTTAAGCACCATACGTATGGGGGGCACGAGTACACCAAGGCTCTGGAGGCCGAGACGCTCGATTTTATTCACTGTATCTACTTGCCGCCGCTGCGTGACGCCGAAACAAAACTGCGTGAAGGACGGCAATCGCGCTTGGCGCGGTTGCTGAAGGCACTCTGTCGTAAGGATCTGGATGCTGCTAGAAAAGCACGCACGCTGCATCCGCTGGAGCAACACGTTGGCGACTTTAATCGCGAGCTTTCCGAAAGCGATAAATTCGCTATCAAATTGGCTAATCAGCGGATCGGAGACAATCTAAAGGCGGCGCTTGGGCTGCACCTATCCCAGGGCACCATGATCCAGTTTTCCGAAGTCAGTTTCTCTCGAATCGTGGAGGGGCTCAGGCTGCTGTATTTTCCCGATCTCTCTCAGGCTGACCCCACGCAATTTCGATCCCTTGAGGAAAATAGCCTTGGGTATAACAATCTCCTGTACATCGCTTCCATCCTTGCAGAGCTGATCCTTGAGACTGAAGAGGATCGGGGCGAGGAAACATATCTACGTCTGCTGCTAATTGAGGAGCCGGAAGCGCATCTGCACCCGCAGCTACAACTGCGCTTGCTGAGACATCTGAAAACCGTTGCCGAAGAGCGCGGTATACAGGTGATCATCACGACCCACTCAACAGTGATCTCCGCAGCAGTGTCTTTGGATCATATCATCCATATCTCCAATGAGAGTAAACCCACGGCAGTGCCACTCCGAAACGCCGGGCTTCCCGAGCCAAGTCGACGCTTTGTGGATCGCTGGCTTGATGTAACGAAGTCGAACCTTTTGTTCTCGAAGGGAGCGATCCTCGTCGAGGGCATCGCGGAAGCCATTGTCTTGCCCGAGCTCGCCCGCGTTGTCTTGCGACCATACGGCAAGGGAAAGAATTCCTTGGACGATTACGGCGTTTCGGTCATCAACCTGGGAGGTATCTACTTCAAGCACTTCATGCAGTTGTTCTGCGACGTCACAGGTCAACAGCCTGGCGAGAATGTGCCTGTAAGGTGCGCGGGCCTGACCGACAACGATCCTCCAAAGTATGTTGAGTCGATGGTCGATGTAGACGGTAACGAGACCGCTGTTCCGTTTCGCCCTCATGCCGATGATTATCGCGCGGGCAACAACCCTGCGCTTGCACTGCGGGATACCATCAACCAGTCAGAATTCGCCCGGCTATTTGCTGGTAAGTACAAGACGTTCGAATACGACATCGCCATCGAGGGCGACAATCTCAAAACGATGCTGACCGTCGCTGCCGACCTGTGGCCTGTACCGGACGGCAAGGTGGCCAACGGCCTGAAGGCAAATGCAGAACTGGAGTTTGGAGCCATGGGCTCGGCCGATAGGGCAATCTTCGCTGATGCTCTGCTTGACCGGCTCGACTCCGAAGAAATTGGCAAAGGATTGTATGCGCAAGCGTTCGCAGATGCGCTGGAGGCCTTCCAAGGTGATTTCGTCGTACCGGAGTATATCCGTCTGGCCATTCTCTGGGCCTGCGGACTGGACGAAAGAGCCGCGTAATGGCAGTGGTCGTCGAAGGCGATGCGCCGTTGCTTCCCGGTGCATTGAGGTTCACGCTAGAGCAGATGGATTACATTGGTGCGCCGCTCGATCAACATGCTTACCTGAAGGCGTGCCCTGGTAGCGGTAAGACTGAAGTGGTTGCAGCCATGGTATCCAAGGCTGTCCGTGAATGGTCTCGTTTCCCTTCAGGTATCGCGGTATTGACCTTCTCCAACAGTGCCACGGATGAACTGCGGGGTAGGGTGCATAAGTACCTGGGGGAACCCATCCGTTTCCCCCATTGCATCTCCACATTCGACAGTTTCGTGCTAATGCGACTGGTGGCGAATATCGCCAGCGAGATAACCGGCTACGAGGGCAAAGATGGGGATTTCCGCATTCGAATCATCGATAAGACAGCAAACATATATCACACCCATAAGAGCATCTGCGACCGTAAGATTTCAGCCTGCAGATACAACTATGACCTGGAAACGGCTAGGTTCGTATTTTCGACTGGACAACGTGCCCTGGACAACCAACTGAACGCTGCAGTGATTGATAAGGAAACGTTTGACGACCTTGTTGACACCAAGAAAAGCCTCTGGCGGGGAGGCTACGCCACGTATGGTGATGTCGACATGCTTGCGCTGAAGGCGCTCAAGGAACCGAAATTCGAGGCGTACTTTTCACGCATCGCACGCAGATTCCCTGTGGTCATTGTTGACGAATGCCAGGATCTCTCCCTTGAACAACTGCGGATCGTGGAAAAGCTCAGCGGATATGGTGTGAAGTTCCACTTTATAGGGGATTTGAACCAGTCGATTTACGGCTTCCGCAAGTCAAACCCAGCGAACGTCAACGTAATGATGGAGAAGCTTAAGTTTCGACCATATGAGCTGAGCGTGAGCTGGCGAAGCGGGCAGGCTATCGTTGATCTCTGCACCAATATTCTGAGGACGGGCCGGGTGACGGGTAACCCAGATATAGCCTCCGTGCAGCCAAAGATCCTCGAATATGAGTATTGCCCCTCTGAACTTCTGCCTACGATTCGCACCATCACCCAAGCTTATACCAAGGTGGTGCTGGTAGCCCGGGGTCATACTACCCTTCAACGTTTACGCAACGGAGATACCTTCGAGGGCATTGAGCTACTGGCTGTCGCATGCATCGGCGCCTGCGCGGGTAGCCTGAAGGACATCAAAGAAAGCATTAGGACGTTTGCCAAGTGGCTCGCAGATAAGCTTCAGCTACAAGTTACCAAGACAGGGCCCTATTGCCCCGTTGCGATGGAGTCCAAGCTGGCTTGGCGAAGATTTGTTTATGAGAGCCTGAAGTTCATGATCGCCAATGGGGCGGGCAATCCAGATCAAACCTGGTCGGATTGGGTTCGCACCGCAAAGCTAGCGCTTCGTCAGATCCCCAATCAAGAATTTATCCCCGCCGAGATACGGAAAGAACTAGAGGCGCTAAGAGACCTAAACCTTGTCGCACGGCAAGGGCAGAGCAAGAAGCCAGTGTCAGTAAGGCTTATGAGCCAAGATATACAGGGCGGTGAGCCAGATAAATTACGCTATGAGACTATTCACCAAGTTAAGGGGGAAACTCACGATGTCACAGTCGTTGTCTCGTCTCTTCAACCTGGCGTACACCTCTCACATTGGCAGGACTGGCTACGGGATCCTGGGGCAGAGGCCGCTAGATTTGCCTATGTAGCGAGTTCAAGACCGCGACACATGCTGATCTGGGCAGTGAAGAAGCTGAAGCCTGAGGATCGGCCTGTGTTAGCCCGGCTGGGCTTTGAGCTTCCATGAACCGACGCGTTGTTTTTTGCAGTGATGCGCTCCGACTGCCTGTCCGAATGGTGTGGAATCCCCAGTCATCTATGTAGCGTACCAGAGCCAACTGCATTCTAGAATTGGAGGACAAGTGCCAGATTTCAGAGATTACTTGCAGAAAATTCTAAGTATTAGTTATACGGACAGCGGTGGCGGCTCGGTAGGCGCGGCATCTCCAGGTCAACGATGGAACGTAAGGGGCTTAAATGCAAATCAGCCGTAAGCTCAACCTTTATGAGATTGAGGATCTCTACCAGTCGCTTGGTACGGATTCCAATATCAGGCTCCCTATCAGCATGAGCCACGGTGGGGGATTGGGCGTGGATGCTTCGCTGGCCCAGTTCATCGTTACTTGGGCACGCGCTTGCGAAAAAGCCGTCCTTCACTTGTATGCGCCCGCTGGCGAAGACGCCATGACGCAAATCACGCAGTTGGCGCAGAGTGCATATGGGTTCTTCGCGCTCATCATGTGCAGTGAAGTCCACACTCAGGATCATCAGCTGATTGATCGACGGGAGGCACTTCTGGCGATCAGGCCCCTTGTAGATGCGATGTTCGCAGGCGACCTTCGTAATACCTCCAATATCCGGGGCGCCCGCCCAACGGCCATCAATCTGTTCTGCGTGAACAACGCAAAGCGCGAGTTCATCAAGCCGTTTTACTTCGATCACGCCGTACCGAAAGTCCAGCCGAGATCTTGGTTCTCGACGCTCTTGGAGACGTCGTCGAAACTGATGAATGCTCGCAGTGGCCAAGGGGCGTTACTTAGGGCGGGCCTCCCGGCATTGGGCAGTGTACTTTGGGAATTGATTTCCAACGCTGACCAGCACGCTGTCACTGATGTGGATGGGAACAAATACAAGAAGGCACTACGCGGCACCTCCATCAAACTCAACCGTATGAGTCGTCAGGATGCACTGATGTATTCAGACCAAGAGCCAGAGTTGGCGCGCTTTATCCTGAAGCATTTCCTGAGAGCTGAGGTACTGGATTTCTTGGAAGTCTCGGTCATCGACAGCGGCCCAGGACTGGCAAGGCGGTGGCTGACGGCCAAGGAGGAGCGGCCAGTAGATAGCCTGGAGGAGTTGAGTATTGAGGCTGAGCTTGAGGCCACGCTCGATTGCTTCAAAAAGCACGTTACATCCAAGCCGCAATCTCCGAACTCGGGTATGGGGCTGCATAACGCTGTTCAGGCTCTGAACAAGCTTAAGGCGTTCGTACGCGTTCGGACAGGCCGGCTTTCACTGCATCAGGCTTTTCAGGGAAGTGCTGAGATTATGGAGTTCGATCCGTCGATTCGATACGGTGGCCGTGTGTTGGCTGCTGTGGAAGGCACTGTCTTCACCATCTGCATCCCGGTGAACTGATATGTTCGATCTCATGGCTTTTGAAGTCGAGTTGCGTCAGTCAGGCAAGCCGGTTCATGTGGTGGTTTTCTTCACTGGCGCTGATCTCCTCACAGACACGCAAGCAGCTCACGCCCTTCAGCACCAATTGTCGGGCTACATCATGCCTGACCTCGTGATGTTTCTGATGCCTCGTTACACCTTGGATGAATTCCGAGCACACCAGACAGACACTACATCATCACTGATGGCAGAACTAAGCCGTAAAGGCCCAGGCTCGCCTCGCACCTACGCGTGTGCGTTCTATGACGTGAATGGCGCCATTACCGAATACGTCAATATCTCTGGCCCCAAGGATCAATTCGAGGAGCTCATTAAACGCCACTCAAACACTATCGTGAAGACCGGCCTGAGCCATCTCGTCGACTGTTCCAACGTTCTGAAGAAGGCGCCCGCAGGCTTTTTCTACTCAAAACCCTCGTCTCGGGCTTCGAATTATTTCATTCGGGCGGAAGACCTGCTGTCTGAGACCTTGCACACTCATTATCTGGCGTTTGCATGCCTCCCCCTCATCAATAAAGCGACAGAAGATGGGATGGGAGCACCCGACACCCTGTATCTGGACACGATCGCATTGCTGCCCCTGGCGCTGTCCATGCAGGTGTACCTCATGCGATTTGAGCAGCCGGGCTTTGCGAACATCCGGTCATTCCACTCGCACGAAGGCCTAGTCAAGGACGGACCTCTGCCCAAGGCAGTTTCCGCTCTATGCCTCATTTCCGCGTCGACCCAGTGCGGCCTCGCGCAGCAATGGGTCAAGGTAAACAGTGCTCCGCCGACTCGCGTCGCCACCATTCTTTCATTTGAGCACTCATCGGACTCCTGCTCCATCCTGCATACACTGAAGCAGCCCGCGGACTTCGAGATGTTGGGGGAGGGCGAAGCAGGTGGGATACGCCTGATACGGATCCACGGCGAGCGGTTCGTTGCTGAACACAGTGAGACCAAGCTGCTAAACATCGGCACTGATCATGCTCCACCCCTGCTGCAATCTAAGTTCTACTCCTTCATGGGAGCTAACCTGTTCAGCTGCTTTACCCATGACCGGCCAGGACTAAGGCCACGTACCGTGCATGTCAATAAAGACAACTTAGTGGCTTCGAGCGATTTTGGTGAGTGGTTCGAAAGAGTACTACTTGAGGAAGCCGTCGCGTCGACTCGTTGGGTCATCCACGATAACGATGCTGCCAGTGCGGCCTTGGCCGATCGGGCGATCGTTTACTTGGGGAAGTGTGGTGTCAAGGTCACTAATAAGGTGTCCTTCGATGACTTCGATGCAAACATGATTTTTGACGGGTCTGCCATTGTCATTGCCGCTGCTGCCGAGCGTGGTTCACGCTTGCAGAGTGTGAGCCGACGCCTGCGTACCGCCCAGCAATCGGGCACCCGGCTTTACATCACGGGGGCACTCTTCGGGCGCAGCTATCAACTGATGAAGGATCTACAGAGCAATCTGACGCAACCTGCCAAGGATCACAGCCGGTATGTCTTCAAAACTTACATAGAAATACCGGCAGCGGAGCTAGCCTGCACGAGTCATTGGGCTGAAGAGCAGCAGCTGCTCATCTCCTTGCATTCATTTGCGGACACTTTCTCGCCAGCGATCACACAGCGCTTGGAAGTGTTCGAGCGCGCGGCCACTGGGGGGCTTGGTCTGAACCCATTTTGGCCGAGCAGTCACACCGATCAGCCGATGACACTGAGTAGAGGCTTTGCGTTTGTCGACGGTACGAAGGATGTGAGGGGTGCCACGTCAACGGACATCTACCTAACTATATTGTGGATTCTGCAGAACGCCCGGTACAGCGGTAAGGTGCAGAATGCCAAGCGGCTTGAGTCCGGTGAGCTGCAGCAGGTGCTGCTCTCGCCGGACGTATTCTCCCGCTTCGACGATGGAGTTATCCAGGCGGCATTCTTGCGGGCAGCAGTGCCTGCGGAGCTGGACTACAGGGCTCATGAAACCCACAGCCTGGCCATGTCGGACATCATTCAGCGCATCGCTGCAGGGTACGGGCATGAACGTGGCGAAGCGGCCATGGAGTTTGTCATAGCCTTAGCTATCGGGAAGATTCGACTACACAGGGATGTTGATAATCGGCTTCGGAGTAACCTGATCGACACCTTGTCATCGCACATTCCGGAAATCCGTTATCTTCTGGATCCAGAGTATGAATCACCGTTGTGATCCGTTTTTGCGGGAAAGCTGCCGACGATCATCAATAATTCAGGCAATGCCAAGCTGCCGGTGTTGGGGGCTATTAGGGCACATGCGCATTTTATTTAATGCGCCTTGGAGCCAAGCTGACAGCAATTTCCTCAATAACCAACTGATTTTACTGCCGTTTCTTTTTTATCTGTGTTTGCGCAGATTTAACTGATCTCGACAGAAATCTGAGGGCCACGGCGCAGCCGTCGATACCTGGGGTTACTCATAATGTAGATTATGTTAAATTGCATATCGGGTTATGCATCCGTAACCAGGTCTTCCCCCTAGTGATCTGAACTAAAGATTCGAATTTCTGGTAACTACAGATTAGAAACGGGAGTGAGCTCTCCGTTTCTAACCTTCAGTTCACTCCATGCCCTCCCGTTTCCAATCTTTGGTTCACGAAATAATCCCATTTCTAATCTTCAGCTCATGGATGACCTTTCCATTTCGAATCTTTGGTTCACCTGCCTCTCCGTTTCTAATCTTCAGTTCGCCAGCGTGTCCATTCGATTCGGCCACGCATCTCTCGATCAGTTGATCCCCTAGACACCCGGAACTAGCCTGAATCAGTACGACTCACGTCGCGCTCAGGTACGCACGCCGATTCCCTTATGGCTCTTAGGGCTCAGAGCCGGGATTAACGTCATGAAGATCGCGCCACAACCTCTTTTTGAGGTACTCACTCGTTTCAAGAAGCTCGAGTTTAAATCCCCAGAGCTGCGATATGAGCTACCTGAGGTGCGCGCGTTCCTGGAAGGGTTTCCGGCGGCGCTTCGCGCCAAGGAGGGATACGCTGCAGTAGGTGCTTTCCTAAAAACCCGCAGCGACAACGAGACAACATTCAACAGCTACCGAAATCATGCAGAGTGCTTACTTCTTTGGTCGCTCCTGGAGGCCCAGAAGCCGCTCCTCGAGTTAAACCACTCGGATAGCAAGAGCTTCATAGCATTCTGCCTTAAACCGCCGAACAGCTGGGTTGGGCCGGTCGTAAGGGGTAGGTTCACTCGCATTGGCAGTAGGATGGCGCATGAGTCAGACAGCTACATGGTCAATGGAGACTGGCGGCCGTTCAATTGGCACAGTCCAAAACGCGATCGATCTGCCTCCTCAGGATCCGCACCTCCTCCGCTATCCGGTCCACCAGTGGGCCTATCTCAGGCAAGCCTTAATAAGTGCATATCTGTGTGCAAATGCCTCTTTGTCTATGCCGTTGGTGAGGATCTAACCAACGTCAACCCATTCGCATCTAGACGCCTTCCTACTCGTGGAGGCCGTATCCTGCGGAACGATGGAGCGCGTTCGCTGAGCAAGGATCAATGGCTATACGTGATTGATACAGCAGCTGGTATGGCTTCAGAAGACGTCCGACATGAGCGGACGTTATTCATCCTCGCCACCGTTTACGCCATGTACCTGAACGTATCCGATTTATCAGGTACAGGGCGCGACGCTCCGGCGATGAAGGATTTTCGCAGGGACGCTGCTGGTCTCTGGTGGCTCTATTTGCGTAAAGGCGGCCGGTTGATAGACAGAGTTCGTGCGCCGCAGGAGTACCTGGATGTTTACCTTGCACGTTACCGGCGCATTTTAAACCTACCTCCCCTGCCCTCCGACGACGAGGCCGTACCTCTACTATGTACCCTGAGAGGGCGACCGGGATTGTCCGACCACCACATCCGCGGACTCCTCCAGCCGGTGTTTGATTTAGCCCTTGTTCGAATGCGGCAGGACGGGTGGAGTGAAATGGAGGTTGATCAGTTACGATCGGCATCGCTCCAGTGGATCCGTAACACCTCTGCCAGGCTTGCCTCACCGAACCTCAATGTTTTGGAGTTACAAGCCGCTCTTCGCATCCGTGATGTAATCCGCTACACCGCCACGGTGCCTAATGAAGAAAGTGACAGCTAAGGGACCTGCTGCCCGCCTAAATCTGCAAATAAATCTGCAGAACAGCACATCTGCCGGCACTGGAACCCTTATTCTAGAGGCCTTAAGCTGTCATGGTGAAAAGTGCAAAAATATATGCATATTCATCAGTAAAGATCGTTCGTCCGAGCCCTCAAAAGAGCTTTCCCCACTCTCTGTGGGCTAACGCGCTACACACACTGGGGGCGCCACCAAAGCAACGTAGCGACACTATTTTCATCCGGGCCTCTGAGTCGTAAGTCACTGTTACGCCATCTTCGTTAAGCAACACACCGCCAGCCCCGATTAGCAGAGCATGGCCACCAACGACGTCATGAGCCGAGACCGGCACGAGAGAAATTCCCGCAATAGCGTCGCCGGCGGCTACGCGAGCCAAGCGATACGCAATGCTGGGGGAAGGAACAAAAGCTGCGGGCGCGCACAGCTCGGCGTTGAGTTCTGGCTTGTTAATTGCCGCAGTGCTCACCAGGACCTGGCAGCCCGCGTCCAGAGCTCGATGCGCAAGCTGAGCGCTCACTTTGTGGTTATTGCGGATAACGCTTCCGCAGCCTTCCGCCCATGAGATGCAATCGGGCCCCAGATCTGGAGTGACCGGTGCGTAGACCACACCGAGAACGGGCGTCGCATTGCGCAGAAGCCCTACTGAAACTGCAGATCCTTTATGCCCTTGTAGAAAATCGCTGGTTCCATCGTTGGGGTCTACAACCCAACAATACTCGTGGCCAGCCAGGCTGGAGCCTGTTTCTTCTCCCCAGAAATCGCATGGCAGAAGGTCAAGGAGCCCCCTGCGCAGTACCACTTCGATTTCGGCGTCTACTTCTGCCTTGTCGCCGTAGCCACGCGGCCCGCCTGGAAGATCCCACTCGGCTGCAAGGAGCTTCCCTGCCAACAGCACCTTCTCAGTGACGAGCTTTAGCAATTCCTGGTTCATGGTCGGGCACCTGCGCTAAAGACCCTGCACTCAGTGTTGCACATCTGTGGGGTTTGCTATGGGACTGCTCCCCTGCCCCCTTTACCAACTGTCGGATACCTGCTGGTAAGCGCTTACCAGCGGGGAAAGCGAAACGGATATCGAACACCGAAGACATGATGGGGATGTTGCTCCGCGTACCACATGATGTGCGACCGGCAGAAATCACGGAACGCCTCAGTCGTCCACAGCTGACGCAACTCAGATCTGGTTAGACGTAGTGAACCATCTTCTCTGTGCTTGGAGCTAAATACTCTTCCTGTGTACGGGTTGCGCTTCGGCCATGCCCGGTTTGCATTCCGAAGATGCCCTTGCGGTTTTGAGGGGTAAGCCTACAGCCAGTCACCAGTACGGAGCGCGAAGCTCCGTACTATGAGAAACCTTCGCGCCCAGTCCTTCGGTGGCGACGTGATCGCCGAGAACGATCCGGACGAGCAACAGAAGCGACTGCGCTACAACGACATGGTGGCCTCGTCGGTGATCCTGCAGAACACTGTGGACATGATGCGGATCCTGCAGAAATTGGCCCGCGAGGGCTGGCAGTTCACCGATGAAGATGTGTCCTTCCTCAGCCCCTACCTGACCAGCAACGTCAAGCGTTTCGGCGAGTTCAACCTCAAGCTCAACCGGCCGCCGGAGCCCTGGATCAAAGACTCGGTGTTCCAGCAGGCAGCCGGGTCCATCCGCACTGGCAAGCTCGGTACTGCGGAAACCGAGGAGATGACCTGATGAACATTCCTCCTGCGTCATTTCGCGTCACGCCCTACGGCGAGGTAGATGCCGAGGCGCTGGAGCGTTTGCATGACGACTACGACACCATCCAGTTGCTGCGTCTAGTCGATGGGCTGGATCTGCTGCTGAAGGAAATGAACAACATCGGCGGCCTCAGGGATGGCCTCCTGCGGGTACATGCCATGGCGAAAACGGTGCTCGATGGTGCGGCACTATCGGTGTCTGTGACGGAAGGCGGCAGTATCTGGGAGGAAGCCGAGTCGCTTGATGAGGATCTGGTGGAACTGGGCAATTGGCTGGCCAGTGTCAGAGTTCAACTGAAACCCTTGATCGAACTCATGCCGGTCGATCCTCATTAACCAGCTAGTCGCCAGCGACACCGAGCAAGCTACTGACTTCTGAACGGCTCGACAATCTGACCCACATAGCCTGTCGGATAGTCCCGGTCACGCAGTCCTACTTCGGCGCTGCTGGGCTTGCTTGCGCTGTCATAGAAGGTTCCAAGCAGTTGATCCCACACCAGCAAGAACTCACCAAAATTGACCTGCGCATCCTCGAAGTCGCGTTTGTGATGCCAGCGGTGTGTTTCTGCAACGCCGATGACGCGCCGTAGCCAGCCCAACGAGTAGTCCAGATTTGAGTGCTGGAAGGCCAAATGTACCGTCAGGATGCCGAACCAGGTGGCCACGAGTGCAGAAGGAGTGCCCATCGCAAAGAGCACGAGCAGCCCAGGCCCTGCCATGATGGCGGCATGCAACGGGTGCCGGCGCTCGCCGTTCATCCAGTAGAGCCGCTCAGCGCTATGATGTGGCTCATGCAAGCGCCACAGCCATGGAACCTGATGGCTGAAGCGGTGCATGGCGTACAAGCTAAGGTCCAGCACGGCGGCGACAATGACTAGCTGAGCCCACAGCGGTAACTCTGTTGGGAAGACACGGAACTCTGCGGGCACCCAATCGCCCAGCCGGGCCAGCACGGTCGCCGTAATCTGGATCACGGACAGGTTCACGACCATATGGATGATATCAGTAAGGGTATCCTGGTGGTCCTCCAACCAGTCGTCACGGAACGGCTGCACGCGTTCCAGCAGCGCCACCAGCAGAATCCCTAGGGCGGCAATGATCGGCGTGCTGGGCCAATACGGAATACCCGTGTAGAGCAACCAGATCATCCAAGCTGCGGCCCCGCCCAAGATTGTTGGGTAGCTGAGCCAGCGGATCATGAACCTGAGTGAATTGCCCATCGTGAAGCCCTCCCTGAGATGACTCCACTTTGTGCCAATCACCTGTGATGGCGCTTGAACAGAAAAGCTGAATTCAGCCTTTCAGACTGACATGACCCAAGGCAGATGAGGGGTCGAGGCCAAACAGGTCGCGGAAGGTGCGGGAAAAGTGGGCAGCGTCAGCGAAGCCGGCAGCGTGGGCGGCCGCAGTCAGGTTGGCGCCGCTGGCGATATGCTGGAGCGCTATGACCAGGCGATTCCATTTCCGGTAGCTGCGCAGCGGCAGACCGGTCTGTTCGACGAACCAATGTGAGAATCGGGTAGGCGACAGATGAACGCGCTTGGCCAACGCCTGCCTGCCATTAATCGGCTCTTTTAACGCAGCGAGGACCGACTGCAGTCGCGGATCGGAGGCCGGCGGAGTCGTAAGGTTGAGAACAAGGCGCACCATTTCCCGAATTTGCTGGGCTGACGGATCGGAGCTGCTCAGCAATTTTCGCAGCGATGCTGTATCGCCCATCTGAATCGGAGTGATGCCCTCCCCGATGTTATCGGGAAGTGCTCGCGCCTCATCGGACAGCGCGTCGAGGTAGATCGACAACACTTCGTCAGCTTCGATCTGATGGGCCACCCCTGCCCTGATGCAGATGGCCCTTGCCGTCACCGACGAGGATGTACACTTCACAGTCAAGCTGCCGTTCAAGCTGACGGTAATTTGATGCGCCATGTGGCTATGCCAATCTTGGCTACCCGCCTGCCCCAGAAAAATGCCCAGCCCGGGTGAAATCCAGGCTCTGCCATGCCAGCCGATACCCTGCGTTGCGTTCATTCAGCGGCACCTCAGGGTTCCACATCCCGCTGCATTTTGTGCACTAATGAGCTTTATAGCTAATTATAGAGTGATTATAGAATCCTCTTTGGCCTGAACTCTATCGCTTGCTCGATTGAAATCTCACCCGCTACAAAATCAGCTCGCCCTGTGAGACTAGACACTCTATTTGATCCAAATCAACGAAGTGCTGTTATCGTCAAAAGGAGCATTCATGGCTCGGGGGCAATCTGCTATCGTCGGCCTATTGCCCCGCCTGGTGAATTGCTGTGCGTCGGATTGGATTGATCCTGCTAATGATTGCTAGCCTCGTGCTGCCGACCTTCGGCGGTGTGGCTTTCAGCATGCCGGCACAACCTTGCCCGATGCAGAGCGCCGATCATCAGGGCCATGCAATGGCCGATGCTCCGTGCTGCGAGCAAATGGACAAGTCTGATGGGGTGGCCAAGAAGTCCCCTTGCAAACCCGGCCAGGAATGCAAGACCGGAGGACTTCTCCAGACCACCGTGATCAAGAGCATATCCCCTCTCCCCTCACGCCCCGAGATATTGCTGACCCAGTCGGTGATTAAGCGAGAGCCCGCAGGACTCTGGCGCCCTCCTCGTTTCGTCTAATGCAGTGATCATCCCGCGCCTTACAGTCAGGCGCATCGTCGCGGTCACGTTTCGTAGTCGCGACTTCGATCAATCGCATTGGAGGCGAAAGCATGTCCGCTTTCCTTTTTCCACGCCGTGGCTTTCTCGGTGTGTTGGCTGCCGCATTCTGGGCAGCTCCCTGGCTTGCCGCGCAGGCGCAGCCCCTAACTTTCGAACGAGCCCAAGCTCTGGCCGAGCAGAGTGCCCCTGAGAACCTCGCGCGCCAGGCGCAGGTGGCATCGGCACAGCAGGCTGTCGAGCCCGCAGACGCCCTGCCCGATCCCAAGCTGATTCTAGGCATCGACAACCTGCCGATCGAAGGCCCTGACCGTTACACGCTTAATCGTGACTCCATGACCATGCGCCGCATTGGGTTCATGCAGGAAGTCCCCAACAGTGACAAGCGTCAGGCTCGGCGCCAGTTGGCCGAGGCTTCAGTAGGCCGAGCCGAGGCCGAGCAGCGTGCCATGCAGTTGGAGATCAAGCGCCAGACGGCAGTGAGCTGGCTGGATGTGTACTACGCCGAACGCAGTGTTGGCCTCTTCGATCAACTGGACCGTCAGATCGAGATGCTCCGCTCGACCGTGCAATCGCTGATTGCCGGCGGTAGTGCTCAGCCTGGCGAGCTGTTGCAGGCCGACCAGGAAGCTTTGGCGTTACAAGATCGGCGAGATGAACTGAATCGCGATGTGGCAGTAGCTCGTGCCAAGCTGCGCCGCTGGATAGGCAACGAGGCTGACCAGCCTTTGCAAGGAGGTGTTCCCAGTCTGAACCTGGTGGCACCGCACCTGCAGCAACGCATTGCCTCACACCCTGAGTTGCGCGCTGCCTCCGCCCGAGTCGGCGAGGCTAGCGCCGAGCTGAACGAGGCCATCGCCGAGAAGACCCCCGACTGGGGTGTTGAGTTTGCCTACAACAATCGCGACAACCAGTTCGGCGATATGGTGATGGTGCAATTTACCTTCGACCTGCCGTTGTTCGTAGGCACACGTCAGGGGCCCAAGATCAACGCCAGACAACAAAGCGTGTCGCAGATGGAAGCCGAGCAGGAAGCATTACTGCGCGCCCATCAGGCTGAGCTGGAAGGCGGTATTGCCGAGCTTGAGCAACTGCGCAGGACCTTGTCACGCACCGAAAAAACCTTGATCCCGCTTGCAAGCAAACGTGCCGATCTCGAACTGGCCGCTTACCAAGCCGGTAACAGCCAGCTCACATCCGTTATTACTGCCCAGCGCGACCTGATTGATGCGCAACTGCGGCAGATTGAACAACAGCGCAAGTTGAGCCAGCTCTCCGCAAGCCTGTACTACGCCTATGTGGAGGGCCTGAAATGAAGATATCGACATTTGGTTTTGCGGTCGCCGTGCTGACCGTGGGCATTGGCGCGGCGGGCGGTGGCTACTGGCTGGCCCAGCGGCAAGCCAAACACGAGCTACTGCCTAGCTCCGCACCGACGGACGAGCGCAAGGTGCTCTATTGGTACGACCCGATGCAGCCTGAGCAGCGCTTCGATAAACCGGGCAAGTCACCTTTCATGGATATGGAGCTTGTCCCTAAATACGCAGGATCCGAGCAAGATCCGTCTGTCCTGAGCGTCCCCGCTCAAGCCGTGCAGAACCTCGGAATGCGGACCTCGACGGTGATCCGCGGTGTACTGCCCTCGGATATCGAGGTGGTCGGCTCCCTGGCCTATAACCAGCGAGAGGTAGCGAACCTCCAGGCCCGCGCTGGCGGATTCGTCGAGCGGGTTTACGGGCGTGCCCCTGGCGATGTACTGCCAGCTGGAACACCCCTGGTCGACCTGCTGATTCCCGAGTGGTCCGCCGCGCAGTTGGAGTTCCTCGCGGTACTGCGTACCGGTGACGCCCGCTTGATCACTGCGGCCCAAGAGCGCCTCCGCCTGCTCGGCATGCCACAAGCGTTGATAGAGCAGGTTCGCCGCAGCGGCAAACCGCGGGCAGTGCAAACCCTCACCACACCTATCAGCGGCGAGCTCCAAGCCTTGCAGGTACGCGCCGGGATGACCGTTGAAGCCGGGCAGGATCTGGCGTTGATCAACGGGCTGTCCAGTGTCTGGCTCGATGCGGCGATACCCGAGGCCATGGCCGGAAGTATCCAGGTCGGGGACGAGATCCGCGCCAACCTGACGGCCTTTCCTGATCGACCGCTGCTGGGCCGCGTCATAGCCTTGCTGCCGAGTGCCGATCCGCAAACGCGCACGCTCACGGTACGCAGCGAGCTACCCAACCCTGCCGGTAAGTTGCGCCCCGGCATGTTCGCCGCCGTACGCCTGAACAGTGCCGTCGAACAATCCACGCTTCTTGTGCCGAGTGAAGCCGTGATTCGCACCGGGAAGCGTGCATTGGTGATGCTGGCCGAAGGCGACGGACGCTACCGTCCCCAGGAAATCACCTTGGGCCGCGAGGCCGATGGGCGTCTGGAGGTGTTTTCCGGTCTTGAGGAAGGTCAGGCGGTCGTTACCTCCGGCCAGTTCCTCATCGATTCGGAAGCCAGCCTGCAGGGCATCCTGGCCGGCAATGCAGAACAGGACAGCACGGAGGGGCTGCATGTGTCTCACGGCGTTATTCGCGCACTGGACGGGAAACAAGTCACCCTGGAGCATGGCCCCTTCGAGAGCCTGAATATGCCAGGTATGACCATGGCTTTTCCTCTGGTCAGCTCCGAAGTAGCTGTGGGACTTAAGCCAGGAGATCACGTACGCATCGCCGCACGTCAGACAAACTCCGGCCTGCTGATCGAGCAGCTCCGCAAGGAAGGAGACCAGCCATGATCGCGCGCCTGATCCATTGGTCGATCGGCAACCGCTTCCTGGTACTGCTGGCCACCCTGTTCATCACCGCCCTGGGCCTCTGGTCGCTGCGCAACACGCCGTTGGATGCACTGCCGGACCTATCTGACACCCAGGTCATCATCAGAACCAGCTTTCCCGGACAGGCACCGCAGATCGTCGAGAACCAGGTGACCTACCCACTGGCCACAACCATGCTCTCGGTACCGGGGGCGAAGACGGTGCGCGGCTACTCGTTCTTCGGCGACTCCTTCGTCTACGTGCTGTTCGAGGACGACACCGACCTCTACTGGGCGCGCTCGCGGGTGCTGGAGTACCTCAACCAGGCGCAGGAACGCCTGCCCGAGGGTGTTACCACCACCCTTGGGCCGGATGCCACCGGCGTGGGCTGGATCTACCAGTACGCCTTGGTCGACCGCAGCGGCCAGCATGATCTTGCCCAGCTGCGGGCACTGCAGGACTGGTTCCTCAAGTACGAACTCAAGAGCCTGCCCAACGTAGCCGAAGTGGCCACCCTCGGCGGCATGGTCAAGCAATACCAAGTGCTGCTCGATCCGCAGAAGCTGGTGGCTTATGGGGTAACTCAGCAGGAGGTCGAAGCGGCGCTGAAGAGCGCCAATCAGGAAACCGGCGGCGCCATCCTGGAGCTGGCAGAGCGCGAGTACATGGTGCGGGCTTCAGGCTATCTAGAGAGCCTGGCGGATTTCCGCAATGTGCCGCTGCGGGCTTCGGCCAGCGGAGTTCCGGTGCTGCTGGGTCAGGTGGCCACCATTCAGCTGGGGCCAGAGATGCGTCGTGGCATTGCCGAGCTGGATGGCCAGGGTGAAGTGGTAGGCGGCGTGGTCATCTTGCGCTCCGGAAAGAATGCCCGCGATACCATCGCCGCGGTGAAGACCAAGCTGGACAGCCTGAAGGGCAGCTTGCCGGCCGGCGTCGAGGTGGTCACCACCTATGACCGTTCGCAATTGATCGACCGCGCCATCGATAACCTCAGCTACAAGCTGCTGGAAGAGTTCGCGGTGGTTGCCCTGGTTTGCCTGATCTTCCTCTGGCACCTGCGCTCGTCGCTGGTCGCGATCATCACCCTGCCCCTGGGCATCCTGATGGCCTTCATCGTCATGCGCTACCAGGGCGTCAATGCCAACATCATGTCGCTCGGCGGGATCGCAATCGCCATCGGCGCCATGGTCGATGCCGCCGTGGTGATGATCGAGAACGCGCACAAGCACATCGAGGCCTGGAAGGCTCGACACCCCGGTGAACCGCTTCAGGGCGAGGCGCACTGGCGGGTGATCGGCGAAGCTGCGGCCGAGGTCGGGCCGGCGCTGTTCTTCAGCCTTTTGATCATCACCCTGTCTTTCCTCCCGGTCTTCACCCTGGAGGCCCAGGAGGGTCGCCTGTTTGGCCCGCTGGCATTCACCAAGACCTATGCCATGGCTGCCGCTGCTGGCCTCTCGATCACCTTGGTACCGGTGCTGATGGGCTATTGGATTCGTGGGCATATCCCCAGCGAACAACAGAACCCCTTGAATCGTTGGCTGATCGGTGCATACCGGCCGGTGCTGGAGTGGGTGCTGGCTTGGCCTAAGGTGACCCTAGCGCTGGCCTTGCTAGTGTTTTTGTCCAGTCTCTGGCCCCTCAGCAGACTCGGAGGAGAGTTTCTACCGCCGATGGACGAGGGCGACTTGTTGTACATGCCATCAGCCCTGCCCGGCTTGCCGGCCAGCAAGGCCACCCAGCTGCTGCAGCAAACCAACCGGATGATCCTCACGGTGCCCGAAGTGGCACGGGTATTCGGCAAGGCCGGGCGAGCAGAGACCGCCACCGATCCAGCACCGCTGGAAATGTTCGAGACCACGGTGCAGTTCAAACCACGCGATCAATGGCGCGCGGGGATGACACCCGAAAAGCTGATCGAGGAACTGGATCGCGCGGTAAAAGTTCCGGGGCTGTCCAATATCTGGGTGCCGCCCATCCGCAACCGCATCGACATGCTGGCGACGGGGATCAAGAGCCCCATTGGGGTGAAAGTGTCCGGAACCTCCTTGGTCGACATCGAGCGCATAACGCGCGATATCGAGGCCGTGGCCAAAGAGGTGCCTGGGGTGAGTTCGGCCTTGGCAGAACGCCTTACTGGCGGCCGTTACGTGGACATCCAGATCGATCGACTGGCCGCGGCGCGCTATGGCCTGAGCATCGCCGATGTGCAGGCGGTGGTATCGGGCGCCATCGGCGGCAGCAATATTGGTGAGACGGTTGAAGGACTGGCCCGCTTCCCGATCAACCTGCGCTATCCCAAGGAGTGGCGAGACAGTCCGCAGGCACTACGGCGTATGCCGATCCTCACGCAAGCCGGCCAGCAGATCACCTTGGGCACCGTCGCCCAGGTTAGTCTGACCGAAGGGCCGCCAATGCTGCGCAGCGAGAACGGGCGTCTGTCCGGTTGGGTCTATGTCGATGTCCGTGGGCGCGACCTGGCATCGACCGTGCGCGAGTTGCAGCAACGCGTAGCTGAGCAGGTACAACTCGATGCTGGCATGACCGTCTCCTACTCCGGTCAGTTCGAGTTCCTGGAGCGCGCCAATGCACGGCTGGCCTGGGTGGTACCGGCGACCTTGTTGATCATCTTCGTGCTGCTTTACCTGACCTTCAGCCGCTTCGGTGAGGCCCTACTGATCATGGCAACCCTGCCCTTCGCCCTATCGGGCGGCATCTGGCTGCTCTACTGGTTCGGCTTCAACCTGTCGGTTGCCACTGGGGTCGGCTTTATCGCCTTGGCCGGCGTCTCGGCGGAATTTGGGGTGATCATGCTGCTGTACCTGAAGAATGCCTGGCATGCACGTATGGATGCCGGGCGCAGCGGTGACCCGGCACTACTGGAGGCAATTCGTGAAGGCGCAGTGCTGCGCGTGCGGCCCAAGGTGATGACGGTGGCCGTGATCATCGCCGGCCTGTTGCCAATCCTCTGGGGCGGAGGTGCCGGATCTGAAGTGATGAAGCGCATCGCCGCGCCCATGGTCGGCGGCATGATTACCGCGCCGCTGATGTCCATGTTGGTTTTGCCGGCCGCGTACTGGCTGATGCGAAGGCAGCGTACACAGAAGGTTCGCGCACCGCAGGAGCTATAGCTTTACAAACCCGGGCAAGCCACGCGCCAAGCTGACTCGCCCGGGTAACGCGGCAGGAAGCATTACGGCGATGTAACTTTGACTTCATTTTTATGACAGGTTGAGCGGATATATTTTAATCACCACCTTGAAGGAGTGATTAAACATGAAAAGCCTCAAAGTTATTGCAGCCCTTGCCGCTATGGTTGTTTCCTCTGCCACTCTGGCAGAAGGCGGCGCTGATCGTGTTTATGGTCGGATGATTCAGGCCAATGAGCAGGCCATGCAAGAGTATGCTGCCGCTAACGGAAAGAATCCGCCTGAAGTTATTCATTACCGCTACGGCATGAAGCTCGATATCGCCAGGGTCGTGGCCACTACCTCAACGGACTCTAGCTGCAATGTGATGCCAGCCCAGATGACCTACGAGGACTCCAACGGCGATCTGAATATTCTTGAATACCGTGCAGCCGGAACAGGTTGCCGGAACCAAAACTAATAAATGACATCGCGCTGACTGAAAAGTAATTTTCAAGTCACCCTGACGTTATTTGGCATGTGGAAATATGGCCAAGGCGCGCCTGGTTATGCCCGGCGCGCTTGGCACATATATGCAACCACACAATGACAACTGCCAATAACATCAGGAGCATTTATGAATAACAGAACCCTGTTAGGACTTTCTCTACTCGCTCTGAGCATCAGTACCGGGCAAGCTGCAATGGCCGCCGACGAGAAAGGCGAGGGATTTATCGAAGGCAGCAGCCTGACCATCCTCAATCGAAATCTCTACTTCAACCGTGACTTCCGCAAAGGCCAGTCCAGCAGCTCGGGTAATGGCTATTCGGAAGAGTGGGCGCATGGCGTGATAGGCCGATTCGAGTCTGGCTTCACCGAGGGCACCATAGGCTTCGGTGTCGATGCCTTTGCCATGCTAGGACTCAAACTTGACACCGGCGACGGCCGTTCAGGAGCCGGTGGCTCAGTCGATGTGCTGCCTTACAACAGCCTCGGGCAGGCTGAGGATAACTACTCCAAACTGGGTGGCGCGGTGAAAGCTCGGTTCATGGATACCGAGATCAAGGTAGGCGACGTCTTTCCTGTCAGCCCTGTCGTCCAATACGGTGATGCGCGGCTTTTACCGGAGAGTTTCCGAGGTATCACCGTGCTCAACAGCAGCGTGGAAGGACTGTCGCTTCAAGGTGGTCGCCTCCACTCGATGAGCCAACCCAATACCAGCAGCATGCGCGACGGCTTCGCTACCTTCTACGCAGGCGAAGTGGACTCGCCATGGATCGCCTATTTCGGTGGTGATTACACGCTTAATGACAACGTCGGCTTTAGTCTCTACACCAGCCGCCTCAAGGATGCCTGGAATCAATATTACGCGGGCACCACGCTGAGCTACCCGCTTGCGGACGATGTCGCCTTGATCGGCGGGCTGAACTACTACAAGGCGGTCGATGAAGGGAAGCAGCTCCTCGGGAGCTTCGATAACAACATCTGGAGCGGCAAGGTCGGCATCCAATTCGGCGCTCACACAGTGCTGGTGGGTCTCCAGCGCAACAATGGCGATGATGACTTCGACTACTTGCGCCAATCGGACTCCATCTACCTCGACAACTCCATCCAGTACAGCGACTTCAACTCGCCGAAGGAGAAGTCATGGCAAGTGCGCTATGACCTGGATATGGAGCCTTTCGGTGTGCCTGGGTTGAGCTTCATGACTCGATATGCCCAAGGCTGGGATGCCGACTACAGCAAGGCCAACGAAGTCTATATGCGCCGTGATGACAACGGCGATCCGTTGACCAACCAGAAGCGCTGGGAGCGGGACATCGAGGCCAAGTACGTTGTGCAGACTGGATCGCTGAAGGATATGTCTTTCCGTGTTCGCCAAATGACCACTCGCGCGACCGATTACGAGTCGGATCTGGATGAAGTCCGCCTGATTGTCGAGTACCCGCTGGAAGTTCTCTAACCCTGGCAAGCGGGCGGGTTGATTGCCCGCTCGCGCCTTGGTCCTGCTGTCCCCTCGTAGTGCTCCTTTGGTTTGGAGACAGCCCTTGGCGCCCTCGGGCGCCTTTTTTACTTAGGTTAAAGGGCGTATGAAAAAGAGTCGGCCACTACACACAAGCGGCCGTGCTGGCAGGCAGTACTACTGAGCGGGATATTCTGCAACGACCTGATCAGACCCCGCCTTGGTCAAGCCAATGACCTGGTAGGCATGCTGTACGCCATCGACTTCCATACCGGGGGAGCCCGCCGGCATCCCGGGAACAGCGATGCCCACGAGATCATCGCGCTTGGTGAGCTCGATGACCTGAGCCGCCGGCACATGACCTTCGACGAACTTGCCGTCAATCACCGCGGTGTGACAAGACGCCAACCGCGGCGCAACGCCCAGACTTTGCTTCACTGCCGACATGTTGCTTTCGACATGGTCGACGACTTTGAAGCCATTCGCTTCGAGGTGTGAGATCCACTTCTTGCAACATCCGCAATTAGCATCACGATGGACATCAATCGTCAGGGCATCAGCGGCTTGAACTCCAGTTGTGACGGAGAGAGCGGCCAGCAAGGCCAGATATTTAGCTTTCATGCACGTGCTCTTTGCCATCGGCGTGGGTGTGGGTCTTGGGCGAGGCATTCGGAGTTTGCTCGGAATGATGGTCTCCGCCGCTTGGGGCGGCCTCATCCCCGGCATGGTGATCATCGCCACTCATGTCCGAATGGTGACCTGCCTCAGGTGCGGAGCCACCCTCGCTATCAGTAGCCGCGGCATCGTGATGGCCAGGCTCTCCGGCATCACCTGTTCCATGATGGTCTTCGCCACCGCCGCTATTGCCATGATGGCCAGGCTTGTTGTCGCCGTGCTGACCTTCATGATTGTGCATTTGCGTTTCCCCACCACCATGCTGATGGCCGCCACTGGATGCGACGAGTGCTTGGTATTGCTTGGCATCCATCGTCGGCAATTGGTCAATGAAGGCAACCATGCCCCAGATGTACTCATCGCCCATGCTCTTGCCCCACGCAGGCATACCCGTTGCCTTGATGCCATGCTTGATCACCCAGAACGCTGCTGACGGATTGCCATCGACACCGATCTTGGCGAGGTTGGGAGGCGCAGGGTAAAGCGATTGGCTTAGCTCGGTCTCCGCCACACCTGGCGCCAAATGACAGCCGATACACATGGAGTTGTAGTTGCCCGCACCGGCGCGAATAAGAGCTTGATCATCCAGGTTGGGAACCTCGATGTCCTGCGAACGGACTTCGATAGAGCGGTCGCGGGCCATCGTGAGAAACGCATACACTGCAGGAAAATGGGGATCATCGGCCCCCACGTTGACCACGCCAAAGTAGGCGCCGGCCAGGACAGCTGTGCTACCGACCACGCCGGCCGCCACCAAAGTTTTAATTGTTCTTTTCATGTCAGGTTCTCAAAACCACATCCGGATACCGGCGACAAAACGCGCCTCGTCTACATCACCGCCCTCGTCACGCACCATGTCTGCCGTGTTGCCATAGGAGCGGCTCCAGGAAACCCCGATATAGGGGGCAAACTGTCTGACAATCTCGTAACGCAAACGCAAACCGAGCTCGGTATTGGCCAACCCGGACCCCACACCTCGCTCAGGATCGTTCTTGCCGTAGAAGTTCATTTCGGCAGTTGGCTGGAGAATCAGCCGGTTGGTCAGCAGAATGTCGTACTCGCCCTCCAGTCGGGCAGCAGTTTGGCCATTCTCGCCGACGAAGGCCGTGGCTTCGGCCTCAAAGGCGTAAAGCGCCATGCCCTGGATACCGAAGGCGGCCCAAGTCTGCGGCGACTCCGGTTTGAAGTCCTGGCGGACGCCCGCGACGACATCCCACCAAGGGCCGATCGAGCGGCCGTACAGCAGCTGTAATTCAGCGTCCTCGGTAACGCCGTTGGTACGCTCGCCTTCGGAGCGGAACCAGACCCGGTTGATATCACCGCCTACCCAACCCGACGCATCCCAGGCCAGGGTGCTGCCCTCATCTGCGTCTTGGTATTCGAGCTGATCGAGCAGGAAAAAGCTGTTGATGGCGCTGTCATGCACCTTGTGGCCAGGCAGTGGCGGGAAAGCCGCTTGGCGATCAGCATCCGTCAGAACGGGAATCGGCGTACGACTGGTAGTCCTCGGGGCTTCAGCGGAGCCATGGTTCATCTTCGAATGATCCATGCCCTCCATCTGTCCCTGCATGGTGCCGTGTCCCATCTTGCTGTGGTCCATGGCTGGGGCCTTCTCTTGGCTCTGGCTGTGGCCCATCTGGCTATGGTCCATGCTGCCCGATTCGCTCTGCATGGCACCATGATCCATCTTGCTGTGATCCATGCCCTCCATCGGCGCTTTGGCGGAACCGTGGCCCATCTGGCTGTGGTCCATCGACATGGAGCCGTGCCCCATTGCCGAATGATCCATTTCTTCCGCAGCCTGGGTAACGCCGCCGCTGAGTGCACTCAGCGACACGACCAGCGCTATGAGGGACGGGCGTGAAAACCTAGTGGTCATGGTTCGAACCTGCTTCGGCTTCGGTGCCGCCATGCTTATCCATCATCTTCTCGTGCCCCATATCGTCATGGTTCATGCCCTCATGATCCATGGTGCCATGATCCATCTGCTGGCCAGCGGCCTTGCCTTTCGATTGATCTGCAGGCTTGTCACTGATGGCCTCGGGCGCAGCCGACTCGGCAGCATGTTGTTCGTGCTCGCTGTGCCCCTCACCTGCCAATGACGTCGGCGCGTACAAAGCAGCCAAAAAACTGAACATCGCTGCGCTGCCAAACAGGGCATTACGCTTCATAAAAGTACTCATCAGAAATCTCCTTTACTCATCCACACGGACTTCACGGAACATGCCCATTTCCATGTGGAGCAACAGGTGGCAGTGGTAGGCCCAACGCCCCAACGCATCGGCGGTCACCCGATAGCTGCGCTTGGAACCTGGCGGCATGTCGATGGTGTGTTTACGCACCAGGAAATTGCCGTTCGCATCCTCCAGATCACTCCACATGCCATGAAGATGGATCGGGTGAGTCATCATGGTGTCGTTGACCAGCGTGATGCGAACACGCTCGCCGTACTTGAGGCGTAGAGGCTCGGCGTCAGAGAACTTGATTCCATCGAAGGACCAGGAGAATTTCTCCATATGCCCGGTGAGGTGCAGCTCGATGGTGCGACTTGGCTCACGCCCGTCCGGATCAGGGAAGGTGCTGCGCAGGTCAGAGTACGTCAGCACGCGCCGGCCGTTATCACGCAGGCCGATACCTGGGTCGTCCAGCTTGTGCGTCGGCGTCATGGTCTGCATGTCGACCAAAGGATTGTTGGTCTCTGAGGCCGGGTGTGCCTGCATGTTGCCAGCCATGCCAGCCATGTTTGAATGATCCATTCCGGCCATCTGGCTGTGATCCATACCAGCCATGCCACCCTGCATGCTGCCATGATCCATTCCCGCCATATTGCCCTGATCCATCCCGGCCATGTTCCCGTGATCCATACCGCCCATGCTGCCGTGATCCATACCCATGTCGCCCATGGCAATCAGCGGACGCGGGTCGGGGCTGGGTACTGGTGCACTCAACCCCTCCTGTACAGCAAGGGTGCCGCGCGCATAGCCAGTGCGATCCATGGATTGTGCAAACACGGTATACGCCTGTTCGCTGTCTGGTTCGACGATCACGTCGTAGGTCTCGGCCACGGCGATACGGAACTCGTCGACGCTGACCGGTTTGACGTGCAGACCATCGGCCGCAACCACAGTCATCTTCAGGCCCGGGATGCGCACATCGAAATAGGTCATCGCCGAGGCGTTGATGAAGCGCAGGCGGATCTTTTCGCCTGGTTTGAATATGCCGGTCCAGTTGCCATTGGGTGCCTGGCCATTCATCAGGTAGGTGTAGGTGTAGCCACTGACGTCAGCGAGATCCGTCGGGCTCATCTTCATCTCGGCCCACATCTTGCGATCGGCTACGGCGGCGGACCAACCCATCTCGCTTACGTCATCGATGAAGTCACCAACGGTGCGTTTGTGCTGGTTGTAGTAGTCCGACTGTTTCTTGAGCTTGGCCAGTACCCGCGTTGGATTTTCATCCGTCCAGTCGCTCAGCAACACGACGTAATCACGGTCGTAACTGAAGGGCTCGGGCTCCTTGGCATCGATGACCAGCGCGCCGTATACGCCGACCTGCTCCTGCAGCCCCGAGTGACTGTGATACCAGTAGGTACCGTTCTGGTTGACCTTGAACTTGTACTCATACATGCCGTCAGGGGCGATGCCATGGAAGCTCAGGCCAGGAACACCATCCATGTTCGCCGGCAGGATGATGCCGTGCCAATGGATGGAGGTGTCCTCCTTGAGGCGGTTGCGCACGCGCAATGTGACGGTATCGCCTTCGCGCCAACGAAGAATCGGCCCAGGGAGCGAGCCGTTGATGGTCATGGCCGTGCGCGCTGCGCCGGTGATGTTCACCGGGGTTTCACCGATGAATAGGTCGAATTCGTTACCAGTCAGTACGTTGGGCTGGCCGGGGCTGTTCACCGCCCAGACCGGCGTGCGCCACAGGCCAAGTCCGCCGATAATACCGGTGGCTGCCAGGCCTTTGACGAAGGTGCGCCTTGTGGTTTTGCTTTGCATGCCGTTTTGTCCAATCCGTCAAATGAGCCGGTGATGGTGTGCCCGGTCTCGGGTTCATGGCTGCTTCAATGTCGGGGATTTACCCCTCAACTTTCCACGTCGGTGCATTGCACAAGCCTTACCGACGATGAGCAGTATGAAACTGCCATATCCCAACCATCCGGGTGATTACATTTCTGTAAGGTAGATGACTTCAGCAGTTGGTGTGCTCTGCTTGCTCGGTTGGACTGCTGGCTACAGGAGCCTCAACTTTCTGCCGCTGGGCCACCCGGTAGGCCTCCAGAGACGTCTGGCGTGCCTGCTCCATGCGCGCGAAGGTTCGGTCAGCACCACCTTCAGCCATTGCCAAGCTGGAGATGCTCAGAGCAGTAACTACAAGCAGAGCTTTGATCGATTTCATTTTGGGTATTCCTCGTAAGTTAAGTGGTCCCTGCAACTGCAGAGGCCGAGCTTTAGGCTCGATGTCACGTTAACTAAGAGGGCCTGTCAGCAACCTGAGCCGAACATTACAGTTCTGTCAGGTTGCTATTTCTTTCTTGTAGCCCATCCAGAAGGCTCGGTACTGTCTTTCATGCCCTCATAAAGCCTTGCGAATTTCTTGAGAGGGCATGCTCGGCAGCGATGCCTAAGCTACTCAGGGTCATTCGCACCCGCGGATAAGACCACCAACAATTAAGAGAGATTGTCACTATGTCGAATAAATCCAACGTCGCTACCGGTGCCGCTCTGGCTCTCGTGGCCGCCAGCCTGTTTGCTACCCTGCCTGTCCAGGCCGCCCAGGACACCAAAGCAGCTGAAGTGAAGTGCTTCGGCGTCAACGGTTGCAAGGGCCAGAACGACTGCATGACCGCCAAAAATGCCTGCAAAGGCCAGGGAGAATGCAAAGGCCAGGGCTTCAAGCTGATGACTCAGGCCAAGTGCGATGAGGCCGGTGGCAAGACCAGCGAATAATGCCGTTGCGGGGAGTGCCTGCCACTCCCCTGCTGGAGTCTTGAATGAGTAAGCGCAAAACACTGGGTTTCGGTCTTGGCCTTCGCAGTGAGTATTACCAGCAGATTCTTGAACAGCGACCTGCGGTCGACTGGTTTGAGATCATTTCCGAGAATTACCTGGTGGGAGGCGGCAAGGCTCTCTACTTCCTCGATGCGATCGGCGAGCACTACCCCCTGGTGATGCACGGGGTGTCTCTTTCGATTGGCGGCTCACATGCCTTGGACATCGACTACCTACGACAGCTCAAGCAACTGGCAGATCGGGTGCAGCCTCAGTGGGTGTCTGATCACTTGTGCTGGAGTCGAGGCAACGCCCATCAACTTCACGATCTGCTGCCGCTGCCGTTTACCCAGGAGAGCCTGCTGCATGTCGCGGCCCGGGTGCGCCTGGTGCAGGATGTTTTGGAGCGTCCCATCGTGCTGGAGAACGTTTCCTCCTACGTGCAGTGGACAACATCCAGCATGAGCGAGTCTCAGTTCCTCTCGGAGCTCAGTTACCTGACCGGGTGCGAGCTGCTTCTCGACGTGAACAACGTCTACGTCAGCTCGCGAAACCAGGGTTTCGACCCTTGGCAGTTCATCATGGAGTTGCCGCACGAGCGGATTCGGCAAATTCACCTGGCCGGGCACAGCGATTACGGGCAATACCTCATCGACACCCATGATCAGCCCATCGCTGATCCGGTTTGGTCTCTATACAGCAAGACGTTGAGCTACTTGGGCCCGACATCGACCTTGATCGAGCGGGATGACCAGTTTCCGCCGCTGGAGGAGCTGCTGTCCGAATTAGCACATGCCCGTGCTATCGCCAAAGCTGTGATATCGGGGGCCATCCCTTGAGCCTGATCGCCGTACAGACTGCATTTGAAACTTACCTGACAGGTGACAGTGCCCTGCCCTCCAACGAACTTTTGGAGCAGATCCGAGGTAGCACAGCGCTGAGTGCTCTCGAAGGCCTGCAGATCTACCACAATGCTTACCGTTCGCGCCTGCTTGCGGTATTGCGAGAAGACTTCCCTGCCCTGCTTCACTGGATCGGCAACGAATCATTCGAGCAGCTCGCACTGGCCTACTTGGCCGCCTGGCCACCACGACATTTCAGCATTCGCTGGCTGGGCGAGAAGCTGCCCGAGTTCATTGGCAGCTACGTCGAAGAACCCCAACTATCGCCGATGCGCGAACTCGCGGAGCTGGAGTGGGCATTTACACTGGCCTTCGACGCTCAGGATGTCGAAGCGCTTTCGCTGGAGACCATGAGTGATTTTTCGGCTGAAGACTGGATTTCACTCAGGGTTTCCCTGACTGCATCTGCCCGGTGGCTGCAGCTGCAGTACAACACGCTGGAGTTGTGGAAAGCCGCCAAGTCCGGCAGCTTGCTGCCTGATATTACCCGCCTGCCAACGAACCTAGCCTGTCTTGTTTGGCGTCATGAACTCGTCTGCCAGTACCGGAGCCTGGAGCCAGCGGAGGCTTCGGCATTGCAGTTTCTCATCGAGGGCGGATCGTTCGCTGAACTCTGCGAGTCGTTGAGCGCCACGCATGGCGAGCAAGCTCCCTTGCAAGCCGCGACCTGGTTGAAGTTGTGGGTCAACGACGGTTTGCTAAAGCGCGGCCAGCTATTACACGAATGACCCGGAACCTTTAGGCTAGCGCTCTCTCTTTGGCCACTCCGAGCGCTTCTATGACTCACCGCATCATTCATTTCAAACAGCAAGCCTTGCTTGACCCGGAGACCTATCAGGCAATGCTGGCCGACGGCGTTGGTCACTGGGAGCGGCTTGCAGGAGAAGTCGTCGGCATAGAAGACGAAAAAAGCCACGAGTTCGCTGCATTGAAAAGCCTGTTCAAGCGCAAGCGGTACTCCTATGACACGCTGGAAATGCGCGAGCCAGGCGATCACTCAAACTGGCTTCGCGGCCGAGATGGTTCAGAAGGTATGACCAACGAGGTCACCAGTATCCCAGGGCTAAAAGAGCTCTCAGAACTGGAGATTTAGTGGGATAGCAGGTCAGCGCTCAAGCGCTGACCTGGGCCGAATAGCCAAGCTCCTGGATGAGTTCGCGGATCGATTCGGCACTTTCTGTGCTCTCAACGGTGACCTTGCCGGCCGCTCGATCCACTTCTACTCGTGCATCCTGATCCAGAGCTTGAATGGCCTTCGTGATTTTGCTCACGCAACTGCCACAGCCCATCCCCGCAACACTCAGACTAAACATGTCTTTCACCTCATTTCGTCCGCGGCTCAAGTTACCGCACGGACAGCATCGACCTTGACACGATGGCAAGGTCAAGCCCGTAAGCGCTACAAAAGGATCAGCCGTTTACCACGGGCGTAAGGATGGGGGTTGGTGAACACACCACGACATGCCTTGCGCCCCTCGTCAGTGCGACGTATAGATTCTGGGGGGTCATAAGCTCAGGATGCAGGACAACCGAGACATCCGCCTCCAGCCCCTTGAGAAGTAATGTGCTGCCTACAGAGCGTCTTGCGATCGGTCGGGCAAGGTGTCTATTGCGCTCTCGCGCTTGAATGGCTGCACTCAGAAAGTCGGCAGCACCTCCCACCACCGCTTGCATTGCAGACCGGCAGCAGTACAGAACCTCCGGTCGGTATACACGTGCCCCGTGCTGCTCAGCGAGCGTATCGATCACACGGAGCGCTTGCCCCAATGTTGGCGCTGCTACGAAATCGATCGCCGCAGCCTCGGCCGCGGTCGGAGGCGTTCGGGCCCTTCCTGCACGCAGCGACTCCACGCGCGTTCGCAGGTTTGCTGCACCTACCCCCGTCATTACGCTGGAAGCAAACTCCACAAGTTGTGCCAGAGCATTGGCACCCTGCAAGTCAAAGTTCCTAGCGAAGTTGACGAGATCTCTCAGGTCGACGGCTTCTACGGCCATGGCACCGGGTGTCTGGCTCGTGAGCTGATGGCGACCTTGCACGTTGATGGAGTCCCCGATGATGAGGACGCTGCCCTGAGCGTTGGGAGCTTCGGTTCTCGCGGCCACCAGTCGCTGCTGAACTTCGGTTCCGGCGTTTAGCTGCACCCAACGCACTTCTGCTGGAGCCGTGCGCAGATCCACCGGCTGACCAGCTTGAAGTTGCTGCCGTATGGCGAGCAGCCACTGCCCGAGGTTCTCAGCTCCAGCCAGCCGCCAGCGCCACGGTATCCTCAACTCTCCCGCTGCGGGAAACAGGGGTTGCACCTCATTCGCCCAATGCACCAGTCGATTGCCACGGAAGCTGAATATGGCTTGCATCGGGTCACCGAGCACGCAGGTCGGAAGCACCTGGGCCAAACCAGACACGATGGCGTGCTGGACGACGTTGCAGTCTTGGTACTCGTCGACAAGCAACCGTGCATAGGTGGCGCGAAGGGGCTGAGCGAGGTGACCGGCCTGCAACAACTGCATGGCGGCCTCCCGAATTGCCGGGTAGTCAGTATTGGGTTGATGCAGCTGTAGGATCTGCGGGTTATGGCCGCTTCGCGCTGGGAACTTAGCGATCAGGCGCATCGAGAATCCGTCAATGGTGGAGACTCGATATGCGGAGTTAGGAACACCGGCTCGTCTCAGGCGCGCCCGTAAGGCCGCAACGCCGGCGTTCGTATGTGTCAAGACGAGGATGGGTTTGCTCTGCGTATGCGCGATGAGCGTCTCGGCAATCAATTGCGTTTTTCCACAACCTGCGGGGGCCGTTATGGAGCCACGCTCGATAGCGAAAAGATCAATCTCAGGGGGCACTTGTAAACGTCCAGAGCTGATTCGTGACTGCCATGAAGCCCGGTTCGGCGTTCTGTAAAGACGGACCGACGATGTCCCTTGCAACCTCCTGATAGGTTGTCAGCGACTTGAACCAGCCGCTGTTGCGGATACGGGATGCGGTTCCCAGCAGCTCTCGTCTCTCAGGTGAGTACCCATCCACGAGTCGCTTGGCTCGGATATCGTTCAGCGTCACGCGGCCTTGGGACTTCGTCTGAATGTGTGCGTTCATCAGCTCTGCACCCACTATTGTTTCGGCTTTCGCCAGAAGTGCATCGAGTGCTTGCTCACTGAGATGGCGGAAGATCTCGTCCTCCAACGTGAGGCCTGGTCGCCATGTAAGAATTTGCCCGCCGGCGGCCAAGAATGCTTCAGCGAGCCCCGCGGTCGAAGGCTTGTCGGCATCTACAAAAACCATCACGCGGTAACCCAAGTTCAGAAGTGCTGTTCCCCGGATAAGACTGTTATCGGGGCTTCCCCCGCCGGCGTCCACATACGCGCCGCCATGGGCCAGGAATGAGGTAGCGCCAAGACTGACCCACCATTGGTCAAGGCCACGCGCGAAGCCAACCTCGCTGGCCCCCTCGCAAACGATGATGGATTTGGCGAGGAATGCTTCGGGGTCCTTCCGAAGGGTACTTTGTACCTCGTTGGCTTCCCCAGCTGGCATAACACTGTGGCGCTGAGGTGCTGACCGAACAACGAATAACTGGCTGCCGGACAGCTCGCGCAGCGCGACCGGCGAGTGCGTCGTCATGAACACTTGCAACGGAGCGGCAGCGTCCTTTGCACCCAGCGAGTCCAGGAATCGCATGAGCCGATGAGGTTCAAGCCCGTATTCCACCTCATCAACCAGGGCAATTGGCGCGGCGCTGGCCGCAGCCCTTTGAAGCCCTGCCACTAGCAAGCGTGACGAGCCCGTGCCAAGGGAGCGCAGCGGAATACCTGTTTCACTGTGCAGCGCGATCGCCCCCTCGCCAATCGACACAGAATGTGCGTCAAGGAGCGCCTGAGGCATAGCCCCGACCGAAACGCCAAGATGCTGTGCTGTGCGTTGCACGACCTCAAGCGTCTGGGTCAGATGTTCGGCTGCTTGATTGCCAAAGTTCGCTCTTGCTTGCCTAGCGGCGCGCGCCAGTTCAGCACCAAGCTCGGCGCGCTCATCGGTAAGTCGATTGAGCACTGAGCCACGACTCCACGACAGGTTCGAGCTCGCAAAGCTGCCGATACGGGCGGGCGCTAGTGCCGCTCGTTCTTTCCAGGGAAGAGTGCGTTCAAGTTGCTGCTGCTCCGCGCGCTCGGAGAAAAGTGTCCAAACAGGCTCCAAATCGGCACCAACTTGCAGACGCAAGGTGATGACGGTCTCCAGCCCCGCTCGCGGTTCGTCTTCGACTTCCCCCGTACCGGGATGGAATCCACGCAAGAACTCGCCGTAGACATCGATATCCATCAGCGATAACGGCAGATCGCCAAGCGCCACGCTGATGGTGATGGGTACATCGACGTTTAATGCGAAGAAGTCCATGTCGCCGAACGTGCCGCCTCGGCGGGCGCCGACGCAAAGGTCAATCGCGTCCAGGATGCTGGACTTCCCACTGTCACCCGGACCAATGAGGCAGTTAATTCCGGGGGCCGGCACCCAGTCGAGCGCCTGGATAGACCGGAAGTTGCTAATTTGCAGTCGGCGAATGCGGGCCACGGAGAATCCTCATGGGGTAACGACTGTCAGTCTCCTACTCGCAGCGGGAACGATCCATAGAACGTCCCCTCGTCATCAGGTGATGCGACTGATAGGTCAAGTTGCAAGCTACCGTACGGTATTTTCCGGTCAGATGCGCATTTAAAAAATCGCCCTGCAGGTAGGCACATCGTCTTGTCTAGCAGACTAGCCAACGTCCGTTGCTTTCAACCTAAGCGCATTGAAAACCACCGAGGCTGAACTGACGCTCATTGCCAGAGCAGCGATCAAGGGCGACAGAAGATGTCCTGTCAGCGGATACAGCAGCCCGGCCGCTAGCGGGATTCCCATCGCGTTGTAGAGGAATGCAAAGGCAAGGTTCTGCCTCATGTTCTTCACCGTGGCCACCGACAAGGTGCGCGCCCGCAGGATGCCCATCAGGTCTCCCTTGACCAGGGTCACTTGGGCGCTGTTCATCGCCACGTCGGTGCCCGTGCCCATAGCGATGCCTACGTCGGCCCTGGCCAAGGCCGGCGCATCGTTGATGCCGTCGCCCGCCATGGCAACACGCCGGCCATAGCTCTGCAGTTCGGCGACTAATTTCTCCTTGTCCTGCGGTTTCACCTCGCCATGCACCTCCTCGATGCCTAACTGCTTCGCCACGGCTCTTGCTGTGGTGAGGCCATCGCCAGTGGCCATGATGACCTTCACGTCAGCGTTCTGGAGTTGAGCAACAGCCTGTTGGGAGGTCGGTTTGATTGGATCGGAAACGGCCAGGAGACCCGCCAGGCGACCATCGACGGCCAGATAGATGATGCTGATGCCCTCCAGGCGCAGTTGCTCTGCACGGTTACGCAGCGGAGTAATATCGACGCCCGCCTCCTCCATCAACGCTGTGTTCCCAAGCTGCAGTTGATGGCCATCGACCTGTCCGCGTACACCAATACCTGAGCCAGATTCGAAGGTCTCCGGTTTCACCAGGGCAAGACCCTGTTCACGCGCATGATCGACAATGGCATGCGCCAGCGGATGCTCGCTGCCCTGGTCCAGGCTTGCGGCCAAGCGCAGAACCTCGACCGAGTCGAACGGCCCGGTTCCCTCTGCACTATGAAAGGCCGGCCGCCCCTGCGTCAGTGTCCCGGTCTTGTCGACGATCAAGGTGTCGATTTTGCAGAGGTTCTCGATAGCGCTGGCATCGCGGAACAACACACCGCTGCTGGCGGCCTTGCCGGTCGCGACCATGACCGACATCGGCGTTGCCAAGCCCAGGGCGCATGGGCAGGCAATGATCAGTACGGCCACAGCGTTGATCAGGCCAAATACCCAACCTGATTCCGGCCCGAACACCCCCCAGCCAAAAAATGTCAGGATCGCGATCAGGATCACCCCCACCACGAAATACCCTGCCACGGCATCGGCCATACGCTGCATGGGCGCCTTGGAACGCTGGGCCTTAGCCACCATCTGGACGATCTGCGACAACATGGTTTCGGCGCCCACCTTCTGCGCTTCCATCACCAGGCTGCCGTGGGTGTTCAGGGTGGCACCGATGAGGGTATCCCCTGCCCGCTTGGTGACGGGCACCGGCTCGCCGGTGAGCATCGACTCGTCGACAGCGCTCTCGCCCTCCAGCACGGTGCCATCCACCGGGACTTTTTCGCCCGGCCGGACACGCAAGTGGTCACCCTGATGGACGTGGGTCAGCGGAATATCTTCTTCCTGGCCGTCAGGCCTGATGCGCCGGGCAGTCTTGGGGGCCAATCCCAGCAGTGACTTAATGGCGGCAGAGGTCTGCGAGCGGGCTTTGAGTTCGAGCATCTGGCCCAACAGCGTGAGCGAGATGATCACCGCGGCGGCCTCGAAGTAGACGCCGATGCGTCCATCCTGAACGAAGGCCGCCGGGAACCACTGCGGCACCAGGGTGGCTGCCACGCTGTAGAGGTAGGCGGCTGCAGTTCCTAATCCGATCAGGGTCCACATATTAGGGCTGCGTTGCCGGATGGAGTCTATTCCGCGAGTGAAAAATACCCAGCCACCCCAAAGCGTCACGGGCGTTGCCAGAACCAGCTCAACCCAGTTCTGGGATGTTCCATGGAACAGCTGCAAGGAATGACCAGCCATCGCCAGCACGGTCACGATGACGGTCAATGGCAGGGTCCACCAGAACCGTCGCGAAAAGTCTTTCAGCTCCGGATTTTCTTCGTCCTCCAGCTCTGGAATGACGGGTTCGAGCGTCATCCCACAGATCGGGCAGTTGCCAGGGCTCGGTTGGCGAATCTCGGGATGCATCGGGCAGGTGTATTCAGCCCCCAGTCCTGCCTGAGTTGAGTACTCTGGCGGAGCGGCATGCTGGTGGTGCCCGGCATGCGATTGATGGCTCATGTACTGATGAGGGGCTGCCTGGAACTTCTCCTGGCATTTTGTACTGCAGAACCGATAGGCCCTTCCCTCAAAGTTCTCCTGGTAAGGACTATCAGATTTGACCTCCATGCCACACACCGGATCGCGTGGGCTCTCTGGATGGCCGTGCGAGTGATGTGCATGGCCCTGGTCATGATGGCAGGAGGTCTTTTGCATTCGAGTTACTTCCTATCCTCGTCCTTGGAAACTGCGGCTCCGCTGGAGTGGGAGTGCCCGCCATGATTGTGGCCAAACAGATGCATCAGCGGGCATAGCAGCAGGATGAGGTATGGCAAAGCCTGCGAAAGATGACCGTAATGCTCGCGCGCGACATAGAAGATGCCGATTACGGCCAGCATGATCAGTGCGATGCCAATCTTGCTCTTCCAAAAAGGTGGTTCCGTAGTGCCAGTGTGGTGCGTGTGATCCATGACAATAGCCTCGGTTCAATGACCATAGAATCAGCATAGGTTGCTCTAGCCAGGCAGAGTTGACGCGTATCAATGGAGTTCAGCGTACGGTCACCTTACCGACCATTCCCGACTGATAATGTCCAGGAACATTGCAGGCGAACTCCAGATCAGTAGCGTCGGAGAAGGTCCAGATCAGCTCTTCGCGTGCACCTGGCTCGACCAGAACGCTGTTGGGATCGTCGTGCTCCATGCCGACCATCTTCATGCCGCCCATGGCGTGGTCCATTTTGCTCATGTCATGCGCTGCAGTCGGGGACAGCGTGCCGTTCTGAAACATCGCAGCCATCTCTTTCTGATGCGCAGCATGGGATGCCGCTTTGCCAAGGTTGAACTCGTGCAGCAGGGCTCCCTCGTTCAGCAGTACGAAGCGAACCGTCTCGCCCGCCTTGATTTCCATTGCCTTGGGTTCAAAGAAGATGTCCCCCATCCGGACTTCGATGGTGCGATCTACTGCCTGACTGTCTCCCGGTTGCCCGATACTGTCTTTCTTGTGGCCCGGGCTGGCCAGCGCATTGGCAGCACTGAGCAGTAAACCAAGGGTGGTGATTATGAAAGCGGGTCTGAGTTTCATGGTGTGCCTCTGAGGTGTTGAGGAGGGATGAGTCCCGATGCTAATGAGGTGCAGCTGGCGGTACGCTGACGTGAAAACTACATCGCAGTAAGGTTCGTCAGATCGGTGCTACCCAGCTCGCGGCCAACGGGTAGCACCGATGCCGGACTAACGCAGAGCAAACTCACCGACCATCCCCGCCTGGTAATGCCCAGGCAATGTACAGGCGAAGCTCAAACTGCCCGCCTTAGGGAAGGTCCACACGAACTCTTTGGTTGTGCCGGGCTCGACGAGAACCGCGTTCGGGTCGTCATGCTTGGCTTTGATGACTTCCGGATAGCCTGGAGGGTTGGAGTCTCCCGTGCCATAACGCTCATGCCAGACAATGCGCTCGGCCATGCCGGTCGGGGTCAGTGTGCCGTCCTTGAACAAGGACGCCATCTTGCGCTGGTGCTCCAGCTGGGACGCTGCCTGCCCGATGTTGAACTCGTGCATCAACGCGCCCTCGTTCTTCAGAACGAAGCGCACGGTTTCACCTGGCTTCACATCGATCGTTTTCTGGCTGTAGTTGATGTCGTCCATCTTTACCAAGATGGTACGAGTCGCTGGCGTCGCCTGGGCCTGCTGCCCAATGCCATTGCTACTGCCGCCGACCTCGGCAAATGCCGGAAAGGTGGTGCTGATGAACAGAGTGCTGATCAGCAGTTTAAGGGGTAAGCGTTTCATGGTGAGACCTCGCGATGGGTGCTGGAAATCTCATGCTATTCCCCGCTTGCTGCCAGGCCGCTGACCCCAGAACTACAATTGCGTCAGCTGGGAAAAAGCACGGCGCCACAAAGGCGCCGCTAGGCCAAAGGAGCAATCACGAAAGGCCTGGAAGATGGGGGAAATCTTTACTGATGGCATTCCTTATCGGCCATCATCAACTTGTGCTCTCGAATCATTTGACCCAGCACGTCGTCTACCAACTTGTCATGCTTTTCCATCCAAGCCAGATGCTCTTCGGCAGACATGTTCGGCGCGGGATGCTCGTTGTGCAGCTGGCTCATGATGTCTTCGAGCATGTTCATATGCGCTTTCATGTGCACATGCCGCTCGCCGACCGGGGCCTTCTCCGCCTGGTTCAGCACGACTTCTGCTTTGTCGCGCATCTGCTGGATGCGCTCGAATACACGGTCGCTGCCCCCCTCGGCCCAAGCCATAGAAGAGAGCAGTAGCGAGCCAACCAGAAGCAAAGGTTTCAGCGATTTCATGGGACAGTCTCCATCAGTGCAAACTATGGCCGGCACCTCTGCTTTTGGTCTGTCGAGGGCCGAGAGCACAACCTAGTGCTCATGCTTGCACCTTAGACAAGCCACCCTGTCAGCGAGCTGAAGCCAGAATTACATTTTCGTAAGCTTCTGGTTGGGGCCGCGGTTTGCCTGCAAACTCAGGCCACCCGATATTTGGAGTCTGCTCGCATGAAACTACTGGTAGCTGAAGATGAACCCAAAACCGGTGCATACCTGCAGCAAGGCCTCAGTGAAGCGGGCTTCAATGTCGACCGGGTTATGACCGGTACAGATGCTCTACAGCACGCTCTGAGTGAGTCCTATGACCTCCTGATCCTGGATGTGATGATGCCTGGGCTGGACGGGTGGGAAGTGCTGCGCATGGTGCGCGCCGCAGGAAAAGACGTCCCCGTATTGTTCTTGACGGCACGCGATGGTGTGGAGGACCGCGTTAAAGGGTTGGAGCTGGGCGCGGACGACTACCTGATCAAGCCATTTGCTTTCTCTGAACTTCTGGCCAGGGTCAGAACGCTGCTGCGTAGAGGCAATGGCTCACCCACGCAAACAACGATGAAAATTGCCGATTTGGAAGTCGATCTGATGAAGCGTCGCGCCATCCGCGGCGGTAAACGAATTGACCTGACCGCGAAGGAGTTTTCACTGCTGGAACTGCTACTGCGCCGGCGCGGCGAGGTGCTCCCGAAGTCGCTGATTGCCTCTCAGGTTTGGGACATGAATTTCGACAGCGACACCAATGTCATTGAGGTTGCGGTACGCCGGCTACGCGCAAAAATCGATGACGATTTCGATCTCAAGCTGATTCATACCGCCCGCGGCATGGGATACATGATGGATGCTCCGGAGTGAATATGAAGCACCTTTCGCTGACCGCACGCATGAGCCTGATGTTCATGTCCGCGGTAATTGCAGTCCTGACGGTAGCAGGGCTGAGTTTCAATATGCTCAGCCAGCACCACTTCAAGATGCTGGATCGGCAGGCCCTGGTGGAGAAACTCGAATCCGCCAAACATATCCTCAACAATGCTCGCGGTGAAGCGAGCCTTTCGGAAGAATTACCGCAGTTGCGAGCTTTGCTGGGAGCCCATCAGGATCTGGCCGCCACTATCCTGGCCAGTGACGGTTCTGTACTGTTTTCCGACCCCAGAGCAGTCGAAGTACCTGAGCGTTTCAGACGTGCAAATGAGCAGAGCATGTGGGAGTGGCAGAACGGCCAACACATGTACCGTGGCATGACGGAGCAAATCTCGGTGGCCGATCAGGCTGAGCCGCTCACTGCGTTGCTGATTCTTGACGTCACCAATCACACACACTTTTTCGACACGCTGCAACGATGGTTTTGGATTGGATTGGTCATCAGCGCCCTGTTCAGTGCCGCACTCGGCTGGGTGGTTGCTCGCAGCGGCCTTAGGCCTCTGCGGCAAGTCACTCATGTGGCCTCCGGGATGTCCGCTCGCTCGTTACAGGAGCGAATCCCTCTCGAACCAGTGCCGCGGGAACTTCAGCAACTGGTTCTCTCCTTCAATGCGATGTTGGCTCGGCTAGAGGATGCCTTCGTTAGGCTCTCCAATTTTTCGGCCGACATTGCCCACGAGCTACGAACTCCAGTCAGCAATCTGATGACCCACACCGAGGTCGTGCTGAGTAAAAAACGCGATATCAATGCCTATGAGGAGAATCTGTACTCCAACCTGGAGGACTTGAAGCGCATGTCTCGGATGATTGATGACATGCTGTTCTTGGCCAAGGCTGATAATGGCCTGATCATCCCCGAGCAGGCCAGGATCGAACTGGCTGACGTAGTCTTCAAGCTGTTTGACTACTACCACCTTCTGGCCGAAGAGCGCGGCATTGAGCTATCGCTCACAGGCAAAGGCCAAGTGCTGGGAGATCGGCTGATGCTTGATCGCGCGCTATCCAACTTGCTGTCCAATGCGCTGCGCTACACGCCGGCGGGACAGACAATTTCGGTTCTGATCCGCGAGACAGAGGACTCCACTACCTTCAGTATCGAGAACCCAGGGGACACAATCAGCTCAGAGCATCTAGAGAAGCTCTTCGACCGCTTTTACCGGGTTGACCCCGCTCGGCGGGAGGGCAGCCCGAGCAACGCCGGGCTCGGGCTTGCAATCACCCGATCCATCATTGAGGCTCACAAAGGCCGCATCTGGTGCACCTCAGCGGCTAGCCTCACGGGCTTTCACATCGAATTGCCCCATCCCAGATAATGCCGGTCTGGCGGTAAGTAGGCTACAGCTAACCGCTAGCCCAACTTGACAGGGTGGGTGCAGGTGCAACTCGACTGAGCGCAGATTGCATTCGCCATCCAGATAGGTAACGAGCGGTGAGCTGACACAAGAGCACCCCATTCGCTCTCGGGTAGCAGCTCATGAAGTTTGGAAACTGCATCCCCCGCGCTTGCCTCGCCAAGCCAAACCAATGCTCGGATGGCGTCCCCCGCTCCAGTAGCGCCAAGAGCCATTAACCATTGAGGCGCATGCCGAATCGATACGGTGGACTTGCCAACCTGAAGCTCCCTAGAACGTCCGGTGGTTAGAAAGACATACCGAATAGGAACCTGCGTTGTCAGCCCCCATTTGTTTGCGGCGCTAGCCCCAGTGGCGACTATCAACTCACCCCGCACGTTTGCCAATGAGCGGACGACCGTCTCAGGTGCCGGTGCGCGCACGCCGAACCGAGTTTCGACTGCTGCAACATAAAAGCCCCGAGCAACGCGAAACAGCATTCCACCCTCGACCAGTCGAGAGAACCCTCGCTGCACAGCATGTCGATTCCCCTGATGCAGGAATCTGCCTGGTGTCAGAATTTCACCCTCTGGAAGCTGTTGAATGATGTCCAGGATTTTCTCGGGAAGAGTCTTCATTGGCCGGCCAGAGCAGATGAAATCGATGCAGTTGGTCATCGAAGACTGGGATGGCGACGGAGCTATTTCACATTCCCGACGAGGTGCTCCAAGAGCTCGGTGTCGACGTCGGGGACAGCCTTTTCCTCATTGAGGAGTATGTCGGTACCGCCCGCTGTTTTGTGCTCAGTAAGTCGCCACAGATCCCAGATCGGGTAGATGAGCTTGTGAGCACCTGGGAAGCCTCCGTTCCAAAGCCCCCAGTAAAATGAATTGGTTTTGCAATCCCCTGCAGCTACTCTATGTCTGCAGCCCAAGAGCTTCCTCTCCCGGGCGCTGTACCGGTGATGAAACTTGGTTCGAGGCGGCCTCTAAGGCCGCCTTTATCATTTCTGCCCCGCCGAGCGATATACCTAGCCTGTAATTGAGGAGCTGAAGACTGGTCCCAAAGCCCCCAGTGGCAAGGTCTCCGACTGCTCTTCTATTCGCCCTGCCAGAAACACATCGTCCTGTGTAGGGAAGTGCCGCAAAAGGAACTTGGCATCTCGCCGCACCTTTTCAGGCAGGCTGCTATCTCGGGACAGTTCAACGAGAAAGTCTCGAGTCATTATCACCGCGCGAGAGCGCTCGTTCGGCATTGTCATTTCTGTCTCCATTGGAACCACGACTCCTCTGGCAGCATACGCCTGGGTTCGTGATTGCCCATACTGACGCAGCCAGACGCAGAGCCAAAGCCCCAAGATATCTTTTCCGGAAGCAAGAGCAGCGGCTCAGTCAGACCGGCAGTCCGTACTCAATGGCAAGCATCACCTGGCGTACAGCTCGACCGCCGACTTCGGTGCTCAGCAGGGAAACGGGTTGCACATTTCCTAGCGCAATATTTGGCGACGTGAGCCAGCGAGTCGCTGCGGCTTGATCTGATTCCAAGACACTCATCAGCACGTCGACAAGATTCGCCAGTCGACAAAACGCATCGCCTTCTGCTGAAGTCATGAGGGAAGCCTCTGGAGCGATGCCGATCCAGCCTGCCACGACGCAGGCATCAATACCCAACTCCTCCGCCAAGCGCGAGGTTAGCTCAACCGGGAGTCCTGTTATGGTCGCCTGGTGCAGGCTCTTATGGCTGTGGGGCAGCCCAAGTCGCTCGATAAGACTTTTCATCATGCCAATCTCTGGTTGTGATGTTGGCACCTACCCCGACATTGGTACTGGTCGAGTATTCACATGAAAGCTGCCAGTCATTTGCACAGCCGCCAGCATTCAGTTGCACGCATAACCAACAGGCTTTCGTATCGTCCGGTCCTAGGTCTTGCACGCTTGGCCTCTGTTGACTGCTACCCTACCGCCGTAAGCGGACAGCGCAAATCAGACGTCCAGAACGAATTCTATAATCGCTCTATAATTGACTATAAAAACCTATAAACCCCATCCTAGAGCAGCCTAAGCAACCCAGGATGCTTCATCGCGAAGCCGATAAATTCCTTGCACTGGCGCATGGCCCCAACCAATACAATCGTAGCTATCCGGGCTAGAAGAAGCGAGGTGAATGGTTGTTTTCTGCCAGAGGGTCCTACCACGCAAGCCTTCAAAGACATCAGGATGCAGCGTTTGCATGACCAATGCTGCCGCAACGCGCCTGCAAACTCACATATGGCCGGCCAGCAGCGTCCTGTAACGCACTCCTGCGGGAGATTGAGGCCGTCCACCCCCTCTGTTTCACGACATCCGCCGGCGCAGGGCCTAGTGGCAGCCCCATCGGGGCTGCCTGGTAAGGGGTCAGATGACCCGCTTGATGCTGATGTAGTCGCCCTGGGTGCGCAGGGTGACGGTCACTGGTTCGCTAGTGCGATTACGCCAGAACCAACCGTGCTTGCCATCGAATGCGGCCTCCAGTACACCTGAATCTTCTGGGGTCGAGCGTCCCTTCCCATAGCCGTGGTAGAAGTCGCGCGGTGCGTTGTAAGGATCGCCATGGGTGTCGTAGTTAACGACGCCGCCGTTGGCAGTCCAGAGGTACTTCACCTTGGCACCTTGCTTCATTTCCAGTTTCACCTCGGCGCCTTGATTCGGGCTCAGGGTGATGCTCATTTCATGCTGAAGACCAGGTGCTGGCTCAGGTGCCGTCGATTGCTCCGGAGCGGGAGTGACCTCAGTAGGAGCGGCCGGGGTAGTTGCCGGGGCTGCGGGTACTGCGGCGATAGCTTCAGTTGGCTGCGGAGTGGGCGCTGGAGCTGCGGCCTCATCGGCCAGAGCCTCTTCAGCCAACTGGATCTTCACCTCACCCATCTGGGTGAGTCCAAGTGCTCGGCCCACGCCAGTGGGGTCGATCGCATACTCCGAAGGCATCACCACGGTAACCAGGAGCACGCAGGCAATGATTGCTGCGGTGATCGTGGAGCGAAGCAGCTGCGCTGTCGATGGGAGTTCGTTGAGGGTCGGAAGCTTGGTATTGAACATTGAGAGAATTCCTTACTGAGAGACGATCAGGCCAGTGATCTGGTAGCCCATGAGCAAGAAGCCGGCACTCATCATGGCGACGTTCGCGGTATAGGCATGGCGCCAGAAGCTGGCAGTACGTCGCCAGTAGCCCATCAAAATGAGAATGCCGCCGAGGGCCAGTAGCTGGCCGATCTCGACACCTACGTTGAAGGCAATCAGGTTGGCGATCAGGCCATCAGGAGAAATCTCGAACTCCTGGATCTTGGTGGCCAGACCGAAGCCATGAAGCAGGCCGAAGATCAGCGTTGCTGCACGGGTATCGGGCTGGTAGCCAAACCAGCGCTGGAAGGCGCCGAGGTTATCCAGGGCCTTGTACACGACCGAAAAGCCGATGATCGCGTCGATCACATACGAGCTGATGCTGATGTTGCTGAGCACTCCAAAGAGCAGAGTGATCGAGTGGCCAACTGCGAACAGCGTGACGTACAGCCCTACGTCCTTCAGGCGGTAGAGAAAGAAGATCACGCCGAACAGGAACAGCAGATGGTCGTAGCCGGTAATCATGTGTTTGGCGCCCATGTAGATGAAGGGCATCAACATCACGCCGGTACTTTCCTGGATGAAGCCTTTGTCTCCTTCGGGCACGCCGTGGGCTAGCGCCTCAGGCATGACTGCCATCAGTAAAGCGAGGGTAAGCAAGGGCAGAAAGAGCGATCGACGCAGGCGTGCGATCAGCGCCGTTGCCCCGCTTAGGGGAAGCGAATTCATAATGATTTCCTAGGTTGTAGTGGTCTGGGGCCGCGAGGCGGCCGGTTTCAGAACACGAACCTGGAGCGTGGTGGCCGTTCGATCAGGTAGATCGGCACTTCAGGGACAGTTGTCCGCAACGCGTTGGGAGGGGTTTCCCGCTCGGGGCGTGACAGCAGTGTCAGCGCCGACCCGAGATAAGGGATCTCATGGCTATGGTCAGCCGCATGTTTGTGGCTCAGGAACGCCGGCGCGTCCACGTCATGGGAATGACCATGGGACACAGCACCAGAGTAATCCCCCGGTATCAGCGGTACTTTGATGGCGGCCAGCGAATGCCCTACCCAGGCCAACAGCAAGGCCAGTATCAATGCGATAACGGGTTTCTTCGAGGCACTACGGCGAGCCATTTTCCTATGTCTTGCAGCTTGCAAAGGGCCAACAGGGTCGTTTGACCATATCCCCCCCAGGGGGATAGGATGCGAGCGTAAATCATCGAGGCATAGGACTCAAGGCATGAGCGATCACGAACACAGCCATGGCCACCGACACCAAAGCCACAGCGATGTCATGAAGCGCCTGAAGCGCGCCGAGGGCCATCTGCGCAGCATCATCACCATGATCGAGGATGGCCGTGAGTGCGTGGATATCGCGCAGCAGCTGCATGCCGTGGAGAAGGCCGTATGCCAGGCCAAGCGCACCCTGATTCAAGATCACATCGATCACTGCCTGGAGCACACGATGGACGCCCTCGCTACTGGCGAGCGCACCTCCCTTGAAGACTTCAAGCAGATCACGAAGTACCTGTAGGTATCCCCATGTCGAGCTTTGCCGAATTGCTGCAGCAGGGC